>NZ_JBLWFK010000001.1:0-711510 GCF_048323675.1 Haliea sp. E17
ATGTACGCCGCCATCGACGACTCCATTTCGATGGTCCAGATCACCAACCCCAACAACCCCACGGGGCTGCTGGTGGACCCGGTGAAGATGCGCGACTTCTGCCTCAAGGCCTCGAAGAAAGCCATCGTGCTGGCGGACGAGGCCTACAACGAGCTGACCGACATGCCGGAAGCCAACAGCATGGTTTCGCTGGTCAAGGAAGGGCACAACGTGATCGTCGCCCGCACCTTCTCCAAGATCTACGGCATGGCCGGCCTGCGGGTGGGTTACCTGATCGCGCCGCCGCAACTGATCGAGGCGATGAGCGTCTACAGCATGGGCTGGTACGGCCTGAACCAGGCGGGCCTGGCGGCGGCGATCGCCAGCTACGAGGACACGGCCTTCATGGACATGTCCCGCGGCAAGGTGCGCGAGGCGCGCGAAATGGTGGCCGACGCGGTGAAGGCCAACGGCCTGACCGCACTGCCGTCACAGACCAACTTCATGTTTGTCGACCTGGGCGACATCAACGCGGAGGATTTTCGTGCCGCGATGGCCGAACACAAGGTGCATATTCGCGGCATCTACCGCGACTACACCAACTGGTCGCGGGTGAGCATGGGCAAGCTGGAAGACGTGCAGATGTACGTCGATGCACTGCCCAAGGTGCTCGACAAAGTATCCTGATGCGGGATATTCCGGTGCCGACAGCCATGTCGGCACCGGCTTTTTAAGTTGTTTTCCGCGTAGCTTTAGCTCTAACGAACTGCTGCGATTATTGCCACCGCAGCTGGCTCAGGTTTTCGGTCCTACCCACACCTGCTGGGCATTGACGAATTCCAGTATCCCGTGAGGGCCGAGTTCGCGACCAAGGCCAGAGCGCTTGATCCCGCCGCTGGGCAAGCGGGGATCGGTCTTGACGATGCCATTCACTGCCACCTGACCCGCCTCGATTTCCCGGGCGACCTCGCTCGCCAGTGACTCTGCCCGCTCCGGCGCGCACCACAGTGCGGCGGCCAGGCCGTACTCGGTGTCGTTGGCAATGGCCAGCGCTGCGTCCAGGCTGGCCGCTTTCATCACGACAGCTACGGGTCCAAAGGTTTCCTCGCAGGCGGCAGCCATGCTGGTGTCTACATCCGCCAGCAGGGTTACGGGATAGTAGTAGCCATCGCCAGAGAGCGCTTCGCCACCCATCAGGCAGCGGGCACCGGAGGCGATGGTCCTTTCCACCTGCCGGGCGAGGTTGTCGCGCAGGTCGGGGCGCGCGATGGGGCCGACCTGGTTCTGCTCGTCGCGGGGGTTGCCTACCGTAAGTGCCGCCAGGCGTTCGCCAAGTTTTTCTACCATGCTTTCGTAGACGGGCGCTTCGACGATGATTCGCTTGGCGGCGATACAGGACTGGCCGGCGTTGATAGTGCGCGAGAGCACCAGGGTGTCCGCCGCCTCGTCCAGGTTTGCATCCGCCAGCACGATGGCGGGGTCCGAACCGCCCAGTTCGAGTACCACGGGCTTGATTTCCGCGGCCGCAATGGCCGCCACCCTGGCGCCGGCTGCGCTGGAACCGGTGAATGACACCGCGCGCACCTTCGGGTGGCGAATGGCCGCCTCCACGTCGGGGTTTTCCAGCGGCAGGTTCTGGAAGATATTTGCCGGCGCCCCGGCTTCGATGAATAACCCGGCGATGGCCGCGGCGCAGGCGGGTACGTGGGGATCGTGTTTCATCAGGCAGGTGTTGCCCGCCATCAGCGCCGGGGCGCAGAAGCGGAAGGCCAGCCAGAAGGGCGCGTTCCAGGGCAGGATGCCGAGCACCGGCCCCAGCGGCAGGTGCTGCACGTAGCTGTGGGTGGCATCGGAGGGGAGGTCGATAGGCGCGAGGTACTGCTCGGCGTGCTCCGCGTAATGGCGGGCGCACCAGGCGGCTTTCTGCACTTCGGCGCGGGCTTCCTTTATCGGTTTGCCCATTTCATCGGTCATCAGCAGGGCGAGGCGTTCCTCGTCCTTGTCCATGCGCGCCGCCACCGCCTCGAGCACCGCGGCGCGCTGCGCGAATCCCTGTTTGCGCCAGTCCCTGAAGGCTTCTGCAGCCGCTTCCACGCGCGTTGCCAGTTCATCTGTGCTGATCGACGGGAATGCCTCCAGCGGCTGTCCTGTGCTCGGGTTTATTGCCTGTAACACGGTTCAGGCCTCCTGTTGTTCCAGTTTGTTTTTGCCCGGCTTTTTACCTTCCTTGTCGGAACCGCCAACCGAGACCAGTCCGGGCCGGGTGGTCGCGCCGCTGTCGTTTTTGACCACAAAGTCCTGGTCCACATCCGCAAAGAAGGAGCCGCAGCCGCTTTCGGTGATGTAAAAGGTATCGGAGATGCCGCAGGTCTTGTCGCCTTCCACCGCCCACATCCAGGGGATCACGTGGAAGGTATTGCCCGGTTGCAATACCCGGCTGTCGCCCTGCTTCAGGCTGATGATGTAGCCCTCGTCCCAGCTCGGCGGGAAGGCGATACCGATGGAGTAGCCGGAGCGGGTAATCAGGCGTGCGCCGACGTCGTTGTCGGTGATGATGGTTCGCACCAGGTTGTCCACGTCGGATACCGTGAGGCCCGGCCGCAGTTCCTCGCGCACCCGCAGCAGGGCGTGTTTCATGGTCTCCTGGGCACGGCCCATGGCCTCGTTCATCTCGCCGCAGATCGCCGTGCGCATCAGCGCGGTGTGGTAGCGCCGGTAGCAGCCGCCGACCTCCAGGAAGACATGCTCGCCGGGCTGTACCGTGCGCCCCTCCCAGGTGGCGTGGCCGATCAGGGTACGCGGGCCGGAAGTCACGTAGGGCATTACTGCGGGGACCTCGCCGCCCGCCTTGAACATGGCCTCGCAAATGGCGGCGCCGATTTCATTCTCGGTGACGCCGGGCTGAACTGCATCCAGGCCCGCCAGCATGCCCGCTTTTGCAGCAAGCGCGGACTTGCGCATGATGTCGATCTCGACGGCAGACTTGGTGGCGCGCCCCTCCTCTACAATGCCGAAGCAGTCCATCAGGCGGCCGTCGGTAAAGGTGGTATGAATCTGGTCCTGGTGGTAGGCGGGCAGGAAGTAACTGTTCCGCTCGTAGCCCAGCACCTTGTTGGACAGGCCGAACTCGCGCAGGGATTCCACCAGCATCTGTACCGCGTCGCCGGTATCCGGGTAGGGGCGGGTGCGCTCCACCCAGGTGCGGGCGTGGATATTGGACTCCTCCAGTTTGCGGGTAATCATGAAGGGTTCGTCTTCCAGCGGTACCACCAGTGCCTGGAAGAAAGAGTAACCGGTGGTCTGGTAGTCGGTCAGGTACATCAGGTTTTCCGGGTCGGTGATGATCACCGCGTCCATCAGCCGCTTCGCCATGCGCTCGCGCAATTCACCGATCCGCCGCTGGTACTCGGCGAAGGGGAAGGTCATGTCATCGCGTTCAATCATGCTGCGGCCTCCAGGGATACGTTGACGGCCGCGGAGAATATCTCCAGGCCCTGCGCCAGTTCAGCCTCGCCGATGGTGAGCGGGGGAATGAGCTTCAATACGCCGCCGCTGACCCCGCAGGGGCCGACAATCAGGCCATTGTCGAAGCACTCGCGGGCGATGGCTTTCGACAGGGCGCCGTCGCCCACGTCCAGGCCGTGGATAAGGCCCTTGCCGCGGCTGCTGAAACCCTTGCCGGCAGCCACTTTCGCAAGGAATTCGCCGACCCTGGACTCGCGGGCGCGGGTCCGGCTGTTGAGTTCGTCGTTGTCGAAATAGCGCAGGCCTTCGCGCCCGGCGACAAAGGAGAGGTTCTGGCCGCGGAAGGTCCCGGTGTGTTCCCCGGGCAGCCAGCGGGCATCGTGTTCGGGTTTTACCAGGTTCATCGCCATCGGTGTGCCGAAGCCGCCGATCCCCTTGGCCAGGGTGACGATGTCCGGTTCCAGTCCCATGCCGTCGAAACTGAAATAACTGCCGGTGCGGCCGCAGCCGACCTGGATGTCGTCGATGATGAACAGGGCGCCGAGGTCCCGGGCGAGGTCCTGCACGCCCTTCAGCCATTCGGCGCTGGCGATGCGCACACCGCCCTCGGCCTGGATGGTTTCCACCAGGAAGGCGGCGGGCGGGTCGATGCCACTGGAGGGGTTCTCGAAGTCGGCGCGCAGGGCTGCCAGTGACGCCCTGGTGTCCGCACCTTCGTAGTGGGCGTGGGTGACGTTGTTCAGCGGCACCCCGGCGGCGTTGCGGAAGACCTTGTTTGCCGTGCAGGCCAGCGAGCCCAGGGTCATGCCGTGGAAGCCCTGGGTAAAGGCGGCGATGTTGGTGCGCCCGGTGACCCGCCGCGCCAGTTTCAGCGCGGCTTCCACCGCATTGGTGCCGGTGGGCCCCATGAACTGCATTTTGTAGTGCATGTTTCGCGGTTTGAGGATGGTATCGGCGAAGGCCTGCAGGAATTCTTCTTTCGCGGTACTCGCCATATCGAGGGTGTGGGTTATACCGTCGCGCTCTATGTAGCGGATGATGGCCGCTTTCATCTGCGGGTTGTTGTGGCCGAAGTTGAGAACCCCGGCACCGGCGAAAAAGTCGATGTAGGACCGACCCTGCCTGTCCACCATGGTGGCGTTGGAGGCGGAATCGAATACCGTTGGATAGCTGCGGCAGTAGCCGCGGATTTCAGATTCCCACTGTTCGAAAACGTCCATTCACTGCTCCTTACACGTTGCGTGTATCTGTGGCCCGATATTGCGAGGCGGGCATGAGGCCGGAATTCTCGGTGTTTTCCGCGGGAAAACAGAACCGGCGTATGTAATCGGCGCAACGGTGCTGACCGGATTGCGCCGCGAATGTTCAACCGGGCGGCCCGCACTCCTGTGGCTCGAGGCCGGCCAGTCGGCAGAAGGTGCGCACCATCGGCGCAATCAGCGCGTCATTGAACTGGTAGCGCGGGCTGTGGCAGGGAATCGCGAAACGCTCTTCCTGTGCCATGCCCACCAGCGCGAAGGCGCCGGGAATGTTGTCGAGGTAATAGCTGAAATCTTCCGAGGCCATGATTGGCAGCGGCAGGTTTTCCATGTTCCAGTGCTCACCCATTTCCCCGGCCAGCGCCTCGCGGTATACCCTGGCGGCGCAGGCGTGGTTTATCGTGGCCTCGTAGCGGGGAACGATCTCCACCTGTGCCACGACACCGTAACTGTGCGCGATGTTCTCGCTGATTTGCCGGATCAGCGCGTTGATCGGTTCGCGCAGGCCAGGGCGGCCCAGGCGGATGCTGCCGCCGAGCTTTGCCGTATCGGGAAAGGTGGTCGAACCGCTGGGGGCGTCGATACTGGTGACCGCCACTACGGCCGCGTCCTGGGGTGCCAGTCGCTGGGCGACGATCTGCTGCAGGTTCACCGCGATGGCGCCGACGGCAACGACCGGGTTGCGGCACAGTTCGGGCTGGCTGGCGTGGCCGCCCTTGCCGGTCAGGGTAATCTCGAAGGTGCCGTTGCCGGACATGACCGGTCCATCCGGACAGGCGGCCTTACCGAGGGGAATCGCCGGCCAGTTGTGCCAGCCAAAAATGCGGTCGATGCCGTCCAATGCGCCCTCCGCGATCATTTCGCGGGCGCCGTGCCCGCCTTCCTCCGCAGGCTGGAACAGCAGGGTGACCGGGCCGGGCAGTTCTGCTTCCCGGCGCTTCAGTAATGCTGCCGCCCCCCAGAGCACGGCGGTGTGGCCATCGTGGCCACAGGCGTGCATGCAGCCGCGGTTTTCGGACTGGTAGTCCAGCCCGGTGGCCTCGGTAATGGGCAGGGCGTCGATATCCGCGCGCAGGGCGATGTGGTCGCCGCCGGCAGTGGGGGCCAGCGTGGCCAGCGTGCCGTGGCGGGCGCAGGCGCGCCAGGGGATGTGCAGTCGGTCGAGTGCGTTGCGGATAAGCTCAGCGGTATTGTGCTCCTGCCAGGTAAGCTCCGGCAGGCGGTGAAGTAGGTGGCGTAATGTCAGGGTTTCGTCGAGCAGCCTCGACCAACTCGCCTGCATGAAATCGCGTTCTCCGTGCAGTTTAACCGGCGGTGAGTCTTCACCCTAGTGCCTCTGCCAGAGGATTACAACCTTGAATCCCGGGGAAACCCGATCTGCTGCCATACCTGTCCGGGTCCGCGCGGAAAATTTACCGGGGGTGTAAGGTTCAGGCGAAGCCGAATTTACGTGAGAGAGTGCGCCAGTAGGCGCCGCTGTAGCTGAAGCGGCGCCACTCGCCCTCGGGCTGGGCGAGGCGGTCGGCGACGATAAAAAACACATTGGGGTTGTAGCCCAGTCCCAGGTGGCTGCCGTAGACGCGGATATTTTCCGCCTGCGCTGATTCGTCGGTCAGGCAGGCCTGCCAGTTGACGATGCCGTCGAGACGGGAATAGATGGCAGTGGCTGGTACGGCCGGGGGGCTGGCGATGGTCTGCAGGAATTCCGGGTGTTCGAGTTGTCCGCTCATGCGTTGGTACAGGCGGTCCGCGGTCGAGCGGTGGGGGAAACGCACCGGCGAACCCATGGTGATGACCGAGCGCAGTTTGTCGGGCACTTCGTGGGCGAGGACCCGGGCGTATACCCCGCCGAGGCTCCAGCCCAGCAGGGTGGGTTTGCGGCCGTTGCGCTGGGTAATTTCATCGATGCGGCGGATGATGACTTTTTCCATGTGGCCCACCGGGCCGACGTTAACCCCCTGTTTCCAGTCGTAGACCTTGTAGCCGAGCATGGCGACCAGCCAGCGCAGGTGGAGGGTAGAGGCCTTGTCCGCCATGAAGCCGGGCAGCACCAGCACCGGGTGGCCGTCGCCCCTGGGCATACAGCGGGCAAAGGGCAGGGAGGAAAAGCCAATGTAGCATTCCGGTACTGCACGCAATTCCATCAGGACCTTGAGGAGTCCGGGCGGAGCATGGGCGTGGCGGGGCGTGGACATGGGCGTAATGCCGGCAACATGCGCCGGTCTCATGGAATACAGCACGAATATAAGCAGCAGTTGCGGGCAAGGTCAATAAAAACAGTCTAGAATGTATGTAAATAGTTGCGGCGGGGGTTGGTGTGCTCGCGCGGCCCGGTTGGTAGAGGACAGCGGCGGCTTTTCCTGCCAAATAATTAACAAACAGGTGTGCTTGTTTATTTGATAATGAGGTGGTAGTCTGCGGCAAATACGTCAGGGGCCGCCCCCCGGAGCGGCTCTAAATAATAATCAGCAAGAGTATCCAGTCATGTCCAAATTAAAGCCTTTGTATCTGTCCCTCGCGGCCCTCGGTAGTGCTGTGGTGTTCTCCCCCCTGGCGTCTGACGCCCTGGCCCAGGAGTCGGCATCCGCCCCCGCCGGCGGTCTCGAGGAAGTCATGGTGACCGCGCGCAAACGCGAGGAAAGCATGCAGGATTCACCGGTGACGGTGAACGCGATCTCCCAGGACCGGATTGAAAAATTCGATGTCACCAGCCTGGAGAAAATCGCCGCGCTGACCCCGCAATTCTTCGTCGGGCGTTCTTCCAACGGCTCCGGCGCACAGATGACCATGCGCGGTATCGGCTCCAGCTCCACCAGTATCGGTATCGAGCAGTCGGTGGCGGTGATTGTCGACGGCGTCTACTACGGCCAGGGCCGGGTGCTCAATGAGGGCATGTTCGACATGGCCCAGATCGAGCTGCTCAAGGGGCCGCAGTCACTGTTTTTCGGCAAGAACGCCACCGCGGGCGTAGTTTCCCTGACCACCCGCAAGCCGACCAGCGAGTTCGAGGCGGAAGGCAAGGTTGGCTATGAGTTCGAATCCGAGCAGATGCGCTACGAAGGCTTCGTATCCGGACCGCTGACCGACACTGTCGGCGCCCGCTTCGCCGCCCGCTACACCGACCAGGATGGCGGCTGGTTCGAGAACAAGTCAAAGCAGCAGCCCTACAACGCCTATGATGTCGCCACCGATACGGTGATTCCGGACATCTCGCCCGCGGATAACCGCGATGCGCCGGGCGAGGAGGAAGTGGTAGCCCGCCTGACCCTGGACTGGGATCCCACCGATGCACTTGCGCTGACCTTTACCGGCTCGACTACCGACGCCGAAGTGCGCCAGTCCTCCTGGAACTATGTGGCCTTCAATTGCCCCGGTGGCGTCGGCGGCCTGAACCCGGACCTCAAGTGTGGCGACCATTTCGTTATCACCCAGAACCGCATGCCCTCCCTGCTGGCGGACACCCTGCCTCACGCGAAGAGCAACGGCGATCTCTACAACAAGTACGAGTCCTACTCGCTGACCCTGAACGCCGAGTACGAGATGGACAAGTTCACCCTGACCTCGATCACCAACTACCAGGACAACTCCAACACGTTTGGCCTCTCCGGTGACTTCCAGTCCATCCCCACGGCCACTTTTGCCACCGAGGAAAACGCCTGGAACGCGTTCTCCGAGGAGCTGCGCCTGTCTTCGCAGTTTGACGGCTCCCTGAACTTCATGATCGGCGTGCTTTACCAGGAAACCGAACGCACTTTTGACCAATGGGTGTCGACCGCCGGGCTGGCCAATTCCGCGGCGCCGGATCCGAGCCTGGTGTATGTCGCCTCGCAGAAGAAGAGCTTCACCGATGGCGAAACCCTGTCGCCCTTCTTTGAAATCAACTGGGAGCTGACCGACACCCTGACCCTGAGCGGCGGCGCCCGCTACACCGACGAAAGCAAGGATTCCGAGTTCGTCCATCCCTACAACAACCCGGGCCTGGGCGGTATCTGGCGCACCAACGAGGTCGCCAAGGGCGACCAGAACTTCGACGAATGGTCGCCCGAAGCGACCCTGAGCTGGCAGGCCACAGACGATATCATGGCCTATGTCGCCTACAAGACGGCGTACAAGTCCGGTGGTTTCTCCAACAGCGGCATTTACTCCGCTGACTTCATGGGCGGCTCCGAGTCCGACTTCACCTTCGATCCGGAAACCGCCGAAGGTTTCGAGGTCGGGGTCAAGTCCACCCTGTTCGACAACCAGATGCGCCTGAACTTCGCCGCCTACAGCTACGAGTACGACGACCTGCAGGTGGATTTCTTCAACTCGCCGACCTTCGCGTTCATTACCCTGAACGCCGGTAAGGCGAAAACCGAAGGCTTCGAGTTCGACGCGGAATACGCCCCCTTCAGCTGGGGCGGCCTGACTCTGCGCGGTTCACTGGCTTACAACAAGGCCGAGTACGAGGACTTCATTGCCCCCTGCTGGGCCGGACAGACCGCGGCCCTGGGCTGTAACTCGGTCGTGCCCGGCACCAACGGCACCCCGGGACAGGATATCAGCGGCGAGAGCACCGCCATGGCGCCGGAGTGGTCGGCCTCTTTCGGCCTTAACTACGACGGTTATTTCGGTGATGGCTGGGGTTATGGTTTCGCCTTCGACGGCCTGTACAGCGACGACTACAACGCCTCGGCCTTTGCCAACCCGCATGCCAGTCGCGATGCCTATACCACGCTCAATGCCAACGTCTATCTCTCCGGCGATGACGGCTTCTGGCAGGTGGACCTGATGGCGAAGAACCTGACTGACGAACTGGTCGTCTCCGGCGTGGTCGACGGCCCGAGCACTCCGGCTCCGGGCGGCGCCTACGCCGACCAGATGGGCTTTACCTCACTGCCGCGCACGGTGGTGCTGCAGTTTACCCTGCGATTCGACTGAGAGAGGCACTAGCGGCAATGAGCAGCAGCGCACAAGGCACCCCTGCGGGCGACGCGATCTACCGCAACAGCACGCTCGCGGCAGTTGCTCGGGACAAGGCGCAGGCCGCGCCCGAGTCAGTTGCCGTCTTCCTCGAGGACGGCGCACACCTGACCTTCGGCGCGGCCTGGGCGGAGGCGCAGCAGCTCGCTGCCGCGCTCGCGGCGCGGGGTTTGCAGGCGGGCGATGTGGTGAGCTTCCAGCTGCCCAACTGGCGCGAGGCGGTGATAATCGATATCGCCGCCTCACTGCTGGGCCTGGTGGTGAACCCGATCATCCCGATCTACCGCGACCGCGAGGTGGCCTTTATCCTCGCGGATACCGGTGCCAGGGCCCTGTTCATTCCGGAGACATACCGCGGCTTTGATTTTGTCGCCATGGTGGACGGCCTGCGCGCCGACCTGCCCGCGCTGGAAGCAGTGGTCGTGGTGCGCGGCAGCGGTGAGCGCGAGGGCACCGTGGCCTGGGATGACCTGCTGCAGGCGGGAGCAACGGCGGAGGTGGCGCCGGCTGTGGTAGACCCGGACAGCGTCAAAATTGTCATGTACACCTCGGGCACCACCGGTCGCCCCAAGGCGGTGCGCCACAGCCACAATACCCTGACCCGGGCCCTGGACAATGAACTGGAGGCCTGGAGCCTGGGGGAGGGCGATGTCATGCTGATGCCCTCGCCGGTGACGCACATCACGGGTTTCGTCAACGGTATTGAAATGCCGTTCTTCTCCGCGGCCAAAACCGCCTTCATGGAGCGTTGGGAGGCAGGGCTGGCCATCGACCTGATCCAGCGCTGGAACGCCACGGCCTGCATCAGCGCCACGCCCTTCCTGCAGGAACTGGTGGAAAAGGCCCATGAGCTGAATCTCGGCCTGCCGACCCTGCGCTTCTTCGCCTGCGGCGGGGCGTCGGTGCCCCCGGAACTGATCCGCCGCACCCACCGGGTCCTCGACAATTGTCGCGCGTTCCGCGTGTACGGCAGCACCGAGGCCCCCCTGGTCAGTGTCGGCTTTCTCGCGCCCGAGGAGGAAGACCTCGCGGCGGAGACCGACGGCCGCCGTTTCAACTGGGAGGTCCGGGTGGTGGACGACGACGGCACCGTGCTGCCCCAGGGCAGCGACGGCGAGCTGCAGGTGTCCGGCCCGGCGATGATGCTGGGCTACGGCGATCCCGCGCAGACTGCCGAGGTCATGACCAGCGACGGCTTTTTCTGCACCGGTGATATCGGCCACGTGACCCCGGAGCAGGCGATAGTCATTACCGATCGCAAGAAGGACATCATCATCCGCGGCGGGGAAAACCTCAGTGCGCGGGAAATCGAGGAAGTGCTCTACGCGCACCCGGCGATCGCCGAGGCGGCCGCGGTGGCCATGCCCCACCCGCGGCTCGGTGAGGGCGTGTGCGCCTGCCTGGTGCTGGCGCCGGGCAGCAGTGAATTCAGCCTCGAGGACCTGAAGCCCTTCCTCGCCGAGTGCAAACTGGCCAAGCAGAAATGGCCCGAGCGCCTGGAATTTGTCGACGAGCTGCCGAAGACGGCATCCGGCAAGGTGCGCAAGGACGTACTGCGCAACCAGGTGCGGGAAAAGGTCGCGGCGGACGCTTAACCCGTCGCTGGCGGAGTCCCCCGTCTACCCTCGGTATCCGCCTGCGTGCCCTGCCAGGTGGGGCGGGCGGCTAACCGTGACGCCCTGGAGACAATTCCGCGGCGGCGGGAATGCGACCAGCGCCTTGCCGGCTATTGAATGCCCGCCAGTGCCCTGTTTCAGGGCGCCCCCCCGGCCGGGCACGGCTATACTGACAGGATGATCGACCGGTAGCACAAAAGCGAGATTGCATTGTGCGGATGCCGGCACTAAAATAATCAATCGTGATTGTTTGTGGGTTTTGCGTTCAGTGAGCTCACAGGATTTTATTCAGCCCCGGCGAGATCACCGGGATGACGAGACAGCGATATGGATAATGAAAAATTTCGCGAGGAAGTGCGCGCCTTTCTGCAGGCCTCACTGACCCCGGAACTGCGCCGCGCGGGCCGGCTGATGACCAGTGTGTTCGCGGACTTCGAGGCGACCATGCAGTGGCACCGGATTCTCCATGCCAAAGGCTGGGTCGCCGCCGACTGGCCGGAGGAATACGGCGGTACCGGCTGGGACATCAACCAGCGCTACATTTTCCAGGAAGAATGCAAACTGGCGGGGGCGCCGAGCCTGCTGCCTATGGGCCTGCAGATGCTTGGGCCGATGCTGATGGGCTATGGGACCGACGAACAGAAATCCTATTACCTGCCGCGCCTGCTCTCCGGCGAGCACGTCTGGTGCCAGGGGTATTCGGAGCCGGGCGCCGGTTCCGACCTCGCCTCGCTGAAAACCACCGCAGTGGCGGATGGCGATGACTACGTGATCAACGGCTCCAAGATCTGGACCAGCTACGCCCAGTTCGCCAACCACATCTTCTGCCTGGTGCGGACCTCGAAGGAGGGCAAGCCCCAGCGCGGGATCAGTTTCGTGCTGGTGGAGATGAATACCCCCGGGATCACCGTTGAGCCGATCATCGGTCTCGACGGGCGCCCCGAGCAATGCCAGGTCTTTTTCGACGACGTCCGCGTGCCGATCGCCAACCGCGTCGGCGAGGAAAACCAGGGCTGGACGGTGGCCAAGTACCTGCTGGAGTTCGAGCGCGGTGGCCACAACTTCACCACCGACCTGAAAAAGCAGCTCGCCCGCCTGCGCCAGCAGGGTGAGTCGGAAATCGGTCCCGGTGGCAGCGCGATGCTGCAGGACGCCGCGACCCGCCAGCGGCTCGCCGAACTCGAGGTGGAAGCGCTGGCGCTGGAATGCACGGAACTGCGGATCAAGGGCGCACTGACCACGGGCGCCAATCCCGGAGCGCTGTCGTCGATGGTCAAGGTTGTCGGCACCGAACTGGGCCAGCGCCTGAGCGAACTGGGCCTGGACCTGCTCGGCCCGGAAGTGGCGCGTTACCAGCCAGCGGCGATGGAACCGGATTTCGATGGCGAAGTGATTGGCCCGGACTACGCGCTCACCAGCATGGCCGAGTACATCAACCACCGGGCCACCACCATTTACGGCGGTACCGCCGAGATCCAGCGCGACATCATCGCCAAGCATGTCCTCGATCTCTGATACCGCGACTACAGGAGTGAACGGCTGATGCATATCGAATTCAGCGATGAACAGAACATGCTGCGCGAAAGCGTGGCCCGCTATCTCGTGGATAACTACGACTTCGAGGAGCGCCGGAAAACCGCCAGCGAGGCGCCGGGCTTCAGCCCCGCGCACTGGCAGCAGTTCGCGGAGATGGGCTGGCTGGCCATGCCCCTGCCGGAAGACCATGGCGGCTTTGGATTCGGCGCGGTGGAACTGATGCTGCTGGCCGGGGAAATGGGCCGTCACCTGGTGCTGGAGCCCTACCTGGAAACTGTCGTGGTGGCCGCGGGCCTGTTGCAGCGCGGGGCACAACCGGAAGTGCTCGAGCGCTGCCTGCCGGCGATCGCCGAGGGTACCATGCAGGGAGCACTGGCCCACGCCGAGCCGGGGCGCCATGCCTCCGCGGGGAACGTGCAGTGCCGCGCCGTACAGGCGGTGGACGGCGGTTACCTGCTGAGCGGTGAAAAGGCGGTGGTCTGCAATGGCCCCAACGCGGACTTTTTCCTGGTCAGCGCCCGCCTCGCCGACGAGCCGGGATTGTCGCTGTTCTTTGTCGAGGCGGACATGGCCGGGATCGAGCGTCGCGACTACGCCACCTGGGACGGTCGCCGCGCCTGTGACCTGGTCCTGCAAGAGGTCTCGGTGCCCGCCTGCGCGCTGGTCGGCACTGCCGGTGGCGCCGAGGCGCTGATCGAGACCGTGAACGATGTGGCGGTTGTCTACGCCTGTGCGGAAAGCGTCGGCGCGATGGGTTCCCTGCTCGATCGCACCCGGGACTACACCGCCCAGCGTATCCAGTTCGGCAAATCCCTGTCCAGTTTCCAGGTACTGCGCCACCGCATGGCGGACATGTACATCGAGATGGAGCTCTGCCGTTCCCTGTTGCAGGCCGCGGCCCAGCGCCTCGACCAGCAAGCCCTCGACGCCCGGCGCCTGGTATCCGCCCTGAAAGTGCGGACCATCAAGGCCGCCCGCTATGTCAGCCAGAACGCGATCCAGTTGCACGGCGGTATTGCGATGACCGACGAATTGCCGGTGGGGCACTACTTCAAGCGCCTCGCCCTGCTCGAACACCAGTTCGGCTCCCGCGACGATCACCTGCGGCGGTTTTGCGACGCGGCCTGATACACGGCGCAAACAGCACAAGGGGCGGACGTTACCGCCCCTTTTTTTTGCGCGCGGGGTCATCCGCCGGGCTAAAAAAAAGCCGCGGCAGGGTGCCGCGGCAAGATCTTCCCGTATTTGGGGAGGGAAGTTTCGCTTAGAACTGGACCCGCTTGGTGTAGCCGCCGTCGATGACGAGGTTGGCGCCGGTGGTGTACTTCGAGGCCGGGCTGGCCAGGAACACCACGGAGGGGGCGACCTCGTCGGGGGTGCCGAAACGGCCGAGGGCGAAGCTGCCCAGGGTGGCCTCGTAGAGCTCCGGCATGGCTTCCTCGATCACCGACCAGTTGCCGCCGGGGAACTTGATCGGACCCGGGGATACGGTGTTGACGCGAATGCCCAGTGGGCCCCAGGCCTGGCTCAACTGTGAGCCGTAGGTGATCAGTGCCGCTTTCAGCGCGTTGAAGGCCTGCGGTACCAGGAAGGTTTCCACTGCCGCGGTGCTGGACATCAGGATGACCGAGGCCGCGTCGGATTTTTCCAGGAAGGGCTGCAGGGCCTCGCAGCCGGCGACACAGCACTTCACGTCGACGTTGTAGGTCAGGTCCCAGTCGCCGGTGCCGCCGGAACCGGAGGAACTGATGTTGTGGACGAAGATGTCCACGCCGCCGAGCTGGTCCGCGGCCTTGGTCAGCCAGGCTGCGTAGCCTTCGGCGTCGGTAACCTCGAAGGCCTCGGCGACCACCTTGCCGCCGTGTTTGGCCAGCGCGGCGCGGGTCTCCTCGACCTGTTGCGGGTTGCGCGAGAAGAAGGCGACGTCGGCGCCTTCCTGGGCGAACAGTTCCAGCGCCGCGCGGCCGAGGCCGCGGCTGCCGCCGGTGAGTATGACTTTCTTGCCTTTCAGTCCGAGATCCATGGTTATTCCTCCGGTGATTTGGTTCTTGTCAGTAAATAAATAGTCAGGCGTTTTCCGCCGCGGCTTTCGCCGCGTCGCGGGCGGCGGCGGTGGCGGCGTCCACGGGCTCGAGGGCCCAGCGGATGCCGCGGCGCAGCAGGTCGTAAAATACCGGCTGGTCCCAGGCGCAGCGGTCCACCGTCGGCCAGTAGTCCAGCAGCGGCTGCATGTCATAGTGGTGCCGGCAGTGCCCGAGGGTCAGGTAGAGCACGGCGCCCTCACCGACGTCGTGGATGTAGAACACCGGGTGGCGGGCCTTTTCCCACTGGTTCTCGACGAAGCCGGGCGCGTCGCCGCCGAACTCGGTGTCGAGCAGTACGTGCAGGTCGCCGTAGGTGCGCATCAGGTACTGTTCGTCGGTGCTGTCAAAGGGTTCGATGCCCTGCACCAGGGGGTGCTCCGGGTCCGCCACTTCCACCCGGTAGGGAGCGATGGGCGGGTGGGAGCGGAACATGGAACCGAGGGTCTCCATGAACAGCGGCGCCCAGTCCGGGGTGCCGTACTGGCCGTCCGCCATCAGGCGGATCACCGAGTTGGTGCCGTGCAGCGCGTACCAGCGACCGCCGTTCCTGACCCAGTTGCGCAGGGCTTCCTGCACTTCCAGTGGCGGCACCACGTTGCAGGTGTAGGTGATGAGGAAATCCGCCGCCTCGATCGCAGCGAGGTTGCTGTAGTCCTCGAACACCCGCACCCGGATCCGGTCGTCCTCCGCCAGCAGCTTGAGCAGTTCCAGCCGGGCAAAGTCGATGTCGTGCCAGACGCCGCCGGCGATCAGTACGCAGTCGATGCGCCCGGCGCGGTTGTCGTGCTTGCTCATCCCGTTCTCTCCAGCCCCGTTCACGCCTGCAGGTACTTGTCGAGGGTCTGGTGCAGGTGGCGGATACGGCTTTCCTGGTAGCTGCCGAGACTGACCGTGCCCTTGGTCGACGCTTTCATACCCCGTTGCACCGCGCCCATGTTGCTGTCGTCCTGGTCGAACACCGGGCCCAGTGCGCCGAGTTCCTCGGCGCTGGCGAAGGGCTGGTCGGCGGGTACGACATGCACCGGCACCGCCGGCGGGCGCTCGCTGCCTTTCGGGTAGCGAAACAGCAGCATGATGTCGAAGATGCAGCTGTCCGGGTCGTCGCCGTTGGGAATGAAGCGGTAGACGATGTTGCCGTGGTAGCCGACCCAGATCTGGAAGTTGGGGAACAGGCTGTAGAGGATCGCGTCCTCCAGTTCCGCCATGGTGGCGTCGGAGAAGTCCTCGCCGGCAGTCTGTTCGAAGATTTCCCGGTTCATGTTCGCCACGTACTTGCGCGCGGTGAGGTCGTCGGGCATTTCGACGCCCTCGTCGCTGTCCTTGGCCATGCGCCCGGACAGTTTGAGAATGTCACGCATGACGTCCTCCTCGGTGATTTCCGACAGGTGCGGGCTGGGCACGCCCATCGGCGTCACCGAGCGGCTGATGTTGTCGCCGAAGGTGTCGTACTGGGAATTGGCGTCGCCGGTGAAGGTGAGGATCTGGCGGTGGGTTTCCACGGTGTGGAAGGATTCCATGAAGGCTTCCGCGCCGACCTTCCAGTTACACTGCACCACCCGCTGGACGTGGATACCCTTGTAGTAATCCTGCAGCGGGAAGCGCGCGAAGTGCTCCGGCAGCACGCCGAGGTACTCCTCGAAGGGCTGCGCGTGCTTGTCGAAGTTGATGAACACGAAACCGCCCCAGGTGGCGACCTGGACCTCGGGCAGGTTCATGTCCTGCTTTTCCGTGAGGTGGGTGAAGTCCCAGGCGCAGGGAATGCCCTTGAAGCCGCCGTCCAGGCCCCAGGTGGCGCCGTGGAAGGGGCAGCGGAATTCGCTGACGCTGCCGCCCTCGTCGCGCAGCAGGCGGCCGCGGTGCAGGCAGGAGTTGATCAGGCCGCGGATTTCGTTTTCCGCGCTGCGCACGATGATCACCGACTGGTCGATGATGTCGTAGACGTGGTGGTCGCCGACCTCGGGGATGTCCTCCTCGCGGCAGACCATCTGCCAGGCCTTCGGCCACAGCTTGGCTTTCTCCGCGTTGTGGAATTCACGCGCGATGTAGCGCTCCACGGGCAGGTCTTCGTCGCCCATGTCCGGGTTGGTGTTTTCCCGCAGGTAGGCGGGGACCGGTACCTCTTCCAGATCGAGGAGATCCTGGAAGGAGGTGCCGGGACAGCGCGCGTCGCCGCCCTGCTGGCGTGGTTTTGCTGCTTCGTTCATCGTGCTCACCTCTTTAGTTATGTCTCGCGCGAGCCCTGTGGAATCACGCGGTTATGATGTTCACTCCACTGATGCCCGGCGCCCCGTAGACGTGGGTATAGCCGACCTGCGGCTTGCCCGGCACCTGGCGCGCGCCGCCTTCGCCGCGCAGTTGTATGCAGACCTCATAGACCTGGCGCAGGCCGGAGGCGCCCACCGGCTCGCCGTTGGCCAGGCAGCCGCCGTCGGTGTTGACCGGCAGGGGGCCGTCGATGCGGGTAGCGCCCTCGCGCAGCAGTTTTTCCTGCTCGCCGTGTTCACAGAAGCCGTTTTCCGCCATGTGGATGATCTCCGTGCCGCTGTCGGTGTCCTGCAGCTGCAGGACGTCGACGTCCCCGGGGCCGACCCCGGCCAGTTCGAAAGCCGCGCGGGACGCTGTCACCGTGGGCGAGTCGTTGACCTGGGGCGCCTGCGAGGGGCTGAAGACCTCGAAGCTGCCGTAGTGGCGCGAACGCACCGCGGCGGCCTTGATATACAGGGGCTTGCTGGTGAACTGCTTCGCCACTTTCGCATTGCACAGCACCAGCGCGGCGCCGCCTTCAGCGGGGCTGCAGAACATGTACTTGCGCAGCGGGTCGCTGACCATCATCGAGTTGGCGATCTCCTCGTAGGAGAGCGCAGTGGTGCGCCAGGCCGTGGGGGTCAGGGAGCCGTTGTAGAAGGCCTTTTCCGCCACCCGTACCAGCGCGTCGTTGCTGATGCCGTAGTCGTGCATGTAGCGCTGGATCTTCATGGCGAAGAACTGGGTGGTGAGCATCATGCCGGTCTCGCCGTACCAGTCGCCGAGGCCCCAGTCCTTCGGCTGGGGGTTGAAGGCGCCGCGGGGGTGCTTGTCGAAACCCACCACCACGCCCATGTCGTACTCGCCGGACTTGATCGCGGTATAGGCGGCGTGCAGGGAGCTGCCGCCGGTGGCGCAGCCATTCCAGATGTTGGTGAACTGCAGGCCGGTGAGGCCGAGTTCATTGACCAGGGCGTCGGCGTTGCCGGCGTCCTGGCTGCCGCCGAAGGCGAATTGCATCTGCTTCCAGTCCACGCCGGCGTCCGCCAGCGCCGAGCGCACGGCGGCGGCGCCCTGCTGCTGGCCGGTCATGCCCTCGCTGCGGCCGAAACGGTGCAGGCCGATACCAATGATTGCTACATCCATCTCAGTGGGCCTCCCCGGCGGCTTTGAAGCTGAAGGTCATCAGCTGGTTTCCCGACGCGTCGGTGCGGAAGGGTTCGATGACCAGTTGCATGGGCATGCCGATGCGCAGTTCCTCCGGCGTATTTTCGTGCAGGCGGGTTTCGACCCGCAGGCCGCCAGGCATTTCCACGTAGCCGACGCCGTAGGGCCGGAAGGTTTCCGGGGATTCGTCGCTGGCGTAGGGGGTCTTGGGCATGAAACTCTGGATGGTCCAGGTCCACAGGGTGCCGCGGTCGCCCAGTTCCACGATCTCGGTGTCCTGGCCACTGCAGCTGCGGCAGTCGGGTTGGGCAGGAAAGGCGTACTCGCCGCAGTTGCGGCAGCGGCTGCCGAGCAGCTGGGGCTTTTCCGCGGGCCAGGTGAACAGGCCTTCCTTGATTGGCAGTTGTTCCGCCATCGATCGCTCCTAGTGGTTCAGCGCCTCGCCCCAGGCATCGAGCACGGACTCGTGCATCGCCTCGGACAGGGTCGGGTGCGGGAATATCGCGTGTTTCAGTTCCGCCTCGGTGGCCTCCATGCCCCGGGCCAGTGCAAAGCCCTGGATCTGCTCGGTGACTTCCGGGCCGGTCATGTGCGCGCCGAGCAGCTCTCCGGTCGACGCGTCGAATACGGTCTTGACGAAGCCAGAAGCCTCGCCGATGGCCAGCGCCTTGCCGTTGGCGGCGAGGTCGAAGCGGCCGACGCGAATCTCGCGGCCGCTCTCGCGGGCGGCGCTCTCGGTCAGGCCGACACTGGCTACCTGGGGCCGGCAGTAGGTGCAGCCGGGCACGTGGCTCTTTTCCAGCGGTTTCACCCCGGCCACGCCGGCGATTTTCTCCACACAGATGACTGCCTCGTGGCTGGCCTTGTGCGCCAGCCAGGGCGGGCCGGCGATGTCGCCGATGGCGTACAGGCCGACCACGTTGGTGCGGCAGTAGTCGTCGGTGGCGATAAAGCCCCGGTCGAGTTTCACCCCGAGGGCCTCTAGGCCGAGGCCGTCGAGGTTGCCGCCGATGCCGACGGCGAGGATGACCCGGTCGAACTGCAGTTCCCGGGTTTCACCGCCGCTGTATACGCTCGCGGTGACACCGTTGCCCGCGGGGCGTACGCCCTCGACCTTCGCCCCGGTGTGGATGGTGATACCGCGGGCACGAAAAGCCTTGTCGACAAAGGCGGAGATGTCGGCGTCTTCCACCGGCAGGATGCGCGGCAGCGCCTCCACCAGGGTGACTTCGCTGCCGAGGTCGTTGTAGAGACTGGCGAATTCGACGCCGATGGCGCCGGCGCCGATAATCAAAAGCTTCTGCGGCAGGGCTTTCGGTGTCATCGCCTCGCGGGCGCTCCACACCAGTTCGCCGTCGAAGGGAATGCCGGGCAGGTCGCGGGCGTGGGCGCCAGTGGCGAGTACAATGTGTGGCGCGTCAATGGTCGTCGTGCCCTGGCCGGTGTCGACTTCCAGCCGGCATTTGCCGGTGACGCGGGCGTTGCCCTCGATCACGGTGACATTGTGCTTGCGCATCAGCCAGGCGATACCGCCGGACAGCTTGTCCGCAACGCCGCGGCTGTGGCCGACCAGTTTCGCCAGGTCGACACTGCTGTTTTCCACCTGGATGCCGAACTGTTCACCGAGCTTGAGCTGGTGCAGCAGTTCAGCGCCGCGTAACAGCGCCTTGGTGGGTATGCAGCCCCAGTTCAGGCAGACACCGCCGAGGCGCTCGCGCTCGACGATGGCGGTGCGAAAGCCCAGCTGCGAGGCGCGCACCGCGGCGATGTAACCGCCGGGGCCGCTGCCTACCACTACCAGGTCGAAGTTTTCAGCCATGATCGCGCCCTAACCCAGCATGGTGCCGGGCTCCTCGAGGAAGCCCTTGAGCGCGGCCATGAAGCGGGCGGCCACGGCGCCGTCGATGATGCGGTGGTCGCTGGACAGTGACAGGCTGACTACCGTCGCTGCCTGCCAGCTGCCGTCGCGCCACACCGGGCGCGGTTCCCCGGCGCCCACTGCGAGGATGGCACACTGCGGCGGGTTGATAATGGCGTCGAACTGCTTGACCCCGAACATGCCGAGGTTGGAGACACTGAATGTGCCGCCCTGGAATTCCTCCGCCTGCAGCCGGCCGAGTTTGGCACGGGTGGCGAGGTCGCGTACTTCGTTGGAGACCGCCACCAGGCCTTTTTTGTTGGCGCCGCGCACGATGGGGGTGATCAGGCCGTCGTCCAGGGCCACCGCGACGGCGATGTCGGCGTCGGCGAAATAGCGGACCTGCTCGCCGTCGAACTGCACATTGACCTCGGGCACGCGAACCAGCGCGCTGGCGCAGGCCTTGATGATGAAGTCGTTGACCGAAATCTTCGCCTCGCTGTGGGCGGCGTTGAGGGCCGTGCGCAGGGCCAGCAGGGCATCCAGTTGCGCGTCCACCTGCACCCGGAAGTGGGGGGCGGTCTGCTTGGACTGCTGCAGGCGCGCGGCGATGGTCTTGCGCATACCGGAGAGGGGACGCTCCTCGAATGCCGGTGCGGGGGCGGCCTCGGTCACTGCGGTGACCGGCAGGGTCGCCCGCCCGTTCAGCGCAGCGCGGGCCTCGACATCGGCCTTGCAGACCCGGCCGCGGTCGCCGCTGCTGCGGCAGTCGTTCAGGTTGATGCCCAGTTCCGCGGCCAGCCGGCGCGCCACCGGGGTGGCGGCGACCGCGCTGTCGTCCTGCGCCGCGGTATTGCCGCTGGCGGGGGAGGGGGTGAGCAGGGTACCGCCGGCGGCGGCGACCGCGGCCTCCAGGTCGGCCTTGCTGACCCGGCCGTGGGGGCCGCTGGCGGGGATATTGTTCAGGTTGACGCCAAAGTGGGCAGCCAGCCTGCGGGCCACCGGGGAGGCGGCCACGGCGCTGTCATCGGGACCGTCAGCGAGGGCAGAGAGATTGCCCTTTGCCGCGGGTGCTGGCGCGGGCGCCGGAACCGGTTCGGGGACCGCCTGCAGCACCGGTGCGGCGGCAGAGGCGGGCACTTCAGGTGCCGGGGCAGGCGCTGGCGCGGGTTCCGCCGCGGGAGCGGCGCCAGCGAACTGGCTGACGAAGGCTTCGATATCGGTTTCGGCGGTACCCGCCGGGGCGAGCACCCCGAGTACAGCGCCCACCGGCAGGTTTTCACCCGGGTTGGCGATGATGCGCTGCAGGACGCCGGAGGCCGTCGCTGTCACTGTATTGACGATCTTGCTGGTCTCGACGTCGACCAGGTCATCGCCCTCGGTGACCTCGGCGCCGACGGCGACATACCAGTCGCCGACCAGGCCCTCGGTCATTTCCATGCCCCACTTGGGCATCGTGATTGTCTGGATCTGGCCGCTCATGGTTACGCTCCCAGTACGTCGCGCAGGGCCTGTTCGATGCGCGCTTCGCTGGGGATGTAGGCATCTTCCAGGGAGGGTGCGAAGGGCACCGGCGTATGCGGGGCGGTGACCTTGCGGATCGGCGCGCGCAGGCTGCCGAAAGCGCGTTCCGCGACAATCGAGGAGATATCGGCGGCGAGGCTGCAGCGTTCGTTGGCCTCGTCCACGATCACCAGCCGGCCGCTCAGCTCGACGCTTTCCAGTATGGCCTCGTCATCCATCGGCGACACGGTGCGCGGATCGATGACATCGATATGGATACCTTCCTTCGCCAGCTTGTCGGCCACGGCGATGGCCTTGGGCACCATGGCGGAGATGGCGACGATGGTGGCGTCGGAGCCCTGGCGGGGGAAGGCCGCCTCGCCGAAGGGGATGGTGTAGGGGGCGTCGGGCACCTCGCACTTGGCGTCGTAGAGGCACTTGTGCTCGAGGAAGATCACCGGGTCGTCGTCGCGGATGGCGCTGATCATCAGGCCCTTGGCGTCGTAGGCGTTGCTCGGCATCACTACCTTGAGGCCGGCGATGTGGACCACCACCGGATGCAGCATGTTGGAGTGCTGGGCCCCGGCGCGCATGCCGGCGCCGACCGTGGCGCGGATCACCATGGGGGTCCTGGCCTTGCCGCCGAACATGTAGCGAAACTTGGCGGCCTGGTTGAAGATCTGGTCGAAACACACGCCGATGAAGTCGAAGAACATCAGTTCGGCGACCGGGCGCAGGCCGGTGTTGGCAGCGCCGGCGGCGGCGCCGATGATGGCGGATTCGCTGATCGGGGTGTCGATGACGCGCTCGCGACCAAACCTGGGCATCAGGCCCTTGGTCACGCCGAAGACGCCGCCGTAGGCGTCGTCCTGGCCGGAGCAACCGGCGCCGCCGGAGACTTCCTCACCGAGCACGATCACGGTGGGATCGCGCTCCATTTCCTGGTACAGGGCTTCGTTGATGGCCTCGCGGTAGGTTTTCACCGACGATGTTGCCGTGGCTTCAGTATTCACGGCCTTTTGCGGCTGGTTCATGGCGGGCCTCCCTTAATATGAACAGTAGACGTCGGTGGTGAGTTCGGAGACCGCGGGCAGCGGCGACGCCAGCCCTTCCTCCACAGCGCGCTCGATCAGGGCCGCGACCTCGTCGTCGATGCTGTCGAGCTGGGCGGCCTGCAGCCAGCCCTCGCCGGTGACCCGCTCGCGGAAGAATTTCAGGCAATCGCGATCCTTGCGCAGCTGGGCGATTTCGCCCTTGGCGCGGTACAGCTGCGGGTCGCCGATGAAGTGCCCGCTGAAACGGATGATGTCCGCTTCCAGGGCGCTCGGGCCGCCGCCCTCACGGGCGCGCTGTACGGCTTTTGCAGTGGCTTCATAGACCGCGAAGAAGTCGGCGCCGTCCACTTTCTCGGCGGGCATGCCGAAGGCCGCGGTGCGGCTCGTGATATCGCGGCTGCCCACGGCGTAGTCGGCGCCGGTGCCTTCGCCGTAGCCGTTGTTCTCGAAGACGAAGAGGTGCGGCAACTGCAGCACCACGGCCAGGTTGAGCGCTTCCATGACGGTGCCCTGGTTGGAGGAGCCGTCGCCGTTGAAGGAGACCGCGACCTTGCCGGTCTTCAGGGTCTTGGCGGACAGGGCGGCGCCGTTACACAGGGGCGGCCCACCGCCGACGATGGCGTTGGCGCCGAGCATGCCCTTGTCGATATCGGCGATGTGCATGGAACCGCCCTTGCCTTTGCACAGGCCGTCGGCCTTGCCCATGATCTCTTTCATCATGCCGATCACGTCACAGCCCTTGGCGATGCAGTGGCCGTGGCCACGGTGGGTGCTGCCGATGATGTCGGCATCATCGAGGTTCATGCAGACACCGATGGCGATCGCTTCCTGGCCGTCGTAGGCGTGGACAAAGCCGGGGATATTCCCGGCTTCAAATTCGCGGGTGACCCGCTCCTCGAACAGGCGGATGGTTTTCATGCCGCGATAGGCTCGCAGGAGGAATTCGGGGCTGTAGGACATTGCTGCCTCCGGACTTGGGGTTATCGTTTTAGATCCGGACTGACTATAGTGACTGGGTATAAAAAAAGCAAGCATGTTTGTTTAGATACAAGATGGTTTTTTTGCGTTATGATTCGTCCCAGCCCCATTCGGGGAGCGGTGACCGTCGGTGAGTTTCAGGAGTGAACAGGCAATGGCAGTGGCTAAAAAGACAACAAAAGGGAAGGGAACCCGCAGCACGCAACGCCGGGGCGATGGCTGGCAGGCCGAGAAGAGCGCGCTGACCCGCAAGGCCATCCTCGACGCGGCGATCGAGTGCCTGGTCGAGCGCGGCTACAGCCAGACCACCACAGCGATGATCGCCGACCAGGCCGGGGTGTCCCGCGGCGCCATGATGCATCACTTCCCCTCCCGCTTCCTGGTTATCCGGGCGGTGATCGACTACCTGCACGAGCGGCGCCTGGAAGAGTACAAGACCCTGATGGCGGGTATCGACACCCCGGAATCCAGCCTCACCCGGGACGCCATCAGGAAATCGGTGGAATCCGCATGGCGCTACGTCAACCTGCCGACTTTCGTCGCCTACCAGGAACTGCTGTTCGCCTCGCGCACGGACCCGGAGCTGAATACCGAACTGCAGCGCACGGAAAAGGACGTAGAGAAACTCTTCCTGGAGACGGTCAAGCAGACCTTCCCCCACTGGGAGAAACTCAATGTCCTGGAACTGGCCAACGACCTCGTCCAGTTCACCATGCGCGGCATGGCGCTCAGCCACATGGCAACCCGCAAGCAGGCGCGGGCAACCCGCATGATCGAGCAGATCACCGACCAGCTCGAGTCACTTTATACCCGGGCGGCGGAAGGCAGGCTTTAATACCTTTCGCGTTTCACCAGGTAACCTCACTTTAGGGTTCCGGGCTTTTGAGGTTCGGAATTCCTTGCGGTTTTTTTGAACTTCTGCGGCCTGGCGGCCGCGGCATTGGCGCCGGATGGTGCATGTCTTTTGCTCCATTGCGGGCGCTTGCGGCGCGTAGGCCTGTTGGTGCCCGGAATTGCCGCGTGGCTGTCAGGTTTTGAATGAGTCTTGAGATTACATGCTACTTCACTGCACGGTAGCTATTGTGGTGGGCTGGCGCATCGCGGGGGTGAGGCGGATCCGCTGCAAGATCGAGTTCGCACCGACGCCCTCCAAGTCCGCAAAGGACATGCACCACCCGACGCCAATGCGGGTGCCAAACGACGACTGAAGGAACTACGCACTTACTTGCTTGCGGGGTTACCCCCGCCCGCAGGCCACGCAGCGGCCGCCAGGCCGCCCCACGCAGCCCCCACTCCACCCACTTGCGATAAATAAAAACATTCTGTACTGTTTGCAAAAACATAACGCTGCCCCAGGCAGCCAGCGAGGTACAGTTATGGGTCGTCTGGACGGCAAAATCGCTTCCATCATCGGTGCCGCCGGCGCCGGCAACATGGGCCAGGTGATCGCCCGCCGCTTCGCCCAGGAAGGGGCCAGAGTGGTCGTCTCGGGACGCCACGCGGAACCCCTGAAGGCACTGGCGGAGGAGATTGGCGGCGACTGGGTCGAGTGCGACCTGTGCAGCCGCGAATCGGTGAACGCCATGTTCGATAGCATCGTGGCGCGCCACGGGCGCGTCGATATCGCCGTCAATGCCACCGGCTGGGGCCTGCTCAAGGCCACCGAGGATACCACCGAAGAGGAACTCGACCGGATCGTCGACCTGCAGTTCAAGGGCCCGTTCTACTGGTTGCAGAAGCTGATTCGGGTGATGTCGGAAACCGGTGGCTCGATCATCCAGATATCCTCCGCCACGGCGAAAATCATGCTCGACAACCACGCGGCCTATATGGGCACCAAGGCGGGTATTGACCACATCATACGCACCGTCGCCAACGAATACGGCGAGCGCGGAATTCGCGCCAACTCTATCTCTCCGGGCCTCACCGACACGCCGATGACTGCCGATGCGGTGCAGAGCGAATCCCTGCGCGAGAGCTTCCGCCGCTGCTATCCGCTGGGCCGCTACGGCACCAGCGAGGACATCGCGGCCGCTGCGGTGTTCCTGGCCTCGGACGAATGTTTCATGACCGGCGAGAACCTGCAGGTCAACGGCGGGCTGTGCCTGCGCCGCAACCCGCGCGCCCATGAGTTGATCGAGGCGGCAATCGCCGCCGGTGAAATTTCCGCTACATAAGCTCGGGACTCTGCCCTGTGGGCAACCCTAACCAATAATTCAGGAGAATAAGACAATGGCTCGACTCGAAGGAAAAGTGTGCCTGGTAACCGGCGCGGCCTCCAATCCCGGCCTGGGATACGCCGCGGTACAGCTGTTTGCCCGGGAAGGGGCGAAGCTCGCCATCAGCGATATCGACGAAGCCGGCCTGGAAGCCTGTGCCGCGGCGGCGCGGGCGGCTGGTGCGGAGGTCCTAGCCTTTCGCCAGGATGTAACCAGCGAGGAGGGCTGGACCCACGCGATGGATGCCATCAAGGATAAATTCGGGCGCCTGGACGTGCTGGTCAACAACGCCGGCATCGCCATGCTCAAGCCGCTCGCCGAGTTCACCCTGGCGGAGTACCACCGCCAGATGGACGTCAACATGACCAGCGTGTTCCTCGGCAGCAGGGCCGCGGCGGAACTGATGCGCGAAGGCGGTGGCGGTTCCATTGTCAACATGTCGTCGATCGCCGGACTCGTCGGCGTGCCGGGCGTGTCCGCCTACGGCGCCAGCAAGGGCGGGGTACGCCTGTTCAGCAAGACTGTCGCGCTGGAGTACGCGACAGCCGGAGTCCGCTGCAACACGGTCCACCCCGGCGTCATCGATACCAACATGCAGCAGGTGTCCATTCGCGACAATCCGGAAGTGTTCGAACAGCTCAAGCGGGAAATTCCCATGGGCCGCATGGGGCGGCCGGAGGAGGTCGCCCAGTGCGTGCTGTTCCTGGCGTCGGATGATTCTTCCTACGTGACCGGTTCGGAACTGGTGGTGGATGGCGGGCAGTTTGCCCAGTAGCATTAATTCAAATAAGCGTAGTGGGTGTGCGGGGTTGAATCTCGTGCCACAGCGAGAGTGTGGGCCGGGAGTGCCCTGCTGGAACCGTGTGGCGACATGGATGTCGCCACCCGAGCCTGCACATGGATGTGCGCTTTTTGGCGTGTTCCAGCAGGGCACTCCCGGTTCACGCTCGGTGGTCGGAGTCCGCTACCGGAATCTAGCTCCCGGCGGAAATTACACGGCTGGCGAACCAGGTCGCTGGGCAACCTGGAAAAAGCTCTTCATCCGTATTGATGGGCGTGCCTGCAACGCTCCAGAGTCGGTCTAACTGATAACCTGGGCGGGGTCGTCTCTGTCCAGCAACTCCTGAATCTCGAACACATTGCCATCCGGGTCCCGCCCGTATGTCGCCCGCACATTGCCGAATTCCTGCGGCGGGGCGTGGAAGCGGGTGCCGGCGGCCACCAGACGCTCGTAGACCGACTGGATGTCCGTTACGTCCAGGCACAGGTGGGTGTGCCCGTGGTTGCAGACCGGTCGCTGCGGGTCCATGGCAACGGGTTCCGGGGTCTTGAACTCGAACATCTCCAGGCACAGGTTGCCCAGCTTCAGCATTACCTGCCGCGCGGAACTGTCCTTCAGGCCCATGACCGCGTCGATCTGTGCGGTGCCCACCGGCCACTCGACCAGGCCGAGCTGCTCGAAGCCGATCAGGTCGCGGTAGAAGGCCAGCATCGGTTCCAGGTGTGGCGTGGAAATCGCCACATGGTGGACGCCGCGGATCATCCCGCGAGTTCCCCCTTACCGAGGTACTTGTCCAGGGTCTGGTGCAACTGGCGCACCCGGGATTCCTGGTAGTTGCCGAGGGTCTCGCCGGGCTTCACGCTGGATTTGAAACCGCGCTGCTGGGCGATCAGGTTGCCGGTGTCCTGGTCGTAGATGGTGGCCAGGCCGGGGTCGAAGCCGGGGACCGCGTGGAAGGACTGGTCGAAGTCCAGGTCCACCGGCTCCGCCGGGTCGGGGCGCTCGCCGGAGGCGGGCAGTGGTTGCAGGTAGAGCAGGTCGAAAAGGGTGGTATCCGGGTCGCTGCCGATGGGACGGAAACGGTAAACCATGGGGAACAGCAGGCTCGGAAACAGGCAGGTGTTGGGGAACAGGCTGTACTCGATGGCGTCGATGGTCTCGGTCACCGTCAGGGCGGAAAAGTCGCGCTGGTAGGCCGTGCCGAGGGTTTCCTTGAGGTAGTCGGCAAAGACTTCCCGGGCCCGGCCACCCTCGGGTACCCGAAGGCCGCTGTCCGCGCCGTGCACGCCCTCGACCACGCCCTCGGCCATCAGGGCGTCCAGGGTCTGCTGTTCGCTCTGCGGTTCGCGGATATGCGGGCTGGGAAAACCCACCAGGTGCACGAATCGCGAGACATGGTCGCCGTAGGTGTCGTACTGGGTATTGGCGTCGCCGACGGTAGGCACGCCCTGGGGGTGGGTTTCCAGCACGTGGTAGGACTCCAGAAAGGCCTCCAGGCAGGCTTTCCAGTTGGCCGGCAGCTTTTTGCGCACGTGCAGGGCGACGTACTTGTCGGACAGGTCCCAGTTGGCGAAATGCTTGGGAAGGACGCCGAGGAACTCCTTGAGCGGCCCCGCTTCGCGGTCGAAGTTGATAAAGACGAATCCGCCCCAGGTCTCGACCAGCAGTTCCGGCAGGCGGAAACTGGCGTCCTCCACATGGGGGAAATCCCAGCGGCAGGGCACGTCCACCAGTTCGCCTTCCAGGGACCAGGTAAAGCCGTGGAACGGGCAGCGCAGTTGCTGGCTGCTGCCGGTGCTGCCCTCGGGCTTGAGCTGGGTGCCGCGGTGCAGGCAGGCGTTGGGGTAGGCCTTGATCGCGCCGCTGTCGGTGCGCACCAGCAGCACCGAGTGCTCGCAGATCTCGTAGGTGATGTAGTCGCCGGGCTCGGGGATATCCTCTTCGCGGCAGGCCCACTGCCAGGTTTTCAGCCACATGTGCTCGACTTCCCGCTGGAAGAAGTCCCCGGAAGTGTAGCGGGAAAAGGCAATGTCGGCATCGCCAAGAAATCCCGTTGATTCCTCCAGTATGTGTGCGGGTGCACCGCCGCGGTCGGCGGCGATAATGTCGCGGGTGCTGGGGCCGGGGCAGCGGGCTGCGCCGGGCTGCTCTGCGGGTGACGGGCTGGCACTCATTATTGGAAGTCCTCGTCCGGGTAGTTTTTACTGCATTCGCCATAGGGCATTAGCCGGCGAATACGCACTGAAGCCAGAATGGAAACTAGCACCGGTTAAAAATAAAAACAAGCGTGTCTGAGTTTTTGTGGTAGAGTTCGGGGGCCGGCCAATAATCCCATAACAGGAGGAACACCCTATGCCGCACACCGGACCACTGGAAGACCGCGAACTGATTCGCGAACTGCTCGAACGTTACTGCGACGCCGTCAACCAGCGCGACGCAGAGGCCTGGGGCGCTACCTGGGCTGAAGACGCCGACTGGGAACTGCCCCATCTCGAGGTCAATATCTCCGGCCGCGCCGCCATCGTCGACGCCTGGAAGGAGGCGATGGAGATGTTTCCCTTCGTCAACATGATGTCCCAGGTGGGCAGCATTGAGATCGACGGCGACCGCGCCGTCATGCGTAGCTATACCGCCGAGGTGGCGGTGCTGCAGGATGGCAAGGAAATCCGCCCGCGGGGTGAATACCGGGATGTCTGTGTAAAGCAGAACGGGGAGTGGTTGTTCGCCCAGCGCAGGTTCAGCGTCCTGCACGGCGAGTAGGCCGCGGTTTCAGGGCCTTTTCTCTTGACCGGAGCACTTTTGGTATCTTGCGCCGCGGGTAGAGCGTGAGCCAGAACTGCCCCGCTGGAACCGTGTGGCGACAGGACGTCGCCACCCGAGCCTGCACAGGGATGTGCGCTTTTTGGCGTATTACAGCGGGGCAGTTCTGGATCGCGCTCGGCGAGCGAAGCACCCGGGGAGACGCAGAATCTTCAGAGAAAAAGTTCCGTGAGAGGCAAAGCGGCACTGGTAAATGTGCCGCGAGGAAAGCCCTCAGACCCCTGGCAGACCGGCAGTCGCTCCACCATCGATGACCAGTTCCGCGCCAGTCACGAACTGGGCGTTATCCGAGGCGAGATAAACCAGCAGTGCCACGACCTCTTCGCAGCGGCCCAGTCGCCCCACCGCGGCGACATTTTCCAGCATCGCACGCGCCGCGTCCGGGTCCGGGGCGCCGGCAATGGCGCCCTGGATCAATGGGGTCTCGATGACACCGGGATGAATCGAGTTGCAGCGGATATTCAGTTTCTTGTGTGCACAGTGCACCGCCACCGACTTGGCCAGCAGGCGCAGCGCGCCCTTGGTCGTGGAGTAGGTGACATCCCCGGCCAGGGCGAGAATCCCGTTCATGGAACTGTTCAGTATGATGGAACCGCCGGAACCCTCGGGATTGTCCTTCATCAGGGCGATGGCGTGTTTGCAGGTGAGCATGCTGCCGGTCAGGTTGACGTCGACGATCCGCTTCCAGGCGTCCAGTTCGACGCTTTCGATGTCGCTGTCGCCGTCGTTGATACCGGCGTTGGCAAAGGCGATATCCAGGCGTCCCATCCGGGAGCGGATGGTATCGCTGACTTCCTGCCAGCCCTCGGCGTCCTGGACCCGGTGGCGGACGAACAGCGCGCCGGTGTCTGCGCAGATCCTGTCCGCGGCTTCGGCGTTGCCGCCGGTGAATACCACCCGGGCGCCCTCGGCGACCAGTCCGCGCACGGCTGCAGCGCCGATGCCATTGGTCCCGCCGGTGACCAGCGCGACCTTGTTATCCAATTGACCCATGTTGACTCCTTCGCCCTGTCTGCTTTGCGGTAGCCGAACTGCTCGCGCAGGGCTTTGCGTATTGTTGTAACGCAGAAGCTTAACCACTCGGATATAAAAAAGCAAACAGGCTTGACTTTTATTTTCGCGGCACATACTCTTTTGTGAAATCGAGGCTTCCATTGCCATAACAAAAGCCGGCCCGATGGCATCCCGAGCGGTTCCTGCCGCCATGCCATACAGGCCTGAGAAGAGGATCTGCGGTTTCATGCCTACTATCGACGTCCACCACGACTGCACCGCGGATCCGCAGGCCATCTGGGACCTGATCGCGGATTTCGCCGATATCGAGGCCTGGTGGCCCGCTGACGGTGTGGTGCGTATCGAGCGGGTGGAAATCGAAGGGGAAGGCATTGGCCTCACCCGGCACATCTACAACGAAGGCATGCCAGCGCCGGTGAGCGAGCGGCTGGAATTCCTCGACCCGGAAACCTATACCTGGCGCCTGTCCATCGTCGGCGACCGCCCCGCGGGCATTCGCCGCTACCACGCACGGGGCCGCCTGTCGCCCCTGCCCGGGCAGGCCTGCCGGATCAGTTACCTCGGCGAATTCGAGGCTGAACCCGGCCGTGAAATGGAGGCCCGGCAGTTCCTGCTGGGCGCATACCAACTGATGTTCAACGGCCTGGAACAGGCCGCGACGCGCAACTGACCCGCGCGCCAGACAGATCCCCCCAACCGCTTCAGGAGACAGATAACATGATTGCGATTATTGCCCGTGTGGAAATCAACCCAAGGGACGCCGACCGCTACGTCGAGCTGGCCCAGGCGCTGGTGGAACCCACTCGCGCGGAGAAGGGCTGCGAGGTGTACGGCATGTCCCGGGACATCTGTGAGCCCAACGTGGTCTGGATCAGCGAGCAGTGGGAAACCCAGGAGGACCTGGACAACCACCTGCAAATGCCGCATATCAAGGATTTCCTGGAAAAGACCCACGACCTCGATGTGTTGTCCATGGACGACCGCCAGTACCTGTACACCTCCTGGGCGCCGGTGGTGCTGCCGGAATAACACGCAGTACACTGTGGCGAAAATAATATAAGGGAGTAGCGATATGGGAATGGCCAATCGGTACAACAGGCTGGTCGGACAGATGCTCGAACACGTCGAGCACAAGGGTACCGATGAAGCCGAGGGCGTAATGCGAGTGCCCTCCAGCAACTACACCGACCCCGCGCGCTGGCAGCGGGAAATGGACCTGGTGTTCAAGCGCCTGCCGGTGCTGGCGGGCCTGTCGGTTGAAATTCCCCAGCCCGGGGATTTCAAGACCATCGACATGCTCGGGATGCCCCTGCTGGTGACTCGGGCGCGCGACGGCAGTGTGCGGGTGATGCTGAACGTCTGCAGCCACCGCGCCATGACCCTGACCACGGAGCCCTGCGGGCACCGCAAGCTGTTCACCTGTCCCTACCACAGCTGGTCCTTCGACGGCGAGGGCAACCTGCGCGGTATCGCCGACGCGGAGAAGTTTGGCGATGTCGACAAGTCGCAACTGGGCCTGACCCAGTTGCCCGCCTACGAGCGCGGCGGCCTGATTTTCACGGTGCTGGACCCCGCCGCGCAGGATGTGGATTTCGACGCCTTCCTCGGCGGCATGATCGAGGACATCGAGGAAAAGCACTTCGACAAGTGGTATTACTGCGGCCAGCGGACGATGGCTGGCGCCAACTGGAAGGTCGCCTACGACGGTTACCTGGAAGGCTACCATTTCGCCGCGGCGCACCCGGAGACCATCCATCCGCGCAGCTACTCCAACATCATGCAGTTCGAGGCCTTCGGCCCCCACGTCATGATCGGTTTCCCCCAGCGCAGTATCGACAAGCTGCGCGAGGTGCCCGAGGAGCAGTGGTGGCAGCATGAAAACGACGGCTACGATTTTGTGCGCACCATCTTCCCCAACGTGTCGATTTTCGTGGCGCCGGAGATTACCTCGGTATCGCAGCTGATTCCCGGCCCCACCGTGAACGAGAACCGCACCATCGTGTATTTCCTGCACAAGGAGCACCCCGCCGACGAACAGGGCGCCGCCGAACTGACGCAGATGGTGGACTGGCTGGCCGGCGTGATAGACCGGGAGGACTACCAGGTCGGCCTGCAGGTGCAGCGGGGGCTGGAATCCGGCGCCCACCGCGAGGTGGTGTTCGGTCGCAACGAGCGCGGCAACCAGTACTTCCACCGCTGGCTGGAGTATTACCTGGCCGACGATCCCGACGCCCCGGTGCCGCAGCTGTGAACCTGCTGTGGCAGGGCGGTGCGGCGCAAGAAATCCCCACGCAGGAGCATGTGATGACCAATTTTCAACGGCTTTTCCCGGCGGAGGAGCTGGCCAGCAACAAGAATATCGCGGTGGATGTGAACGGCGTCAGCGTCCTGGTCTGTAACGCGGGGGGCGAATTCTACGCAGTGAAAAACCTCTGCACCCACCAGGCCTCGCCGCTGGAAGGCGGGCGCATCCGCAACTGCTATATTTCCTGCCCCCTGCACGGGGCGCGTTTCAACCTGAAGGATGGCTCCACCGTTGGCCAGCTGACCCAGACCCCGCTCACCACCTACCCGGTGCGAGTGGTCGACGGCCATCTGGAAGTCGCGGTGGACTAGGTGTCGGAATCACCCCGGTAACACCCCAGGCGCCTGCTCCCGGGCGGCGCCGACCACGATCCGGTATTTTCCAGGTACGGGCAGTCATGCGCTGCCCGGGGCCGCGCCGTCGCAGGGCGTCCGTTACTATAGCTGAAGGTCAGCGCCGCAGGCGCTCCGGGTTGGAAACCTGCGGAAACGTACCCTCAGGGGCGCTTACGGTTTGGCGTCGATCAGCCAGCCATAGATAAACAGCTCGATATCCTGCTGGAAAAACTTCTTTTTCTCTGCGGGAGAGAGTTTCACGTTATACAGGTGACGAAATCCTCCGGAGATCACGATGCCAAAGGTTGCGGCAGCGTGTTGCGGGTCTATCTTGCGCATTTTTCCCTGTTTGATCAGCTCGCTGAAATAGGGGGCTAGACGGTTTTGAAAAGCCGCGGTCAGGGTGTTGCGCGCCTCGAGGACGAGCTCGGGATAGCGGGAGGCTTCCGCGAGCATCAGACGGCGAATCTCCGTGTGGCGGGCTGTCGAGGCGTGGGCTTGCATGACACGCGCTGCTTCGCGAATGCTGGCGACAGGATCGTCCACCGCCAGCTGGAAGTCTTCAAGGCCCTCCTGCAGTTGCTTTGCCTCCCGGATCAGGACTTCCGCAAACAGGGCCTCCTTGTCACTGTAGCGTCGGTAGAGGGTTGCCTTGCTGATACCGGCACGCCGGGCGATGAGCTCGGTGGTGGCATTGCCGAGCCCATACTCGACAAAAATACTGCGAGCCGCCTCGATTATTTCTATCTCGCGGTCCGGGGAAAGTTGATTGGGTGCCCGGCGTTTTTCGTTGGATGGCATGGCCCTGGTTTCACGTCTCTACGTTAGTGGGGAATAGAATAATCCTTTATACCAGTTTCGTATAACGATTACCCAACAGTGTGTTGACAACTGGTTGGCTGATGACCCATAGTACACCAAACTAAACAAAACAGTTCAGTTTGTTTAAAGCCATATCGTTGGTTTGTATATGGAAACAATAATTCACTAACCACACAGGTCACGTAATGAAAAACTCACTCCCTATGCTTTATGGCTTCCGTGGCGCCAGTACTGCCGCGATGCTTGCTGGTGTCCTCGCAGCCAATGCCGTCCTTGCCCAACAACTCGAAGAGGTGATGGTCACCGCCCAGAAGCGGACCGAGAGCATGCAGGATGTCCCCATTGCCATTGCAACAGTGACGGGAGATTCGCTGGAAACGTTTAATGTCGTGAACCTGGAGCAACTGCGGGGCAGCATCCCCAATGTCCAGATCAACCACTTTGGCAACGCCCCCAATACTGCGGTTTTCAGTATCCGCGGTATTGGTGTGATAGAACCCGATCCCTATGCCGGCAATACAGTTTCAATCGTCATGGACGGTGTCCCACAGTATTTCAACCAGGTCGCCCTTCTGGACCTGTTCGATATCCAGCGCGTCGAGGTACTGAAAGGCCCCCAGGGCACTTTGTTCGGGGCGAACTCGACAGGTGGTGTCATCAATATCGCTACCGAACAGCCTACAGGGGAGTTCGGGGGCAAGGCGCGTTTGACGCTGGGCAACTGGAATCGCATTGATTCCAGCATTGCCGCAGATTTCCCGATTATCGAAAACGTGCTGGCAGGCAAGGTGACGTTCATGCAGCACAGTCGCGATGGCTGGATCAGGAATATCGTTGACGGGAAAGACATGGGCAGCCGGAATGTCACTGCCGGCCGGGGTTACCTGAAGTGGACGCCGACAGACGATTTCGACGCGACCCTGATTGCGGAAGTGGTCCGGGGCAGGGACGGTTCGCCAGTGATAGCAAACGGCGCGGTACCCACCGACCGCCTGTATATCCCCAACCTGGGATACGAGCGTCCTTGCAGTGACCAGCAGAGCGCTTGCGAGGCTCCGGACAAGTATCGCTCCGCCAACGACTCTACTCCCGACATGAATGATCTCGATTCCTATTCCGGCACGCTGACCATGAACTGGTTCAACACGGCTATTGGCGATGTCGTCTCCATCAGCAACTACAAGCAATACGCCCTGGAGAACTACACGGACCAGGACGCCAGCGCCGACTGGATAATGGATGTGTACCGGGACACCGAGGGTTGGCAGTTATCGCAGGAATTACGCACCACATTCAATCCGTCAGATCGACTCGAGATGATGATTGGCGGCTTTTTCATGCAGACCAACTACGAGCAGTTTCAAAGCGTGAGGCTCCAGGGCGTGGTTCCCGGCCTGACCCAGACCTATCCGCAGGAGCAGGACAACTGGTCGGCGTCGGTGTTCATGCAAAACTACCTGGACCTGACGGATTCCCTGGTTCTCCAGTTCGGTTTGCGCTACAGCGTGGAAGAAACCGAGATGGACGCGTCGACCTACAACTATGTCAGCCCCGACGGAATTGCCCAATGGTTTCCGGACTTCAACCCGCAAGGCGCCGTCGAAGCCGAGGGTGACGACACCTGGGAAAACCTTGGTGGGAAAATTGGCCTCGACTGGGCTGTCAACGAGGACCTGATGCTTTACGGGTACTATGCGCGCGGCTTCAAGTCGGGTGGTTTCGTTGGGCGGATAGGCATACCGGAAGATATTGGTCCCTTCGATCCAGAGACGGTCGATACCTTTGAAGTCGGGATGAAAGGAGACTTTCTCGACGGGCTCCTGCGCGCCAATCTGGCGTTGTTCTACAACGATTACAAGGACATGCAGCTCGCCCAGATTTACAACGTGGATCGCCCGGATGGCATTCGTATCCAGGGTAATTCGATCGTTAACGCGGCGGGTTCCACGATCAGCGGATTGGAACTGGACCTCACCGCCATTCCTACCGACCAACTGACACTGCGCGCGTCTTTCGCTTACCTGGATGCGGAGTATGACGACTTTGAACCAATTGACCCGGCTACCCAGCTCAGGGTGGATATGTCGGGACAGCCGCTACAGAACTCTCCCGAATGGACGGCCAGTGCGAGCGCGCGTTATGACATTCCCGTCGCCTCGGGCCTGGCGACAGCCGTGCTGGAGTACTCCTATACGGACGAAAAATACCTGACCAATTTGTTCAATCGGCCGCGCTCGCTGGTCCAGGAAACCCACCTGGTGAATGCGAGTTTGCAGTGGGCGCCGGATTCGGATGAGTGGTCAGTCTCGGTATGGGCACGGAATCTCCTGGACGAGCGCTATATCACCAGCGGCTTCGAGACGACAGGCTTCCAGGGATTTGTCAGCTATGCACCGCCCCGCGAAGCGGGAGTCAGCTTCAACTATCGCTGGTAGCGCAACGGAAGTACGCATCCCGCTTTTTTGAATACAAGGTACGAACGTCAAATGAAAACTGTTGCAGCTACAGAACATAATCCTGTTGCCTTCCCAGCGTTGTTCGCAGCGCCTGCCACTTCCACCGAGCTGTCGTGGAAGAGTGGCGCGGGTGCACTGGGCAGAGAGCCCGGTGGCAGGGGTATGCGACCTTCCCTGGGGCGCCACTTGCTCCTCGGATTGTTACTTGTCCCCAGCCTGCTGGTTAACGCCTCTGATCGCGTTGGCCGGACGGTGCAGGAAACCCATGAGCCGCGTTGGCCGGCCGCGATCAAGGCGCCTGCCGGGGCGCCCAACGTACTGGTCATCATGACCGACGATGTTGGTTTCGGAGCGACTTCTGCCTTCGGTGGCCCGGTCCCGACGCCCACTTTCGATGAACTGGCGGAGCAGGGGCTGCGTTACAACCGCTTCAACACCACGGCGCTGTGTTCACCGACGCGTGCCTCTCTGTTGACGGGTCGCTACCCGCACAATGTGAACATGGGAAATGTCACCAACCTGGCCACGGGTTACGACGGCTATACCACGGTCATTCCCAAATCCGCGGGTACCCTGGCGGAGATTCTCAAGCAGAGCGGTTACAACACCGCCATGTTTGGCAAGGGCCATCTCACCCCGGAATGGGAGATGAGCATGGCGGGCCCCTACGATCGCTGGCCGACGGGCCTGGGCTTTGAGTATTTCTATGGGTTTCTTTCCGCGGATACGTCCATGTGGAATCCCGGGCTGGTCGAGAATACCCGGCCCGTTGAGGCGCCAACGGATCAGCCGGGCTATCACTTCGACAGGGATATGGCGGACAAGGCCATCGCCTGGATCCAGGAGCAGCAAGCGGTCGCCCCGGACAAGCCATTTTTTATCTATTACGCCCCGGGCACGGCCCATACGCCGCATCATGCGCCGAGGGAGTGGCTGGAGAAGTTTCGCGGGAAATTCGACCAGGGCTGGGACGCGACACGCGAACAGACCTACGAGCGGCAAAAGGCGATTGGGGTAATCCCTGCTGACGCCGGGCTTTCACCGCGTGTCGACGAACTGCCGGCCTGGTCTTCCCTGTCGAAGGATCAGCGGCGGCTGTATGCCAGGCTGATGGAAGCCTATGCGGCGTCGCTGGCCTATACGGATTTCCAGGCCGGACGGGTGATCGATGCCATCCGGCAGACTGGCGAATTCGATAATACCCTGGTGATCTACATCCAGGGAGATAACGGCGCCAGTGCTGAAGGTGGCATGAATGGCCTGCTCTATGAGCAATCGACGATTACTGGCCGATCTGAAGATTTTTCCGAGTTGCTGGATAACATCGATGAAATCGGCGGCCCCAATGCCTACAACCATATTCCCGCGGCCTGGGCCTGGGCATTGAATTCGCCGTTTCCCTGGTGGAAGCAGGTGGCCTCCCAGGCGGGCGGAGTGCGCAATGGCGTGGTTGTTTCCTGGCCCGGGGTAATTGGCGACAGGGGTGGCATGCGGGGGCAGTATGCGCATGTCTCGGATGTAATGCCCACCGTGCTGGAGGCTGCCGGTGTCAAGGTGCCGGAGACCCTGAACGGCGTCGAACAGCAGAAGGTCGACGGCGTCAGCCTGCTCTACAGCTTCAACCACCCCGACGCGACGTCACGGCGCAACATGCAGGTATACGAGATGATGGAGAATTTCGGTATCTACCACGATGGCTGGATTGCCGGCACCCTGCCCAAGCGTGCTGCCTGGGAGGCCGGCGCGGCCGGAGAACGCCGGCTGGATGTGGGGGTCGATGAACGCAAGTGGTCTCTCTTCAACCTCGATGAGGATTTTTCATCGGCGGTCGATCTGGCGGAATCGGAACCGGTAAAACTGGCGGAAATGCAGAAGCTGTTCTGGGTCGAGGCCGGGAAGAACAACATTCTGCCGATACACGATTACAGCCAGGGCAGCGAAGGACGCCCCTCCATGGGCGCCGGGCGCAGCAGCTTCGAATATCCGGCGGGGATAAGCCGGATCAATGAGGATGCGGCACCGCACACCATCGGTCGTTCATTCACGATTGACGCTGATATTGTACTGCCCGAATCGACTGCCCATGGGGTAATCATTACCCAGGGCGGGCGGTTCGGCGGCTATGCCCTTTACCTCGATGATGGCCGGCCGGTGTTTCACTACAACGCGGTGGGGCTGGACCAGTATTCCATCCGCGCCAAACAGCGGCTCGTCGCGGGCAGGCAGCGGCTGACTGCCACATTCGTCGCCGACGACGCTACCCCCGGCACGCCGGGGACCCTCACGCTGTCCCTCGATGGCCGGGAGATCGCCAGCGGTCGGATCGAAAGGACCGTTGCCGGCTGGATGTCCCATACCGAGGGGCTGGATATTGGCCGTGACACGATCACGCCTGTCAATGACGACTACAGCATCGCTGGGAGTGTATTCACAGGCAGTATCGACAAGGTGACAGTACGGGTGCTAACGCTATCAGGGGAGGCCCCGTGACACCGGCTCTCGCTCCGCGGGCCTGCGGGGCGGCCGATCCGGAGATTCGTTTCCAGACCTCATAAGACCTTGGCCAGCCGGTGTTCAAAGGCCATCGGCTGGCCCTTTTTATTTGTGCCCGGGTGAGTGGTCGTGGACGCCAGAGGGGAAATTGCAGTGATGGAGCCCCGCTCTGTCGGCCATGTTGCCGATACCCCGGAGCCCCTGCGGTGAACCTGTCAGGACTGCCCTGTCACATGGCGCCCGGCAATGTAGCCGAAGGTCAGTGCCGGGCCAATGGTGCCGCCGGCGCCGGCATAGGCCTGGCGGGTCGGGCTGGCAATGCAGTTGCCGGCGCCGTAGAGGCCGGGAATCGGTTCGCCGTGCACGTCGAGTACCTGGGCGTGGTGATTGATCTGCGGTCCGCCGCAGGTATCCAGGGCGCCGGCGGCGAGGATGATGGCGTAGTAGGGCCCTTCCTCGGCGAAGGGGTGCATGACCAGGCTGGGGTAGGGGTTCTCCGGGTATGCGGTGCCGGCCCGGCGCGCTGAAAACAGTTTGTGCCAGTCGGCATCGTAGGCGTGGCTGCCGCGCTGGAATTCCTTGTCCACACCGGTTTTCGCATAGCCGTTGAAGCGCTCACGGCTTGCCTGCAATTCTGCCGCGAAGTTTTCATCGAGTTTGACGCCACCGCTGTGTTCCGCCACGTTTTCCAGGTGTTTCCCGATATTCGCGACCAGTTCATCCCAGGTTTCACCGCGGATGAGCGACCGGGATTCCCGCGGGCTGGTGGGCAAGGGGTAGGCGCCGCCGAAGGCGTCCAGGCTGCGCTGGTCGAACACCATGAACTGCAGGTGATTGGTGTACTCCTCGCGGGTCGGGTCCCAGTAGAAGTGGGTCCGGGTGCGGTCGTTGTAGTTGCGTTTCTCGTTGGTGACGCGACGACCGTATTTGTTGACCACGATCATCGAATCGCCGGGGAGGACGAAGCAGCACAGACCGCGGAAGCGGTTGGTGACAGCCTCCTCGAACTGGACCTGGGAGCGCCAGGCCATGTGCAGTCCGCCCATGGCGGCGCCCGCCGCGCCGGCAATGGCGATAAAATCTCCAGTGGCGCCGGGCATGGCGCAACTGCCGTAGAGGGCGGTCTGGTGCTCGCTGATCAGGCCGGCATTGTGAGCGTAGCCGCCGGTGCCGAAGATCACCCCCCTGCGGGCCTTGATTCGCAGGGTTTCGCCGAGCCTGTCGACCTCGACCCCGACAACCCGCTTGCCTTCCTTGACCAGGCCGGTGACGCGATGGTCGGTATGTGCCGGCACGCCATGGTTTTCGAGCCAGGCGACAAGGGTCGTTGCCAGCGGGCCTCCGCCCGCGCTGGAGCTGGCGGGTTCCATTGCGCGACCCCGGGGAACCTTGTTTTCCGGCAGGTGATCGGCGTAGTCCGGGGCGTAGGTGTCGAGCCCCCACATGGTGAATTCCTGGAACTGGATGACAGCGCTGTCCTGCAGGAATTCGACCATTTTCGAGCCGTTGTCGTAAAAGGCTTCCAGCAGCCTGTAGTTTGACTCGCTCAGGCCCAGGGTGGGGCTTTCCGCTGTGTAATGCTGGGGATAGGCGTATCGGGCGAGGTACCTGAGGCAGTCTTCTTTCCTGTCCTCGATGCCCCGCGCGCGCAGGTAGGGGTGGTTGGGAATCCAGGCGACGCCGCTGGACTTGAGGGTAGTGCCACCGGTCAGCGGCATTTTTTCCAGCAGGATGACCTCGGCGCCCGCCTGGCGCGCTGTTATCGCCGCGGCGCAGGCGGCAGCGCCGCTGCCGACGCAGACGACGTCGGTCTCGCGGTCCCACTTGACCTGTTCTGCTGTAGCAGCAACCGGGCCGGAGTGTGCACTGGATGCGCCGATGCCGGCCAGTGCGCCGGCGCTCGCAAGGAGTTGGCGGCGACGAAACCCGCGCCTGTTTTCGTTGCTCATGGTTGCTGCATACTCCTGCGATCGTGGTCACTGCGAACAAGCGCGTGGCCCCCGAATACGTTGGAGAGCTGGCCAGAATTCCTGCACTGGCAGCACTGGTTCCACACTCGTCGCGTTACTTCCTTCAACCGCTCATTGCGCAGCGGCCCGCCACCCGGCCGAAATAGGAGCCGGGCCCCAGGCTCATGCCGCTGGCATAGCTCTTGCCGCTTTTCGGAATGTGCGTCGTACAGGCGCCCGCGGCGAAGAGGCCGGGAATGACCTGGCCTCGGGCATCGACCACCCGGGCCTCGCAGTCGATTTTCAGGCCGCCCAGGGTGATGAACAGGTAGCTGGAGCGATCGAAGGAAATGTCGAAGGCCGCCCAGGGGCCCTGGTCCAGTGGTTTCAGCCAGTCGGCGTGCTTCTGGAACTGGGGGTCGCTGGCCTCCCTCGCGTGGCGGTTGTACTCGGCCATGGTCGTTTGCAGCGCCCCCGCCGGCATCTCCAGTCGCTGTTCCATTTCCTCGACAGTCTCGAAGCCATCGACCAGCTGGTGACGAGCGGTTTCGATTTCCGGGTAGGCAAAAATCTCCGCGTCGACAATCAGGTAGGCGCGCTGCTCCGGCTGTTCGGCAATAAAACCGCCGAGGCGGCCGTGGTAGCTGTCCTCGGCGACGAAGCGGTGGCCGTTGCGATTGACCACGATGCCCTTGATGAGTTGCCCCGGCGGGTAGATCGAGGCCGTGGCGATGACGCCGTCCATGGCCTCGGTGCGCCCGCCCGCCGCGCTGCCGAGCTCGATACCGGAACCGTCGCTGTAGGCGCCGCCGAGGGGCTCGCAGGTCTCGCTGTACTGGGGCCAGTGCGCACGCACCATGGTCTCGTTCATGGAGAAGCCGCCGGTGGCCATGACCACGCCGCGGTCGGCCCTGAAATAGCGGTCCTGGCCCTGCTGGCGGGCGCGAACGCCACAGATGCGACCTTCGCCATCGCGTATCAATGCGTTGACCTGGGTATCACAGGCACTGCGTACACCGGCTTCGGCGCAGCGGGCGATCAGTGCCTCCATGGCGGCGGAGCCGGGGCTTTCCCCTTCCTGCGCCACCTGGTGGCCGCGCGGCACCGGTCGCGCGATCTCCCGGTAGGGCCAGACTTTTTCGTTGCCGGTGCTCAGGAGACCCTCCGTGGTCAGCAGGAAGACAGCCTTGTCCTTGTGATAGCTGCGTTCGAAGGGAATCCCCTGGGTTTCCAGCCAGTCGAAGTGGGCGACATTGTCCGCGCAGTAGCGCTGTACCAGCTCGGCATCTTCGCTGCCCATGCTGGCGGTCATGAAGCGGTACATGTTGTCGGCGCTGTCCTCGAAGCCACAGGCTTCCTGTACCGCGGTACCACCACCGAGGTAGAAGATTCCGGAGGAAAGCGCACTCGCGCCACCGCCGGCACTCGAGCGTTCCAGTACCAGCACATCGCCCCCCGCCCGTGCGGCCTCCAGGGCAGCGCAGGCGCCGGCGATGCCATAGCCGATGACCAGCAGGTCACACTGGTCGTGAAACTCGGGGACTGCTTCGATACTGATGACTTTATCCTGCACGTTGCAATTGCCTCCTGTGGTTAGTCCAGTTGCAGGCCGATGTCGCCCTCGGCGTGAATACCTGCGAGTTCCCGGTGGGTGATGCGCCAGCCCTGTGGCGTGCGCTGCAGCCGGTCGCGGTACTCGCCCCAGACTGTGTGCAGGTTGCTCGCGTAGTCGCCCCTGCCCACATGAATGGCCTGCAGGTAACAGCTCGCCTGGGCCGTGTCGCCGTCGACCTCGACGCGCACCGTACCCAGCAGGTGCTGGGTGGGTCCGCACTGGTCCAGCACTTTCGACATCAGGCCCTTGATGGCCGCTATGCCATCGAAGTTGCCGACGCCCTCGTAGTGTGTGGTCGCGTCGGCGGTGAATACCGCGTCGAGCCCGTCGTAGTCGCGCCGGTCCAGTAACTCGGCGTAGAGTGTGAGTACCCGGTGGATGTCGGACTCGTCAGTCAATCGTTGCAGTGCGTCAGCGGCCATGCTCGGGCCTCCTGTTTTTGCTGGGTGTCGGGTAATCAGCGCACCACCGTGGGTTGTCCGCTCCAGGGGGTAACGGGTCCCGCGGATTTGTCGCGATAGGCGTCAGGCAGTTCCTCGACCATGTCCCAGACGGCGCCGAGGCGGCCGAAGCCGACGCAAAAGGCGACCCAGGCACCGAGCTCCACCAGCTGTGGCTCAGTAAAATAGCGGCGCAGGTTGGCGAAGTCCCGGTCGTCAATGGACAGGTGGTTGTTGGCGAATTTGTCCGCGTAGTCGAGGGCGGCTTTCTCCGCATCGCTGAGTTCGCCGGTGGCCGGCGGGTTTTCCAGTGAGCAGACAAGGTCTTCGGTAACCCCTGCGTCGACCGCGTCCCGGTAGCGAATGGCCATGCAACTGCGGCACTGGTTGTGAAAGGCCACCCGCAGCCGCACCAGTTCGATCAGCCGCTCCGACAGGCTGCGGTCGGCCTTGATGCCGGCGCCGAGGGCGATGATCCCGGCGGCGATCTCCGGGCAGTGCGCGAACATGCGCATGGTGCCGAGTTCCAGCGCGCTCGCCTCATCGGCGGCGAAACGTTCGCGCAGCCAGGCCGGCCATTGCTCGGGGGGAAGTTTCTCGATCCTGCTCATGGTGTCGGGGCCTCGTTGGCGACTTTGAATGCCAGCAGCACGTTGCCGGGCATGTGCTGGTTGAACATGTATCCGGAGTTCACGAACAGCATGCCGTTATCCAGCAGCGCAGCGGCGCCGCCTTCCAGGGCGCCACCCCTGCCGGGGAGCCCGGTGAGGGTTTCCGGGTAATCCCGGGCGGTATCGAAATCCCAGAGGATCTCGCCGTTGCGCACGTCGTGGATGCGCAGGTGTCCGTCGAGACTGCCGGCGATGGCGAGTTCCGGAGTCGCGGTGGGAACCGCGCTGTTACCGGGCATGCAGTAGGGGCGTCCCTCGCAGACGTCGACCGCGTCCCAGCGCCAGCGAATCTTGCCGGTGGCGATATCCAGCGCAACGACGCCGGGCATCGGTTGGCCGGTGTAATTGTTGCGGTAGGTCGGGTCGGCTATGGCGTCGGCGACCGGAACGATCAGGGCGTCGCCGGAGACGGCGACACCGAAATGCACGCCGCCAATCACGCCGCCGCGACCGGCCCGCTGTTTCCATACCAGGCCGCCATCCTCCGGATTGAGCGCCCAGACCATGCCGGATTTCTGGCCGGCGAGTACCAGTTCGCGGCCGTCCGCGCCGCTGGCGAGCAGGGCTGCGCCACCGAAGTCGAAGTCGGGGCCGTCTTCGGCGGGACAGTTGGTGGTATCTTCCAGAATACAGGCGCTATTCCAGGCATCGCCGCTGGTGGCCTGGAACACCCAGCGGGTGGCGCCGGTTTCCAGGTCCATGGCGATAATCGCGTCGCTGCTGCCGTTGGCCGGGGATGAGTAGTTTTCCCCGGTGCCAACGTAGAGTTGGCCGCGTTTGGCGTCGATTGCAGGCGAGTTCCAGATGGGGGCGCCGGAGGGTCCGTACTGCATGACGCCCGCGGCGTTTTCCTTCTGGGCGGCCGGCGGGTTTTCAATGGTGTAGGTTTTCCACAGCTGTTTGCCACTGGCCGCGTCGTAGGCGACGACGGAGCCGCGGAAGGAGCAGCAGCCGTAGGCCGGATCCGCCGCGGAGGTGACCTCGAGCGAGGAGACCGGGACATAGAGCTTGCCGCCAAACAGCGTCGGGGAACCGGTGATGGTCGCATTGGGATGGTCGTCCGGCCGTGCGCTCCAGACCAGCTCGCCGGTCTTCGCCGCGAGCGCGTAGACATTGCCGAGGAAATCACCGAAATAGAGCAGGGGGTTTACGGCGTCGCCAGGAGCCACCCATGGCGCAACCACGATAGCGGTACGCACTTCGCTGCGCGCCCTGAAATGCCAGCGGACACAGCCGCTCTCGCGGTCGAGGGCGTAGACGGTGCCATCCTGGCTGCCCACGTAGATAGCGCCTCCCGCGGCGGCGGGGTGCGAGCGGGCGCGCACTGCGTCGGGGAAGGCGAATACCCACTGCAGCTCCAGCCGGGACACGTTGTCGCGGTCAATGCCCGCCACTGCCGGGGGGATTTCCCGGCGATTGTCCGGGGTAAAACCCCAGCCGACCAGTTGCGGGGGCCGGCTGGCATCAAACTTGTCTGCCTGTCCGCTACACATCGGCAGCCGGGCTTCGCTGGCGCTGGCATCCGGGTCGCGCCCGGTCAGGTAGCGGACGACATCCCGTTTCTGCTGGTCGCTCAGGTGGCTCGCCTGGGCCTGCATGATACCGCTGGTAATCGCCGTATGGATGGTGCCGGGCGCCATGAATCCCAGCATGGAACGGCTGGGCGCCTTGGATACACCGGCTTCGTGGCAGACCGCACAAACTTGCTTGTAGGTGGCTTCTCCGGGCTGGCCGCTAGCGCTCTCTGTGGCGGGAGCCGGCGCACCGTGGGCCGGTATCCCGAGCAGGGCGGCGGAAGCTATCGCCGCACCGAGGTAGTGTTTGAAGAGCCGCCTGGAAAGGCTGGAAGAAAATTTTTCAGCAGTCCATGGGCTGGTAATACGTGACATAGAGTGTGCTCCGCCGGTGTTTGAATGTGTTATCGGGCTGAGATTTCCGGACAGGCAGGTGAGGCAGTACCGCAGCTTTCCAATGTTCGGATGTCCGCAGTTTAGGTCTGCAAATAAAAAACGTCAATGATGGTTTTAAATTGCAGGGAAGTGTGCCACACTGCCTTTCACTGATCGATTTATAACCAGAGAGCGATTGCATGCAGATTCAGTTAAGGACTGGACCTAACCGGCTTGATGGTTTCGACGCAGTCACAACGCCCTGTCGGCCGCGACCGGAGTGCCGGGCCGCTGGCGACAGCCTGGCGACAAAGCGCAATGCCTCCCATCTTTCCATGGTTTCCAGCAACTGACTTATCAGGCGAGGCGGGGTTTCGCCCCGCAGTGCGTTTGCCCCGCCCCCAAGGCGGGGCTTTTTTTTGCTGCGCGGGTGCCCGATCAAACAAAACCGACTATATTGTTTGTTTAATGGCTGCGCATGTGCCAGAATGCCTGTTCGCAACGCATACCGACCAGCCTTGACTGGAGAATAAGAGATGGATGCTACCGCCGGTTTCACACCACGCAGTTTTCGTGACAACGCAGGTTACCCCTTCTTTCAGGCAATGCGGCCGGCGGCGTAGCCGGCTTCCCACTACTCACCCAATACAAACAGGAGAAGAACATGGCTGGCAGACTGGAAGGCAAGTCCATCGTCATACTCGGCGCCTCGGATGAGCGCAGCATGGGCGCTGCGACCGCGCGGCGCTTTGCCCAGGAGGGCGCCAACCTGGTGCTCGCGGCGCGCCGGCTGGACCGGGTCGCGGAGGTCGCCGAGGCGCTCGGCGCGAAGGCCGTGGCCTGCGACATCAGCGATGAAGAGCAGCTCTCGGCGCTTGCGGATACCGCAGTGGAAGCCTACGGCAAACTGGACGCTGCGCTGAATTTTTCCGGCGTCGACGCCCAGACCAGTGTGGCTGAGTGCACCCGCGAAATCCTGCAGCAGGCCTGCGACGTACACCTGATCGGCACGGCGCTGTTTATCAAGCAGATGGCCGCGCGGATGAAAGACGGCGGGTCCATCGTCACGACCTCGTCACAGGCCACCATACTGGCGCCGCCCGGGCTCGCCATCTATTCCGGGACCAAGAAAGGTGCCGACCAGATCGTGCGGGTAGCCGCCGTGGAATACGGCCCGCAGAATATCCGTATCAATTCCCTGTCGCCCGGTTTTACCCCCAGTGCGATGACTGCCGCCTACCTTGATATCCCCAGCCTGAAAGCCGCCTTCCTCAAGGAAATTCCCCTGGGCCGCCTGCCGCAGCCCGAGGACATGGCCAATGCGGCCCTGTGGCTGGCGTCGGACGAGGCGTTTATTACCGGGCAGCTGATCGATATCTCGGGCGGGCAGACCCTGTGCCGGATACCGACCGCCGAAGAGATGATGGGCGGCTAGGGCGCGACACAGATGCTCAAGCTTGTCTCCCTGATGAAGCGCAAGCCGGGCCTGTCGATGGCCGAGTTCATCGACGCCTACGAGTCCTTGCGCGACGGCCACCGCCTGCTCGGCGAACGTTACCTGCGGCCGCACGCGGTGCGCTATGTGCGGCGGTTCCTCACGCCGGTGGCGACGGCGGCCCACGCCGCCGTGGAAAACGACTACGACGTGCTGATGGAAATCTGGTTTCCCGACCGCTACACCTTCGACGCGGTGATGGCGCGCCTGGCGCAACCGGACATCGCAGCGGAGATCGCCGAGGACGAAGCGCGGCTGTTCGACCGGGACAGCATTCGCTCGTTCTTTGTCGAAGAATATGAATCCAACATGGACTGACCGCTGATGAACCGCAGTATCGTACTGGCCCGCTATCCCGACGGTGAAATTGTCGAGGGGGACTTTGCCCTGCGCGAGGGAGCGCGCCCGCAGGTGGTCGAAGGGACCTTTGTGACCCGCAATCGCTACTTTTCCATGGACGCGGGCTTTCGCCAGTGGATGAATGCCGACTCCGGCGATAACTACCTGCCGGGAATGCCGCTGGATGAAGCGGTCCAGAGCATCGTCCTGGGCGAGGTAATCGAAAGCCGGCACCCGGATTTCCCGGAAGGCGCCATCGTCAGCGCACGCACCGCCTGGGAGGAGTACAGCCTGCTCGATGGCAGCGACCTGTGCAGCATTCTCGAGGTCGATCCGCGGGTGCCCCTGCACGAATACATGTCCACCCTGGGCCCCACCGGAATGACCGCGTGGTTCGGCTTGCAGGATATCGGCCGTCCGCAGCAGGGCGACGTGCTGCTGGTCAGCGCAGCCGGCGGCGCCGTGGGTACCGTGGTCGGGCAACTCGGGCGCATCGCCGGATGCCACTGCATCGGCCTGACCAGCAGTGAGGCCAAGGCACGGTGGCTGCGCGATGAGGTGGGTTATCACATCGCGATCAGTCGCGAGCGCTACCCGGACCTGCCCGCGGCGCTGGCCGAGTTCGCGCCGCAAGGCATCGACATCATGTTCGACAATGTCGGCGGTACGGTGCTCGATGCCGCCCTCGGCAACCTGCGCGAGGGCGCGCGTATCGTCCTCTGTGGGGCCATCGCCCAGTATGAAGCGGAACAACCGCAGCCGGTGTACAACACCTGGGAACTGATTACCAAGCGGGCCAACGCGCAGGGCTTCATGTTCTCAGACTACGCCGCGCAGTTTCCCGCGGCCATCAGCGAGCTCGGCCGCTACCTGCAGCAGGGTTCACTGAAGAGTTTCAACCAGGTCTACGACGGGCTGGAAGCAGCGCCGCGGGCCTTCTGCGACATGATGCACGGCCGTTCGCGCGGCAAGTGCCTGGTGCGCCTGGCCGCGGATTGATTGGCTGGGGCTCGCTGACTGGTACAGCGGGCGCAGGGCCGCGATCAACACAGCAATTGACTTGCACTAGCCGGCAGCGCGGCGGCCGCAGGGCCGCCCGCCGTAACCCGGTGGCCGTCAGCTGCTGGCGGTGCTTCTCTCGCGCTTCGGCACCACCGCACTGAGCGTTTTTGCCTTGCCCCCGGACTTGTTGGCGCGACTGAAAACCTGCTCCAGTTCCTCCAGTGCCTCGCCCGTATATACCGCCAGTCGCTGCATGTGGGGCAGGGTGTCGCGGCAACCGGCGAAACCGAAGGTAAGCGTGCCGGCGTAGCTGTAGCAGGTGATGTTGAGCGCCTGGCCGTGGGTGACCGCGGAGACCGGGTACATCGCCTCCAGCCGGGAGCCGCGAAAATACAGGGGCTCCGTCGGCCCGGGGACATTGGATATCGTCACGTTGAACACCGGCCGCGTGCGGCCCTCGAGGCCGGCGAGCATCTGCAGGCTGTAGGGGGTCATCACCGCGGCGGTGTAGCGCTCGATAGTGTCCCGTGGCATGTCGCTCATCAGCGCCTTGGCGCGCCGGGTCGAGGAGGAAATGGACTTCAGCCGGCGCTGGGGATCGGCGATATTGGTGGCGAGGTCGGCGATGATGAAACTGACCGCGGAGCCCGCGCCCTCGTCGTCCTTGGCGCGCAGGGAGACCGGGATACCCGCGGTCAGGGCGCGTCCCGGCAGGGCGCCGAGTTCCTTGAGGAAGCGCCGCAGTGCGCCGCTGCACAGGGCCAGGATGATATCGTTGACCGTGCAGCCAGCCTGCTTGGACAGTTTGCGGATGCGCTCGAATTCGTATTGCTGGGTAGCGAACCGCCGCTGGCTGTGAATCCGGTGATTGAGTATGGACACTGGCGTCTGGAAGGGCAGCTTGGCCGGGTCGTCGCGGTCGCGCGCCGCGCGCACGATGCTCAGCAGGCCCCTGCCCACACCGACCACGGAACCGACGGTGTGCGCGGCGGTGCGCAGCAGCGCCAGCGGCGAGTGGCTGGCGCGGGCGTGTTCCTCGACCGGCGGGTGGGCGCTCCACAGTGCCGGGGTGCCGGTTTCCTCCGGGTCGGCGGACATGGAGCGTTGCAGCATACGGATACCGGCGATGCCGTCCACCATCGAGTGGTGCATCTTGAAGTAGACCGCCCAGCGATTGTCATCCAGCCCCTCGATCACGTGGTACTCCCACAGCGGACGACTGAAGTCCATCGGGTTGCTGTGCAGGCGCGAGATCAGCATGCCCAGTTCGCGCTCACCGCCGGGTTGCGGGAGTGCCTGGTGGCGCACGTGGAACTCCATGTCGAGGTCGTAATCCCGCGTCCACATGGGGGTCATCAGGCGCAGGCTGTTATCCACCAGCCTGCGGTTAAAGGGGTCGGCGAACTCGGTCGAACCGCGCAGGTCGCGCACCAGGTTGCCGAGGTAATCGTCGCCGGCATTGTCCGGCAGGGAGTAGATCAGCAGGGTGGCGACGTGCATCGGCCGTTCCCGGCTCTCCATCAGCAGCCAGGAGGCGTCGGACAGGCTGACTCTTTCATAGGGCATGGTTGTTTGCCTTCGTCCCTCAGGACGGATCTGTGCGCAGGGTTTTATACAGCCGTGAAGTGAACAGCCAGCGCCCGTGGTACTTGCGCAGCTTGTCGTTGTACTGGCCACGCACGCGCAGGGTGCCGCCGTCCGGGCCGGGGAATATTTCCGAGGTGTAGGTGCGTGCGGTGGCCTCGTCGCCATCGACATTGATGGCGCCGGGCGTGGCGATATAGATCAGGCCCGGGTAGTCACCCATGGAGGCCTTCCAGCCCTCGACGATGGCGTGCTTGCCCTCGAACCATTCCAGGCCCTCGAATTCCGGCAGCGACCAGGTGGCGTCCTCCGCCCAAACCTCGCTCCAGGATGCGGCGTCCCGCTGCATGACTGCATCGGCATAGTGCTCCATCAGTTCGCGGATGGCGAAGCGGTCTTCGAAGGGGCCGGTGAACGACATGGGAGAATCCTCGGGGTAATCGCTGCGTACGGTAGCTTGGTAATGGCGGATGTTATTCCGCCATGTACTTGTCGAGTACCTCGTGGAAACGCTGCACCCGTCGCTCCTGGTTGGCCAGGTAGAAGTTCTCCTGGTAACCGGCCGAGGTCAGCCCGCGCTGCTGGGCCTTGCCGATGCTGAGATCCTGGTCGGCGGTTCTGCCGAGGGTTTTCTCACCGTAGCGGATATGCTCGTGTTCGGCGTCTTCCACCGGCAGGTCGGGGCCGCCCGCGGGGGAGGGGGTGAACTCCTGCCCCTCGATCCGGTTCACCAGCCACCAGTGGTCGAACAGGTGCTGTGCCGGGTCCGTGGGGTGCGGGCGTGGCCGCAGCAGTTGCACGCCGTCCGGACCCACGGTGATGACGTTGTTGGGGAAGATGTTGTAGATCACGTAGTCGGTGAGCTGGTAGTCCGCCAGCCACTCGTAGTGCTTGAAGCCTTTTTCCTCCCCCAGCTCGCGCTTTTTCTTCTGCACGTCCAGGCGCAGCTGCTTCCAGCTGTCGCGGCCCACGTACTGGCTGCTGTCGATGTCCCAGGCGGCGGCAAGGCTGACCAGGGGTTCACCGATGGTCTCCTTGTCCCAGACCTTCGAGGGCATGAACGAGGGGAACCAGCCGCGGTTGTGGCCGCCGGGCAGCAGGTCGTACTGGCAGTCGTCGTAGTCCGCCGCGATATAGGGCACCAGTTCCGGGTGCAGCACGGTCACGTGGTAGGACTCGTTGAAGTTGTCGGTGAGGATCTTCCAGTTGCACTCCGCCTCGGCGGTGATGTCCAGCACCCGCACCATCTCCTCCATGCGGTGTGACTCGAGTTCCCGCACCACGGTTTCGCCGAGAAACTCGGCCAGGCCCGGCGCACTGTCGTCCATGTTGAACCAGACCATGCCGAAGCGCTCCTCGCAGCGGACCTCCTTGAGGCGCTGGGTGCCGCAGGGGTTGCCCTGGGGGAAGTCCTCCGGGCTGGGCACGTCGACCACCACGCCGGCGCGGTCGAACTGCCAACCGTGGTAGGGGCACTGGAAACGCTGCACGTGGCCCTCGGCCGCCTCGGTGATGCGCGCGGCGCGGTGGGCGCAGGCGTTGTGGTAGGCGCGCACGCTGCCGTCGTCCTGGCGGGTCATGATGATCGAGTCGGGACCCAGTTCGGCGGTGAGGTAGTCGCCGGGCTCCGGCATCTGGTAGCTGACACCGCCGATGTTCCATACCCGGCGCCAGACCCGCTCGAATTCGCGCTGCAGGTAGTCGGCCGAGGTATAGCGAGTGGCGCTGACCAGGTTGCCCTCGAGGGCGGCTTCGGTTTGCTTGGGTGGCCGCTGCAGTTCGCGCGGCAGGGACGTATCGGTCATTATTATCCTCCTGGCACGGTGCCAGCTTGGTTCCGGGGGCGTATGGCACTGCCGATTCAGGGGCGGTGCCGTCTCCGCGTTTATGGTATTGGACTAAACTAGCAGTATATCCATAAAAAAACAAGGGTGATTGTATTTAATTGGCGGCGATTCCCGCGCAGGCGAGGGGCCAGCCGCTGGTACACTCAGGCCGTCAGGCCGCCACTGATGGTCAGTGTCTCCCCGTGACAGTAGGGCGCCTCGTCGCTCAGCGCCCAGACCGCCATCGAGGCGATCTCCTCCGCCGTGCCATAGCGGCCCAGGGCGTTGCCCGCCGCCATCATGTTGTGCATGTCCCTGGCATCGATACCCGAGGCTGCGCCCATGGTCTCTTCCAGCGAATGCATCATGCGGGTATCGATGGTGCCCGGGCAGATCATATTGACCCGGATACCCTTGCTGCCGACTTCCAGCGCCAGGCTTTTGCCGAGGCCGATGACCGCGTGCTTGGATGCATTATAGATCGCTGTGTTGGGACTGCCCTGCAGGCCGGCAATCGAGGCCATCAGCAACAGGGCGCCGGGCTTGTCGCTGTCCAGCAGGTGCCGGACGACGGCCTGGGCGCAGAGGAAAATGCCGCGCACATTGACGTCGAAAACCCGCTCGTATTCGCGTTCGCTGAAATCCACCACGGGTGCGGCGCGGCATTCGACGCCGGCATTGAGGAAGGCGAGGTCGAGCCCGCCAAACTGTTCGATTGCGGCGTCTACCGCGGCGGCCACCGCCTGTGGGTCGCTGACGCTACCCGCTACCTTGACCACCCGGGCATCGAGATGGGTGTCCAGCGCCGACTGGTTCAGGTCCAGTCCAATGACGTTGGCGCCCTCCGCCAGCAGGCGGGCGCAGGCGGCGCGACCGATTTCGCCGGAGGCGCCAGTGACGAGTGCGGTTTTACCTTCCAGACCTTTGAGCATTGTGATTATTCTCCCGAGTTAGGCTGAACCGGATAAGCACATGATAACCCGGTATCCAAATAAACAAAACAGTCAGTATTGATTTTTAATGGGGCTGTTGCTACCTTTGGCTTGTCCAATAACACCAGAAGAGTGACATACCCATGAAAACACTAAACCCCAAAGTACGTTTACCCTGGCTGATTGCCGGCAGTGTACTGGCCTCCAACGGTGCTTTTGCACAGCTTGAAGAGGTCGTGGTAACTGCGCAGAAACGCCAGGAAAGCATGCAGGAAGTGCCCATTGCGGTGACTGCGATCACTGGCGATGCCATCGCCGCGCAGAACATCACCAACATCGAGGGACTGAACAACTCCCTGCCCAACGTGCAGATGAACCACTTCTCCAACTCCCCGGACTCGGCGGTGTTCACCATCCGCGGTATCGGGGTAAACGATGCCGACCCCTACGTGGGTACCACGGTATCCGTGGTCGTCGACGGCGTGGTGGTGGGCGTCAACACCGCTGCACTGCTGTCCCTGTTCGATATCGAGCGCATCGAAATCCTGCGCGGCCCCCAGGGAACCCTGTTCGGCGCCAATACCACCGGCGGCGTGGTCAACGTGGTGACCAAGCAGCCCACCGGCGAATTCGGTGGTGAACTGCAGGCTACCGTGGGCAACTACGACCGACTGGACCTCAACGGTGCGGTGAACTTCCCGATTACCGACAGCCTGGCGGGCAAGGTGAGCGTCCTGCACACGGAGAACGAGGGCTACTTCAAGAACTACCGCAACGGCAACAACCTGGGTTCGGTGGACCTCACTTCCTTCCGCGGCTACCTGAAGTACGATGCGGACAACTACGACGCCACCCTGATCGGCGAGTACACGCTGCAACGCAACGGTTCGCAGACCAACCGCAACTCCGCCGATGAGTCCATCGTGCTTTACGTGCCGGGCCAGACCAGCCTGGAGCCGATCTACCGGCGCGGCCAGAGCGCCGGCCTGCCCGACCAGAACGACAAGGATTCCTATTCCCTGACACTGACCCAGAACTGGAGCGCGGACTCGGGCGACTGGGTGTCGATCACCAACTACCGGGAATACGATCACGACCTCTACAGTGACGACGACGCCACCACCCTGCAGCTCCTGCAGACCCACCGGCAGATCGACCACCAGCAGTTCTCCCAGGAAATCCGCGACAGTTTCGAGATCGGCGACCGCTTCCGCATGACCGCTGGCGCGTTCTACTTCCAGCAGGAATACCAGCTCGACCAGGAGGGCGTACTGGACGGCTTCGCTCCCGGCCTCGGCCAGCCGCAGCAGCAGAAGCAGGAAAACTGGTCCGCCTCGCTGTTCGCCCAGGGTTATTACGACCTGACCGACAGCCTGACCCTGCAGGCAGGCCTGCGCTATTCCCACGAGGAGACCGAGGCCTTCTCCCTGACCTCGCTGACCTTCAGCCCCGACGGCGGCCCGGCCTCCTTCAAGGACCCGGTGATCCCGGGCTCGGTGGTCACCGCCGATGGCGATGAGTCCTGGGACGAGGTGGGCTACAAGGTCGGTGTCGATTACCAGTTCGCCGATTCGATGATGGTCTACGGTTACTACGCCCACGGCTTCAAGTCCGGCGGCTTTACCGGGCGCATTGTGGTCGCAGCGGATATTGGCCCCTTCGATCCGGAGTACCTGGACACCATCGAGGTGGGCTACAAGGCTGACCTGTTCGACGACCGGGTGCGCACCAACCTGGCGGTGTTCTACAACGAGTACGAGGACATGCAGGTTACCCAGAACATCACCTACCCCAGCGGTGCCAACAGCGCCAGCGTGCAGAACGCCGGTAAAGCGCACTCCTCCGGGGCCGAACTGGAGGTCACCGCCTACGCTACCCCAGACCTGGTATTCAACCTGGCGGCTGCCTACCTGAGCTCCCAGTACGACGAGTACGATACCGAGGCGCTGGACCCGGTGACCGGCCAGCTGGAAACCGTCAGCTTCAAGGGCAACCCGCTGATGAACGCGCCGCGCTGGAGCGGCAACGCCAGCGTCAACTACACCCTGGGCCTGTTCGGCGGCGAGACCAATTTCTTCGCCCAGGTTACCCACAGCGCGCCCAAGGTGAGCAACTACACCAACTTCCCCGAGGAGCGCATCGGCGATATCACCCTGGTCAACGCCAAGATCAGCTGGCGGCCGGAGAGCGACCGCTGGGGTGTCGGCGTGTACGGTCGTAACCTGACCGACAAGGAATATATCGCGCAGAGCCTGTGGGGGCCGCCGGCCTTCGCCTCGGTCTCCCTCGGGGCGCCGCGGGAGTACGGGGTGGATCTTACCTACAACTTCTGACCTCGATAGCCGCAACCGAAGCCCGCCGGTTCTCCCGGCGGGCTTTTTTTGTTTCGGCGCAATGCCCTTCGGCATTTTCGCGGCAGAGGCGGTACAGGTCACGGGCGCTTACTCGCTGCCCAGCCTGGCGACTGGCGGCGGCACCCAGGCGCCGGACAGGATCGCGTCGCGCGGGATGTACAGGCGCATCATCAGGTAGAACGGGCCCTCGGGAGCGGGCAGCCAGTTCACCTGCTGCCCGGCGGGCGGCGCGGTGGTCGCCAGTTCGATGACGATACTGCCGTCGTCGCGGTAGACCAGGTCGTTGCTGCGGTCGCCGATGGAGTAGCGCCCGATCGGGTTGTGCACCATGTAGCCGGCGTCGTCGTAGAGGGTAATGGACCAGAAGGCATCCACGGGCGGCAGCGCGTTGGCGTCCAGCACGATGCGGTAGCGTGAGGCGCCGTCCAGCGGCTCGCCGGCGGCATCCACCCGCGCGATCGGGTAGATCGCCTCCTCGGGAATGGCCACGTAGATCTGGTCCTTGGCCACCGCGGCGCGCAGCAGGATGTCATCGCCGAAGCGCGGGCCGCGATAGTTGACGGTCCAGCCGTTGACCTCGGTGCCGAGCTGCAGTGATTTTTCCGCCACCGCCGCGCGTCCGGCGGCGTAGCCGCGGCGCAGCGCCGCGCGCTGTGCGGCATCCAGTGCCGCGGGGTCGAAACCGGCTTGCGGCGTCAGGTGCAGCGTCGCCATGTCGGCCAGCAGGCGCCGGTCATCTTCACTGAATGACCAGTCGCGCATCACGTTGCCCAGCTCCGCATAGAAGGCGAGTTCCTCCGGCAACTGCTGTTGCGTGTCCGTTAGCAGTGGGCGCTGCGCCGGCGCGGGGGCCGGTCCGGGCTGGCCGGCGCGGTACTGCGCCCAGGAGCGCAGGCGCAACTGGTCCTGCAGGGCGTTGACCAGGGGGTACTCACTGGCGTCCCGCACCAGGATGCGGCCCGCAATCAGCAGGTAGCGGGTGCTACTGGCCACTTCCACCATGCCCTCGGGGACAGCGCCAGTGAATTCGGGTCCGTGCAGGAACACCGGCGGCAGCTGCCCGCCGTGGGTGCGCTGGCCCAGTGACTGCTGCGCCGAGGAGTCGGCGAGGTTCATGGAAAAGGTGTAGTAGCGCGCGCCGAAATCCGGCGCCTCGAACACGATCGGCCCTGCACCCAGGTCCACCCAGGCCAGGCTGTAGACGGTGTCGTTGTTGGGGCCGACACCGATGCGGTAGTCCGGGTCCGCCAGTTCCCGCTTGTGGGTGAACTGGTTCAGCGGCGCCAGCATGGCGTTGCTGCCACCGGTATAGGCCGGGTCGGTGACCCGCAGGCGGATTTTCGCCGCCTCCACCAGCGGATAGCCCCAGATATAGGCCTGTTCGGCGACGTTTTCCAGGGGACTGGTTACGCCGGTATCCGCCCGTGCTGCCTGCAGGGGCAGCAGCAGGCACAGCGCAGTACCCATGGCGGCGACGGCCATTCTGCTCAAAGACATGGTGTCCTCCTGATGTCGTCGGGTTTCCAGTCGCCGTTGCGAATCGCCGGCCCCGGGCCCTGGGCGCGAAGGCCGATGTAGAAGGGGCCGGCTGGCGTCGGCAGCCAGTTCAGGCTGTCCGCTTGCGCCGGTCGTGTGTGCTGGAAGTGGATAGTGACCGCGCCATTCGCCGCGCGGACCAGGTCCGGGACGCGGTCGTTGACGAGGTAGCGATTTTCCGCGTTCGGGTACAGCTCGCGGGTCTGCGCGTCATACAGGGTTACCGACCAGAAAAACTGTACCGGCGGTGGCGGGGCGAGTTGTAACTGGTAGCAGGTCTCGCTGCCGTCCAGCGCTGCGCCGCTGCCATCGAAAAAGGTGACGAAGGGGTGGTTCTCGTCGGTCACATTGGCCCCGGTGCCCAGCGTATTCAGTGACGCGCGGTAGAGGTAATTGAAACCATAGCGGCCGAGGTCCAGCGCCTCGGTCCAGTTGCCGGTCTTCTTCCCGGTCTGGGCCGTGCTGCGTTCGATGACCTGGTCCGCATCGGCGAAGCCGGCCTCGATACCGCGTCGCCGGGCGGGGTCCTGCCACACGCTTTCGGGCGACTCGTCGCCGCCCACACCCAGGCCGCGGTAGCGGTAGACCAGTGCCTCCTCGCTGGCCGGATAGCCGACCTCGCGCACCACGAAGTCCATGATGGCGAGGAAATCCTCCGGATTTTGCCAGTCGGGCGAGGGGAAGTGGCTGGCGGCCGGAGCGGGGCGCGCACCCACTGCTTCGATGGTGAAGCGGTCCTGCAGGCGCCGGACCTCCGGCAGTTCGGCGCTGTTGTCGACCAGTACGCGCATCAGGATCCAGGCGTAGGGCGTCGTGACGCGAAACAGCGTGAGGCCCTCCGGTACCGGGCCTTCCCAGTTGGCGTCGGCCACCAGGTAGCGACCGCCGCGGGTACCCTGGATGCGCGCGCTGATATTCGACGCGCTGCCGTAGAAGTCGAGGAAGTTGAGCGTGAAATAGCGTCCGTCGGTATCCGGCACGGTGATCAGCACGGGGCCGTTGCTCAGGTCCAGCCAGGCGTTGGAGTACAGGGTATCGGCGTTCGGGCTCTTGAACGGCTGGTAGCCCGGGCCGGCCAGGTCGCGACCGTGGGCGAAACGATTGAAGCCGGTGTAGAGCGGGTCGGATTTGTCCACGGCCTGGCGGTACATCTGGTCGTACTCGAGCGCCGCGACCCGGCCGTAAACGGCGAGGTCGAAGGCCAGCGCCCGGGCCCAGGTTTCCCGCGCCTCCTCGTCGGCGGGCAGGATGTCCGGCAGTCGCTGCATCTGGAACTGGTCCACGCCGGCGGTGTGGTAGCTTGCGGCCGAGGCCGTGCCGGGCATGAACGCCGTTCCCAGGGTGAGGGCTGCGCCGAGCAGGCTGCTGTTGAGTGCGGCGCGCGGGCGCCGCCTGGGATTCAATTCGAACATGGTCGTTGTCGCTCCATCCGGGTCCGCAGTCACCCGGTCTGGTGATGAGAGCAGGAGGTGCCCCCGGAGGGGCACCAGGCGGTCAGAAGTTCCAGCGCAGTTGTACGGCCAGCGTGCGGGTGCGGTCGTAGTGGGCGAAGTAGCTGCCCGGCGCCAGCGGCACGTCGTTGCCGAAGTTGAAGGTCTCTTCGTCGGTCAGGTTCTTGCCCAGCAGGGCGACCTCCCACCGATCGTCCAGCGGCGACAGCGCCACGCGCATGTCGAACTTGGTGAAGCTGTCCTGGCGCAGTTCCGGGTCCAGGTCGTTGGCGACGTAGTACTTGTCCGAGTAGTTGAGGTCGCCGGACACCGCCAGGTAGAGGTTGTCGGCGATCGCCCGCTCCCAGGTCAGGTTCCAGTGCGCCGACCACGGCGGGGCGTACTGCAGGTCCTCGCCGGACAGGTCGTTGACGCAGGTTTCACCGGCGGGTGTGGCCGCCGTCTGGGGATAGGAACACTGGGCGCCGGGGAAACTGTCGTAGGTGGCGTCCAGGTAGCTGACGCTGAACGCGGTGCGCCAGGACTCGGTGATCGCCCAGTTGAGGTCGAGGTCCACGCCCTGGGAAATTGCCTCCGCCGCGTTGCCGACGTTGAAGCCGACGAAGCCGTCGAAGGTGCTCACCTGCAGGTCCTTGTACTCGTTGCGGTACACGGCCACATTGAGGGTCATGGCACCGTCCAGGAGCGTGCTCTTGGAACCGATCTCGTAGGAATCGACCTCCTCCGGCTCGAATTCGAAGGTGGCCGGGTCGCCGCTCAGGCTCTGCAGGTCGAAGCCGCCGGACTTGTAGCCCTGGCTGACCTTTGCGTAGAGCATGTGTTCGATGGTCGGCGACCACTCCAGGGTGACCGAGGGTGAGAAGTTGTCATCCGAGCGGTTCTGCTTCAGGTGATAGGGGGCGCCGAAGCAGGATGCCGCGCCACTGGGGATGGAGGTCTTGAACTCGCCGCAGTAGTTGAGGGCGTCCACTTCCTTCTCGTCCACCGAGTAGCGCGCGCCGACGGTCAGCTTGAGGGTATCGGTGAAATCCCAGCCCAGTTGGCCGAATGCCGCGTAGGTTTTGGTGTCCTGCACGTCGTCCACCACCCGCGACAGGGCGTAGGGGGTGCCGGTGGAGGGTTCCGCGTTATAGGACAGGACCTGGTTGTACTCCAGTTCGTTGGACTCGTAGTACACACCGGCGATGTAGTCCATGCGCTCGCCGAGGTCGCCGACCACGCGCAGCTCCTGGCTGAAGGAGTTGAACTTCTCGTCGCGCGACGCGTCCAGGGTATCCAGGTGGGTGTAGTCGCTGTCCAGGTACAGGTCGTCGTCGTGGCCGGTGTAGCCGGTGACCGAGGTCAGGGTGCCGGCGCCGAAGTCCCAGTTAACGGTCAATCCGGCGCTCCAGGCCTCGATCTCCTCGGAGCCGTGGCCGCCGTCCGGATCGTAGGCGGTTACCGTGGTCTTGTCGTCGAAGCGGCAGTCGTCGACGCCGGCTACCAGCGCCTGCAGCTGCGGCGCGCAGTGGATGAGTTCCGCGGGCTTCTCGCTCTGCTCCAGTGTCGAGTACTGCAGCTTGCCGATGACTTCCACGCTGTCGGCGGCGTCCCACACCGCTGTCAGGCGGGAGATCCACTCCTCTTCGCCGCCGATGTCCTCGCCGGTGAAGGTGTTCCTCATCCAGCCATCGCTGTCGGAGTAGCGCGCCGCGAAGCGCAGGCCGAGGGTGTCGGTTACCGGCCCGCCATAGGCGCCCTCGTAACTCTGCTCCTCGGTCTCGAACTCGTAGGAGGCCTGGGCGTAGCCCTCGGCCTCCTGCCCGGGATTGCGGGTGGTCAGGTTGAAGGCGCCGGCGATGGTGTTCTTGCCAAAGAGGACCCCCTGGGGGCCCTTGAGGATTTCGGCGCGCTCCATGTCGAACATGCCGACACGGGTGCTGCGGCCCCGGCCGAAGTAGATGCCGTCGACGTAGGTGCCCACGGACTGCTCAAAGCCCTTGTTGAGACCGCTGCCGACGCCGCGGATGAACAACTGGGCACCGGAGGCGCCCTCGGTGACTGTGACACCGGGGGTGTACAGGGTCAGTTCCTCGATACTCTCGATGCCCATGGCGTCGAGGCGCTCCCCGGACATGGCGGCGACCGAGATAGGTACGTCCTGCAGGCTCTCGGGGCGCTTCTGGGCAGTGACCATCACCTCTTCCAGCATGGGCTGGGCGGCGAGGGTGGCGGCCTGCAGGAGGCCGGCTGCACCGAGGGCGAAAGCGGGGAATCGGGCGGCGGTTGTGACACCGCGTGTGGGGAACGCTGCTGTCTTGGGTTTCATGGCTGCTCTCTGCTGTAGTCACTGTTATTGGAATTCGTTAAGGCTTCGTCACCGCGGCTCGGGTGTCCCGCATGTCCATCGCCAGGAGCCGTTTTCGGCCCCCTGGCGGTTTTGCGCAGGGGGTGATCCGTGTTATTCTTCGAAACGAAAACGTTTTCGTTTTTTCAGAGTATGACTCTTGCGCGCATTTGTCAAACAGTTAAGAATGTTTTTTTATCTGGAGTTAACATGAAGGCAAACAGGCAAATGGCGCCGGACCGGCTTGCGCACCTGATTGCAGTTGCGCGCCTGGTGTTCGAGGAGGAGGGGGTCGGCAAAGCCACCATCGATACGATTGCGCAGCGTGCCGGTATCAGCAAGGCCACCATCTATCGCCAGTTCGACAACAAGGAAGTGCTGTTTGGGGAAGTCGTTCTCCACGTCAGCGAGGATATGTCCGCGGAACTGGCCCGTTTCGACCTGGGTTTCGACGACCCCGCGGGTGTGCTCCTGCAGGCGGCGAAATCCATCCGGTCAGTGCACCTGTCGATCCGGGAAATTGTGCGCCTGATCATCGCGGAAATGCCGCGCCACGAGGAGATTTGCGCCCAGGCGCGCGATGCCCTGAGCCGTTCCATGTTCGAGCGGCTGCAGCAATACTTTGCGGCCCTGCTGCAGCGCGGACAAATGGATTATGCGGATGTGGACAGCGCAACCCGCCTGTTCACACTGATCGCCATGGGCGGGTTCCGGCCCCTGCTGGGCGATACAGGCATGGGCCGGGATGACGAAGAGAGACTATTCCGGGAGGTGCAGGTGTTCCTCACCGGGTGTGGTATCCGGGCTCCCGCGACTGGCTGAAGGGAGCCCGTTTTTCAGCGGTCGCCGTTGAGGTAGTCGTTGAGTACCTCGTGGAAGCGCCGCACCCGGGTTTCCTGCCCGGAGAGGTAGCAGTCGCCAAAGGCCATGGAACGCAGGCCGCGCTGCTGTGTCACTGCCAGCGACAGGTCCTGGCTGAGGAAGTCGCCCTGGTCGATGGTCGCCTCGTAGTTGGCGAAATCGCCTTCCTCGTGCTCCGCTTCCTCGTAGGGGCGCATGCCGTACAGGGTCGCCACTTCGCTGGCTTTCTCGACCTCGGGCACCAGGTACCAGTAGTCGAAGGTGGACCAGTTGGGATCGTCCGCGTCGGGTTCGGTGCGGAACACGTGGAGCCCTTCCGGGGTGCCGGTCAGGGTGAGGTTGGGGAAGCAGGTGTGGTGAATCTGGTCGGTCAGTTCATCGTCGGTAAATTTCGCGAAGTACTGGAAACCACGCTCGGGGCCGAGTTTGCGCCGTGCCTGTTGCAGGGCGACACGTGCCTCCTGGGCGCGGCCGCGGAACTCTTCGGGGTCGATATCCCACTCTTTCAGCACGTCCGCCCACAGCGGCATGATGTCCGCGTCGATCGGCAGCCGGGAGGAGGGCTGCAGTTTCTCGATCATGCGGTTGTGGCCGGAGGGATACATCTCGAAGACCGTGGTGGAGTAGTGGTCGTCGATCATCGGCATGAACTGGGGGTGCACCGAGGGGATGTGGTAGGCCTCGTTGAAATTGTCCGAGGCGAACTTCCAGTTGGTGTTGACCCGCAGGGTGCGCCACACCACCCGGGTGTGGTTCTCCAGGTCGCGGTTGGCCAGCAGGGCGGGGATCGGGTCCAGGTATTCGAGCAGGGGTTTTACCTCGGGGTCGAAACTCCAGAAGATGAAACCGCCCCAGGTGTCGCAGGGCAGTTCCTTCAGGCGCAACTTGCCGCAGGGGTTGCCCTGGGGGAAGTCCTCCGCGTCCTGCACCCACGTGAGTTCGCCGTCCAGCCCCCACTGCCAGCCGTGGTAGGGGCAGGTGAAGCTGCCGTTGACCCCGCCTTCCTCCACCGCCAGCAACTGGTTGCCGCGGTGCATGCAGACGTTGAAGAAGGCCTTGATGGAGCCGTCCTCCTGTTTCACCATGAGGATCGATTCATGGCGGAAGTTGTGCACCACGAAGTCGCCGGGTTCCTGTAACTGGGCGGTGCGGCCACCCACGTGCCAGATGCGCTTCCACATGTGCTCCCACTCGCGATCGGCGAAATCCTTGGACCAGTAGCGGTCGCCGGTGATGGCGTCGCCGCGGGCCGCGGGTACCTGTGCGTCCGGGTGGGTGGGGTAGCTCTTGTCCTGCTGTAACTGTCCTGAAGTATCGGTTCCCATGTTCGCTGTCCTCGTCGTGGGCCTTGCGCGGTGGTTAACTCAGCGGTCGCCGTGAATTTCGTCCAGGGACGCCGGCAGGGGCATGCCCGGGTAGATGTTGTATTTCCGGCATTTCCACTGGTCGCCCTCGCGGACAAAATCCATGGTGTAGCGTACGTGCACCAGCACTTCGTTGCCGTCGTTTGCCCGTCCCATGCCCTGTACGTAGGCGCGGGTGGATGCGCTGTCGCCATCGTAGGCATCGATCCGGAAGTTGGTGAGGTAGTGGGTATGGTGCGACATATTCTCGAAAACCTCGGAATAGAACTTCCGGTAGTCGGCCCTGCCGTTCATGAAGGGCAGGCCGATCGCGGAAAAGTCGAGCACGGCGTCCTCGGTAAAGTAGTCCAGCAGAGGGTCGAGTTCACCGATGTTATCGACCAGGTAGCAGTACTCGGTCATCTGGTCCTGGAGTGCTACGCGGGTTTCGAGGGGGATTGACGGCATTTTTGTATCTCCTGCACCTGCAATGAGTGTGGTTATTCGAATCGTGCCCCGATACTATTACCTTGCAAGAATACAATCAAGAATGTTTTTAATATGGCGGGAAAAAACTGCCAGCCGGTTCCGCGCGGTCGCGCTTCGGCTGGCAGTTGGCGCCGGGCTTTGCGCCCGGGAGCCGGGCCGAAGCTTAACGAAAGTGTCACGAAGCGGCGTTACCCTCCCCGGATTATCGTCACCGGACCGCGAGACGTCTTGCAAACACTCAGCCCGCTGGATACCCGCTCCCTGTATTACGCCGCGGTAGCCGTGCTGGCGGCCGGCTGTGTGGCCGGGTGCCTGTTGCTGTCACGGCCGGTGCCGGAGGCCATACAGCTGGGTGATTACCGCGCCTACAGCTGCAATACCCCGGCATCCCGGGTGACCCAGCGCCTCCAGGTGCTCACCCTGACCTCGCTGTTTTCGCGGGAACTGGCCGATGGCCTGTGCAGCGAGCCGCGGGTGCAGGCGCTGTTTTCCGGCGTCGATGTCTACTGGCGCCCGCGCGGACACCTCACCGCCCAGCATGTCATGGAGGGCCGCTACGACGTGTTCTGGAACCGGCGCCACCTGGTGATGGGTTTGCTGCCGGAGTTTTACGAGTTCTATGCACCCTTGCTGGACACACCGCCCTCCGAGGTGTACTGGTTGAGCCGCGCGGGGCAGCCCCGCCTGAGTCGCGACTTTTTCCGCGACAAGACCCTCGGCCTGCTGGCAGATGCCCACAGCCACACCTATTACCAGCAACCGGTCAATGCGCTGCACCGGGCCGGTATCGAACTCGGTGACCGGCAAAAGCGTTTCTATCCCGATACCAGTTCGCTTTACCGCGCATTCCGCGAAGGCGAAGTCGATCTGATCAGCAGTCCCATGATCAGCGAGGAACAACTGCTTGAGCAGGGGGTCACCTACCTGCTGATCGATGGCGAGGTGGTCACCGGCACCTGGTTTATCAGTCGCCGCTGGTTGCAGTCCGGTGTCGATTGCGCCCTGGTGGATGCCCTGGATGTGTTCTGGCCACTGTTCGATGGCGCGGGCACGGTGGCGCCGGGGATCGACTGCCCGTGAGGTCTTCGCGCCGCTTGGTCGCGCTGTTCGGTCTGCTGGCCTGGCTGGGGATGGTGGGCCTCTCCGCCTGGTATGCACCGCGCCATTATATTGCGCTGCTCGAACAGCAACTCGACGGCTCTCTGGTGGACGCCCTGATCAATGCCAGGGTCAGCCAGGTCAGCCTGCTGGAGGGCTGGGAACACCTGGCGGCGCAGGTCAACAGCGATCTTGGCCACCTTCCGGCGGCAGGCCGCTGGAGCGCCCTGCGTGAATGCCGTGGCCGGGTGCTGCGTGTACAGCAACAGGAGTTTGCGCCGCCGGGTAAGGCGCGGGTGATGGTGCTGGGCCGGGATATCGGCGCCGCCTCCATGGAACTGGCGCTGGGCATCTCCTGCAGCAGGAACTGGACGCATATCCTGCTGGGCCAGGGGCTGCTGGCGCTGGCTGGCATGAGCGTGCTGCTGTGCCTGCCGCGGCCGCTCAGCACCACCCAGCGGCAGTGGCTGGCGCGCCTGGTGGAGGGGGGGTGTCCGCGCCGCCGTGCCCTGGTGCTGGCGCGCAGTGTCGATTCCTTCTCGCCAACCCAGCATGCACTGCTGGGAATATTGCTGGAGGCCGACGCAATGCAGGCTCGCTGTGATCCCGAAGCGGCGGTCGAGTTCGCGCTGGATGCCGCGGACTGTGCGCTTTCCGCAGGGCAGTTGGCGTGGTTCAGGTGTGCGCTGCGCCTGCACCCGGGCGACTGGCAGCAGGCGCTGGGGGTGGCCCAGTCCCGTCCCGACCTCACTTTTTTCCCCGCCGAGCGCGCCGTACGTATCCATGGCATCGAATTGAAGCTGCCATCGACCCCGTTCTTCTATTACTACTGGTACGCCAACCGCCGGGCCGCCGGCACCGAGGAGGGCTGGTTTCTCAATCCCTCCTCCAATCGCCCCGACCTCGAAAGCGCTGCCGGCCTGGTTCACCTGATGGAGGCGGAATCCGGGCATGCCCGCGCGATCAACGAACTGGCCGACAAGGGCCTGCGCGCCAAGGTCCTCGACCAGAACCGCAGCAAGGTGAAAGACAACCTGACCGCGTTGCTGGGCGAGGAGTTGTCCGCCGCCTACCTGTTCGAGGACAGCCGCGACACGCGCACCGGGCGCTCCCGCTACCGGCTGGCCCTCGAGCCCGACAAAATCGTTCTCAGCGCCGCCTGAGGGCGGGCTGGCGGGCTGGCGGGCTTGCGTGCGGCGCATCCGGCCCCGGAGATGTCGCTAACATATATGCCAAGTCGTTGATAAATAATGTCTTCAAAGTTAGAGACATCTCAGCGCGCGTATTCGCCGCCCGCGTAACAAAACTTTCATCGCCCCTGCCGATACTGCCGCCCACCACACGCAAACGCGCCTTCGAGCGCTTGATATCCAGGAGCAAAAGAGATGTCCATGTCCCGATTTACCGCCTATCCCCTGGCGGCCGCCGTCAGCGCCGCCCTCGGCCTGGCCGCCACCGCGCAGGCCCAGGAAGCGACCGTCAACCCCCAGGACGCGGTTGCGCCGATGGAGGAGGTGTACATCATCGGCACCTATATCCGCGACAGCAACCAGGCGGCGATCGACGCCAAGCGCCTGGCCGACAACTACGTGGATATCGTGTCTGCAGATACTATCGGCCAGTTCCCGGACCAGAACCTGGCCGACTCCCTCGGCCGCCTGCCCGGCCTCGCCATCGAGCGCGACCAGGGCCAGGCGCGCTATATCAACCTGCGCGGTGCGCCCTTTCGCTACACCAGTATCGCCTTTGACGGCATCGATGTACCGGGTGCGGAAAACGGCCGCATCCCGCGCTTCGACAGCTTTCCCTCGGTGATCACCAGCCGGGTGGAAGCGAACAAGGCGATTCTGCCCAGCATGCCGGGCGAGTCGGTCGCCGGTTTTATCAACATCCACACCTTCAATCCCTTCGACCAGGAGGGCTTCTCCTTCGCCAGCGACATCGGCTCTGGCGAACAGGACCTCGGCGGCGGCGATGTATCCAAGTACGCCCTGCGCGGCTCCTGGTCCAACGACAATGTTGGCCTGATGCTGTTCGGCTCGCAGAACAGTCGCGAGCAGATCACCGACAACCGCGAGTACTCGCTGGACCGCAACGAAGCCGGCGAGCTGCTGGTCGATGAGCTGGACTTCCGCAGCTATAAGGTCACCCGCGAGGACGAGGCCTACGGCGGCCACCTTGAGTTCCGCGGCGACGGCGCCCTGGAGCGACTCTTCGTCAGCACCCTGTACAGCGAGTTCGTCGACCGCGAGGAGCGCAACCAGTTCGTGTTCAGCGCGCTCGAAGAGCAGGTGGGCACCACCGGCGAGGACGTGCTGTGGGCGGTATCCCGGGCGCTGGAAGCGGGCAAATACGAAAACTCCACCGACACCTCTACCCTGGGCGCCGACTTCGCGGCGGCTGGCTGGGACCTGGAGGCGCGAATCAACTACACCGAGACCACCTTCGGCATGAACCTGCCGCTGCCGCGCAGCGTGGGTGCGGTGGTGCAGGGCGACTACGACCTTAGCGACCTCGAAGACCCCCTGCTGTACCTCGACCAGGACCTGTCCAGCCTGCAATACTCGCGCGATCTCGGCATTCACTATGTGCAGAAGCTGGATATCGAGGCCACCAAGTACAAGCTGGACGCGACCCGTGAATCCGAGTGGTTCGGGCAACCCGCAACCTTCGCCCTGGGCCTCGCCTGGGACAGCCGCGATGCCGACGGCTACGTGGCGACCCCGCTGGTCGGCGCCTTCCCCTCGAGCATCAATGTCGATGACTACAACACCGGCAAGGGCTGGGACAGCAATACCACCAACAGCATCGGCGGCACCTACTACGACAACAAGGGTCTGCGCAACGCCTGGGCAACCGATGGCGACCTGTCGATCGCCGGCAAGATCAGCCCCGACGATATGATCGTGCTGGAGGAAGACATTCTGGCGGCCTACGTCCAGGCCAAAACCGGGTTCGACTGGGGTAACCTGATTGCCGGCGTGCGCGTCGAGCAGACCGACTACACCAGCGAGGGCACCCTGGGGGACGAGCCGATCTCTGTCGAGGAGAAGTTCACCAACTGGCTGCCCAGCCTGCACCTGAACGTGGACCTCGCCGACGATCTCAAATGGCGTACCTCGTTCTCCAGCGGGATCAACCGCCCGACCTACAGCGAGTGGCGCGCGGCCGCGTCGATCGACGTGATCCAGCAAACCGTCACCGGCGGCAACCCGACCCTCGACCCGGAAGAGGCCATGGGTGTGGATACCGCGCTGGAGTGGTACTTCGCCCCCGCCAGCCTGGTGTCGGTGGGCGCCTTCTACCGGCAGATCGAGAACGTGATCTACACCGACGTCTCCGCCATCGACGGCGGCACCTACCTGCCCTCGGCAGCCGGTGAGCAGTGGGAGTTCTACGGCGCGGTAAATGGCAACGACGGCGAGATGCAGGGCCTGGAACTCAACCTGATTGCCCACGCCGACCACTACCTGCCGGAGATATTCAGCGGCTTCGGCGTCAGCGCCAACGTCACCTTCCTCGATTCCGAGTTCGAGACCCTGGAGGGCGACAACCTGCGCCTGCCGGGCACCTCGGACATGATCTACAACGCCTCCCTGTTCTACGAGAACTTCGGGCTGTCGGCGCGCCTAAACTACCAGTGGCGCGACGAGTGGATCTCGCCGATCGAGGACCCCACCGAGTACTGGGGTGAACAGGAGCGCCTGGACCTGTCGCTGGTCTACACCCTGCCGCTGGACTGGGAAGGCTTCGCGGTGTCGGTCTATGCCAACGCCAACAACCTCACCGATGAAACCGATGTCCGCTACGACGGCAACGGCACCATCAACCAGGCAGAGAGCTACGGCCGCCGCTACCTGCTCGGCTTCCGGGTGAACTACTGAACCCGCTCTTCCTGACCCAGTGTCGCGTGCCGGGCTTAGCCCGGCACGCGTTCCAGGCCCCGCAACGGAATACCTTATGAACTACCTGAAATACCTTGTGATCCTCGCCGCGTTCCTCGCCCCCGGCGGCAGGTATCGATTACGTAGCGGTGGATTACCATATCACCGACATGCTGAACGCGTCCCAGGCGACCGATTTCAGTTCGGCGCAGGACCATCCCTACCGGCAGATGCCCTATTTCCTCAAGCCCCAGCTCAAGGCCTATTTTTCCCGGGCCATCGAGGGCAGGGTGCCCATGGTCGTGAACTGCTCCGCCGGCAAGGATCGCACCGGAATCACCGCGGCCCTGATGCTGACCGCGCTGGGCGTGCCGCGCTCCCAGGTCATGCAGGACTATGTCCTGTCGACCGAGTACCGCCGCCCAGTGATCGAACGGGGCGATGTGGACCTGGCCGCCGTGGCAAAGAGCAATGCATTTGCGGCCATGATGCTGCACTATAGCGACCGGCAATCGACACAGGCCGCGCCGCTGATCACGGAGGAGGGGATTCCCTACCTGTACTATGCACTGGCGCAGATCGAGGCCGACTACGGCTCGGTCCCGGCGTTCCTGGACAGGGAACTGGGTGTCAGCGCCGCGGATATCGACACGCTGAAAACGCTCTACCTGCAGTAGGGCTCCGTGTTACCAATGTTTAACCGTCGTGGCCGGTTGCCGTATATGGAATCCTCGCCGGTTCCGTTATCCTGCCTGACATGACTGATAAAAGGACAAAGTAATGACCATCAGGAATCTTGTCGCCCTGGCCTGCGTAGTGCTGGCCGGCACCGGGATGGAGGCTTTCGCGGCGGGAACAGCTGGCGTGCCGGTCGGGAACCCGCGCCTGCTGCCGCTCGAAGGGGGACGCAATTTTCGCGACGTGGGCGGCTATCCCGCCGGCGAGGGCATGCAGGTGAAGTGGGGCAAACTCTACCGCTCCGGGACGCTGTATGCCTTGACCGATAACGACTTTGCGCTGCTGGACGAGCGCGATATCGCGGTGATCGCCGACCTGCGCAGCAACGAGGAGCGGGCGGGGGAGCCCACCATGTGGCGCGTCGACGAGCCGGAGATTCTCAGCTGGGCCTACTCCCAGGGCGACACCCTGGGCGGCATGCGCGAATTGTTTTCGCAGGAGGGCCTGACACCGGCGGACGTTACCCAGGTCATGGCCGGCCTATACCGGGAGATGCCCGGCCAGCAGGCCTCGCACTACCGCGATATTTTCGACCAGCTGGCGGATAACCGGCTGCCGCTGGTGGTGCATTGTTCCGCCGGCAAGGACCGCACCGGCGTCGGCATCGGCCTGATCCTCACCGCGCTGGGCGTACCGCGCGAAGTCATTCTCGAGGACTACGCGATGTCGGAAAAATACCAGCAAATACCGGTACTGAAGGGAAAGGATTACCAGTTCGAGGAAGGCGATCCCCTGGCGTTGATGGCCGCGCTGCCGCAGGAACTGGTGGCGCCGCTGATGGGTTCCAACCCGGTTTACCTGGAGTCCGCATTTGCCGCCATCGAGGAGCAGCACGGCTCGGTGATGGCGTATATCCAGGGTGAACTGGAAGTCAGTGACGAGGAACTGGCACAGTTGCGGGCCAATTTGCTGGAGCCATTATCCAACTGATCGAACTGCGGTTCCTTTGACCGCCTTGCTTCGACAGTCCGGGGCCTGCCGGTGAATTCTTGTCCGGTGAGGCTGTTGGCCAGGGCAGGGCGCCTTGCTGTTCAAGCCTCGAATTTGATCGGCAGGGAATTCAGCCCCCAGGCTCCCAGGAACGGCCGCCAGGTCACCTCGCCGGCAAGTTTCGGAGCGTGAATACGCTGCGCCACAAGGTGCAGGCCTTCCTCCAGCTGCGCCCGCGCCAGGTACTGGCCGAGGCAGATATGGGTGCCGCGGCCGAAGGCCAGGTGGCGGGGCTTCTGCTCCCGTTCCGGGTCGAAGTCCAGCGGATTCGGGTAGGCCTGCGCGTCGCGGCCGGTCAGGGAGAGGGCAAAGCTGATGTAGGTGCCCGTGGGAAAGTGAATCCCTGCGTAATCTACCGGGCTGAACAGGGTGCGCGAGGGAGACACCACCGAGGTATGGCGCAGCATTTCTTCGATGACCTTGCCGCAGTAGTCTACTTCCTCCGCGCAGCGGCGGTACATGTCCGGGTGCTCCAGGAGCGTGTAAAGGGCCATCGTAAGCATGTTCTTGGACGTGTCGTAGCCCGCCAGCCACAGGGATATCACCAGGTCGCTGAGTTCGTTGGCATCCATGCCGTCGGATTTTTTGGAGGCAATCAGGGCGTCGAGCAGTGAGTCCTCGTCAAATTTGCCGCTGCTCTCGCGCTCCTCGATGACCGAGGCTGCGAAGTCGCGGAGCACCTGGTAGGCGTCGAGGATATCCGGCAGGAGGTCCCGGTTGAGGGTCATGCAGGACATCTGCGTATCCAGGGCCTTGCGAATGCCATGGACCGGTTCGGCGGACATGCCCAGCAAGCCGCACATGACCGTGATCGGGAACAGCGAGGCGAATTCGCAGAAGTCGAATTCGCCCTTTGGCGCCCACTCGTCGAGCAGCTTGCCGATCACCTCTCGCATCAGTGGCCGGGTCGCGTTGGCGCGGCGTGGGGTGAATGCCAGTGCGACATTGGCGCGCAGTCGATCGTGTCTTTCGCCGGAAATGGTTGCGAGCTGGTCGCCCATAAAGCGCGCCCACTCGGTGTTTTCCGCACCGAAGTGCTCTACCAGGCCCTTGAAGTGCGGACCCATTTGCTGGTCCATGTAGAGCAGGTCCCGGGCCGGTTGCAGGCCGTAAACCACATAGCCCTTGGAGAATTTGGCCAGCCAGGGGTGTTTCTCCTTGGCGGCCTCAAGATAGGGTACGGGGTTGTCGGCAAAAGCCTGGGTTTCCACCGGCAGGGTGGCAAGGTCGAGTTCGGAAACGGCTTGCATAGCTTTAGTGCTCTTTCGGGCTGTACCTGTCCATAATCCACCCATGTTACTGCAGGAACGTGCGCCGCTGTCTCGATACACCGCGTCACTCCATCGACCCAGCCTGCCGCAGGGCCGGCTTGCTGGATGACGTGCGACCGCGGTGTCGCCGCTAGAAGCTGTAATTGACCCTTATACCGTAGGTGCGCGGTGCGCCTGGAGCCTCAAAATAGGAGAATGCGCTCGATGATTGTACGTAGAACAATTCATCGGAAAGGTTGCGGCCCCACAGCTCGATTCCCAGGTCCGGTTTTGGGTAGTACGCTACGAGGGCGTTCCACAAGCCAAACGATGATTGCTCGTTGAAATTGTCCGGTTCGAAGAAATAGCCATCGTTGTAGTTATAGTGCACGGACAGTTTGAGCTCACCGGCGGATGACAGTTGGGTGGTATAGATCGCGCCGAGAGTGGCGGTAATTTCCGGTGACCACGGGGTTTTGTTGCCTGCCGCGTCCCCCACGCACTCCAGCTTGCCGCCCACCGGAGCGCCAATGATTTCGCCGGCGTTCGGGCCTTCAGGTGTACAGACTGCAGGTTTCGGATATGCATACGAGGCATTTGGGAACTTCGAAAACTCCGAGTTCAGAAAGGTCGCCGAACCTACCAGCCGCAATTCCTCGGATACCACCGCTTCGAAATCGAATTCAAAGCCTTCGACCTCGACTTCCGCAGCGTTCATCAGGCGTGAAGTGACCGACTGGTTGGCGGATGCACGGGTCTGGTAATCGCTGATCTCGTAGTAGAAGCCGGAAAGGTTCAGGCGCAGGCGGTGTTCGAAGAGCTCTGACTTCAGGCCGATTTCATAGGCATCGGTGTCCTGGGGTTCCACTGGCGGGTCGAAAATCGCAGGCGTGGAGAATGTGCCCGATTTGTAGCCCCGGTTGTAGGATGCGTAGAGCATCAACGAATCACTGAAATCGTGTTGCAATGCCAGCCGGTAAGTTTCACCGTCCCAGGATTCTGAATTCCGGTTGGTCAGGATACTGGCGGAAGAGCCTACCGGGACAATGCGTCCGTCTATATCCAGATCGTCCGCGGTGTAGCGGAGACCCGCTGTGATATGGGTATCGTTGGTGACGTGCCAGGTCAGCTCGCCGAACCCGGCATAGGACTGGGTATCCATTGTCGAGAAGATGTCAGAGCCGGCGTCCAGTCCGCCGAAGGCGAGTCCCCTGGCGCTTTGAGGTTCCAGGCTGACTTCCGCGTCCATGTAAAACACGCCGACTTGCCAGCTCAGGGAGTCGGCGGAATTGGAAGCGAGGCGAAGCTCTTGCTGGATTGCCTCGGTGGTGTTGTTGATGGTGATGATGCCCAGCGGGGCGGGTTCGGTGTCGATGTCGAGATCGGTGTGGGTTTTGTTGTCGCGCCAGCCGGTAATGCTTGTCAGCGTGACCGGCCCGAGGTCCCAGTCCAGGTTGAGCGCCAGGCCGCGGTCGCGCTGCCTGTTGCCGTCGTCGCTGCCCGAGATCGAGTCGTAGGGGTTTTTCGCCGGCCGTGAACCGGCGACACCGACGGAATGTTGGGACAGTCGAAAGGAGGTGACAAAGTCATCCTCCTGCTTACCGTAATCGGCGCTGAATACCAGTTTGAACGTGTCGGCAGGTATCCAGACCCATTTGCTGCGCAATGCCCAGTCCCACCCGAGTGAGACTTCATCGCCGGTAGTCAGGTTATCACCCCACCCGTCGCGCTGGTCGGTCCCGGTGAATGCGATATCGGCGCTGAGTGTTTCCGTCAAGGGGCCACCGAGGTAGCCCTGACCGGAGTAGGTGTCATAGTTGCCGTAGCCGGCGCTGAATTTGCCCTCGAACTCTTCGCCAGGCTCCCGGGTAATGACGTTGATCAGGCCCCCGGAGGAGTTGCGGCCGAACAGGGTGCCCTGCGGCCCTTTCAAAACCTCCACGCGCTCCACGCTGTTAAACTTCATCGCGGCCTGGGCCTTGTTGTACAGGTAAACGCCATCCAGGTACATGGCGTTGGCGGATTCCTCGCCGGTATTGCCACTGATGTTGCCGACACCGCGCACAAAGAACATCGACGATGGGCCGGAGCGCAATAACTGGACACTGGAAACCAGCTGTGGAATATCCGCAGTGGATACCGCCCCGAAGTTTTCCATGGTCTCCGCAGAGAGTGCCACCACGGCGATCGGTACCTCCTGGAGGTTTTCTTCCCTTCGCTGTGCTGTTACCACGACTTCTTCCAGTACCGCGCTGCCTGGCTGTGCGTTCAGGCTGGCGGGAATGGCGGCGAGGGAGAGGCCGACCAGGTGATTCAGGATTACAACCGTTGGGATGCGGGTGCGTGATTCCACGGGCATAGCGCTATTCTCGTTTTTGTTCCCCAGGGAATTGCCAGACTAGCATTAGCCCCGCGAGCAAATATCAACAGTTCCGGACACTATTTTGTACCGCGCTTGCCACCCGATAAGCGGCGCCTTGGCGGCATTGCCGATGTGGGAGATTCAGGGGGACTGGGTCAGGTCAAAGCGGACAGGAAGGCTTTGCATGCCCCAGATTCCCGCCCTGAAAGGCCGCCATTCGGCCTGCCCGTCAAGGCGAACGTTGTCAACGCGCTGGGCGAGCAGATGAATTCCCTCTTCCAGCTGTGCCGTTGCCAGGAACTGCCCGAGACAGATATGGGTGCCGCGGCCGAATGCGAGATGGCGTGATGTCTGCTCTCGTCCGGGACTGAACTCTGTCGGACGGCTATAGGCCTCGGGGTCGCGGCCCGAAATTGCCAGGGCGAAACACAAATGGGTTCCCTTCGGGAAATGGATGCCGGCGTATTCGACGTCCCCATAGAGCGTGCGGCTGGGCGTGGCGACGGAGGTGTGGCGCAGGGCCTCCTGGATGACGCTCTGGCAGTAAGCGAGGTCCTCTGCACAGCGCTGCCATACTGCGTGCCGTCCGATCAGGTTGTACAGGACGAATGCGAATTCGTTTTTGGTTGTGTCGTATCCGGCCAGGATCAGTGTAATCACCAGGTCCCGCAACTCATCCTCACTCAGGTGGCCGTCCTGTTTGACCGCGATGAGGGTGTCGAGCAAGTAGAGACAATCCGCATCGGCTGCATTTTCTCTTTTAGCGATCAGGCCCGCGGTGAACTCGCGCAGGATTTCATAGCCTTCGTTGATGCTGGGGAACAGGTCGCGATTCATGGTGAGGCAGAGAATTTGTGCCTCGATTGCCCTGTGGATATCCCGAACCGGCCCCGCGGGCACCCCGAGAATGCCGCACATGACGGTGATGGGAAAGTGGGATGCGAACTCGACGAAATCAAAGCTTCCCCTCGGTGCCCATTCATCGAGCAGCTTGCTTATCGTCTGGCGCATCAGGGGTCGCATGGTGTTCGCACTGCGCGGGGTAAAGGCCGCCGCCAGGCTTTTGCGCAGGCGAGCATGCCGTTCACCGGATGTGGTGGCGATCTGGTCGCTCATGAAACGCGCCCAGTCTGTTCCAGCCGCGCCGAAGTGATCGACGACACCAGAGAAATGCGGCCCCATTTTGTCGTCCATGTAGAGCAGGTCGCGACTGGCCTGCAATCCGTAGACGATGTAGCCATGGTCAAAGCGCGCCAGCCAGGGATGTTTCAGGCGCGCGGTCTCGATGTGGCGCTGGGGGTCCGCGTAGAAGTCGGGGTGCTCGATGGGCAGGTGAGCGAGATCCAGGTCGCCTAAGGTTTGCATCCGCTGCTACCGGTTCGCGGAATTGAATCGGGAGAAGAGTGCATAGCTGCGATCATCAGGGTTGCGGCTCCCGGTAATTGTCGCGGGCGAACCCATCGGTCCCTTTTCCCAGTCGACACAATCGGGGTATTCCCTGAACCAGTCGAACAGAATGGTCTTTTCCAGAATACGCCACTCGTCGTCGCGCAGTTCAAGAATATCGAGGTAGCGGCCAGCGATGATGAGATCGCCATAGTTCGCGGCAGCCGGTGCGGCGTGATAGCCGTAGAAATAGGCTTCCACGGCCGCCTGCTGACCCTGGATACGGGTAATGATGTTACTGATCATGTGGGTCATATTGTCGAAGAAGCCTTTGCCCTCTTCGGTGGAGTAGGCGACGAAGTCGTCGCGACCACCGGAGAACAGGCTGCCGTAAACCTGGGCATCGCCCCAGAATACCTCGCGCAACAGGGCTGAATCACAGCGATCGACGGCCCGTGTATACAGGTATAGGCAGTCTGCGATCGCGTCCCGGTCAGCTTGCTGTTCTTTGAATGTCCCGAGTTTACAGATCATATCCCGACTCCTTGTTTTTCATTTATGGTACTGCGGGTCAATGGCGAATAGTCTCGACACACAGTGTCAGCTAATCTACTCTTTCTGCCAATAACAGGCTGAATCGACAGGGCGACGCCCTGCAGGTAGAACACAATAAAATGCCGAATAGCCAGCTCGGAAATTTCAGGGTTGATGGACCCACCATCAAGGCGCCCTCACCGGGGACCATGGAAGGGGCGGGATTCATTCGTGGGATGGCCTCCGTAGTACGCGCTCGTGGCGCCAACTTCCGTTCCCTGGTTGAGGACTACGGCCTGTCCTGGGATACATGCCAATCGCCGGATTTCACGATTTCCTGCACCACCGCGGCGACGATGCTGGAAGATTGCAGTCGGCGATTCAATGATCATATGTTCGGCCTGCACGTGGGTAGCTCCCAGGATGGGGATGTATACGGGTGTATCAATACCTATGCGCGGGTCGCCCCTACCCTGGGCGATGCCATCAACGTGCTGTTGGAATACGTGCCGGTACTGCACAGCCCCGGCGCCGATGTGGAATTCGTCACCGGCGCGACAGTGGCGGAATTCCGCTGGCGGACCAACCAGGATTTTGAGGCGGAAGAACAGGCATGTTTTTACGGCCAGTTGCTGATCTGGAAGTTCTTGCGCAGCATCCTGGGTAACGAATTTTCCCCATCCGCGGTCTATATGCGCAATAAGCTCTGGCGGCATGATGCCGCCGAAATGGAGCGCTGTTTCGGCAGTCGCGTGAAGGGCGGAACTGTGAGCAACTCCATTCAGTTTCCCGTAAATCTGCTCAACCAGCGTTTGCAGAATGCCAACGAAATGTTGTTCGGCCTGCTCGGGAGTTATTTCGCTCAACTCAGTAAGGATGCTTCCTGCTCCTTCGTGGACCGGGTGGCGGGCTATGTGCGTGAATCGCTGGTTTCCGGCAATTGCAGTGTTGAAAATTGCGCCGCTGGACTGGGGATTTCTGCGCGTACCCTGCACCGGCGCCTGCGCGAAAACGACGCGCGTTTCTCTGAAATTGTGGATTGCCAGCGTGTGGAGGCAGCGAAGCACCTGCTGGCGCAGGCGGGTTGTGACCTGAGTGAACTGGCACACCGGCTGGGGTATTCGGAGCAAAGCAGCTTCGGCAGGGCGTTCAAGCGCTGGACGGGTACGACGCCGCAGTCCTATCGCCGGGCGATGAAACGAGCCTGACGGGGGTTTCGTCAGCCACTGTCCAAGATCTGGCGGTATTTGCCAAGACGGGGAGTGTACTGCCTGCCATAGAATTTGACCGGACACGAAGCGTGTAACCCCCTGTGGTGCCGCCGTAGACAGGACCAACAAAGGGCCGCGTGTAGTTATGCAATCCGATGATAGACAGGCTTCACCAGTATCAGGCTGTCCCGCGGGATTTTCCGCGTCGACGGCGAGTTTCACGGATTCGGCGGTTTTGCAGAATCCCTTTCCGTTTTACCAGTATTTGCGCGAGAACGCGCCGGTTCACTACGATCCCGTGCTCAAGGCCTGGCTGGTCTCGCGCTACGATGATATTCGCTCGGTGCTGCTGGATGCCGACACCTACTCCATGGAGTTGGGTTGGAAACTGAATTATGCCCACGGCTTTGCCGACGAGTTCCAGGCCATTCTTGAGCGCGACGGTGGCGGGTTTTTTCCCGATGTCATCATGACCGATCCGCCCTTGCACACCCGCATCCGCGGTCTGATGGACAAGGCCTTTACCCCGCATCGCATTCGGGCACTCGAGCCAGGTATCACCGCTCGGGTGGTGGGGTTTATCGAGCGCTTCCCGGGCAGCGGGGAGTTTGACGGCACCCGCGATTTCGCCCTGCCGCTCACGGTCGACATCCTCTGCGAACAGCTCGGTATGACCGATGTGGACTACGCCACGATCGAGCGCTGGTCACTGGCTATTTCCGCCCAGGTCGGACGGGTGCAGACGCGAGAAGAAATGGAGCAGAACGCGGCGCAAATTTGTGAGTTGCAGCGCTTCGTCATCGACCTGATCGAGCAGCGGCGCGGGAACCCCGGCAATGACCTGATCTCCGACCTGGTTCACGCCCGCAGCGAGGACGATGAAAACCCGGCACTGGATTTCCGCGAACTGGTAGCCTGCACCCGTGCGCTGCTGGTGGGCGGTAACGAGACCACCTCCAGCGCCATCGGCAACATGTTGCTGATACTCGCCACCCGCCCCGAAGTTCGCAGCTGGCTCGCCGAAAACGCAGACTCGGACCAGCAGGTGGCCCGTTTCGTCGAGGAAGTCATGCGTATCGCGCCGGCGACCCGGGCGCTTTCCCGGGTCACCACCCGCGAGGTGGAACTGGCCGGCCAGCACCTGCCGAAACACGCCCAGGTCATGATCATGTTCGCCTCCGGCAACCACGACCAGGCTCACTTTCCCGCCCCGGAACTTGTCGATACCAAGCGCGCCAACCTGGGCAGCCACCTGGCCTTTGGTGCGGGCATCCACCGCTGCGTGGGCATGGCGCTGGCGCGGATGGAAATGAAGGTCGTGGCGCGGGAGCTGGTCACCCGTTTGCGCGAGCTGGAACTGGCAGTGCCTCTGGCGGACATCCGCTACCTGCCGTCGGTGTCCAATCACACCATCGTAAACCTGCCGCTACGCTACGCGCGCAGCGGCAACTAGGCTGCCGCAGGGAGACACGCCGTTTTATGCCGAGATCACTGATACTGCACCAGTTGAACGCGCCCGATGTCGGCCCGGTGGGCCTGATCGAACTCGCCGCCAGGAATGACTGCGGGCTCGTCACCCTGTTTGCCTTTGACGGCGGGACGGTGTTGCCGCGTTCCAACAGCGGCCTGACCTACCCCACTGCGGTAAGCGCAGAGACCCGGGGCGAGGTGACTGCGGCGCTGGCCTCCAACGGCGTTGCGGTAGATGGCGTGGAATTCTTTCCGCTCACCGCGGAGGTCGACCTGGAGCGATATGTTCCGGCGCTGGCGCTCGGGGCTGCCATTGGCGCCCGGCGGGCGGTGACCCACGTATTCATTGATGACGATGCCCTGGTGGTCGACAAACTGGGGCGCTTCTGCGATCTGGCGGCGCGGGAAGGACTGGTGGTCTCCGCTGAATTTTGCCCGCTTACCCCGGGCCTGCCCTCCCTGCAACGGGGCGTGTGGCTGGTAGACCAGGTGGGCCGGGGCAGTTTTGGCCTCGGCTTCGATACCCTGCATATTGTGCGTAGCGGCGCTACGGCGGAGCAGATCGCAGCGCTCGACCCGCGTTATTTCGGTATTGTCCAGGTCAGCGATTCCCGCGGCAGCCAGGCCTCGAACGACTATATTGCCGATGTTCACCACCGGGAACCGCCGGGCCACGGGGAGCTGCCGCTGGCGTCCATCCTCAACGCCGTGCCCGCTGCCATGCCTATCGAGGCGGAAGTGCCCGCGGCTCACCGGCGCGCGGCGGGGGTGAGCGCTGCCGAACACGTACGGGATGTGCTCGAGGGCGCGCGGGCAGTGATCGCGACGCTGGAACCGTTGCGCTGAAATGGCAGCCGGAGACAGCGGGGAACTGGCGGGCAGGATCGCCATTGTTACCGGCGGGGCCACCGGAATCGGTCGAGCCATTACCGAGCTATTCTCGGAACAGGGCGCACGGGTGGTGATTGCCGATATCGACGGCGAGCATGGCGAAGCGCTGGCGGCGGAACTCGGTGAACGGGTGTGCTACCGGCCAACCGATGTCGGAGATCGCGCGGACCTCGACGCACTGTTCGCGTTCGTGGATTCGCAGTTTGGCGCAGTCGACGTCCTGGTGAATAATGCCGCCATTACCGGCGCCTTCAGCGCGCGTTTTCTCGACGACGACATGGCGGATTTCGAACGCGTCATGCAGGTCAACCTGGCGGGCCTGATGTATGCCAGCCAGCAGGCCGCCCGGCGGATGCGCGACCGTGGCGGCGGCTCCATCGTCAACCTGGCATCGATTGCCGCGCTCAATCCCGGCTATGCCATTGCCAGCTACCGGGCAGCCAAGGCGGGAGTGATCAATTTCACCCGCTCGCTGGCTATCGACCTCGGGGAATACGGGATTCGCGTCAACGCCATCGCGCCGGGATCCATACCCACCAGCATGGGCAGGGTTTCCACCGAGGGGCTGAATGAGGATCAGGCCGCGGCGATGCAGGCGGAACTGGACGAGGCCTGGCTGATCAGCCAGCCGATCAAGCGCCGCGGGACGCCCCGGGATGTGGCCCAGGCCGCGCTGTTCTTCGCCGGTGAGCGATCCGCCTACGTGACCGGGCAGGTGCTGGCTGTGGATGGCGGCGGTTCAGCCGGCGAGGCGATCAATCGCACGGCCCTGTTGGCCCGGGTGCGGGCAAAGTATTTTCCTGGCGAGGGGGAGGAGGGCGCGTGAAACTGCCGAGCCGAAACTATGTGCAGGTTTGCTGGGTGGTGCCGGATCTGCAGCAGGCGATGGAACACTGGGCTGCCCAGGCTGGCGTCGGACCCTTCTTCTATTTTGACGACGTGCACTACGACAATGCCATCTACCGCGGCGAACCCTGGCAGCCGGTGAAATTCCACGCCGCGATTGCCCAGGCGGGCAGCCTGCAGATCGAACTGGTGACGCAACTGGAGGAGGGCCCTTCCATGTTCAGCGAACTGGTCCCGCCGGGGAGCAGTGGCCTCCACCACATGTCCACCTACACCGAGGATTTCGAGGCCGATCTGGCCTACTACCGGGCCGCAGGCGCAGAGGTGGTCTTCAGCGGACTGATGAAAGGTGCGCCGGTGTGCTGGCTGGATACCGTCGCGAAATTGGGATTCATGACCGAGTTGATGACCGCCAACCCGCTCAAGGAGCAGGTGTTTGCGCAATTCCGCGCCGCCGCGGAGAGCTGGGACGGCAAGGACCTGGTGCGCCGGGTCGGCTGAACTGCCTCAGCGCCCGGCGAGGGCGCTGAATCTCCGGGTTGCGTCCCGTGCGCCGCGCTAGCGCCGGCCGGAGACCATGCCCCCGTCCACCAGGATATCGGTGCCGGTGAGGTAGCCGGCCTGGTCGCTGGCGCAGAACGCCAGCACCGCCGCGATTTCCTCCGGCTTGCCCGGTCGCTTGAGCGCCGCGTCGCGGAGCATCTCCATGGAACCGCTTTTTTCTTCCAGGCGGCCCATCTCGGTATCGAAGGTACCCGGCGACACCGAAAGTATCCGCGCGTTCTTCTGGCCGAACTGCGCCGCGCAGTGCTGGCTGTACCAGATCACGAACTGCTTGCTGATCGAGTAGGCCATGCCGTTGCGGTAGAGTTCCTTCGGCATCAGCCTGCAGCGTTTGCTGATTTTGCTGACGAATTTATCGGGCGCGCTGGCGGCCAGCGGGAAACTGCGGGTTGGCACCATGATCGAGGGCAGCAGGTGTGCCGCCATGGAGGCCACGTTGACCAGGGCAAAGTCTTCGGTCGCGACATCGAGGCAGGCTTCGGTGACATGCACGGTGCCCAGGGCGTTCACCCGCAGAATCACTTCCGGGCCCGCCATTTGCGGACTGACCCCGGCCGTATGCACGACGGCCCGCAAAGCGCCTGCGGCTTGTGCCTGCGCCAGCAGGTCCCGCACCGACTGCCGCCGGGTGACATCGCAGACCTGTGTTTCGCAGCTGATGCCGGACTCGCGCAGGCTCGCCGCCGCGTTCGCCAGTTTGTCCTCGCCGAGGTCGGCCAGGAGAATGTGATGGTCCCGGCCGAGGATGTGCGCGGTGGCCAGGCCCATGCCGCCGGCTCCGCCGGTAATGACAGCGACGTCACTCATGGAAGAATTCTCCCGGGGGTTTATTGTGCGGGACGCCAGGCGTCAGTGGGCGCGCTCGATATCCGCGCCGAGTCCCGCCAGCTTGCGCTCCAGGTGCTCGTAGCCCCGATCCAGGTGGTAGATGCGGCTGATGTGGGTCTCTCCGTCGGCGACCAGGCCGGCCAGCACCAGGCAGGCGCTGGCCCGCAGGTCGGTGGCCATCACCGGCGCGCCGTCCAGCTTGCCGCGCTTGCCGCGCACCACGGCGACCTGGGTCATCGGGGTGATATCGGCGCCCAGGCGCACCAGTTCCTGCACGTGCATGAAACGGTTCTCGAAGATGTGCTCGGTGACCACGGCGGTGCCCTTGGCCTGGGTCATCAGCGCCATGAACTGGGCCTGCAGGTCGGTGGGGAAGCCGGGGTAGGGCGCGGTGGCGATGTCCACGGCCTTCCAGCCGTCGTTGCCCTGCACGGTGATGCTGGTCTCGCCGGTGTCGATGCGGAAGCCGGCGTCGCGCATCTTGTCGATCATCGCCTGCAGGTGTACCGGGATGCAGTTCTCCACCGTGACTTGGCCGCCGGTAATGGCGCCGGCCAGCAGCAGGGTGCCGGCCTCGATGCGGTCGGGCACCACCCGGTGGCTGGCGGGTTGCAGCGAATCCACGCCCTCGATGGTAATGACGCTGGTGCCGGCGCCGCTGATTTTTGCACCCATGGCCTGCAGGTAGCGGGCGAGGTCCACCACCTCCGGCTCTTTGGCGGCGTTCTCGATCACCGTGGTGCCGTGGGCCAGGCTGGCCGCCATCAGGGCGTTCTCGGTGCCGCCGACGGTCACTTTCTCGAACAGGATGTTGGCGCCATGCAGGCGCTGGGCCCGGGCGGTGACATAGCCGCCGTCACTGGTGATCTCGGCACCGAGGCGGCGCATGGTCTCGATGTGCAGGTCGATGGGCCGCGAGCCGATGGCGCAGCCGCCGGGCAGGCTCACCCGCGCCTCGCCGTAGCGGGCCAGCAGGGGACCGAGGCAGAGAATGCTGGCGCGCATCTTGCGCACGGTCTCGTAGTCGGCCACGTGGGCGCCCGGCGCCCGGGTATTGACCACCAGGGTGTCGCCCTCGCGGCGGCTTTCCGCGCCCAGGGAGGCCAGCAGTTGCTGGGTGGAGTCGATGTCGCGCAGGTAGGGGACGTTGTCGAAACGGTGCTCACCGTCCGCCAGCAGTGAGGCGAACAGGATCGGCAGGGCGGCGTTTTTCGAGCCGCTGGTGGCAACGGTGCCACTGAGGCGGTGACCGCCACGAACGATGATGGAATCCAAATCTTGCTCCGGTCGGGGATTGGCCCGAGACAGGGCCTGGCCAGGAAAAGGGCGCTAGGGTAGCAGGTGGCGGGGGCCATAGGAATAGCAGCCCGCCGCCAGTTTCCCTCGTGCGCGGCAGCGGGTATTGTGTGCCATCCAGCAGTTTCGACGCGTTGCGCCGGCATATAATGACAGACCAGACTGACCTCAGCCTTGAACAGTGTATCGCCCGCCGCCTGATGGTGGATATTCGCCTGTACGCGGATACCGGCGATCCGCAGCCGGTGCAGCAATTACCCGCTGCACTGGCCCGGGCGCTGGTGGACTTGCAGCCCGGCGGGATCATCCTGTTCCGCGAGAATCTCTCCAGCCTTGCCCAGTGTCGGGCGCTGACCCGGGAGCTGCGCGAGTTGCTCTCGCCGCGCCTGCTGATCGCCGTCGACCAGGAGGGCGGCCTGGTCACCCGCCTGCCCCGTGAAGAGTTCACCAGTTTCAGTGGCAACATGGCCCTGGCGGCCTGTCCCGCCCAGGAGCGCGAGTCCCTGGCCCGGCAGATGGGCTCCGCCCAGGCGGAGGAATTGCGGGCGCTGGGGATCAACGTCAATTTCGTGCCCTGTGTGGACGTGAACAGCAATCCCGCCAACCCGGTGATCCACGTGCGCTCCTTCGGCGACGACCCGCAGCTGGTGGCCCAGCTGGGTGCGGCGGTCGTCCAGGGCGTGCAGCGCGAGGGCGTCGCGGCCTGCCTGAAACATTTTCCCGGCCACGGCGATACCGCGGTGGACAGTCACAGCGGCCTGCCGCGCGTGGACCGCAGCGCGGAGGAGGCGTGGCGAATCGATATCGCACCCTTCGCCCGGGTGATTGCCGAGGCGCGGCCGGCGCTGGTGATGACCGCGCATATCCAGTATCCCGCGCTGGACGCTGCCACCTTGCCGGGAGCCGACACCCTGCGCCCGGCCACCCTGTCGCGCGCGATGATCTCCGGCCTGTTGCGCAAGGACCTGGGTTTCGCCGGGGTGGTGATCTCCGATGCGCTGGATATGGGGGCCATCAGCCAACTGCTGTGCCCGGAAGAGGCGGTAATCGAATGTTTTCGCGCCGGGGTGGATATCGCCCTGATGCCCTTGTTGCTGCGCTCCCCGGAAAGTCTCGACGCCCTGCAGGCACTGGTCCATTCAGTGGCGGCCAGGGTGCGCGCGGGGGAACTGGACGAGTCCGAACTGCGCGCCGGTGCCGCCCGGGTCAGCGCCCTGCAGTCCGCCCTGCGGCTGGTGCCCGGGGAGCCCGAGGCGGGTTCGGCGGAGCTGGTGGGCAGCGCCGCGCACCGGACCCTGGAGCGGCGCATTGCCGTGGGCAGTATTACCTGCCTGAAAGGCGAGCCCGCGGCGCTGGGGGTGGGGCGCCGGGTGCACATCCTGATGCCCTGCGCGAGTACCGCTGCGGCGATGCGCACCGCGTTATTGTCGCTGGAACCCACGCTGGCGATCACCACCCAGCACCTGGGCGCGTTCGACAGTGCCCTGGAGCAGGCCTGGGTGGCGGCGGCCGAGGTCTACCTGGTGGGGGTGAGCGACCCGCCGCGCAGCGCGGTGGCGATCGGCGGTGCCGAGGACCTGGTGGACGCAGCGGAGTGCACTGATGCGCTCGCGGTGCAGCGGGCACTGTTATCCCGCGCCGGGGACCGGCAGCGTGTGGTTATCCTCTTGTGTTCGCCATTTCGCGCCGCGTACTTTATGCCGCTGGCGGAAGCCGTGTTCGCCAGCTATGACGGCGCGGCGGTGGGCGAGGGCGGAGCTCCGGGACCGGCGTTCCAGGCGCTGGCAGCGGTATTGCTGGGCCGCGATGTCGCCCGTGGGCAGTTGCCGGTAACCCTGGACAGGACCGCCGGCTGACCTGGCTTCAGGCACCCAGCCCAGGGTGCAGGATGCTGATGGCCGAGGGGATGATCGAAATACTCACCGGCGTCTGGCCGAGAAACTCACCGTCCGCCTCCACCGGCACCGGCGCGGCGAGGTGTTCGACCTCGATCTGCGCCGCGTGGTCGTAGTGGGCGGCGGGGTGATTGAGCAGTTCGCCCCGGCGCAGGTGGCCCAGGTTGCGCAGCAGGTCCGCGGAGTCGGCCTCGCCCACCAGGGTAATGGCGAGCTGGCCGTCGTCGAGGCGGGCGCCGGGGGCAATGCACAGGCCGGAGCCGACAAAGCGGCCGTTGGCGGCCGCCAGGGCCAGGCAGTCACCCTCCCAGTGCATCCCGCGGTCGGAGCGCACGCGGATCGGCTGGGGCCGGTAGGTGGCCAGGGTGGTCAGGATGGAGCGCAGGTAGTGCAGGTTGCTGCCCAGCAGGCGCGGCCGGCGGCCAAGGTGCTGGACCGACCTGGCGCCCAGCCCGAGGCCGGCGGCATTGAGGAAAAAGCGCTCCGCGTCCTCCCCCTCCGGCGTCTGGAAGCGGATGATCCCGGCATCGATAAGCGCACTGGAGCGATTGCGCAGCAGTTGCACGCATTCGGCGACGTCCCCGCGCAGGCCCAGTGAACGGCACAGGTCGTTGGCGCTGCCATAGGCGAGGATGCCGAGGGTGGGCAGTTGCAGCTGCGGCTCGTGCTGCTGCGCGCGCAGGCAGCCGTTGAGCACCTCGTTGATGGTGCCGTCGCCGCCGGCGATCAGCAGGTAGTCGGAGTCGTGGCAGGCGCGCCTGGCCAGTTCAACCGCCTGGCCCTCGCGGCGGGTTTCCAGTAGCGGGATGGCGGCAGTCGGGAGGGCGTTGCGCAGGGATTCGAGCGACTTCTCGAAGTGGCTCCTGCGGGTAATATTGCCTTTCAGGATCAGCGTGATTCTCACTGTTCCCCCTTTGCCCGTAGGCGGGTTGAAGTCGGTTCTGCTGGTTCCGCTGCCGGTGCTACGGGGCGCCGGTTTGCGGCGGAAAACCGCCCAGTACCAGTGCCGCGGCCCGGTCGTAGCGCTCCTGGCTCTCGTCCTGCTTGCTCTTGAGTTTGCTCTGGGTCACGCTGCGCCAGACGCTTTTCTTCATCGCGGGATCGATCATGTCGATGATGAATGTTCCCTCGGTATAGTCGCGAACCTGTACATCGGTATCGTAGCAGCTCCAGCAGTTGTACCTGGCGTAGGCGTTATAGCGCCCGTAGCCCACACCGTAGCCCATGCCGTAGCTGGGCGTGGTATAGGTCTGCACGTCCTGCTTGTTCTGGGTACCGAGGTGCCAGCTGATCAGCAGGTCGGCGTCCGCCGGGTCGTCCACCACGGTGAAGCCCTTGCTGGTCAGGATATTGCTCAGCGCCGTGTCGATGCGCTCGATTTGCATGTCGCTCAGCTGCATCGGGTTATCGCCCGAGATCTGGCCGGACTCGTCGTAGAAACCGATCTTTTTCACGCCGCTGAAATCGTAATCCTGCTTGTAGTCGAACACCGGTGTCGGCGTGGTGCTGCAGGCGCCCAGCAGGGCAGTGACGGCGGTGAAAACCACCGTGAACAACAGGCGGGCGGGGATACGGCTCATGGGTTTCTCCGGTAGGTCGACAAATCCAGTTTAGCCAACTTTTGTCCCCGGGGATACGCGCCGACCGGCCAGTCTTGCCCTTTGCTGTGGGTGAAACCGGCGCGCAGGGCTTGTGGAGTGCAGGTGGCCGGTGAAGTGGATGCGCGCCGCCGGTCGAGTCGCTACACTCAGGCCAGCACCCAACGGGACGAATCTATGCGCTGGATTGTCTGTGTTTTCCTGATTACGCCGCTGCTGGCCGCGGCCGGGCCGCCCGATGCCCGGGAAATCATTCGCAGCGCGATGGAGCATTACCGCGGCCAGACTTCCTATTCCGAGATGAGCATGACCATCCACCGGCCCGACTGGGAGCGCAGCATGAGCATGCGCGCCTGGAGCCGGGGCGACGACAGCACCCTGGTGCGGGTGATCGCCCCCGCCCGGGATGCGGGCAACGCCACGCTCACCCTCAATACCAACATGTGGACCTATACCCCGAAGATCAACCGGGTGATCAAGGTGCCCTCATCGATGATGGGGCAGAACTGGATGGGCTCGGATTTCTCCAATCGCGATATCAGCAAGGACACCACCATTATCGACGACTATGACCACAGCCTGCTGGAAACCCGGCAGCTGGACGGCCACACCGCCTGGGTCATCCAGTCCATACCCCACGAGGATGCCGCGGTGGTCTGGGGCCGCGAGGTGCTGGTGATCCGCGACGACTGGGTGCTGCTGGAGCAGCAGTTCTGGGACCAGGACGGGGTGCTGGTGAAGGCCCTGGAGACACAGGAAATCAGGACCATGGGCGGCCGTGAGGTCGCCAGCCGCATGCGCATGTCCCAGGCGGACAAACCGGAGGAGTGGACCGAGGTCCGCACCGAGACAGTGGCTTTCGACCTGGCCATCCCGGAGGGCATGTTCACCCTTTCAAGCCTGCGCAATCCGCGCAGCGCGCCCGCCGCCCCCGTCGCCAGTCCGGCCGATTCCGCCCGGTGAACCTCACCTGGGTTCTCGCCTGGCGCAACCTCTGGCGCCATCGCCGCCGGACCTGGCTGACCGTTGGGGCCATGGTGTTCTGCAATGTGCTGCTGGTTTTCATGATCTCGCTGCAGCTGGGTTCCTACCAGATGATGATCGACAACACCCTCGCCCTCAGCTCCGGCCACCTCCAGGTCCAGCACCGCGACTACCGGTCACAACAGCGCATGCGCGATACGGTGCCGCAGGTGGCGGCGCTCGCCGATACCCTGCGCGGGCAGCTCGCAGCGCACGCTGTAGCCGCCCGGGCGCAGGCCTTTGCGCTGGCGTCCAGCGAGGAACGCTCCTTCGGCGTGTTGCTCAGCGGCGTGCAGCCGGCGCGGGAACCCGCGGTATCCAGCCTGCCCGGGCTGGTGGGGGAGGGGCGCTACCTGCAGCCGGGGGACAGCGACGCCATCGTCGTCGGCGCGGTGCTGGCGCGCAACCTCAAGGTCGGTATCGGCGGTGAAGTCACCTTTATCGGCAGCGGCTGGGACGGCTCCATCGCGGCCGGGGTGGCGACCGTAGTCGGTATCCTCGACAGCGGGGTCAACGAGGTCGACCGCGGGCTGGCGCAGGTGCCGCTGCAATGGTTCCAGCAGGTGTTCGCCATGGGCGACGCCGGACACGCGGTGGTCGTCCGGCTGGAGCAACTGGACCAGGTGCCCGCGGCCCAGGCGCAGGCCCGCAGCCTGTTGCCGGCCGGCGAGGACCTGGTGGTGCTCGACTGGAATGCCCTGCAACCGGGCCTGAAGCAGGCCATCCAGTCGGACATGGCCAGTGCCTGGTTTATGTACGGGGTGCTGATCGTGCTGGTGGCCTTCAGCGTGCTCAACACCCAGTTGATGTCGGTGATGGAGCGCACCCACGAGTTCGGCGTGATGCTCGCGCTGGGCCTCGGTCCCGGGCGGCTGGCGCGGCTGGTGGGCATGGAAACACTGTTGCTTTCGCTGCTGGGGCTGGGGGTGGGCGTGGTCCTCGGCGCAGTGCTGGTGATCTACCTGAACATCGTCGGCTTTACCTATCCCGGGATGGAGGAGATGGCTGCGCAGTTCAACATCCCGGAGCGCATCCACCCGCAGGTCAGCCTGCTGTCCCTGACCTGGGGGCCGCTGACGGTTTTTGGTTTCAGCCTGCTGGCCGCGGTGTATCCCGCCCTGCGCCCCTACCGGCTGGCTCCCGTGGCGGCGATGAGGGCAGTGCAGTGAAGGGCGTACTGGCGGTGACCATGCGCCTGGCCTGGCGCAACCTCTGGCGCAACTACCGGCGCACCCTGGTCATGCTGCTGGCGATAACCATCGGGGTGTGGGCAATGATTTTCATGTCGGCCCTGATGCGCGGCATGACCGGCCAGCTGGTGCGCAACGGCCTGGAAAACCTGCCCGGCGAGGTACAGGTCCACAACCCGGCCTGGCGCGACGACCCCAGCGTGGTCAACAGCATGCCCGCGCCCGGGGGAGAACTGCTGGCGGCCCTGGGGCAGCCGCCGGTGCAGGGCTGGGCCGCGCGGGTGCGGGTGCCGGCGGTCGTCGCCAGCGAGCGCGAGAGCCGCGGAGTTACCCTGCTCGGTGTCGATCCGCTGCAGGAGGCGTCGATCGGTGCTGTTCCCCATGTCATCGCCGAGGGCCGTTTCCTGCAGGGCCCGGACGACGACGGCATCGTGCTCGGCGCCAGTCTCGCCGACAAGCTCGACACCGGCCTCGGCAAGCGCGTGGTGGTAATGTCGCAGGATCCCGAAAATAACGTCGCCGACCGCGGTATGCGCGTGGTCGGCATCTACCACGCGCGGCTGGAAGCCAGTGAGGAGCGCTTCGCCTACACCGGGCGGCAGGCCCTGCAGCGACTGCTCGGCATCGGCGGCGAGATTTCCGAGATCGCCGCGACCGCGCGGGACTACCGGCGTACGGCTCAGTGGCTACCCCAGATCGCTGCGGCGGCGGGCCCGGAGCTGGAGGTCCTGCCCTGGGTGCAGCTGGACCCCTACCTCGCCTCCATGCTGCAGGTGCAGGACGGCTTCAGCATGATTTTCATCGTGGTGATCTTCGCTGTGCTGTCCTTCGGGCTGGTCAATACCCTGGCCATGGCGGTATTCGAGCGGGTGCGCGAACTCGGCCTGATGCAGGCGCTGGGCATGCGGCCGGGCGGCATACTGCTGCTGGTGCAACTGGAGAGCCTCTACCTGTTGCTGCTGGGCCTGGTCGCCGGCAATCTGCTGGCCTGGCTGTCGATCCGGCCGCTGCAGGACGGGATCGACCTGTCCGCGGTGGCCGAGGGCATGGCGATGATGGGGCTCGGTACTACCCTTTACCCCGCCCTGGAGCTGCGGGATATGCTGTTTTCCACTGCCGTGGTCGTGGTGCTGGGCTGCCTCGCGACCGCGCTGCCGGCCTGGCGCGCCGCTCGCCTCGACCCGGTGCGGGCCATCAACAAGACCTGAGGATAGCTGGCTATGAGTGCAGTACAGTGCCGCGAGGTATCGCGAATCTTCCAGCAGGGCGAGACCCGGGTGCCCGGTCTCGACCGGGTCAGCGTGTCCATCGCGCCGGGGGAATTTGTCTGCCTGTCCGGGCCCTCGGGCTCGGGCAAGACCACCCTGCTCAATGTGATCGGCGCACTGGATACGCCGGACAGCGGCGAGGTCTGCGTGGCCGGCGAGCAGCTGGGCCGGCTGTCGAAAGCGCAACTGGCGGAACTGCGCCTGCGGCGGATCGGCTTCGTCTTCCAGGCCTACAACCTGATCCCGGTGCTCACCGCCCGGGAAAACGTGGAGTTCGTGATGCAGGTGCAGGGCGTGGCGGCGGCACAGCGCCACGCGATCGCCGACGAAGTCCTTCACGCGGTGGGCCTGCAGGGACTGGAGGAGCGGCGTCCCGCGCAACTCTCCGGTGGCCAGCAGCAGCGCGTGGCGGTGGCCAGGGCAATCGCCAGCAAGCCGGCCCTGGTGCTGGCGGACGAGCCCACCGCCAATCTCGACAGCCACAGCGCCGCCCGGCTGATGGACCTGTTCGAACAGCTCAACAGCGAACGCGGGGTGACCTTTGTGATCGCCACCCACGACACCCGGGTAATGGGCTACGCGCGGCGCCTGCTGCACCTGCGCGACGGGCAGGTGATCTCCGACCAGCCCCAGGAGCCGCGGCGCATGGCGGTGGAGTGATGCGCCGGATCGGCCTGCTCGGCCTGCTGCTGTCCTGTGGCGCCGCGGCGGGGGTACCCTTGCTGGACGGCGGCCATCTCAAGGGGCGTGCCCAGCTGGCGCAGTATCCCGATGACAGCCTGTTTCGCCAGCAACTGGGCGAATACGACGCCGGTGCAGCGGGGGTGGCCCGCCTGCGCTTTACCGGCGCCCGCGGCGGCTTCAGCTTCAATGCCGATTACCAGTTGATCGCCCAGTACGCGGAGCCGTTGGCGCTGCCTGTGAGCGGCGGGAGTTTCTACGACAGTGCCCGTGCCCCCGACGACCAGCGGCGCTGGTGGGACCTCACCGACGTGATCGAGCGCGACGAGGACTTCCTGCTGGAACAGCGCCTGGATCGCCTCAACCTTACCTGGACCTCGGACAAGGCTGTCGTGCGCTTTGGTCGCCAGGCGGTGAGCTGGGGCAACGGGCTGATCTACACGCCGATGGACTTCCTCAATCCCTTCGACCCGGCCGCCGTGGATACCGAATACAAAGCGGGTGACGACATGCTCTACGCCCAGTACTTGCTGGATTCCGGGGACGACCTGCAGTTCGTCAACGTGCAGCGCAGGGACGCGCAGGGCGATGTCAGCCAGGCGGTGAGTTCCACCGCCCTCAAGTTCCACGGTTTTGCCGCCACCCGCGAATACGACCTGCTGCTGGCGCAGCACTACGACGAGGCGGTCATCGGCGCCGGTGGCCTGTTGGATGTCGGCGAGGCGGTAGTGCGGGGCGACCTGGTGCTGAGCGACAGCGACGAGGGCTGGAAAGCCTCCCTGGTGCTGGACTGGACCTGGTCCTGGGCATGGCGCGGGCGCAATTTCAGTGCGGTGGCGGAGTACTTTTTCAACGGCTTCGGCCTGCGCGAGTCGGACTATGACCTCGCCGCGCTGGAGACTGACGATGAGCTGGCGAGGCGGCTGGCGCGCGGCGAGCTGTTCACCATCGGCCGGCACTATGCCGCCGGTTCACTGTTGCTGGAGTGGACCCCGCTGCTCAACCTCACCGGCAACCTGTTCTACAACCTCGGCGACGGCTCGGCGCTGGCGCAGGGTGTCGCCCAGTGGGATTTGGCGCAGAACTGGCAATTGCTGGGCGCGCTCAACCTGCCGCTGGGTCCCGAGGGCACGGAATACGGGGGACTGGAGACCGCTTACGAGGGACTTACCCTGGGTACAGGTCCCTCGCTGTTCCTGCAGCTGGCCTGGTATTTCTGACGCCGGCCGCGCCGCTGCTCAGGCTGCGGCGAGCCCGAGTTCGGCCTTCGCCCGGCTGAGGTAGGCCTGGAGGTTTGCCAGCGCCGGGTCGGGCTGCGCCTCGATCCAGCCGGAAAAACTCTCGCAGGCCACCATGTCGATATCGGCGAAGGTCAGCGAATCCCCGACCAGCCACTCGCGGTCGGCCAGCACCGCGTCCATGGCTTTCCACATTTCACCGAGCCGGAAGCGGCCGCGTTCGGCGAGGGCGGGAATCTGCTCGATGGGCACCGGTCCGGGCAGGGCGCGGTTGGCGAATACCGGGTTGGCATTGCGGAAGGTTTCGGCGATGGCGCCTAGCAGGTCGAGGTACAGCCGGTGATCCCAACTGATCACCTGGGCCCGCTCCAGCGCCGTTGTGCCCATCAGGGGCTTTTGCGGGAAGGTCTCCTCGAGGAAGGCGCAGATGCCGATGACCTCGGTGAGGATGACACCGTCTTCCAATACCAGTGCCGGCACGGTCATTGCGGGCACGATGGCGCGGTACTCGTCGCGCAGGTGCTCCGCTTTCATCAGGTTGACCTGGGTGGTGTCGAGGGAAACGCCCTTGTATTTCAGGAACAGGTCCAGGCGCATGGGATTGGGGGCGGGCTCGAAGGTATACAGTTTCATCGCTGGTGGCTCTCCTGAAGGCTGACCTGCAATACTAGCCGATTCGTACACCAGTGCCAGCGCGGCAGCCGGTGCTCGCGTAAACGGCGGATTTGCCGGGTTTGGCGCCAAGTTCCAGCCGGCCCTTTTTCCCTCGCCGGATTAGTGGCTATAATGCGCGCCAAACTTGCAAAAGGATCTTTCGCGATGACCCGTATTGCTATCACCCTCGGCGCACTGCTCGTGGCCTTTGCCGCCAGTGCAGTCGAGCTGTCCGATGCCCAGCGCGCCGATATCGAAGAGCGCATCAAACCGGTAGGCGAAGTTTGCATGCAGGGCGATTCCAGCTGTGGCGGCGCCGCTGCCGCGGCGGCCAGTGGTCCGCGTTCCGGCAAGGATGTCTTCGACAGCGCCTGCATGGCCTGCCACTCCACCGGCGCCGGCGGCGCACCCAAAATGGGTGACGTGGCAGCCTGGGTAGATCGCATCGCCAAGGGCATGGATACCCTGCACCAGCACGGCCTCCAGGGCGTGCCCGGTACCGGTATGATCGCCAAGGGCGGTTGCATGAGCTGTTCCGACGAAGAGGTGATGGCTGCCGTCGACTACATGGTGGAGAACAGCCAGTAATCCACCGGGCCCGCCCGTTCTGTCCCCCAAGCCGCGGCCTGTCGCGGCTTTTTTGTTTCTGCCCCCGCCCGGGGGCCTGCTGCTACACTCTGTAACCGGAAACTCAGGAGTACCCCGTCATGCTGCGGATTTGCCTCGCCGCCCCGCTGGCTTTATTGCTGTTGGCCTGCTCCGAAGATGCGCCACCGCCGATGCTGCCGGAGGTTTTCGTCGCCCCGGTTGTCGAGGAGCCCTACCAGCCCCGCCGTGAATACGTGGGACGCCTGCGCGCCCAGGACGATGTCGCCATCCAGGCCCGGGTTTCCGGCTACGTGCAGAGCCGCGACTTTACCGAGGGGCAGATTGTCCACGAGGGGGATGTGCTCTATACCCTGGATTCTTCCGAGTACGACGCCGCCCTCGCCCGGGCCCGGGCAGAGCTGGCTGCGGCGGAAGCGGCGAAAACCAACGCCGACCGCAACCAGGCGCGCGGGCTGGAACTGCTGCCCAAAGGCGCCATCTCCCAGTCGGAAATGGACAGCCTGACCGCGGCCAAGCTGGACGCCGATGCCCGGCTCAAGTCCGCCCAGGCCCAGGTCACCAGCGCCGAGGTGAATCTCGGCTTTACCACCATCCGCGCGCCGATCACCGGCCGCACCGGCCGCAGCGTGGTCAGTGTCGGCGACCTGGTGGGGCCGACCACCGGCGACCTTACCAGCCTGGTGAGCATCGACCCGATCCACGCGGTGTTCACGGTGAGCGAGGCGACCTACGTCAAGGCCCTCGCCCAGGACCTGCAGCAGGATATCCCCAGCGACGCCCTGAGCCAGCAGGAGGTGACCCTGGAGCTCGGCAACGGGCTGCTGTACCCGGAAGTGGGGCGCATCGACTACCGTTCCAATCGCGTCGACCCGGAAACCGGCACCCTGGAGGCGCGGGCGCTGATTCCCAATCCCCACGCGCTGCTGGTGCCGGGGCAGTACGTGCGGGTGATCCTGCGCAAACCCGACCTGGTCGATGGCCTGTTTGTGCCGCAGGCGGCGGTGCAGGCGGACCAACTCGGCAGTTTTGTCCTCGCGGTGAACGCGCAGGACACCGTGGAGCGGCGCAACGTGCAGCTTGGCATGCGCATGGATGACCTGGTCGCGGTGACCGGCGACATCAGGGAGGGTGAACGGGTTATCGTCCGCGGCCTGCAGCAGGTGCGCGCGGGGATGCCGGTGCAGGTCCACCTGCTCGAAGCGCCCGCCGAGGAATGAGGTCCCTTTTCCAATGAATGCCAGTTTCTTTATCCACCGCCCCAAGTTCGCCATGGTGGTGGCGATCGTCCTCAGCCTGGCCGGCCTGCTGGCGATGAAAGGCCTGCCGATCAACGAATACCCCGCGATTTCCCCGGTGAGCATCGTGGTCTCCGCGCACTACGCCGGCGCTTCGGCGGAAGTCGTCGAGGCCACCGTCGGCCAGCCGATCGAGGATGCGGTCAACGGCGTGGAAGACATGATCTACATGAGTTCCAAGAGCGCCAACGACGGCAGCTACAGCCTGACGGTGACCTTCAAGGTCGGTGCGGACCCGGATATGGCCCTGGTGCGGGTGCAGAACCGGGTCAAGCGCGCCGAGCCCTCGCTGCCCTCGGAGGTCACCGCGGTTGGCCTCACCGTGGTGGAGCGCTCGCCGGACATGCTGAAGATCATCAGTTTCCAGACCGCCGATGAATCGCTGGATTACAAGTTCATCTCCAACTACGTGAAGATCAACATCGCCGGTGCGCTGTCGCGAATCGACGGTGTTTCCTCGGTGTCGATCCTCGGCGCGGCGGATTACTCCATGCGCCTGTGGCTGGACCCGGACAAGATGGCCGCGCTGAAGTTGTCGGTGCAGGACATCGCGTCCGCGCTGCGCGAGCAGAACGTCCAGGTGGCGGCGGGCAAGATCGGCGCGCCGCCCTTCGAGGGCAGCCTGCAGACCGAGTACACCCTGCGCACCCAGGGGCGGCTGCAGGAAGAGGAGGAGTTCCGCAATATCGTCCTGCGCGCCCGTGCCGATGGCTCGGCGATCTACCTCAAGGACGTCGCCCGGGTCGAGTTGGGCCAGGCCAGCTACGACATTGTCGGTGAAACCGACGGCCGCCCGGCAGTCAACCTCGCCCTCTACCAGATGGCCAACGTCAACGCCCTCGAAGTGGGCGCGAAGGTCGACGAGGTGGTGGCCGCCCTGGCCCGGGACTTCCCCCAGGGCATGGAGTACAGCATCGGCTACGACACCACCCGCTATGTCTCCACCGCGGTCAACCAGGTGATCGAGGCGCTGTTCCAGGCGGTGGCGCTGGTGATTGCCGTCACCTTTATATTCCTCGGCAACTGGCGGGCGGCGCTGGTGCCGAGTATCGCCATACCGGTCTCCCTGATCTCCAGCTTCAGTGTGCTGATGCTGGCCGGCATGAGCATCAACACCATCACCCTGTTCGGCCTGATCCTCGCCATCGGTATCGTAGTGGACGACGCCATCCTGGTGGTGGAGAACTGCGACCGCCACATGCACGAGGACCCGACCATGTCCCCCGCGCGGGCCGCGGAAATCACCATGCGCGAAGTGGGCGGGGCGATTATCGCCACTACCCTGGTACTGCTGGCGGTGTTCGTGCCGGTGGCGCTGCTGCCCGGAATCACCGGGGTGATGTACCGCCAGTTTGCGGTGACCATCTGCGTCGCGGTGGTGTTTTCCTCCGTGGTGGCGCTGACCCTGAGCCCGGCGCTGTGCAGCCTGCTGTTGCGCGCCGGCGGCAAGAGCAAGGACGCCGCCTGGTACCAGCGCTTCAACAGTGGCTTCGGCGCCCTCACCAGCCGCTACGACGGCGCGGTGGGCGGGGTGCTGCGTCGGCTGCGCCTGGTGGTGCTGGTGTTTATCGCCTGGATGGGAGCGACCCTGTTCGGTTTCGCCACCACGCCCACCGGTTTTGTCCCCTCCGAGGACAAGGGCGTGATGTTCGTCAACGTGCAGCTGCCGGACGCCTCCTCCCTGACCCGGACCCGCTCCGCCATGGACAAGATGACCGCGATCCTGCGCGAGGACCCGGCGGTGGAATCGGTTACCGCGGTAACCGGGTTTTCCATCCTGTCCGGCGCCCACGCCAGCAATGCTGGCACCATGTTCGTGGTGCTGAAACCCTGGGACCAGCGCAAGCAGCCGGGGCTGAGCGTGTTCAGCCTGACCCAGCGGATCAATGTTGCCGCGCGCATGCAGGTGCCCGAGGCGTCGATATTCGCCATGGCGCCGCCCGCCATTCCCGGCGTCGGCGCCGTCGGCGGGCTGGAGATGATGCTGCAGGACACCCTGTCGCGTTCGCCCGCGGAAATGGCCGTGGCGCTCAACAACCTGGTTGTCGAGGCCAACCAGGACCCGGCGCTGACCGGGGTATTCAGTTCCTTCCGCGCCAACGTGCCGCAGTACTATATCGACGTGGACCGGGTGAAGGCGAAAAACCTCGGCGTGACCCTGACCGAGATTTTCGCCACCCTGCAGGCGCAGATGGGCTCCCTGTACATCAACGATTTCAACAAGTTCGGCCAGACCTACCAGGTGGTCATGCAGGCCGAATCCGCCTTCCGCTCCGACCTCGACGACCTCGACCGCTACTATGTGAAGTCCACCTCCGGCGAGATGGTCCCGCTGAGTGCGCTGGTGACGACCCGGCCTATCCTCGGACCCGACGTGCTGACCCGCTTCAACCTGTTCCGCGCGGCACCGGTGCAAATGACCGTCGCCCCCGGCCACAGCAGCGGCGAGGCCATGCAGGCTATGGAACGGGTCGCCGACCGGGTGCTGCCGCGGGGCTACGCCCACGAATGGACCGGCATGGCCTTCCAGGAGCGCGAGGCGGGCAATACCGCGGCCTACGCCTACCTGCTGGCGCTGGTCTTCGTCTACCTGTTCCTGGTGGCGCAGTACGAGAGCTGGTCCATTCCCTTCGCCATCATCCTGGTGGTGCCGATGGCGGTGGGCGGCGCCCTGCTGGCGCTGAACCTCGTCGGCGCGGCGCTCAACCTCTACGCGCAAATTGGCATCGTGCTGCTGATCAGCATGGCGGCGAAGAACGCGATTCTCATCGTCGAATTCGCCCGCCACCGGCGCGAGCAGGAGGGCGAGGGCATCCTCGAGGCCGCGCGCAACGCGGGCCGCCTGCGCTTCCGCGCGGTGAGCATGACCGCGCTGTCCTTCATCCTCGGCATCTTGCCGCTGGTGCTCGCCTCCGGCGCCGGCGCCTATGGCCAGCGCGCCCTCGGGGTGACGGTCTTCGGCGGCATGCTGGCGGCGCTGCTGGTGGGAACGCTGTTTATCCCGGGGTTCTACGCGATCATCCAGACCTGGCGGGAGCGGGTGAAAAGCCGGCTGGGGATGAAGGTGCCGGATTCGCCGCAGTAAGTTGACCTGGCGTTTGGCGGCTTGACGTTTGGCGGCCTGGCGGCCGCTGCGTGGCCTGTGGGTGGGAAGGCTCTTTTACTCCATTGCGGGCGCTTGCGGCGCGTTGGCCTTTGGGTGCCCGGAAGAGTCGCTTGGCTGCGAGGCTTTGAATGGGTCCTGGGATTACATGCTACATGGCTCCACGGTAGCTGGTGTGGTGGGCTGGCGCATCGCGGGGGTGAGGTGGTTCCGCTTGGGGATCGAGTTCGCACCGACGCCCTCCAAGTCCGTAAAAGAGCCTTCCCACCCACTGGCAACGCGGGAGTGAACCAGGGCATTAGCGCTCTGGTCTCGTTTCCGGTTTGCTGAATTGTGGATTCAGTCTCTGCACTTTACCATCGCCGATAAGCAAGTCAGACCGGGATTCCGTCAGCTGTCGTTTGGCACCCGGCGCCAATGCCGCGGCCGCAAGGCCGCCACCGACCGAGTAAAAACCAACTTCGCGGCCAGGTCAGCCGAACAGGTCCCGCAGCCCGGCCAGGGTTTCCTGTCCGCGCCGGGTGTTGTCCTCCGGGTCGTCGTCCTCGCGGCCCTGCCACTGCAGGTCCTCGGGCGGCAGTTCGTCGAGGAAGCGGCTCGGCTCGCAGGGGACGTTCTCGCCGAACTGGCGCCGCTTGCGGGCCATGGTCATGGTCAGGGTCTGGCGGGCGCGGGTGATGCCCACGTAGGCCAGGCGGCGCTCCTCCTCGACGTTGCCGTCGTCCACGCTGCTGCGGTGGGGCAGCAGGTTTTCTTCCATGCCGATGAGGAAGACGTGGGGGAATTCCAGACCCTTGGAGGCGTGGAGGGTCATCAGCTGTACGCTATCCGGGCCCTTGTCCTCCTCGTCCTGCTGCTCCAGCAGGTCGCGCAGTACCATGCGGGCGATGGCGTCCTCCAGCGGGACCTCGTCCTCGCCCATGACCCGCTGCAGGCCGTCGACGAGGAAGTCGACGTTGGCCATGCGCCGGTCGGCGACCTCGTCGCTGGAGGCCTGGGCGCGCAGCCAGTCGTGGTAGTCGATGTCCCGCAGCAGGCGGCGCACCGCGCTGATGCCGTCGCCGCCCTCCACGGCGCGGCGCAGGCCGTCGAGCCACTGGCGGAATTCCCGCAGGCGGTTCAGGCCGGCCTCGTTGATGCGCTCGGGGGTGATGCGGCCGATGGCTTCGAGCAGGCTGCAGTGGGCCTCGGTGGAGAACTCTCCGAGCGCTTCCAGGGTGGTGGTACCCAGTTTGCGCCGGGGCACGTTGGCGATACGCAGGAAGGCGTTGTCGTCGCCCTCGTTCAGCAGCAGGCGCAGGTAGGCCATGATGTCCTTGACCTCGTTGCGGGCGAAGAAGGAGGTGCCGCCGGAGAGGTGGTAGGGCACCTGCTGGCGTTGCAGTACCAGTTCCAGCAGCCGCGCCTGGTGGTTGCCGCGGTAGAGGATGGCGTAATCGCCGTAGCGGCCCGACTTGCGCAGCCGGTGGTCGAAGATTTCCGCCACCACCTGTTCCACCTCGTCCTGCTCGTCGGCGCACTGGATCATGCGCAGCTTTTCGCCGGGGCCGAGTTCGCTCCATAGCTGTTTGTCAAAGACGTGAGGGTTGTTGGCGATCAGCGTGTTGGCGGCGCGCAGGATGCGCCCGGTGGAGCGGTAGTTCTGCTCCAGCTTGACGATGCGCAGCCCCGGGAAGTCGGCCTGCAACTGGGCCAGGTTCTCCGGCCGCGCGCCGCGCCAGGCGTAGATCGACTGGTCGTCGTCGCCGACCACGGTGAGGCCGCCGCGCAGGCCCACCAGTTGCCGCACCAGCAGGTACTGGCTGGTGTTGGTGTCCTGGTACTCGTCCACCAGCAGGTAGTGGACCTGCTCCTGCCAGCGCTGCAGCACGTCCTCGCGCTCCTCGAAGAGCAGGGTGGGGAGCAGGATGAGGTCGTCGAAGTCCAGGGCGTTGTAGGCTTTCAACGCCCGCTGGTAGCGCAGGTAGGCCTGGGCGCAGAGCATGTCGGCGGGGCCGCTGGCCGCGGCCGCGGCCTCGTCCGGCAGCACGCGGTCGTTCTTCCACTGGGAGATGCGGTTGGCGATCTCCCCGGCCTTGTCGCCGTCGGAACCGTGTTCCTGGATCAGCAGGTCGCGAATCAGCGCCGCGCTGTCCTGGTTGTCGAAGATGGAGAACCCCGCCTTGAGTCCCAGTTCCTTGCGCTGGGAGCGGATGATCTTCAATCCCAGTTGGTGGAAGGTGCTGACGGTGAGGCCCTCGGCGTTGCCGGATCCCAGCAGTTTGCCCACCCGTTCCTTCATTTCCCGGGCAGCCTTGTTGGTGAAGGTGACAGCGGCGATGCGGCCGGAACTGATGCCGCACTGCTGCACCAGGTAGGCGATCTTGCGGGTGATCACGCTGGTCTTGCCGGAACCGGCGCCGGCCAGCACCAGCAGGGGGCCGTCGATGTAGCGCACGGCCTCGCGCTGTCGGGGATTTAACTCACTCACGGGGATACGTCAGGTGATGGAACAACAGCCGGGCAGTGTAGCGGAAAACGGGGCCCGGCGTCGCCGCAGGGGAGAAAAAAGTGGGGCCGCGGCGGGGGAGGTTCCCGGCTGTCCCGCACAGTCGGTCCGGTCCGGTCCGGTCGCTGTCGGCCGGAGCGCTCATCCGCGCAGGCCCAAACGGGGGAGTGGAATGCCCCGGTGGTTGACGGGGCAGGGTAGAAACAGGATGATCGGTAGCCCCCCGAGGTAGTCATCAACGTTCCGCAGAGGTTTCACCATGAGCAGTGAGCAGAGCCTGTCCGACAATCAGGAAGTCGCCCCCGCAGCCACCACGCGTCCCCTGGCACGTATACTGGGCTCGGTGATGGATGTGGGCCGGGTCATTCTCAACCGGCGTGGACTGATCAGCTCCCCCGGCATTGCTCCCGAAAAGGCCCTGCTGGAAGAGTGCCGCGAACTGCTCCACCACCGCGGTGAAGCGTCCGGGCTGGCGCTGGCGTTGGATATCCTCAACAAGTACCAGAAGGCGGGGGAGGAAGACCGCCTGGCGTTTTTCCGTGCGCTTGCCAAGGACTACGAACCGGACGCCCTGGAACTCCGCGAGGCCGCCAAGGCCTATGCCGGCGATCCCTCGCGCAAGCATTTCCAGAATCTCAGCAAGGCCATGGAGTCGCCGCGGCAGAAGCTGTTCCGCCGCCTCAACATGGCGCCGGGCGGCACCGGCATCCTGGTGAAGATGCGTGAGCAGATGCTCGACCTGGAAAACGATCACCCGGAACTCAAGCCTGTCTCCCACGACCTGCGCCAGCTGTTTGTCTCCTGGTTCAACAAGGGATTCCTGGAACTGCGCCATATCGACTGGAGTGCGCCGGCCCTGGAACTGGAGAAAATCATCGCCTACGAGGCGGTGCACGAGATCAACGGCTGGGACGACCTGCGCAGCCGCCTGCGCGATGACCGTCGCTGCTTTGCGTTCTTCCACCCGGCCATGGAACACGACCCCCTGGTTTTCGTGGAAGTGGCGCTCACCGATCAGGTGCCCGGGGCCATCGCGCCGCTGCTGGACCAGAACCGCGACATGCTCCCCAGCAACAAGGCCAACACGGTCGTCTTCTACTCCATCAGCAACTGCCACCGCGGCCTGGCCGGGGTTTCCTTCGGCAACTTCCTGATCAAGAGCGTGGTCGGCGAGCTGAAACAGGAAATGCCCTGGCTCAAGCAGTTCGTCACGCTGTCGCCCATTCCCGGATTCCGCCGCTGGCTGCAGAAAGCGGACATCAGCGAACTGGTCTCCGGGAACATGGAAGAAAAGGTGCGGGCCCCGATCGGCCGGGTTGTCGAATCCGAAATCAAGGAGGCGCTGATGAAACTCTGCGCCCACTACCTGGTAGAGGAAAAGGCCGGCACCCTGGCGAAGGACCCGGTGGCGCGTTTCCACCTCGGCAACGGCGCCCGCCTGCACCGGTTGCACTGGGGCGCGGACCTTACCAGCAAGGGCCGCGACCAGTCCGCGGGCATGATGGTCAACTACCTCTACGATCTCGACAGGATCGAAGAGAACCACGAAGCCTACTTCGACCAGGGTACGATTTCAGTCTCCAGGACGATTACCAGCCTGCTGAACTGATCTTTCCCCCCGGTGATTGTGCAGAACGGGCGCGCGACGTCTATGCTTTTGCTTCTGCTCGATTTCGGGAAGTTGCATGGCCCTGTCGCACGCCATCATGACGGCGCTACTGGACGCGGATTTATCCGGGTCCGAACTGTCGCGTGATTTCGAAACCTCGCTCGGCCTGTTCTGGCAGGCCACCCACCAGCAGATTTACCAGGAACTGCACAAACTCGCCGACAAGGGCTGGCTGAACCGTCGCGAGGTGCAGCAGTCCGGGCGGCCGAACAAGATTCTCTACGGACTGACCAAGGCGGGACGGGATGCCCTGGCGCAGTGGGTGCTCGGGGGAACCCGGGTGCAGGCGGCCAAGGACGAGTTGATGTTGAAGCTCTACAATCTCGATAAGAGTAACGCGGAGCATATCGCCGGCCAGATCGGCGAGCGGCGCGCCGATATGATGCGCCGCCTCTATCTCTACGAAAAAATCCGCCGAACCCATTACGACCAGCCAGCCGCGCTGCCGACCCGCCACAAGGGCGTCTATCTTGCGCTGTCGGCGGGGATCCGCCAGGGGGAGCAGTTCCTGGCCTGGTGTGACGAGGCGCTGGCTCTGCTGGCGACGGTTGAAGGCGTCTGACCTTCACTACCGCTTGAATAACAGTCGGGGGTTGCGGTGTCACATTTTTTTACAACCCTGTTTTTTTCCAATTGATGGTACAGGGCGGGCTATATGTAATATCGACTCACGTATAATCCAGTACTCAAATACGTGGTTGATGGGTTGCGTCCTCTTGGTTCGACCCTGAAAATTCGCAAGAAAAATTCAAGCTGGGGTGCAGATATGCGAGTGGTAATGATTGGGGCCGGTTACGTCGGCCTGGTATCCGGAGCCTGTTTTTCGGAGTTCGGTGCAAACGTCGTATGTGTCGACCTCAATCAGGAGCGGATTGCCGCGCTGGAAGCCGGCAAAATCCCAATCTACGAACCGGGCCTGACGACCCTGGTGACACGCAACCGGGAATCCGGTCGCTTGAAATTCACCACCGACCTGGCTTCCGCTGTCGGTGAAGCCGACCTGATCTTTATCGCAGTCGGTACCCCGACCCGTCGCGGCGACGGCCACGCCGACCTGGGCTATGTCTATGCGGCGGCCAAGGATATCGCTGCGCACCTGAGCGGCTATACGGTGATCGTCGACAAATCGACGGTACCGGTGGGAACTGCGGCACAGGTAAAGCGCATCATCGCCGAGAACAATCCGGAAGCGGATTTTGACGTCGCCTCCAACCCGGAATTCCTGCGTGAAGGTGCGGCCATCGGAGATTTCATGCGCCCGGACCGGGTGGTGCTCGGCGTGGAAAGCGAGCGGGCCGAACGCCTGTTGCGAGAGCTGTACCGGCCCCTGAACCTGATTGAAGCGCCGATCATGGTTACCGACCTGGAAAGCGCGGAATTGATCAAGTACGCGGCAAACGCCTTTCTTGCCACGAAAATCAGCTTTATCAACGAAATATCCCAGTTGTGTGAAGCGGTGGGCGCCGACGTGCACGCTGTGGCCAAGGGGATGGGGCTGGACGGACGGATAGGCAAGAAATTCCTGCATGCCGGGCCTGGATACGGCGGATCCTGCTTTCCAAAGGATACCCTTGCCCTGGTGCGGACCGCGCAGGAATACGGGGTTTCTTCGCGTATTGTGGAAGCCGTAGTCGAGGTAAACGCCGCACAGAAAGCGCGGATGGTAAAAAAGATTCGCCATGCCCTCGGTGGCAGCGAGGCGGGCAAGCGCATTGCGGTTCTGGGTCTCACCTTCAAGCCGGAAACCGACGACATGCGCGATGCCCCTTCGTTATCCATTCTGCCGCCACTGGTCGACAAGGGAGCGCACATCGTCGCCCACGATCCCCAGGGCATGCACGAAGCGAAACCGCTGCTGCCCGAATCCGTGGAGTATGCCAGTGATATCTACGCCGCCATCAAGGATGCCGACGCGCTGGTGCTGATGACCGAATGGAACGCCTATCGCGGGCTCAGCCTCTCCCGGGTTCGCAGTATGATGCGCGGCAACGCATTTATCGACCTGCGCAATGTGTATGAACCGGAAAGCATGAAAGCAGCCGGCTTCAATTACACCTGCGTCGGTCGCTGAGTCGAACCGCGCTCGATCATCACGTGCGCTTTCGGTTGCGCAATTTAGCTGCGCCCAGTCCGGTAATCGCGGAAAACATGAGCCAACCCGCCGCGGGAAGCGGCACAGGTGATGGCGCAAACTGCTCATATGCGACATACGCCATGTTGCCCGGGCAGGGTGCAGACTGGAAACGTACTGCGTAGTCACCTAGGTCCAGTACGCTCAGTGCATTGCTCAACTGGATCGTAAATGAAAACTGGAGAGGGTTGTCCGTATTCCATACCCCGGTACCGCCGCCGCCGGCGCAGTTGGCCCCGCCGGAATTCTTGAAGCAGATATCCACGGAGTCGCCTTTTGGCATTGCTCCGGCAGATACCCGATCAAATCCGCCACTGGCGCTACTACCGGTCAGGTCGACGAGTCCGGAAGTATTGAATCCGGCGATAGAAATTCTCGAAGATACGCTTGAAGTATTTTCCAGGGTCCCGCTGAAAACCCAGGTGGTACCCGCGTTTTCAATTGCGGTAAGCGTATAGACGGATTGGGCGCTGAGGCCGGGTGCATTGCCGGTGTAAAGAACCGAGACAGAATCGCCGACCGTGGAAAAGCCTGCCGAATGGGCAGCTACAGACACGCTGAGGCCTGTAGCCAGAATGATTTGCCTGTATAGGGGGGAACGCATTGCTACTACTCCTTTTTTTTAAGTGATCATATCCATGGGGGCACCGTAATGGCGCAAGTATTTTGCATCAGAACCACTCTTGCGCCCGACAAAACTGTGACCGGTGTCACATAAAGTCTAGTCTATAGCCTCGATTTACGGTGTATCCTCTGTTGACGCAGCCAGGAATTTGTGTCAGAAATTTTTACACTGCGAGGGCTGCGCTGGACCGGTTTGGGGTGCTGGTCTTCGGAAGCTGCGGGAAATTCGGGGTTTGGCCATTTCCGGCGTACTTTTTGCTTTAACATTTCTGTCGTAAAGCGCTACGTCGTTTCTCAGCCAGAATAAAAGCGTCAGACGAAAGGAAATTCAGGTTTCATGGATGCAGTTCTGATCATACTTTTACTGATGGGTGTGTGCTCGATCACCCTGGCGCTCTACATTCTGGCTGACGCAAAACGCACTTTTTCCCGCGGTAATATGAGAATTGATCCGCGCCTTGAAGGTAAGGGGGCAGGTTCCGTACGCTACATGGAGCGCAGTAATAGGGACCGTCGCAGTGGCCAGCAGGTCAGCTTTCCACTGCGAATTGATGGGATGATAATTTTCGAGGACCGGCGTAAACTCGGGGATCGGCGAAAGACCGTGGTCGCTTGAACGCACTTTGATATGTCGTTGCCGGTACGCCGGATGGTTTGATGACGCTAGCGTGATCCAATAAGAATTTTCACGCAGCCGAGGTATCCTCTCATCGATATTCTCATGCTCAGTTATGGCTCTGCATGGCTGGCTTATTCCGTTCTCGGACTCGGCCTGACCCTGCGCTGGCGCAATCGCGCCCTCAGCCTGTCCGCGCTGGTCTGTGTAGCCCTTACTGCAATCTGGGGGGCAGTCGTCGCCATTGGCTCCCAGTTTGAGTACCCCCCGGTCAAACTGATCGAAATCGCTGAAGCCGCACGCAACGGCGCGTGGATGTTCCTGTTATATAACCTTTATAGTCAGATGCTGGATGGCAAGGGGCGGTTTTTTGGCAACCGACAATGGCTGCCTTGGTTTTTCGCGGGTATTTGCCTGCTTCTCGTACACCTGTTCACTTCCGGTTGGTTACTGGAGCGGCTGGGTCTTCCCGCGGAACTGGAACGCACCTTTACGTTTCTGATGTGGCTGGGATTTACCCTCGGATCGCTGGTATTACTTGAGCAGGTGTTTCGACTGAGTTCACTGACGGAGCGGTGGCGCCTCAAGTACCTCTTTCTCGGCCTCGGTTCAATTTTCGTCTTCGACTTCCTGATGTATACCGAGGGGCTGATCCTGAGGCAGGTCAATCCGCTGCTGTGGGAGGCGCGCGGTTTTATTGTCGCTTTTACCGCACCCCTGTTGGGAATATCGATTCTACGCAGCCAGAAGCGCAGCCCGGAAGCCCAGGTGTCGCGCAATGTCGTATTTCATACGGTTACCCTGCTGTTAGCCGGGGTTTATCTGATATTCATTTCCTGCGTCGCCTTTGCCATCAATGTCTACGGCGGTACCTGGGGTGGTGTACTGCAAATTACCTTCCTGTCCGTTGCGGGAATTTTCTTTCTTACGGTTGTGCTTTCCTCCAGGGCGAGAGATGTACTGCGTGTCTGGATGAGCAAGCATTTCTTCAGTTATCGCTACGATTACCGGCGCGAATGGCTGGATTTCACCCAGACGCTTGCAGAAAGTGCCAACGCGACTCCGACGGCCATTACCCAGGCGATGACTAAATTGTGTGGCAGTCCTTCCGCGCTGTTATGGATGCGTGCGGACAACGGCGAGTTCAGCCTGATTGAAAACTGGCAGATGGAAGAGCCCGGTGATGTTGGAGATTTTCGACCGATGGTCGAATGGCTTGAGCGAACTGCCTGGATCATCGATTTCAATGAACGGCAATATCATCCCGAGGTGTATACGGATTTGAAACTGCCGGAAGGGTTGGAGAACTTTCAGAGGGTCTGGCTGATTGTTCCACTGATGTTTACCAACCGCCTGCAGGGTATCCTGCTAATGACCCGGCCGGACGTCTTGCCGCAAATGAACTGGGAGGACCGCGACCTGTTGAAGGTGGCGGGGCGCGCGGCTGCGACACACCTGGCTCGCTTCCAGGCCCATGCATCGCTGGTGGAATTGAGGCAGTTTGAAGCTTTTAACCGTCTGTCCGCTTACGTGGTACATGACCTGAAGAATATTCTTGCCCAGCAGTCCTTGATACTGTCCAACGCTTCCCGGCACCGGGAAAAGCCGGAATTTATTGACGACGTGTTTGAAACCATCGACAACTCCGTCCAGCGAATGACCCGTTTGATGGCCCAGATGCGCAGTGGATTGCGCGGATCGAGGAGGGAAACCGTCGAATTGGTACCCCTGCTGGAGCGCGTGATCAGCAATAAGAGCAATACCATGCCGGTTCCACGAATGGTTCGCGCGCGCCGTGAATATTTGGTGGAGGCAGACGCAGAGCAGTTAACTACAGTATTCGGGCATATTATCCAGAATGCCCAGGATGCGACTTCACCGGGTGGTACGGTGACCGTCAGTCTGCAGGAGGAGCAGGACCGGGTGAAAGTGCTGATCAAGGATAGCGGTGTCGGTATGGATGAAAACTTTATTAAAAACCGCCTTTTCACACCTTTTGATACTACCAAGGGTTTGACGGGAATGGGTATTGGAGTCGTAGAGAGCCGGGATTATATCCGCGGGCTTGGTGGAGAAGTCCAGGTAATGAGCAAACCCGGTGTGGGCAGTTGCTTTACTGTGGTGCTACCATGTGCCTCCCATTTACACCTGAACAAGAATAAAGCAGTAAGCGAGGAAGCCGTCGTTGGAAAATAATAACAGGAAACTGCTTGTGGTCGAGGACGACCGCGGTCTGCAAAATCAGTTGCGTTGGGCATTCGAGGACTATGAAGTTCTGCTGGCGGGTAACCGCTCAGAGGGCATGGCGTTCCTGCGACGGGACCAGCCTGGCGTAGTGCTCCTGGATCTCGGCTTGCCCCCTGACCCCGGTGGTGTAACCGAGGGAATGGCAACGCTGAAGGAAATTCTCACCCTGGCGCCGGAAACCAGGATCATAGTTATCACTGGCGATAACGATCGGAGCAATGCAGTAGAAGCAGTCACTGTTGGGGCCTACGATTTCTATCAAAAGCCGGTTGATGCGAGTGTGTTAAGTCTGATTGTCGAGCGCGCTTACCGGGTGCACGAATTGGAGGCAGAGAACAAGCGCCTCCAGCGCAACCAGCGCGATTCGCCCCTGGAAGGTGTCATTGCCAGCAGTTCACAAATGCTTGAAGCCTGCCGGCTGGTCGAACGTGTGGCTCCGACCAACGCCACCGTCCTATTATTGGGCGCCAGTGGCACAGGTAAAGAGCGCTTTGCCCAGGCAATTCACACCCTCAGTCCGCGTAGTGATAAGAAAATTGTCGCTATCAACTGTGCCGCAATTCCGGAAAATCTCCTTGAATCGGAACTGTTTGGCCATGAAAAAGGCGCTTTTACGGGAGCTACCTCCCAGCATATCGGCAAGATTGAGCGCGCAGATGGTGGAACACTGTTCCTGGACGAGATCGGTGACCTCCCCCAGGAATTGCAGGCAAAGTTGCTGCGTTTTCTTCAGGAAAGGGTGATCGAACGCGTTGGTGGACGGCAGGAGATTGCAGTAGATACGAGAATTATCTGTGCCACCCACCAGAACATCCAGCAAATGATCGAAACTGGCCAGTTCCGTGAGGATCTTTATTATCGAATTAGCGAGATTACGGTAAAAATTCCGCCGCTGAGAGAGCGGGAGGGTGACGCCGTGTTGCTTGCGAAGGCCTTTGTCGACCGGTTCAGCGAGGAAATAGGCGGCCCCCACAGAATTCTCAGCAAGGATGCGATATCGGCTATCGAAGTCTATGCCTGGCCAGGTAACGTCCGTGAACTGGAAAGCAAGGTGAAGCGGGCGATGATTCTCGCCGACGGCGGACAGATCACTGCTTCTGATCTCGAGCTTGCCGACGTGGAGGGAGATCCGTTACCCATAAACCTGCGCCATGTTCGCGAAGATGCGGAACGCAAGGTGGTGCGCAGGGCTCTGGTGCAGTGTGATTTCAATATCAGTGATACAGCCCAGGTGCTTGGCGTGACGCGGCCGACGCTGTATAAGCTGCTGGAAAAATATAACCTCAAGAAGTGAATACCCAGTTAATAAAATTTATAACAATACTTGGGGGTTTCTTCCGCTTTAGGCTCGATGAACATCGAAAAAAATTTCCTCATGGTGTAAAAAAAACGGACACCAGTTCCTCAGAAGGTAAATCCAAAGATACGGAAATCCCGAAAATTGCTGGGATTTCCGGCCTTTCTTCTTCATTTTAAATACCAGAATTCTCCTTTAATGATGTAAAGAAAACGAACATGAGTTCGTTGGAAGAAAAATTACGCTTTTCAAAAAATCCTGTAAATACAGATATTTCCGCCCATTTCCGCGATAGTTAAATCGAATATTTCCCGTGATGGTGTAAAGAAAACGAACATCACTTCATCGTGCCGTTGTATTGTGAGAGGGGATTGTTTACTGCACACTAGGTCATCCGTTGTTGTATAGATGGTTGAATAATAAATGTATAAAAAAAATATAACGGTCGCCTTCTTTGTCTTGATGATGAGCTGTTTTTTCCCCGTCGCTTTCGCGGATGCCGGTGGCTACAAAATTAATGCTGGAGATGTCCTCGAAATATTTGTCTGGAATGAGGAAGCCCTTAGCCGGGAGGTGAGAGTACGTCCTGATGGCTATATCAGCGTTCCCCTGGCAGGTGAGATACATGCGGGCGGTAAAACTCCCAGCGAGGTTACCGAGACAATTCGTGTTGCGTTGTCGACATACCTGAACGACGGTCCTGTTGTCACTGTTTCGCTTCGAGCCCTGGAAGGAAACATTGTTTATGTAATGGGAAAGGTAAACCGTCCGGGAGCATTCCCTGTTATTGCTCCCGTAGACGTGGCGCAGGCGCTGGCATGGGCGGGTGGCCTGAATTCATTTGCGGATGAAGATGATATCCAGGTGTTGCGCCGGAATGTGGATGGTACGCAAACCGCGATGCCTTTTGATTACGGCGCGATCGAGAACGGCGAGCATCTGGACACCAATATCATCTTGCAGAGCGGCGACCTGATTGTGGTTCCCTGAATATCATGGACGCGGTTCGACAGTCAGCGGTACTTGCGGTTATTGCGATATTTTTGTCGGCGCGCGCAATTTCGGCCGAGACGTCCATCAGTGGTAGCGCGGGGTTCGAGTACGAATACAACGACAATATCCGCATCACGCCGGAAAACCGCATTTCTCTTTCCGGCTGGCTGGCTAATGCTGGCGTGTCCGGCCGCTGGGCAACGCCGCGTTTCAGCGCGGAATCTACTTTGAGGCTGTATTCGGAGCATTACGACAGCGCTGACAGCAAAGATCTTTCGCCAAACTTTGCGGAACCAGATGCAGATGACTTTGACAGTGACAACCAGGATTTTTCCGCCAGTATCGCCTACGACTGGGAACGGCAAAGGCTCTCACTGTATGGCCAGTACCGACGTGACAGCACACTGAACACGCAGTTCCTGGATACGGGCCTGGGAGGTCTGGCGCAGATACAGGGCGCGACCCGTGAAGAGCGAATCGTCTTGCGGCCGGAATGGTCGTGGCAACTTACGGAACGGCAGCGCCTGCAGTCGACACTGCAATGGCAGGAAGTGGATTACGAGAGCGAGCTATTCCAGGACTACGACTACAGCCTGATGAATGTTGCCTGGAGCTACCTGTTGAACGAGCGCTTGTATCTGCAGATGGTGCCGAATTATGCGCTCTACAGGAATAGGGCGCTAAACAGCGTGGAGTCGACGACCTATGGGCTGCAGGCCGGCGTTATCTGGGCATTCTCGGAAAAACTGCGTTTCAACGTTCTTGTGGGTGCGACAGAAGTCAGTACAAAAATCGATGGTGGTTACTACACCTTTGATATTGAGAACTTCCGGATTGTATTCGTTGAGTTTGAGGATCAGGACAGTAACGGGTTTACCGGAAATATGTCCGTGGATTTCCAGGAAGAGCAGTACAGCCTGAATTTCACGATGTTTTCACGTTATTCACCCAGCGCCGATGGCGGCCTGCGTGAAGATTCCCAGGCCAGTTTTGTCTGGAACTGGGAGCCAGTGGAACGCCTGCGCCTGGATGTCGATACGCGCTACGGTTTGTCGAAACGCGCAAGTTCAGCGATCGCTCAGGAGCGCGAATACGGGGAAGTGGGCGTACGTATTGGATACCAGTTTGCCGAAAACTGGTGGGTTAGCGGGCGTTACCGATATCGCACACAACAATATAAAGCTGCAAGTGCGGGGGCGGGAGACAGCAATCTTGTATCGGCCGGTGTCTCTTACCGATTGCCAAGGGAAATATTGTAGCCCGTGCCATCGACCGTAATCGCTCGCGGCTTTGACTGTGGCTGATAGCGACACCACAAACAGAACAGGTGCTTAGATGACAATTGCTGAACAGCCCGTTGCATTTGCGAGTGAACCGATGCAGACCATGGGCATACAGGACTATATCGCGGGGTTCAGGCGGCGGCGTAAATCGATACTTCTGACTTTCGGCTGCCTGTTTGTGGTAGTGCTCCTGACAGCCTTGCTGTGGCCCGCGAGCTACAAGACTTCAGCCACTATTTTGATCGAAGAGCAGGAAATTCCCGAAGACATGGTGCGTTCGACCGTCACCAGTTTTGCCACCCAGCAGATCGAGGTGATACGTGCCAGGGTTTTGACCCTGGAGAACATCATGCAACTCGTTCGAAAAAATCAGTTGTACGATGATAAAGAACTGGCAAGTATGCCGCGCACGGAGGTCCTCGAGGAGTTTATTGACTCTGTGAGCCTTGACCTGCTCAACTCCCAGGTAGTCGATCCCCGCAGTGGTCGTCCAATGGAGGCAACCATCGCATTTACACTTTCGTTTGAAGCGGATGATCCCGCGAAGTCCCTGAAAATCACCAACGAATTGACCAGCCTGTTCCTCAACGAAAATCTCAGGAACCGTACGGAGAAAACGTCTTCTACCGCGGAGTTCCTGCGAGGTGAAGTAGAAAAGTCCTCAGATGAAATGCGAAACCTGGAGGCTGAACTCGCACAATTCAAAACCGCCAACCAGGCTGCCTTGCCCGAAGTCTACCGGCTGAATATGCAAAACATGGTGCGCTACCAGACCCAGCTTGTGGGGTTGGAGTCGCGGAACCAGGAATTGATCAAACGGGAGGGCGACCTTGTTGCCCGCCTCGCGACAACCAACAAATATTCTCCCGTTGTTTTGCCCACTGGAGAAGCGGTACTGGGCGATGTTGATCGCCTGAAAGCGCTTCAGTCTGAATACAGCCGAGTGGCCGCTCGCTATTCGCTAACCCACCCCGACGTTGTGCGTCTGCAACGCGAGATAGATTCGCTGCTCGCTTCTACAGGTGGTGCCGGTAACAGAGACGAATTGCTGAGACTGTTGGAGAGCAGACAGAGCGAATTGAATGCTCTTGAAGCGAAATATGCGGACACCTATCCCGATGTGGTGGCGCAGAGGAAGATTGTCGAGCAACTCCAGCGGCAGATCGAAAGTATGGATGACGTCGGCGCCGCACCACCGCCAGATAATCCCGCTTACCTGATGCTGGATAACCAGTTGCAGACTGTGCGTATTGAAAAGGGGAGTCTGGATGAGCAGATTTCACAGCTGGAAGAGCAAATTGATTCGCTATCCGTTGCGGCAGTTAACGCTCCGGTGATTGAGCGCCAGTACACCAATATGGTTCGAAATCTCGAGCTAATCAGTGCCAAAAACCTTGAACTCAGGGCAAAGCTGAAGGAAGCGGAACTTGCCGGTGAGTTGGAAGCCGGACGCAAGGGACAGCGCTTTACCATGGTGGAACCGCCCATCATGCCAGAGGAACCCTCCAGCCCGAATCGGCCAGCGATTCTGGTTCTTGGCATTGTATTCGCGGCGGGTGCGGGCATTGGAGTCGGCCTGTTGCTGGAAGCAATGGACGGCAGTATCCGCAGTCCGCAGCAGTTATCGCAGCTTATGGGAGTGGCGCCGCTGGTCACAATCCCCTACATAAATTCCCCCGAAGAGACTGCCGCCGCGGACCCCCAGCGCAAGCGTTACTGGCTGTTGGGGGGCGGAGTCGCTGGAACGCTAGTTGTTCTACTGGCGCTACATTTTTTTGTCAGGCCACTGGATGTGATGTGGTACGAAATTCTGGGCAAGCTTTGAGCGGGTGAGAGAAAAGTCTGATGGAATATGTAAAGGACGCGATAGACAAGGCGCGCAAGGAGCGGCGGGCAGAGGCAAAAAGTGCGCGCGCCGGTTATCGGGCCGGGATTAACCCGTCAGGTACTAAGGATGATTCGCCGGAATTGCGTCGTGGCGAAACCTGTACTCGGGTGGAAGCGCCTGACAAAGACACTCTGCTCAAAAGCCGTATTGTTGCCGCGTTTGAACATGATGAAAGGGCTGAGCCCTATCGCCAGTTGCGCACTCAGATACTGAAAAAATTCCGCGAGCAGGGCTGGCGTACACTGGCGATTACCAGTGCCCATGCTGATGCCGGTAAGTCACTGACTGCGTTGAATACTGCGATTGCCCTATCCAGGGATGTGAACCAGACCGTGCTGCTGGTAGACCTTGATTTCAAGGGGCCGGATCTACTGGGCATGTTGGGGCTGTCTACCGGAGCCGGGCTGGTCGAGTACCTGCAGGACGCAGTCGAACTGCAGGATATCCTGGTCAATCCGGGTATGGAGCGACTGACAATCCTGCCCGCAAACCCTGTCTCAGGGGCGACTTCGGAAATACTGTCTTCACCGCAAATGAAGCGGGCGCTTGACGAAATCGTATACCGCTATGACGACAGGATTATCGTATTCGACCTTCCACCCCTGTTGCGGGACGACGACGCCCTGGTGTTTGTGCCTTACGTCGATACGACACTATTGGTAGTGGAAAGCGGTGTGACAACGCCCGAGGAAATGGAGCGTTGCATACAACTGCTGGAAGGCGTTGACATCCTGGGGACGATTTTAAACAAATCATACTGACAAAACGGCAGTGCACTATGTACCTCGAGCATTATGGTCTTACAACCAGGCCCTTTGATCTGAATCCCGATCCGGCCTTTCTGTATCTCTCGTCACAACACGAGATTGCCTATTCGATGCTCGAGTACGGACTCCTGTCCCAGCGCGGAATTACTGTTATTACAGGTGAGGTTGGTTCAGGCAAGACGACACTGCTGCGCCACCTGCTTAACAACCATGACGCGGACGAGATACAGGTCGGATTGCTCGCGGATACCGACGAGGAAACCGCAGAGCAGTTGTACCAGTGGATTTCCATGTCCTTCAACCTCGACCACACCACGGACAAAATAACGCTGAAGAAAAATTTTCAGAATTTCCTCGTGCAAAATTATAGCAAGGGCAAGACCTGTGTTCTGATCGTGGACGAGGCCCAGAACCTGAGCTTGAAGGCTCTCGAAAAGCTTCGACTTCTGAATAATATAAACACCGGTGAGGATGAACTGCTGAAAATCATCCTGATGGGGCAGCCGGAGTTGGTCGAGAAACTTCGGAATCCTCATTTAAAGCAATTTGCGCAGCGCATTACTGTCGAATACCACCTCTATCCGCTGGCCGTGGAAGAGACGCCAAAGTATATCTCCCACCGGTTGAACCGGGCGGGATCAGGACGCGAGGTTTTTGACAAAAGCGCAATTTATTCCGTGTATTTCTTTTCCGGAGGCATTCCTCGCCTCATCAATATGCTCTGTGATTACGCACTGCTTTACGGTTATGCCAAAGGTGTTCGGACGCTCGATACCAAAGTAATACTGGAAGTCGTACGAGGCCGGCGGATTGGTGGTGTGGCGTTCATAGACGAGATTAGCGAGGACATGGAAATCGCCCGTGAATTTGTACTGGGCGAATCCGGACTGGACCTGCTTGATTCCCTGAAACGCGTAGAGAGTATCTCATGAACGACGATCGTGTTCGGCTGCTGGACAGCGATATATCAATCCTTGAAGCTGAAGGCCTGAAGGACCGGGTGCTGCGTGCTGTAAATAACCGCTACGGCGGATATGTTTGCTTTGCGAACGTACATACCGTGGTGGATTCGCGAACAAACGCGGATCTGCGCTGTGCGATTAACGGGTCGCTGGCGGCGGCTCCGGATGGGCGTCCACTGTCTGTAGTGGCCAAATGGCGCGGAGTCGCCGGTATCACCCAGGTAGCGGGTCCGGATTTCTTTACGTACCTTATGGAGGAGGCTCCCCACCTTTCCCATTTCTTTTTGGGTGGCACGGAACAAACGCTGGCTAAATTACTGGAGAAACTCAATGAGCGCTATCCGGATCTGCGACTTGCGGGGCACTATTCACCGCCGTTTGCACCGATGGAAGGTGCGGTGAATGCAGAAATTATTGAACGCATTGACCGGGTCAGGCCTGATATTGTCTGGGTGGGACTGGGAGCACCCAAACAGGAAATATGGATGTCTCGCAATTGGCACCAGCTACAACCGAGTATCCTGATGGGGGTAGGGGCTGCATTTGATTTTCATGCCGGGACGGTTCGAAGGGCCTCTCCTGTAATGAGGCGACTCGGTCTCGAATGGCTTCATCGCCTGGCTAGTGAGCCGCGGCGATTGTGGAAACGGTATCTAGTCACAAACTGTGTGTTCATGTGGGAAATGATGAAATCTCTATTGGTAGTCAGGGTGTAAAAGAAATTCAGTATTGTAGCGATATCGTGCGAGATAGAATGCACTTCTGGACTGGATTGGCTCCTCGATGTTTTGTAGCCAGGCCATATGCCTGCTTTGATTGAAACACATAAGAAATTTGAAGAAATACGTCACGTCCGAAACTATTAATATGAGTAAAGGAAGAGCCTACGAAGGAGCGAATTTTGATCTACAGGTTTTCGGTTACATACATTTTTATCCACGACTGACACACAACCCTATATTCTCTGGAACAGGCGATTTGCATAATATTCTTACTTAAGCTGGTTGATCAATTTTGGTTAAAAAAGGCTAGACGGGACAAAGGCAGATTGAGAAAAACGAGAAAGCGACGGGGCGACAGTTAACAATGAATTGGGCGTGTACAGTTTGAGATATATTTATTTTGGCTTTAAAAAGTCGGACCCAGATATTTACGCGTCGGCTACACCGTGATTCGTTTGCTGTCATTTATCTGGGTTGTGTCCCTGGCATTTTACCAGTTTGGAATTATTGGCTCGCTGTCAGTCGACAATATTCTTGGTCCGATACTATTTGTACTAGCACTATTCTTTTACGCAACTGGTTTAACGTCGCTCGGTCCGAAGCAAAAATCCCGATTACTAAGCGCGTTGGCTTGTGTATTCGTATATATGATATTTCACTCGATAAATCTTCTCGGGACCCAGAATGCCGTCTGGAATTCGATCTATTCTCTGGCCAAAGATATGCTCTATTTCATTTTGCCAGTTCTGTTTATAACCACAAAAAAGGACCTGCAAAGGACACTGGATGGTCTAATTATCGTAGCAGCAATAGGAGCGATAAGCGCCTTGTTCTCGGCATTGGGTATTCTTGACTTCAGTTTTGCAAGATCAGCAGAATCGCGCCTTGCGCTAGAATACCTTCCCAAATCTGTCGGTGTGATTACCTCTTACGGCGATATGGGACTGCTATTGTCTCTGGTGTTACTTTTAGCCGTAGCAAGTAGAAAAGGGACAATCTTATTTGGAAGGGGGGGGATTCTCAAGTTTGTCATACTATTGTCCGTTGTTCTGGTCGGATTAGCTGCATTGCAGTCGCGAAATATTGTCTTAACGATCCTGATTTCCTCTTGCGTATACTGGTTTGTGACGATATTGAGCAATCGCAGTAAGCGATGGAAGGGGGTTTTCTACGTTGCTACGCTCGGCGGAGGACTAATTACTGTCCTGGTTGTTTCCGCTTTTGGTTCGGAAATTCTTGGCTGGATAAAATCACTAGGTGGTACAAATGAAGCCGCCGCAACTGTTGATGATAGATTGGCGCAATACGATTTTGCTCTAAAAGTAGTCGCTAATCACTGGCTATTTGGCCCTCCTGCCCAGACGATTGAGAGTTATCAGTTGCAAATTTCTTTTATCCACAATATGTGGGTGAAAGAAATGGCACAAGGAGGAATTTTTGCGGTCGCTTCTTTCTTGATCATCTATATTCGTGCGTTGCGCTTACAGGTGAATGATTTCTATTTCTATGGAGAGCAATACACAAAGGTATTGATTTCAGTACTTATCGCAATGCTTGTTGCGACACAGTTCTATCCAGCTGGCACCGCGATATTCTGGGTATTACTCGGAGTTGCCAGTGCTGATCCTAGAATGAGTGTAGCTAACGTTCGAACTCGAGCCAGAATATCAAAAATTAAATGACTAAAAAATACAAAGCTATATGTGTTGTAGTTTTTAGCGCTTTGACGATTACGTGGATGCTAGATTCGAAGAGTCAGGCAATCGAAACGAAACTTCCTCAATATCAAAATATCATCGGATGCCTTTCTGCGGTCCAATCAGGCAGTCGTTCTACCAGCATCCGGAAGTTGGCCTGGGAGAATCTGGTTTATTTTAATTCTGAAATCATAGGGTTTAATCCGTCGTTTCGCGGAGGCAATTCCAGCAAACCGGGAAGTTTTACCAGGCTCTCCTACCGTGCCTATCTCGATTCATTTCCAGTTGGCGCATTGAGATTTCCCCCCGGGACTTACGCCAACTATTACGATTGGGACTCAATGACTTTAGATGCACACCTGGTTGATGAAAGCCCATTACTGTCTATGCATAAATCAATTGACCAACAAAAGATTGATAATAGTGGGTTTCTGATCCGAAGTGACTATCGCGAGTTTTTAAGCTTGGTAAAAGATGAGGGGATCCAACCATTTATTATTTTGAACCCGTATCTGAGAAGCATCGAATATAACCAGCAGGTAATTGAAACGATAAAGCATATTTATCCTGGTCGGATCTACTGGGAGATGGGAAATGAGATTTCGCAGAAGCAGTATCAGGAAATTTCACCAGATGGTAATTGGGGGTGGGTGAGTTATCTTTATAAAGCTCAAAGGCTATCGAAGTATATCAGGTCCAAATATTCGGATGATCGGATTGGATTTGTAGCTGCAGAGCCGTTGGTGCCACGAGGACACATAAATGTTCCGGAGAACATCACAAACTATGAATTGGGCTGGAATAGCTACCTGAATCACAGTGAAGTAGATTTTGATGCGGCAATTTTTCATCCTTATATTAATATTTATGATAAGGCGACGACACTGGAAGTAGGTAACCTTAGAAATAATTCCAACTGCCATTCACTGATCGATGCAGATCTGGAAAGGATGGCTAAATTTAAATGGGTTTTCTCTTCAGCACAACATGTCCCGCGTCAATACGCCGCCTACGTACAAAAATATTTTCCAAACAAGGACGTTTGGATTTCAGAAGTAGGTTTAATCGGTGGTAAGAAGGGATCTGTTCTGGGGTTTGGTGCGGAAGATCCAGCTCGAACAATATTCAACATTATGTACTTTGCTTATTGGGTCAGAGATGTTCCCGGTCTACGAACATATCAGGTTCATCTGCTGGCCAACGGCAGGGGTTTAATGTCGATCATGTATCCGGATAGTTCCCTAAATTCAAACTCAATTTCGTTTCTATTGTTGAATAAACTTTTTTATGGAGCGGACAAATTTGGAGTTGTAGAGCTTGAAAGCAATACTGCATTTTATGGGAGTGGAGTCTATTCCAGCGATCAAATTAAACCGGTAGTTGCAGTGCTGTCAAATGGCGCAAGCCGAAAGGCGATCGTATTAAACCTGAGTTTTGAGGAAGTAAATATAACTTTACCGTTCAAGGAGGCGAAAGTCCTGCAATTTGACGCTGAGACAATGAACCTTACAGAGGGCAATTACTTTAAGTTAGAGCAAGTACTACAATCTGGAGATATCACTAACGGGAGACTTCAGGTGCCTTCTCTTGGCCTTACGTATGTAGAAGAATATATTGAGGCGTACCAATGAAGGTAGCATTTGTCAGTACGTCCATCGCGCCATATACGATTCCCTCCAGAGTGATGATAAACAGTGATAAGCGTCTTGAGTGTATTCACTTGTTTGCCCGTAAAATTGAGCCTGGTCGTCAATGGTATATCGGGGATGTACCTGAAAACTTTTATGTAGTAAAGGGAGTAACACTGAGATTCTTCAGACGTTTTATTTACGTTCCTATCCAGTTGCCAGTAACGCTCAAAAAATATCGGCCCAAGGTTATCGTTAGTGAGCAGCTTGGATCATTGCTATTTTTTACTCTTTTGTACGCCTTATCTGCAGATATTCCTGTCTACCTCAGATGGGAAGGAACTCCTACCACTGAACGGCGATTTAACGGAAGGTTTCGTTTGGCGGTTCGAAAGTGGCTTGGACGAAATGTTAAGGGCTTTTTGTGCTATTCCAATGAGTCTATTCGATACCTTGAATCAATCGGCATGGACCAGCCGAAAAGAATGATTTCATATCCTGTAACGAGTAATATTTTCTACCCGCCGGAAAATATGAATCAACGTTCGTCAGAGGTATTTTTGTACGTCGGACAGCTGATTCCGCGAAAAGGTATAACGCAGTTAATTAAGGCTTTTCTACTGTTAGTTGAAAATTATCCTAAAGCCACATTATGGATAGTTGGTGACGGCGAATTGCGAGGATCGATTGAAGAACAGATTCCTGAGCAATATTCCAGGAATTTTGTACTACACGGATTTCGTAGCGAGTTAGAAGTAGCTGAACTAATGCGTAGTGCTGGGAACTTCGTGTGTCCGACACTCGAGGACCATGGTCCGGTAGTTCAGATAGAAGCAGCTATGACCGGGCTTCCTATACTGGGTAGCATTTACTCAGGAAATGCAAATCTTGTAATCAATGATGGCGAAAATGGCCTAATTATCGACCCTAACGACGAACAGCAGTTTTTTGATGGGCTGAAGTTACTTTGCGACACGAAGTGCCTCATAAAGCGAGATAGGATGTATCAGCTAAGTATCGAGAAGGCAGGAAAGCATGGTGTTCCTTCTGAGGTCGAATCTACAGTAAATGCTTTGCTGGAAATGGAAATTGCTGGATCGTGATTCAATCGACAACTGTTGGTCTAAGGTGGGACTTTCCAAACTTCCTTGTCGTTGGCGCAAGTAAGAGTGGCACTTCCTCACTTTACCATTATTTGAAGCAACATCCTGAGATAGGTCTTTCATCGGTAAAGGAGACCCAGTTTTTTAATTGTGATGAGATATTCGGTCTTGGAGTAGATAGATTTGTAGACCTCTATTTCGACTGCAGTTCATCCTGCAAAGCGATTGGAGATATCACTCCGTCCTACCTCGTGAGAGGAGAGAAGGTGCTCCCCAGAATTTTATCGGTCTATGGGGACAAACCGCCTAAGATCGTCGTAATCATGCGTGAGCCGGTGTCCAGGGCATGGTCACACTATCTGCATAAGGTCAGGTCAGGCGAAGAGAACTTGAGTTTTGAGGATGCAATCGCTAGGGAGGAAGAGCGAATTGAAGCCGATCCAGGAGGGTGGTGGGGATATCGCAATGAAGGAAACTATGAGCATTTTATTCAGAAATGGCTACAGGTAATACCACGTAAAAATTTCCTTTTTATTACAACAGAAGAGTTGGCCGATGATCCTGAAAATGTACTTTCAAGGCTTTATCGGCATGTTGGCGTCGACCCTTTCTTTCGTGCCCCTGATATGTCAAGGAAAAATGTAGGGGGGCAGATTCGTTCAAGATGGCTCTTGGGAATGATTGCTAGGCAAGGCGTGACGAAGAGGATAATTAAATCAATATTTCCCTACAGAATGCGTCAGAAAATGAAGTCCAGATTGATTGCATATAATACCAAAACGACTACTCCAGAAATCGAAATGACTACCGAGGTTCGTAAACAGCTCGCCGAGTTTTATATCGAGAGTAATAGTCGTTTGGCACAAACGATAGGAAGGGAGTTGGATGAGTGGCGGCAGCCGGACGAATCGGAGGTTCGTTAAACAGTATGCCCCATCGGAGAATGTGAGTGATTCAGTGAGATTATTCTGGATGTGTTGATTGCTCCTCATACTTCGTATGGGAAATTGCTATTTCAAGCTATATATACGTTCTGGACAACTTAACAAAGACAATTTTTTACGGATAAGGTTAGTATGAAGTACATTTAGCATTGAACCGTATCCTATCCTTATCGTGTCTGACATAACGTAGTTGGGTTTGCTGTTAATTGATTTCAGTTCGTTTGACAAGGTCATTATGTCATAACCTATTGCGAGCAGACGCTCTTCTCCTATCCAATCTAGATAACGCTTTGACCAACGTTTGCGTATTGGATTAGCGAGTGTTGTTTTCCACTTGTCGAGCGGATCAGAACTCAAGCTTGTGTATTTTTTTGTGCCAGTAGGGTCTCCTGCACCTCCTTCGAGTCTAACAGAAGCAAAATCGTTTATTAGTTTCACGTCGTAGTCCAGTTCCAGAAAAGCGAAAAGGTCTTCGTAAACTTTCTCGGGTTCAAGAATAAGATTTTCATAGTTTAGGGAAAAACTGGTGCTTTTTGCTCTCATATAGGAAGCATAAAGTTGTTCGAATCCGGTGTAAAAATCAACCTTATAATCATAGAGGCGCCACTTTCCATTTCCGAATGTATCCAGTGAAGAGGCGATTACAGACAATGGATTACGCCATAAAAATATACATTTCGCGTCAGGGAAAGTATCGACAATCTCATTGGAAATAAGGTGGTATCGAGGAGTTTTGTCCAGAAAGTAGGTGTCGCCCGGTTTTGAGCATTTTGAGTAGAGCTGACGTGCCATACTACCTATCGCATCGGTAAAATCCCGATCTTTTTTCGGTAGGCATTGTATAAAATCCTGCAATGCGGAATGCATGCTGAAATGGTTGTATTCCGAAAAAATTCCATCATCCCGTAACGAGTAAAAAAATGGTAGTAACATCCATGGTTCAGATGTAGTACTGACCTTCGGGTGCGCTCCAATAATCCTTTGTAGAAGCGTGGATCCACTTCTCGGAAGAGAAAAGATAAAAACTGGCTTAATATGCGAACTCATGTCAGTTTGAATTCCAGCAGTGATTTAAGGGTGTCTCCTGAACTTGTGATGTGAGTCCTCACGCCCAATGTTTTATATGCATAGATTGAAGCAAGTGTATTCTGGACCGCTATACCAAGCGATGCAGCAAAAGCGGCGCCTATTGCTCCGTACTGTGGCGTAAGCCATAGAGCAATCGGAATGCTTCCGGCTCCGGTCAGAACTGTAAGTATCATATTTTTCTTCTGATGGCCTGTCATTATAAGAACTACGCCGCAAGGTCCAGCTATGACGTTTATCAGATTCCCGATTGCGAGTATAAGGAGTACAGGAGCCCCGGCTCTATAGGAAGCCCCATACACAAATTCGAGTACCTGCGCCCCAAAGACAGCAATAAGTAAAACGACAGCGGCTGCGGGAATGAATGATACCGTCGCTACAGTTTGTAGAAGATTACTCAATCGAACTTTGTCGGATGAGGCGTTTAATTTGACTACCAGGTGAGGTATTGCGCTATTGATCACGATTAGTGGAAAAGAAACCAATATAACAAGTTGCATTGCAGTGCCAAAAAGAGCGACCTGAGTGGTATCAGATAATGCGCCCACTATCCAGGTGTTGGAGTGTGTAATCGCTATTTGAGCGGTTTCAGTTATCCAAATCGGAGTTGAAATTGCCAATATTGAGGTATACGTTGGAGTCTCGGATTTATCACCTCCGTGCCTGTCTTTTAATAGCAGAAGAATGCTGATCAAGCAGCTTATTAGGAGTCCTGATGTAGTGTACGTAACACAATCTTTCAGATCGATGGGAGAGATTTTAAATGCTATCGCTACAGCAAGGATGGATAGGCCAACACTATTACCTACAAGTCCGCCAAAGATTGAAGCCAGTTTTATATTGCCCAATCCTCTAAAAGACTCGGCGAGCAATTGACGTATCGATAGAAGAAACATCCAGACAACAATGAGCCACGTTATCTGGTATGTTTGCAACGAACTGAAAAGAGTGGAAAATATGTCTCTGGAAGTTGGCGTCATGAAAATTATGGCAGTTAATATTGCTCCCCCGATGGTCAGACAAATTGAGCTCGATAATATTCCAGAAATAGAGCCAGCTGATTGCTTTGTTTTCGCGAGAGCTATCAGTCTCGTGCAAGTCTTTGGTAGCCCAAGACCAGCCAATGTCGACAGTACGAGGGCTATTGCGTAAGCGAGGAAATATGATCCCACTTCATCGGTGGGCAGTGTTCGAGTGATAAGTGAGTAAAACAACAGGCCGACAACTACTCCGCCAACTCTCGCCAGCAAGACCCAACCGCTATCCTTTACCAATTGCCTGGCTAAACTCATAGTGCTGTTCGGATTTTTATTGGTTGTTTACCGATATAGTTTCAGGAAGCTGTTTTTGATAATTTCATAGCAATATATCAGGTAGGCTTTAGTGGGGGCCTGCCCGTGCAGAATGCTAGCGGCCATCGATTCCTTGTAACTGTTTAGAAACTGAGTGGTACTTATTCCGCCGATCCTCATTTTCACAATCACTTCAGGTATGAAGCCTATTTCAACTTTATCCCATACCCTTAACAAGAACTCCTGGTCTGCTGCAATTTTAAAACCTTCGCTAAATCGTCCGTGATTTTCATAGACACTCTTCCTCACGAAAGTGGCGGGATGTGCGACACGCATTTTGCGTAATAACTCAGGCTTTTTGATGTCTTTACCAACTTTTATGGTCTTTTCGCGATCGCTTGAAAATTGTTCGACCAGTCCGTGTCCAATGTCAAGGTTGTTGGCTGTCATGAATGCCACCATCGTCTGGATTGAGTTTGGGGAGGCATAAAAGTCGTCTGCATTGAGTATGTGAATAATATCACCCGTGGCATAGCGTACACCCCGGTTAAATGCGTCATATATTCCGGTATCTTTCTCTGATCTGTAGGAAACCGAATACTCTCGCACTATGTCCAGGGTGGAATCGTTAGAGCACCCGTCGATAACCAGGTGCTCGACATTGCCGTAACTTTGGGATCTGACTGATTCCAGGCATTCGGCTATGGTTTCTTCGCCGTTGAGGACGGGTGTAATTACTGTAACTTTAAGGTCATGTTTGTGCATTAACTGTCAATTATTGTCAGAAGGTAGTTGGCCAATAAGGTCTTTGTCAGTTTACTCCCTGCGACGTTACCTGGTTATAAATGTTAGCGAGTGACTGGTAGTTTTCTGCAGAAGTATAACTGGCTTCATAACGCCTACGAGCATTAGCGCCCAATTGTCGAACCCTGGCCATGTTATTAACACCATACTTTAGCGTAGAAGCGATATCCCGGGAGTCACCAGGTGAGAACAATAGTCCGGTAACATCCTGCTCAATCAGCTCGGCCAGCGCTCCGAGTTTGCTCGCAAAAACCGGCGTCCCACAAGCGTAGGCTTCTACAAGTGTTCTGGGCATGTTTTCGTACCAGATGCTGGGCATGAGCAGGAATGGTGCGTTGAGCAAAGTCTTCTGGAGGGATGTGGTTCCAAGTAAACCCAGGTAATTCGCTTGGGGGTGCGCAATCACCACATCTTTCAGTGGCCCATCACCAGCAAAGTCCACAATCATGCCTGGAGATTGGTCGAGTGCAGCCAATAGCTGGGTTACTCCTTTTTCGTCGCTAAGTCTCCCTACGAAAAGTGGGTTTCCTGTGCGTCTGTGCCCAGGATATACGTCAAGATCGACAAAATTGGGCTTAACAAAAATTTTATTTGGTGGTAGACCTCCTTCTATCAGCTTTTGCTTACAGAATTCGTTGAGGGCGATATACGCGGAGATTGTCTTAGAGTAGGTTCCCTTCCAACGGTGCATCGATAGCGCGGATCCTGCCACCAGGCTGGCACTTGTGGAACCGCGATAGCACTTCCTGAGTACACCGCGGATGGGTGATTTTCCAAGGCAGTCTTCGCAGACTTTTCCTTCTCTCAGAAACATTGCTTGTATACACATAAGCCGGAAATTATGGATTGTCTGTACGACTGGTATGCCTCGCGTCGCTGCGGTCCAATACAGGGATCCGGAGATCAACGGGAAAGTATTGTGGGCGTGTATGATGTCTGGTTTGTAATTGTCAATGAGTTGCTCGATCTCGTTGACTGTTTTCCGGGACCAGAATGTTTCGATAGCCAGTTTCGGCTTGCCGGTACTGATAATTTCGTCGTTGTGACGTGAGTATAATTGGACATCATGTCCGTGCTTTTCGAGTAATTGGGCCTCTGAGCGCACGACTGAATCTTCTCCGCCCGCGAATTGATAAAAATTGTGCGCAATGAGAATTCTCTGTGGGGTGTGGGGTAATGTCATGGATAATCGTTGTCGTTATTGGTGGCGCGGGAGAGAACAAGCGAATCTACAAGCCATTTTCCGCTACCGGGATTATTGTATATACATTATGCGTAGATTATGGGGCGATACCAGTGCCTGTCTACAGCTGAATGCTTTTGTTCAAGGCGTTCTTTCGATAAACTCGCTGCAATATCGCGCTGTCCAGGAATAAGCAATAATTGTAAAAAAATCTGACAGTGATTTTTTTCATTGGTGAATACATATGAGTCGAAAAATTGCGTTAATTACAGGTATTACCGGCCAGGACGGGTCCTATCTCGCGGAGTTACTGCTTGATAAGGGGTATGAAGTCCACGGTATCAAGCGTCGCGCCTCGTCTTTCAACACAGAAAGAATTGATCATATCTACCGCGACAGGCATGAAAATCCCGATCTGAAATTTTTCCTGCACTACGGTGATCTCTCCGATACCTCCAATCTGGTTCGTCTAGTCCAGCAAATACAGCCCGATGAAATCTATAACCTCGGGGCTATGAGCCATGTGGCTGTATCCTTCGAGTCGCCGGAATATGCGGCGGACGTAGACGCTATCGGTACTCTCCGCATCCTCGAAGCGATTCGACTGCTTGGGATGGAAAAGAAGGTGCGTTTTTACCAGGCATCAACGTCCGAACTCTACGGACTGGTACAGGAAATACCCCAGAAAGAGACGACACCCTTTTATCCGCGGTCTCCCTATGCCGCAGCCAAGTTGTACGCTTACTGGATCACTGTCAACTACCGTGAAGCGTATGGCATGTACGCCTGCAATGGCATCCTTTTTAATCATGAATCTCCGCGACGCGGGGAGACCTTTGTGACCCGCAAGGTTACCCGCGGCATAGCCAATATTGCGCTAGGTATGCAGGATTGTCTTTACATGGGCAACATGGATGCCCTGCGAGACTGGGGGCATGCAAAGGATTACGTGGAGATGCAGTGGCTGATGTTGCAACAGAACGAGGCCGAGGACTTTGTGATAGCGACCGGCGTACAGTACTCAGTGCGAGAATTCATCAATGCGAGCTGTGCTGAACTCGGTTTAACACTGGAGTGGTCAGGCCGCGGTGTCGATGAAACTGCCACTGTTACTTCGGTTGCGGAAAAGGGACTGAATCTCGATCCAAACCTCACAGGAAAAATCATTGTTCGTGTCGATCAGAGATATTTTCGACCCACAGAAGTCGAGACCTTGTTGGGTGACCCGACCAAAGCCAAGGAAAAGCTCGGTTGGTCTCCCCAAATTACCTTCGGGGAACTGGTGAAAGAGATGGTCGAGGCTGATCTGGAAAAGGCGCGCCGCTTCAAGTTGTTAAAGGACAACGGCTACGACGTCTCGCTGGTAGAGGAGTAGGTCCGTGGCGGGCAAAGTATTTGTCGCAGGTCACCGCGGAATGGTCGGGTCCGCGATTGTGCGTCAGCTGGAGACTCAAGGTCACCGGAGCCTCCTCACCGCCACACGTAATGAACTGAATCTTGTTGATCAGGTTGCGGTGAGGGAGTTCTTCAGGCAGGAGAGACCCGAACAGGTCTACCTTGCTGCTGCCAAGGTGGGCGGAATTCTCGCCAATAACAACTTCCCGGCTGATTTCATTTACCAGAACCTGATGATCGAGGCGAATATTATTCATGCAGCCTGGGAATCCGGTGTGAAGACGCTGCTTTTTCTCGGCAGTTCCTGCATTTATCCCAAGCTGGCCTCACAGCCAATGTCCGAATCCGCGTTGTTAACCGGTGAGTTGGAGCCTACCAACGAACCCTACGCGCTGGCCAAGATAGCGGGTATCAAACTTTGCGAATCCTATAACCGGCAGCACGGTACGGATTACCGTTCGGTTATGCCAACAAATCTCTACGGCCCTGGCGACAATTTTCATCTCGAAAACAGCCATGTTATCCCTGCGTTGATACGCAAATTCCATGAGGCCAAAGAAGCAGGAGACAGCGCGGTCACTGTGTGGGGTACTGGCAAGGCAATGCGGGAATTTCTTCATGTAGACGACATGGCGGCTGCCTGTGTGCACGTGATGGGATTGACGCGTGACGAGTACTGGTCCGAGGTCGAACCCATGCTGTCCCACATCAACGTGGGCACAGGTGAGGACGTGACCATTGCCGAACTCGCCACCACGATCGGCAAAGTCGTTGGCTACCAGGGAAACATCGTGTACGACAGCAGTAAACCGGACGGTACACCGCGTAAGTTACTTGACGTTTCCCGCCTCAAATCCCTGGGCTGGCGGCCAAACTACAATCTGGAATCCGGTCTGGAAGATTCCTATCAATGGTTCCTCGATAACAGCGAAATCCTGCGTGTTTAAGCCTGGGTTGTAAAATTTTCTGACAGCAAAAAAAGCTCTTCCAGCGCTCCAAACCACACCCGGTTCACTGGTCGCCAGGCCATCTACCTGCGTATAATTTTCAATCACTTCGAAGTGCCATGCGGCGCTGACAGTTGAAAATATAATAAAGATAGCGCTTCCGTTTAGGCGTGTTTTATCGAGGTAGCATATGTCTGAAGCCATTGCATTGGACGAGCGTTCAGCGTCGAGGCTTTCGCCATTTTTCTGGTTTACGTTGATTTTCGCCGGAGCCCTGGTCGCTTTCCTGTTCCGCTTCGGACTTCTCGATATGGAGGCAAACTGGTCCACAGCGGAAGAATACTCCCACGGATACATGATCCCGGTGGTCGCACTATTTCTTTTCTACCAAAGGCTACCGCAGTTACAGGGCATTGACTGGAACGCGAACTGGCTTGGTCCGCTGCTCATGGTCGGTGCCATATCAGCCTGGATTCTCGGCGAAATGAGTGCGATTTTTATGATCGTGCATTACGCATTCCTGCTTTCCCTTGTCGCGCTGGGTATAAGTATCTTTGGATGGCGTGGTTTCAGGTGTACCTGGGCAGCTTTTGCGTATCTGGTTTTCATGATTCCGCTGCCGAATTTCCTCTACAAGGGGCTGTCCGGACAACTCCAATTGATTTCAACTGAAATCGGGGTGGCGGTAATCCGCCTGTTTGATATCAGTGTTTTTGTATCCGGTAACGTAATTGATCTGGGAGTCTACCAACTGCAGGTTGTGGAAGCCTGCAGCGGTCTGCGCTACCTCTTTCCACTGATGAGTTTCGGCTTTCTGATCGCCTATGTATATAACGGGCCGCTGTGGCACAAATGGACGATATTCCTCAGCACTGTTCTGATAACCATTTTGATGAACAGCTTCCGCATAGGTGTCATTGGCGTAACCGTGGAATATTGGGGCATCGAAATGGCTGAAGGTTTTTTACATGACTTTGAAGGCTGGTTCGTTTTCATGGCTTGCCTGGGTGTGCTCTTCCTCCTGATTCTCCTTCTGAATGCTATCAGCGGCCGCAAGGCATCACCGCTGGACCTCATGGACTTGTCCTATCCCACGATGGCCGACATCCAGGCTGTTAATCCAGGCTTGCGCAAGTCGATGTCAAGTTTACTGGCGAGCACTCTCATACTGCTGCTGGCCGTACCAGCCAGCATCGCGATATCCGATCGCGAGGAGCTGATTCCACAGCGAACACAATTTATCAATTTCCCCCTCCTCAAAGGGGAGTGGGTTGGACAGGAAACCGCACTGGAGCCTGACATTCTTGAAGCACTGGATTATCCGGACTACATCCAGGCCAATTACTTTCGCCCAGGCGACCCGATCCCCGTCAACCTGTACATCGCCTACTACCAATCGCAACGTACCGGTTCATCGATTCACTCCCCACGCTCCTGCATTCCCGGTGGTGGCTGGAAGATCTCTGACCTGACACAGGAGAATATCGGCGCTGAACTTGGCATTTCCGGCCTGGAGGTAAATCGGCTACTCATTTCCCAGGGAGATGTACAGAATCTTGTTTACTACTGGTTTGAACAGCGTGGCAGGACGCTGACGAACGAATATCTCGCCAAGTGGTATCTCTTTCAGGACGGCTTGACCATGCAACGCTCAGATGGCGCCCTGGTGCGCCTCGTGGTTCCTGTTCCCTCCGGAGGCAAGGTCGAAGACGCGGACGTGCAAATGCGCGAATTCCTGCGCGAATTCTATCCAATCCTGCCGGATTACCTGCCAGGGAAGGCAATTGAGGTCAGGGAAGTCAGTCGGAGTCTGCAAAACCGGGTGAACTGATCGTGGAATACCTATATAGCTGGACCGTCGCCCTTTTCCTGACAATTGCGCTAATACCGCTTTTGATCAGGCTGTCGGTACAACTCGGTTTGGTTGACGATCCATCCGCTGAACGCAAGGTGCATTCTGTCCTCATGCCGCGAACAGGCGGGCTCGGGATTATCATCGGCGCGGCTCTGCCATTGCTTTTTCTGCTGCCTATGGAGGGCTATCTTCTTTATCTCTTTGTTGGCTGCGCCATTATTGTCATATTTGGCCTGTTCGATGACCGGTTAGAACTGAGCTACAAGTGGAAACTGTTCGGCCAGTCTCTGGCGGCAATCGTGGTAATGAGCGGGGGCATTGTCGCTTATAAATTGCCTTTTCTTGGCCTGGAAAATGCGCCGCTTTGGTTGAGCTACCCGATAACTTTTTTCTTCCTTGTCGGCGTCGTCAACGGTGTGAATTTCTCCGACGGCCTGGATGGACTGGCCGCCGGCACATCCGTCATGGCTCTTCTGCTGATTTTTCTGCTGGCGCTGCATGCCGAAAATACAAACGTCGCGTTAATTTCGCTGACTGTCGTTGGTGGGGTGTTGGGCTTTCTTCGCTACAACACGTTTCCGGCAAATATATTCATGGGAGATGCCGGCAGCCAGTTTCTGGGCTTTGTCATCGCCTGTCTGGCGATCCTTGTAACACAGAAGGGTATCGCACCCTATAGCGCGTTTCTTCCGATATTGATTCTGGGTATCCCTATTATGGATATTCTCCAGGTCGTACCTGTGCGCATAAAGAAAAATCTGCCCCTGCCCGGACCGGACAAGGAACATTTTCACCACCAGATTGCCAAGCTGGGTTTTCGGCATACGGACGTGGTGGCACTGGTCTACGTGTTGCAGGCAATTCTTCTCTCAGGGGCATTTTTGCTGCGCTACCATTCCGACCTGGCGGTGGCCACGTTTTACGTGACCTATGTGGTGCTGATACTCGGTTTACTGTTGCTGGCGAACTTCACTGGCTGGCACTTCCGCGGCAAGGACCGCGAGGCCCAGTTTGAAAGCCGGCGCGCCTGGGTCAAGCGGCGACTCGCCTGGTATGCTGCGAATTGTCCGCGCCTCATTGCACTGTTGGTATCGGCGTTTTTCGTTCTGTCCGGCTGGTACCTCTCCCCCGGGGGAAATAGTTTCTCGCTGGCCCTGGTCATGTGTGTTAGCTGCGCAACCTGCTGGCTGCTCGCCAAATCGACAGTTTCTCGCCAGATATTTCGTGTGGTGCTGTATCTCGCCAGTGTGGCTATCGCCTATTTTCTGCTTTTCCCCGCTAATCTCGGCCTGGTAGAGACCTCATCTCTACTGGCATTTGCCGTGTTGATGGTCGCCTTCCTTACCCTGGGCATCTATCTCACCGGACAGCAGGATTTTCGCTTGACGACCCAGGACCTGTTGATCCTGCTGGTAGTGCTGTTACTTCCCCTGCTGCCGATTGAGGTGGTCGACCGTTACGCCCTGGGTCGGGTGGTCCTGCTCGTGGCCTTGTTGATGTACGCCAGCGAGTTTGTTTTGTTGCGCACCACCCGGATGGTGGCCATATGTGTTGGTTGCGCGCTCGCTTCCGTAGCGGTGGTTTTGGGTTTGCCGTAGCGGTATTTCAGATAAAAACGGAGTTTGATTATGTTCTGCAGTAAACGTTTGATTGTGGCACTTGGTTTGACGGCAACTCTGGCCCTGGCCGGGTGTGGTGGCAGCTCGGAGCGGCAGGCCAAGTATCTGGAGAAAGCGCGGGATCATCTTGCGATCGAGGATTACGACAAGGCGGCGATAGACAGCAAGAATGTACTCAAGATCAATCCAAATAATGTAGAGGCGCGTTTTATTCTGGCTCAGGTGGCAGAGCACAATGAAGACGTGCGACGGATGCTGGGAGACCTCACCGCGGTAGTTGATCTCGAGCCCAAACACGTTGAAGCCAATCTCAAGCTTGCCAATTTTATGCTTGCTGCCAGCCAGCTGGAAGACGCCGAAAAGCACGCTCAAAATGTGTTGAGCGTGGATCAGGGCAATGCAGAGGCGACGTCGGTTCTCGCCGCCATTGCACAGCGCCAGGGTGACCTGGACAAGGCCCGGGAGCTTGCTAAGCGAGCCGTCAGCTCGGATGCTTCGCAACAGATGGCAGTTTCTGTACTGGTTTCTCAGTTGGAGGACGAAGCGCCGGAGGAAGCCCTGCGCTACATCGATGAAGGGCTGGCAGCCGACCCGGACAACGCTATCCTTGCAGGATTGAGAATTAACCTGCTCGACAAAATGGGACGCACCGATGAGGCGCTCGCCCAGTTTGAGGAGCTGGCGGCGACCGATCCCGAGAATCTCAAACTGACCGCTGAACTCGCTCGGTATTATACGGCCCGCTTCCGGGTGGATGACGCAGAGGCGTTGTTGCGCAGCAGGGTGAAGGACTATCCGGAGGAGGTCGAATACAAGGTACTGTTGTCCAGGTTCCTGCAGGAAACCTCCGGCGTGGACGCTGCCCGTGCAGTACTGGAGGAAATGCTGGCGGCGCAGCCCGAGGAATTTGGACTACGCGATGCCCTTGCAGTTCTACTGGTCAAAATGGGTGATACGGAAGCTGCAACCCAGGTCTACAAGGATACCTTCGACAATAGCGAGGACCAGCAGGACCAGCAGCTGGCGCGCAGCCAGCTCGCCAGGCTGGCACTTTCCACAGGTGACAGGGAAACCGCCCGACGTTGGTATACCGAGGCCCTGGATATCGAGCCTGGCAACCCCAATGCGCTGCTTACCAAGGCCAAGATCGACCTGCTGGAGGGCGAAAATAATGAGGCCATTACCGACCTGCGGACAGTAATGCGCGCCGATCCGGACAGCGTCGAAGCGCAACTGCTGTTGGCGGACGCCTATACCAAAACCGGTTCCCCGGAGTTGGCTCTGGATGGTTACCGCAAAGTACTGGAGGTACAGCCTGATAATCAAGTCGCACTTTTGATGAGTTCTGTGTTGCTGGTACGTAACAATTCGCTGGACGAAGCGGCGAGGAATCTCGAGACACTTTTGAAGACAAATCCCGACAATGTCTCAGCTGTAAACCTGCTGACAGATGTCTACGCCAGGCAGAAGCGCTGGGAAGAGGCGGAAGGCCTGGTAGAGCAATTAAGCCAGAATGAAAACGCTCCCGGTGTGTCCGAACTGATGTCTGCGGGCCTCGCAGTTCGCCAGGGTGAAGAGGAAAAGGCGATACCCCTCGCCCAGGCCGCCCTGGAGAAAAACCCGAAACTTGAAGGGGTCTATCCACTGTTGGCAGGTGCCTACCTGACGGAGGGCAGGACCGAAGAGGGCATTGCCTGGTTTGACAAGTGGGTCTCACAGCAACCGGAGAACGCCGCTGCGTTGTACTCCCTCGCGGGTCTGTACCTGGCAGCAGGTGACGCGGCGAAGGCGGAAGAAATTTACCTGGGAGTATTGGAGGACGCGCCAAGGAATACCAACACGTATCTCAGCCTCGCCAAAATTTACGCGGACCAGGGTGCAATGGATAAAGTCCTCGCGATCTACCAGCGTGGCTTGCAGGCGAATCCGGACGACGTGCTACTCAGCGCTGAACTGGCAAACCGCTACATGCAGGTCGGTCAGATTGACAAGGCGATTACGACCCTGGAGTCCGCTTATGCAATACATCCGGAAAATGTCATGATTCGCAATAACCTGGCTTCACTGTTACTCGAGTACTACCCGACCGAGGACAACCTGAGTCGGGTACAGAAAATCACCCGGGGTTTCGAGTCCGCCAAGGCTCCCGCCTTGCTGGATACCGCAGGCTGGTTGCAGTACCGCCTGGGTAATTATACCCAGGCCGTGAGCCTGTTGGCCGCAGCGCAGCGTGCCGGTGGTGAGGGTGTCGAGTACTGGTACCATCTCGGCATGGCCTACGCCTCGGATGGAAAGGTGCCGCAGGCGAAAAAAGTGCTTGGCAAGGCACTGGATTCCGACGTTTCCTATCCCGGCCGGGCGGAAGCGGAAGAGACCTTTGGCCGGCTGTAAGGGGCAGTTGCGGGACCAGTCTTCGGGTTACAAAGAAGACTGATCCCGCTTCCCCGGGGTTTGGCTTGCCGCTGATTTCACTTTCCGCTGATTCCACAAATCCACGATTTCTCGCTTCCCCGATTTCCCGTTTTGTTAAGAAATACTGACGACGCCACACCTCGTTTTTACCCCGGATTAGGTCAGTTTGTCAGTAAAATTTACTACTGATGTGGCGTGTTTTGGTAGCGTTGGTGTGCAAATACATTCGCGTAACATTATGAAAAATATAGTAAAAAAATGATTTCAAGAACGGATTTCCCCTCTTCCGGAGCGACTTTTATCAGTGCTTTTAACTAAATTTTTGTGCTTACTGTCGCGCGAATTTACAAATAATTACGCAACGGGCTGTTTTGCCTTTCAATGCCGATAAAAATTCCCGAAAAAGCGTTGTTAATCCTTTTAAAACAGCAGCTTATGTTATCTGGCACAGCGCTTGCTCTATATTCCTCGAGGGTAAGTGATTGCTAATTCCACGAGGTGCCGGAGTGATTACCCTCAATTTATAAAGTGATGAAAAAAGGGCCAAAACGGGGTGCGAACCCGGCATGGAACGCAACGGATCTTGATCTCTGTAGAGCCCCTGAAAGCTCTCGCAGTGTAGGAAGAAAGCCGAGCAGCCCTTGATAAAACTATCTACGAGGAAACTCAAATGAATAAAGTGAAGACTTTTGCCTCTGCTGCGGTTCTGGCCCTGGCTGCCGGTCAGGCGAGCGCGGCTGTTATCGATGTTACCGCGGTAATTACCGGTATTGCCTCCGGTGGCGGCGCCTACAGCGAAACCACTGGTTCAGCGATTGGTACCTATGACGACGTCAGCCAGATCCTGACCCTGAACTACACCCAGCAGCAGGACACTTCTGCACCGGTATACGCAGTAGGTGTCATGGAGCTGTCCGGCCAGGTGATTGTTGACTTCAGCGGCGTAACTCCGTCAGCGCAAATCTCCGTGACCGACTGTAATGGCATCTCAGGGTTCGATGCCTGTTTCGCCTCCGGTTCAGGCACTGGCCTGCACCCGACCGACACCGCTTACGGCACCTGGACTTCGTTCACCACAGAGACCCTGTCCTCTGGCGCTAATGCAGTTATCAACTATGCCGTAACCCCTTCGGCAGTTCCGCTGCCCGCAGCTGCGTGGCTGTTCGGCTCCGGCCTGCTTGGCCTGGCGGGCGTCGCCCGTCGCCGCAAGGCAGCCTGATCCCGGTTCTGGCCAACCAGGCCAGAACATCATGGGAAGTGGTATTAAAAAACAGCCCGCTTGGACAAGCGGGCTGTTTTCATTCTGATCCCCCGATTTACTGACGCGGTGAGTTTTGGTCTTCCTCCCGTACAACTCATCTCTTTTGGCGAGCATATTTTCTCGCCTTGTTTGCAGCAGGTGGATTTCCTGCTTGAAATCTCCTTCCCGGGCTTGTGCCGCCTAACTATGGCGATTACATTTTACGGTTCAAAAAAATGCGGCTGGCTACCCTGGACGGCGTGTAGTGTGGTCCACGAACAGCACATGAACAGGTTACACCCCGATGAGCCAACTTGATCCACGGAACTGGGACAATTTTTGGAAACGCGCGAATGTCACTTCCATGGAAGGCGCAGATTTCCGTGGTAATTACGATCTTGAAATTCTCGATTTCTGGAAAAATCAGTTCAGCAAAGGGGCCGATCACGTTGTAGATCTCGCTACCGGCAACGGCGCCCTGGTGTGGATTGTCAATGACCTGTTGAATAGTCCCGAACCCCGCAGCCGGATCACCGGCGTCGACCTTGCCAGCACCAGTCCATTCGAAACGCTCAAGCGAAGGCCTGCTGATTATCCGTTGGTGAAGTTCGTACAGAATACCAGTATCGAGGCACTGCCATTTAAGGACGACTCAATCGACTTCATCATCAGCCAATGGGGGCTTGAATATTCCACCCTGTGCAATACTATTCCTGAAGCCTCGAGGGTGTTGAAGCCAAAGGCAAGGATGGCCTTTATCTGCCATTACGAAGGGTCCAGCATCCTCAAGGACACCACCATGAAGCTGGAAAAATTCACGGTGCTCCTGGAAAAGGAAGTAGTCTTCGAGCGCTATCTCGAACTCGATGCCTTGTACAACTCACACACTAGCCAGAAGGGAGTACAGTCAGACCCACGTCACAGTCGAATTGTCGGATCACTGAACCAGGCGCTCTACAGTATCCAGCACTACATCGGGCGATCCACGGACCCGTCCATCAATGTGCTGCCGAAAATCCTTAACAACCTGTCGGAACTGTTTGCTCCGCGCCAGCCTCTGAAGCAGCCCCGCCGCGCGAAGGATATCCTGAAACTCAAGGACAATGTGCTGGCTTCGGTGGCACGAATAGAAGACCTGCGAGCCGCGGCACTTTCCTACGATGAATGTGATGAACTTGAGGCGCTTATCACCGAAGCCGGCTTTGCCATGGTAGAGCGCAAACCCATTGTGCATTCCAGGCTCGGGAATGTGGGCATGGCATTCGCTGCCGCTCGGGGGGGCGCCGATCTGAACGGATCGAAAATTCGGGGTCACTCCGCTGGCAGATAAAGGTCTATGAAGAAAAACAAGCCAAAAAAAAATTTCAGGAAAAGTCAGGGTATCGGCCCGCAGGTCTCGATCCAGGAGACGTTCAGTTCCCCGGTCAGGCAAATGGCGTTTGCGGCGGCCATGCGCCTTGCAGAAGAGCGGGAACAGCGCGGTGAGCGTCGCGTCGCCGAGTCCATTTATTCGCAGCTTCTGGATCAGTGCCCGGGACGAAACGAGCCGGCGATCCGCTTGCTCAACAGTTTTATCCTGCGCGGCGAATTCGAAACCGCCCGCGTCCAGGCCTATCGCGTGGCGGCCCTGTTCAGGAACGACGCGGAAGTACTCGTGGAGGTTGCAAGGTTCTTCCAGCAGGCGGGAGAGCCGGAAAAGGCCCTGGAATTGCTCGACGAGACACTGCAAAGGCCCGATTTCAAGGATCGCCACATTATGCTGCGCGCCACCGCCAATGCCTATCTGGAGCAGGGCAGGACCGAGCAGGCAGTCGGCTTGTTCAAACAGGCGCTGGAACTGTGTGACAGTGATGTGTCCATCCTCTTCGGACTCGCCAGGGCCGATCGGAAAAATTCCGGGGCTGACGTCCTGGAACGTCTTCTGGCTCTGTGCAAGGCGGATACAGCCAGGCCTGAAGAAGTGCCCGTAATGCATTTTGCCCTCGCCTACCTCTACGAGGGGCGGGATAACGACCGCTATTTCCATCACCTGAAGCTCGGCAACGAGGGACTCGCCCTGGATCACAGGCAAGAGATCGAGCGCCTGCAAAAGAGGCGCGAAATGATATGTGCGCACGCCACGGCGGAATTTTTTCAATCGTTTGCTCCGCGCAGCCCGGATTGTCCTTCGCCTGTTTTTATCGTCGGTCCTCCCCGTTCCGGTACGACCCTGGTTGAGCAGATCCTCAACGCTCATCCGGAGACCCGCGGGGTGGGCGAGAGTATCGCGTTCGTGGCAGCTATCAACCGGGTTCTTCAGGAAGAGCGAGAAGCAGCGGATATATTGTCCTGGAGTCCTGCGCGGATCGAGCCCTGCCTGGAGAGGCTGGAGCGTTATTTTTTCGATCACCGTCGAATACCGGAAGAAGCCCGGAACTTTACCGTCATCGACAAGGGAATTGAAAATCTGGATTTCGTCGGCCTGATCCTCCTGACCTGGCCGGATGCACGGATTGTGCGCATGAAGCGACATCCGCTGGATACCATTCTGTCTTGCTACCACCAGTATTTTGTCAACGGGCGCAACACGTTTTTCAATCTTGAAGCGCTCGCCCATTTTTTCGTGAACTACCACCAGACAATGGACTATTGGGAACAGCTGTTTCCCGATCGGGTACTAGCCGTGGAGTACGAGCAACTGGTCCAGGATCAGGAAGCAGTCACAAGGAGATTGCTGGAGTTTTGCCGGCTGCCATGGAACGATGCCTGTCTGCAGTTCCACCGGCAGGTATCAACCGTGCTAACTGCTAGCAATCTCCAGGTACGGAAACCGCTTTATGCCAGGTCAGTTGCCCGTTGGGCTCCTTTCGAGAAGGAATTGGCACCAGCGATACGGATTCTTGAACGTGATCTCGACCTTTCTTTTACAACTTCTGCGCAAACCTGACAATTTTACCTGCTGATTGTGAAGCAGTGTTGAGCCCGGAAGTTCAAGCCTCGGCGGGTTGAAGAAGATGCGGCCAACAAAAAAGGCGGGAATCAATCCCGCCTTTGGCGACTGCTACTATTGCGGTGTCCGGATTCTACCGGGCTTGTGGTGGACGGGCGCTCAGTCTACTTGCGCAGACGGCGGAGCCCGATGCCGAGCAAGCCTATTCCGAGAGCAATCAGTCCCGGAACCGGTATCGCAGGTATGCCTGTTGTGGAACCGGGTGCAGCGATCCCCGGACTGGTAGGCGGAGCGCTGGAATTTGCAGTGACGGTATAATTCAGGGTTGCGGTGGCTCCCGCAACAGTTTTAACCGTAGTGAAACTATTCCAGGTCCCCGATATTGCATCGACTGCTACAGGACCGTCACCTGCTCCTGAGGCAAAGCAGGCATCAAACCCCGAGATGGAACTGCAAGTGGTGACGGCGTTTGTCGCGGAAGGTGTTCCGCCACTGAAGTCGGCAACCACCTGGCCGCCGACTTCCATGACACCAATAGCATAGGCAGGTGCAGAAGTGTCCTGTTGCTGGGCGTAGTTGAGTGTGAGGATCCCGCTGACGTCATCATAGGTACCGGTTGCAGAACCCGTGGTAACACTGGTGCCGGCACCGGTGGCGCCGCCAGTAATCACGGCGGTGACATCGACAACCGTCGCGCCAGCCTGACTTGCCGCGAGGGTTAGAACAGCGGCGGAGGCGAATGTCTTTAGTTTAGGCATTATTGGTTCCCCTTGGAGGCGTTAAAATTAGGTGTTTTCCACTACCAGTTGGAAGAATCGCAGCAGTACATATCTGTAGCCCGGAGCGGGGCAGGCGCTTGCGGGCCTCTTCTGTTTTGTTATTTCGTCCCCGGGTGAATCGCTGCTATGCGAACACAGGGCCGCGGACAACCCCGGCTTTATTGGAGTCAGTCGGCTGCAGTGTATCAATTGGGTAAGAAGAGGCCAGCAAAATCCGCCGTCAGAATTTTTTACACTGCTGGCTCAAAGTGCTTAAAAATCAGTACTTCCGGCGATTGTTAAGTCAGAACTGGATGGCGTTGAAACGATGCAACTCAGGAGAACTGATAACGTCCGATGTCGATCCCGTAGGCGCCATCCTCCAGGCTCCTGGAAATCGAAACCGCTCCGCCGTTACTGGCCACCTGGGCTTCCTGCAGATCGACAATCTGCGGCTGCGCGTATTCCTTCTTGCCGCGGTCCAGTACCAGGATGATTTTCGGCAGCAGGCGGCGGGTGCGGCTCTCGGCGATGACGATACCGACTTCACCGGAGGTGAGTTCAACGATCGAACCGGGTGGATAGATACCGATCGCCTGGATAAAGGCTTCGACCAGTTCCGCCTGGAACAGTTTATCGCGCTGGCTGTAGAGGAACTTGATGGCTTCCGCCGGCGACATCGCCTCCGCGTAGGAACGCCGCGAGGTAATCGCATCGTAGGTATCGACGATCGCAGCGATGCGGGCGAAGGGGGGAATTTGCTCGCCGGCCAGGCCGCGGGGATAGCCGCTGCCGTTGTGGCGTTCGTGGTGGAAAGCGACGATATCGACGACATCCTGGTTGATGATGCCGCTTTTCTTTACCAGGTGAACACCGTGGGCCACGTGATGGCGCATTTCGCGGGTTTCTTCCTCGGTCAGTTCCCGGTCTGCCTGCAGCAGTTCCGGGTCGACCAGCAGTTTACCCACGTCCATCAGTACCGCGCCGATGGCGAGGGAGCGCAGGTCGCGTTTGTGCAGTCCGATCTGGCGTCCGAGGGAGACCGCCCAGATAGCGGTGCTGAGGGAGTGCTGGTAGCTGTATTCGTCGTGCTGCTTGAGGCGGCCCAGCCACAGGCAGGCATCCGGATTGCGGCTGATGCTGCCGACAATCGGGTCGGCGGACTTGCGCAGGCGCATGGTATCCACCTTGCCTTTTTCCGCCACCGACTGGAAGAGATCGGTAATGTCATCGAGCAGGGTGTCGAGTGCCTTGCCGGCGCGCGGGTGTTCGTCTTTCCAGGTGACTTCGTCCGCGTAGCGGGCGATATCGCGGCCGTGGAAAATTTCGCGCATGGTCTTGCGCGGGCGATCCCCCTGGGCACGCCTGGCCAGGGCCTCGCTCACGTAGACGCACTTGTGCACGTCCACCCAGACGTACTCGCAGAACTCGCGTACGCGCTCGATGTCGTCGTCAGTGCGGATCAGGAATCCCTGGGTCAGGAATGGTGTACCCAACCAGGGACGGTCCAGGTTACTGACGAACATTCCTTTGCCGAGATCCTTGGTGGGCACCTTGACTGTCTGGAGCATGAACTTACCCTCTAAAAATAAAGCTGGCCCACTTGCTAAATTAACTCCTTTTGAGCAAAACGTCGGGAAATATCTGAACATTTCGGTAGAAATCCCCCAAGCCGTGATGCGGTTCACGGTTTGGTTGTTATTTGAGCAGGTGGTCCGGGTTTCCAGGCGGCGGTTCAGGGGATGTCCCGGTCAGTTCCGAAGGGTTGCCGGACAAGAAAACAAGACCGTCCCGCAGGGGAAATCCCGCTCCGGGCGTCGCTGGCTCCCAGCCGCGGATAGACCGCGTAATCCGCCCCGTGCATAATGCGCCGCATGTATCACCAGTACTTTGGCCTCTCCGAAGCCCCGTTCTCGATAGCGGTAAATCCGCGCTACCTGTACATGAGCGCGCGACACCGGGATGCACTGGCGCACCTGCTCTACGGGGTGGGCGCCGGAGGTGGCTTTATCCTGCTCACCGGGGAGGTAGGCACCGGCAAGACCACGGTCAATCGCTGCCTGCTCGAACAACTGCCCGATGACACCGACGTTGCCATCATCCTCAACCCGGCGCTCAATGCCATCGAATTGCTGGCCTCGGTCTGCGACGAACTGGGTATCGCGTATCCGGAAGGTGATTGCACGCTCAAGTCCCTGACCGACCGCCTGCACCGCTTCCTGCTCGACAATCACGCCCGCGGGCGTAAAACGGTGCTGATGATCGACGAGGCCCAGCACCTTGATTTCGCGGTACTGGAACAGATTCGCCTGCTCACCAACCTCGAGACCAACAGCGAGAAACTGCTGCAGATCATCCTGATCGGCCAGCCCGAACTGGCCCAGTTGCTGGCGCGTCCCGAGTTGCGCCAGCTCAACCAGCGGATAACTGCCCGCTATGACCTCGGGCCGCTGAACCTCGCCGAAACCCGCGCCTACATCCAGCACCGCCTGCAGGTGGCCGGCATGGCTGCGGACCGCGAACTGTTCCCGCCGCGTGTCGTACGCGGGATTTTCCAGCGCACCCGCGGCATTCCCCGGCTGATCAACGTACTTTGCGACCGGATCCTGCTCGGCGCCTACGGGCGCAACAAGGGGCGCGCCGACATGGCGACCCTGCAGCAGGCGGCGCGGGAGGTCATGGGCGACCAGGGCCAGCAGCGCAAGCACTGGCCCTGGGTGTTGGCGGCGTTGCTGCTTGCGCTGGCGGGCCTCGCGGGCTGGGCGTATTACGCCGGCATGCTCCCACCACCAGTGGCGAGCGCCGTTGCGCCGGCAGCGGACACCGCGGTCGCAGCCCCGGCAGCGGATTTGCAACCGGTGCAGGTACCGCCGAATCCGCCGCTGGCGGAGGGCGCCGTGCAACCCGATATACCGCCGCCGACGACCGCCGCCGCAACCGGGGCTATGCCTGCAGTAAGTCCGGCAGGCCTGCCGGGCAATGGCCCGGCGCTGGCCGGCGGCGAGATGGGCGGCGAGATGGGCGGCCCTTCCACAGTGGCGCCATCCAGTTCCGTGCAGTGGCTGTTGCCGCCCGGAGACGCCCAGGCCCTGCTGTGGTCGCTCACCTCCGCTGAGCCCTATCCCGGTGATCCCTGTGGCGGAGAGGACATCGCCTGCGCCGAGGGCGAGGCGCGAACCTGGGCGGAGCTTGCGGTGCTGCATCGGCCGCTGTTGCTGGAGATGGTGACCCCGGAGCGCTTTGCCGCCGCAACCCTGCTGCTGGATATCGAGGGCCGCCAGGCGTGGGTGGCGACTGCCAGCGGCGTACAGTTGGTGGACCTGGCCCTGCTCGCCCCGCTGTGGCAGGGGCGTTACCACTACGTGTGGCATACCCCCTACGGTTTCCAGCAGGCGGTGGCCCTGGGTGATAGCGGTCCGGTGGTGGCCCAGATAGCCGAGTTGTTTGCACAGCTCGATGGCCAGGCAGAACCGCTGGCGAACACCCGGTTCAATACGGCACTGCAGCAGCGGGTCAAGCTGTTCCAGCGCAGTAAAGGCCTCGAGGATGACGGCGTGGTCGGGCTGCGAACACTCCTGGTATTGAACCGCGCACTGGGTATCGATCCGACCGCCGAACAGGCGCGCATGGCCCTGGCCGCAACCGGGCAACAGGCCGGCGCGGCGCCGGCGGCAGGGAGCGAATTGTAATGTCGTTGATTCTGGATGCCCTGAACCGCTCCCGCCAGGATACCGGCGAGGTGCCGGGCCTGCATTCCCAGCCGCCCGAGGCCCCGGCGGCGGCGCGTTTGCCGCTGGTCCTGTCACTTGCGGCGCTGTTGCTGGCCCTGGTCGTCATCGGCTGGTTGGTGCTGGGCCCTGACCGGGACACCGGCGACCCGGTGGCCGCCGCGCCAAATTCGGTCGCGTCCCCAGCGCAGGCGCTAGCGCCAGCGGCAGTGGAGCCGCGCACCCCGCTGCCAGCAGGTGCCGTGCAGGAAGTGGCCGCTCCACAGCCAACCCGGGAGTCACCGTCGCAGGCGCAGCCCCGGGTGGAGCCCGCGGCGGCCACGGAGCCCCCCCGCGAGAGCGCACCGGCCCCCGCAATTTCTTCCCGTCCGCAGTCGGAACCGGCCAGCCAGGATCCCGCGGTGGCGGCCCTCTACCAGCACCCGCCGCAAGTGCAGCAGGCTGCCGATGCAACTGCCCCCAACCCGGCGCCTTCCCCGTCATCTGCCCGGCCGCAGCAGCCGGCCAGGGCGGCTGCGGAAAGCGAGCAGGCGATAGATATCGACGCCCTCGTACGCCAGGCCGAAAACCAGCTGGCCGACGGCGACCTGGGCGCGCACCCCGCGCCGCTCCTGAGCCAGCTGTCCCAGCAGACCAAGGATGCGATTCCCACCCTGCTGTACTCCGCCCACGGCTATTCCGGCAAGCCGGGCCAGTCCACGGTGGTATTGAATGGCAAGCAGTTGAAGGTCGGCGGCAGTCCCGCCGCGGGGGTGAAAATCGAGGAAATCCTTCCGGATTCCGTGGTGCTGAGCTTCCGCGGCGAGAAATTTCGCCTGCGCGCCCTGAACAGCTGGGTCAATCTCTAGCACAGCGCCGCTGCGGACTGTTCCCCGGGAGGATACGGCAGCGGTCCCCGAGGAATGTCGCGGCCTGCCAGCCGTCGCTCAGCTGAAGGTGAATTGCAGCCCGAGCTTGCTCAGGTAGCCCTGCTCCTGTTCCAGTTCGCTGACGGTCAGCGGGTGCGCGTCCATCCAGCCCTCCGGAAAGGCCAGGGCGAGGCTGCTGTCACCCGCCTCCACATTGAGGTCCGGCAGCTGCTCCAGTGCCTCCACGTACTTGAAGCGGCCCGCCAGCCGCAGGATTGCCAGCAGGTAGACCAGCCGCTTGTGGCGGGCGGCGGCAATCGCGTCCAGCAACAGGGTGTCCACCTTGCCCCGCTGGCCCTGGGTGATGATGGCGAGCAGTTCCTGCTCCTCCTGGGAAAAACCCGGCAGGTCCGCGTTGCGCAGCAGGTAGGCCGTATGGCGGTTGAAATGCTTGTGGGAAATCGCCATGCCGATTTCATGGCTGCGCGCCGACCAGTGCAGCAATTCCCAGTCCGCGGCCTCCAGCTTCCACGCGCTGAGCGTGGCGTCATAGAGCAATTTGCAGCGCCGCTCGACGATCGTCGCAATGGCCTCATCCGCGCCGTAGCGCTGGATCAGGGCGTTGACCGTCCGCTCGCGCACATCTTCGTGGCTCAGCCGGCCCATCAGGTCGTAGATCACACCCTCGCGCAGTGCGCCGCGGGAGGTGCGCATCTTGGAAATACCCAGGATATCGAACAGCGCCGCGGCCACCGCGACCCCGGCGACGATGACGTTGCGCCGGCTTTCCGACAGGCCGTTGAGATTGATCTGCTCGAAGTTCTTGAACTTGAGGAGCTTTTTCTCCAGCTTGTCGAGGGCCTTGCGGGTAATGACCCCCTTGGTCCAGCCATTCGCAGCGACGATGGCCGAGATGGCGTTGAGGGTGCCCGATGAGCCCACCGCTTCCGTCCAGTGCCGGGCGCTGAAGTGGCTGGCGATGTGGGAGGTCTCCAGCCGGGCGCGGTTGTAGGCGCGCCGGTAATTTTCCGGGCTGATGATGCCATCGGGAAAATAGTCACTGGTGAAGGTGACACAGCCCATCTGCATGCTTTCCAGCCGTTTCGGCTCAAAGCGCTTGCCGACAATAAATTCCGTGCTGCCGCCGCCAATATCCACCACCAGCCGGGCGCGGGCGTCATCCGCCAGGGTGTGGGCCACCCCGAGATACACCAGGCGGGCTTCCTCGCTGCCGTAGATCACGTCTATCCGGGTGCCGAGGATTTCCGCGGCGGGAACCGTGAAGTCACGCCGGTTATGCGCCTGGCGCAGGGCGTTGGTGCCGACCACGCGGACCCGCTCGGGCTCCACGCTGGAAAGCAGCTGGGCAAAGCGCGCGAGGCATTCCAGGCCGCGCTGGATCGCCTCCTCGCTGAGCTGGTCGTCGACCACCCCGGCGCCCAGCTGGACCTTTTCCGACAGGACTTCGACCGGGCGCATCTCGCCGTGCTCGACACGGGCGATAATCAGGTGAAAAGAGTTGCTGCCCAGGTCGATGGCCGCGAGCAGGCTGCCATCGGTAAGGGGCTTTACGTCATCTGCCAAGGTGGAAGTGTCCCGCAATGTGTATCGGATTCATGGTAAAGCATTTGCCGGGGCCGGCGTAACCCGTATCCAGACCGGTGGTCGCGCTCCCGCAGGGACGTATTCCCGTGGGTCGGGCCGGCTGTGCGCCAGCCAGTAGTGCCGCTCCTCTCGCAGACAGGCCCCGACAGGGTTAAAATTCCCGGCCTCGCACTAATCAGAGAATCGACAAAGGACACCAGCATGGATATTACCCTCACCGAAGAACAGGCCATGATCCAGGACATGGCGCGCAAGTTCGCCGAGGGCGAACTGGCCCCGGTTGCCGCGCAGCTGGACGCCAGTAAGGACTACGTGCTGCTGCAGGAAAAACTGCAGCAGCTTGCGGAACTGGGTTTTATGGGCCTCAACATCAGGGCCGAATACGGCGGCACCGAGGCTGGCGTCGTCGCTTTCAGCGTCGCCATGACCGAGATCGCCCGGGCCTGTGCCTCCACCGCGGTGAGCATGTCCGTGACCAACATGGTGGCGGAAGTCATCCAGGCCATCGGCAGCGAAGAGCAGAAGGCCAAATACCTGCCGAAAATCTGCTCCGGTGAATATCCCGCCGGATCCTTCTGCCTGTCGGAAGCCGGCGCCGGTTCCGATCCCGCCGGTATGCGTACCCGAGCCGTCCGCGATGGCGACTACTGGATTCTCAACGGCACCAAGATGTGGATCACCAGTGCCGCGTATGCAGGCGTATTCGTGGTCTGGGCGATCACCGATCCCGAGCGGCCCAAGGGCAAGGGCATCTCCTGCTTCCTGGTCGAAGCGGGCACACCGGGCATCACTATCGGCAAGGCCGAGCACAAGATGGGCCAGCACGCCTCGGCCACCAACCCGGTGATCTTCGAGGACTGTGCGGTGCCGGCGAATGCACTGATCGGCGAGTTGAACGACGGTTACCGCATCGCGGTAGAGGAACTGGCGGGTGGGCGTATCGGCATCGGCTCCCTGGCGCTGGGCGTGGGCCTGGCCGCGATGGACTACGCGCGCCAGTACATGACCGAGCGCGAGCAGTTCGGCCAGACCATCAGCCGCATGCAGGGCCCCCAGTGGATGATGGCGGATGCCTATACCGAACTGGAAGCCGCGCGCTTGCTGCTGATGAACGCCGCCTGCCTGAAAGAGGCTGGCAAGCCCTTCATGAAACAGGCGGCCATGGCCAAGCTGTACGCCACCGAATCCGCCAACCGGGCCTGTTACACCGGCCTGCAACTGCTCGGCGGTGTCGGCTATACCCAGGAGTGCCCCCTGGAGCGCAATACCCGCGATGCGCGGGTGACTTCGATCTATGAGGGCACCAGCGAGATCCAGCGCCTGATCATCGCGCGGGAGTTGCTGCGGGAGGTCTAGTCCTGGTCCGGGCAGGAAAAAAGCCGCCCCGAGTCGGGGCGGAGAGTGTTGCTGCTGGCTATGTTTCAGGAGATGCAACAAGCCAGCAGGCCCGCAATCGGTGCATGCACAATCGAGCGAGTGGACCAGGGGCATGAACTGCAGCAGGTAATTGGAACGTCAAACCCGCTGCGCAACTGGCCACTGTCAGGGAGTTAGCACTGATCGCGCCAGAAGTAGAAAAGCGTAGTTACAACAAGGGGTTATTGGCGGCAGTTGTGTGACGCTAACCTCGGGGTGAGCGCAAGTGTAAAACTGAATGACAACCACGCCAGCATTCCAGAGAGGTCTAGCAATAGCAGATTCTGATCCACAAGTGGAGTTTAGCTGCCGCAACAATGTCTTGGTAAATTTGCAGAGGAGCCCAAGAACTGGAGGTGTAGAAAAGCTAACGCTGGAAAGGTCAGTGACCCACCGCCAGCCGCGGTGTGCGCGCCGGCATACGGGTCAGCAACTCATATCCGATCGTGCCGGCGTGACGCGCGATCTCGCCTACCGGCAGGCCCTCGCCCCAGAGAACCGCTTCGTCGCCGATAGCGACCAAGGCAATGTCGGTGACGTCCACGGTGATCATGTCCATGGACACGCGCCCCGCCAGGGCGGCCCGCTGGCCCCTGACCAGCACCGGCGTGCCGTTCGCGGCGGTGCGCGGGTAGCCGTCGCCGTAGCCCACGGTAACGGTGGCGATCCGCGAATCGCGTGCGGCGCGCCAGGTGGCGCCGTAGCCCACCGTCTCACCCGCGGGCACATCGCGCAGGGCGATGATCTCCGAGCGCAGGGTCATGACCGGGCGCAGCTGGTCCGCATTGGCCTGGGGTACCGCGAAGGGGGAATCGCCGTAGAGCATGTAACCGGGGCGAATCCAGTCGTAATGCGCGGCAGGCCAGGCCAGCACCGCGGGGGAGTTGGCGGTGCTGCGCGGCCCCGGCAGTGTCGCCGTGACTCGCTCGAACAGTGCCAGTTGCTCGCGGGTTTGCCCGCCATCCAGTTCATCGGCACTGGCGAAGTGGGTGCAGCTGACGACCTCATCCGCCACGTTGGGGCAGTCGCGCAGGCGGCGGTGAAAATCCCCCGCCAGTTCCGGCGCGACGCCGAGCCGGTGCATGCCGGTATCGATTTTCATCCAGGCGGTGACCGGGACGGGCAGGGTGGCGGCTTCGAGCCAGAGCAGCTGCTGTTCGCTGGCGACCACCACGGCGAAGTTGTGCACCGCGCACAGGGTCAGTTCGTCCGCGCTGAAGGGGCCTTCCAGCAGCAGTATCCGGGCTGCCACGCCCGCCTCGCGCAGGGCCAGCGCCTCCTCGATGGCGGCGACGGCCAGGGCATCGACCATCGGTTCCAGCGCCCGGGCGATGGTCAGCGCACCGTGGCCGTAGGCGTTGGCCTTCACCACGGCCATTACCTGCGTATTGGGGGCCGCGGCCCGCGCCACGCCGAGGTTGTGGCGCAGTGCGTCCAGGTTGAGTATTGCCCGGGTTGGTCGTGCCATGGATACCGCCGTCAGAAATCGAATTTGTGCGCGCTGTACAGGGTTTGCGCCGCCAGCCAGACGTTACCCACCTGGCCGTCGCCGACCGCCTGGCCGTCTATCTCCACCACCGGGGCGATCTCCTTGGTGGAACTGGTCAGCCAGACTTCGTCGGCGGCGCGCAGGTCCTCCAGGCTTATGACGGTTTCCTCCACCGGGATACTGCCGTCCCGGCGCAGGATTTCCAGCAACATCAGGCGGGTAATGCCGGGCAGTTTCTGGTGGTCCAGCGGCGGTGTCCTGACCACGCCGTCCTTCACCACGAATACGTTGCAGGCGGATGCCTCGGTCAGTTCGCCCTGCTGGTTGTAAAGCAGGGTCTCGGTATGTCCGCCGGTGTAACCCTGCTGGAAGTGCATGACGTTGCCGAGCAGGGCCGTGGACTTGATATTGCAGCGCCGCCAGCGCAGGTCTTCCGTGGTGACCACGGAGTAGGTCGGCGCGGCCGACTTGTCCGCGCGCGGTGCCGCGGGAATTTCAAAAGCGAAGGCAAACACTGTCGGAGTGATGCCGACCGGGTAGGCGTGGTGGCGGCGGCTGTCGGCGCCGCGACTGACGTGGATATAGATGCCGAGATTGCCGCTGCCGTTGCGCTGGATCAGTTCCTCCACAATGCTCCGCCAGTCCTCCAGCGTCGTGTCCAGCTTGATCTCGATGGCGGCCAGGCCCTCGCCCATGCGCCGCATGTGGGGCTCAAAGCCCACCAGGCGGCCACCGTAGGAGGGAATGACCTCGTAGATGCCGTCGCCGAACAGGAAACCGCGGTCCATGGGCGAGATGCGCGCTTCGTCTATCGGCAGGAAAGTGCCATCCAGGTATACGATGCTCATGATCGCTCCTTTAGTAGTGTGGGTGTGATCGCACAATGCGCTTGCACGGACAGTGGGGCTCCCGCGGGAACCGGATTCAGTTTCGGCATAGCTGTCGCAGCTCCTCGATAACGGCGGCGCCCTCGCTCGCCGGCAGGCCGTCTTCGGTGAGGGTGTTTTCCCGGGTCACGCCGTCCACGCTGCCGCGCTGGGACAGGTAGTGCAGGATGTTCAGGGGCGCGATATCCGCCAGCAGGTCGATACCGCGCCAGTGGCCGAGCAGGGCGATCAGGCCGTAGGCCGCCCAGTTGGAGACGTCGGCCACCAGCAGTTCGTCGCAACTGGTCATGGCCGGCTTGATGTCGAGCTGGGAGATGGTGTCGTGAATCTTGCCCATGCCGATCTCGTTGCCGCCGTCGCCGATGGCGATGGTCGGACACTCCGCCAGGGTCAGGTAGTGGTCGAAGCAGGCGGTGTGCTCGCTGATATCCTCGCCGCGCATGTTGTAGTAGCGCTCGTCCGCGGCCAGCCCCGGGCGTTCGATGGAAATTACCGCGGAGGGGCACAGCTCGGCGAGGTGTGCGCGCGTCTTTTCGCGGGCGCTGGGTATGTCCCAGGTTTCCAGGTTGAGCACCCGGTGCTTGTCGTCGATACACTGTGACAGGGGGGCCGCGCAGGCAATGATCGGGCTGGCGCCAAGGGTTTCCAGCGCCTCGTAGAGGGCGATGGCGCCCACCGGTCCGTCGGTCTCGAAGGTGCCGACGACAGGGAAGCCGGTGCCGATCAGCACCGTGCCCTGGATATCCCGCAGGAGCTCCGCCGCGCGCAGGAAATATCCAGGCTCGAGGGCCGCCCGGGCTTTTTGCATGTGTCGCGGATTGCGGGCTACCAGTGCCGCTTCAATCGCGAGGCTCAGTTCGTAGTCGTTCATATCCGGCGCTCCGCCAGTCGCAGGTTTTTATGGTAGTAGGAGGCGAGCAGCAGCGCATTGTGCGCGCCGTGCTGGCTGATGGGGGTGAAATGTACCGTGCCACCCGGCGCCGTTTGCGCCAGTTGCGCGCAGTCCAGCGACAGGGCGGAGCCGATCTTGGGGTAGCCGCCGATGGTCTGGCGGTCGTTGAGCAGCACGATGGGCTGGCCGTCGGCGGGAATCTGTATGGCGCCCTGGCAGATGCCCTCGGAGAGAATTCCCTTGATATCGCAGTCGATGGCGGGGCCTTCGAGTCGGTAGCCCATGCGATCGCTTTTCTGCGATACCGCGTAGGCGTGGCTGAACAGGCGGCGTTGTTGCAGGCGCTTGAAATGCCTTTCCTGGTAGCCCGGGATCACCCGCAGGGTAACGCTTTTCCCGTAGCGCGGCCGCTGCGCCTCGGGCAGGTACAGCCGCTGGCGCTGGCTGACCGGCGCGCAGGGCAGCGCGTCGCCCGCCTGCAGCTTTTCTCCGCGCAGTCCGCCGAGGTGTTCGCGCACCACGGTGGCGGTACTGCCAAAACTGGGCGCGACGGTGAAACCGCCGGCGACGCCGAGATAGGCGCGGCAGCCGGATTCGGCGAAGCCGAGGGCGATCTGGTCGCCCGCCCGGACCGGCAGGACCTCCCAGCCGGCTTGCGCTGCGCCATTGATGGTCAGCGGCATGGCCGCGCCGGTCACGCAGATGAAGGTATCGACGGTCGCTTCCAGCTGCAGGCCGCCGAAGCTGATTTCCACCGCGGTGGTGTTGGCGTCGTTCTGCAGCAGCCGGTTGCCGTAATCGAACGCTACCGGGTCCAGCGGGCCGCCGGTGGTGAGTCCCAGCCGGTGGCGGCCGAAGCGGCCGCGGTCCTGCAGCAGGCTCAGCATGCCGGGCTGGATGACACGCAGGCTCACAGTTCGCCCCCCAGTTCCAGGAAGCGCGCGCGGTCGATGGGCTGGAAACGCACCCGGTCGCCCACACTCACGGGCATCGGCGGTTCCGCCGCGGGGTCGAACATGCGCACCGGGCAGCGCCCGATGAGGTTCCAGCCGCCCGGAGAGGGTGCCGGGTACACCGCGGTCTGGCGGTCGGCGATGGCCACGGCGCCGCGCGGCACCCGCTGCCGCGGGGTGGCCAGCCGCGGCGCGGCAATGCGTTCGTCCACCTCGCCGAGGTAGGCAAAGCCCGGGGCGAAGCCGATGGCGTAGACGCGGTATTCACAGCCGCTGTGCAGTTCGATGACCTGGTCGACAGTGAGTCCGGCATTGGCGGCCAGCGTTGACAGGTCCTCGCCGGCTTCGGGGTGGTAATATACCGGCAGCACCCGTGTTTCGCCCTCAGTGGCCAGGCTGGCATCGAGACCGGCGAGGCAGCCGCGCAGGCGCTGGCCGACGCTGAAATGGTCGGTGCGCAGGGGGTCGTAGATCACCAGCAGGGACGCGTAGGAGGGCACAAGGTCCACCAGGTCCTCGCCCAGCGCGATCTCCGCCGCGGCAGCGGCCGCCTGTACCCGCGCGGAGACGGCGGGGCTGGTCTCCTCGCCGAGGTAGAGAATCAGGGCGTTTTCGCCCGCGGCATGCAGTTCCATGGAACGTCAGCGCTGGTCGACGAGGGCGCGGATATCGCGAATGGCCGACACACCCTCCTGGTTGTCACCGTGCACGCAGAGGCTGTCCGCCGCCAGCGGCAGGCGCATCCCGCTGTAGGTAATGACCACGCCCTCGTGCAGCAGCAGGGAGACCTGCTCGAGCATTTTTTCCCGGCTGTGCACGGCGCCGGGCAGGCGCCGCGAGCGCAGGCTGCCGTCGTCTTCGTAGCAGCGGTCGGCGAAGGCCTCGAACAGCACGCCGACGCCGAGCAGTTCCGCCTCTGCACGGTGCTCCGCGGCGGCGGCGGTGGCCTGCAGCATCAGCGGCAGCGGCCGGTAATAGCTGGCGATCGCCTTGAGGATCGCACTGCGCACCTCGGCCCGGGCCATCATGTCGTTGTAGAGGGCGCCGTGGGGTTTGACGTAAGCCAACTGTAATCCCGCGGATTGCGCCATGCCGTCGAGGGCCGCGACCTGGAACTGCAGGTCGGCGATGATCTCCGCCTCGCTGAGGGCCATGGAGCGGCGGCCGAATCCCACGAGGTCCGGGTAGGCCGGGTGGGCGCCCACGCTGACCCCGTGCTCGGCTGCGAGCGCCAGGGTATTGCGCATGGTCAGCGGGTCGCCGGCGTGAAAGCCGCAGGCGATGTTGGCCTGGTCGATCCAGGGCATGACCTGGGCGTCCATGCCCATTACCCAGTTGCCGTGGCTTTCCCCGAGGTCGCAGTTCAGCAGCATGTCCTTCTCACTTCTCCGTTGGTCCTACAGCACGGCCAGTTGGCTGTTGCGCAGGTCCGTGACCAGCATATGACCCGGCGCGTGGGTAATGGCGAAGGGCGGTTTCGCCGCCTCCAGCGCTACCTGCGGGGTAACGCCGCAGGCCCAGAACACCGGCATCTCCCCCGGGTGGATCGAGACCGGGTCGCCGAAGTCGGGTCGGGAGATATCCGCAATACCGATCTCCGCCGGGTCGCCAAGGTGGACCGGCGCTCCGTGTACCGCGGGGAATCGGGTGCAGATCTGGATTGCCCGAATGGCGTCGGCGGCGCGAAAGGGGCGCATGCTGACAACCATTTTGCCGGCAAAGGGACCGGCGGGGTCGCAGTCGATGTTGGTGCGGTACATCGGGACGTTGACGCCCTGGCTGATGTTGCGAACTTCCAGCCCGTCCGCGATCAGGGCCTCCTCAAACGAGAAGGAGCAGCCCAGCGCGAAGCTCACCAGGTCATCGCGCCAGAGTTCGCCGAGGTCGGTGACCTCGCCCTTGAATTCGCCGTACTCGAATAGCCGGTAGCGTGGCACATCGCTGCGCAGGTCGATATTACCCAATCGTGTTAAGCCGGTGTCACCCGGTGCCGCGGACATCGCCAGCAGCGGGCAGGGGCGCGGATTGAGTTGGCAAAAACGCAGGAAATCCGCCGCCCAGTCGGCGGGCAGGATGGCGAGGTTACACTGGACGAATCCCGGGCAGTAACCGGAGGTATTGCCGCTGAAATCGCCACGGCGAATGGCCTGGCGGAGTTCCTGCGGGCTCTGTGTCTGTGGCATGGCGTTACAGCTTCCCTTGGCGGTGAATGAAAGTGTGGCACAGATTCTGGCGGGAGCACTATCGCTGTGTCCGCGGGCGCCGGCAACCAGATCCGTGGCGGTTGTATTTAGCGGTGCCAACGGGCTTGCACCGCAGCGCAGTTCAAGGCAGCGTAGGCTATAGTTTGCAGAACCTTTCGCAGTCACAGGGTAATACCATGCCGCATCCCTCCCGCACCGCCGTCACCTATCCACACAAACCCGCCATTGTCATGGGATCGGGGGAGGACGCGGTGCTCACCTATGCCGAACTGGATCGCCACTCCTGCCAGGGGGCGCGACTGTTGCGCGCCCTGGGACTGGACCGCGGCGACCGGGTGGCAGTGCTGGCAGGCAACAGTCCCGGCTATCTCGAATTCTGCTGGGCGGCGCAGCGTGCCGGCCTGGTGTTCGTGCCGGTACCGCTGCACGCACGGCGCGAGGAAGTCGCCGCGATACTGGAAGACAGCGGGGCCCGTTTTTTACTGGTTGCGGCCAGCCTCAGCGCCGAAGCGCTGGCGTTGCCGCTGGATGCCCCGGGGGTGGATCACTTTTACATGCTCGGCGGTATAGCCGAGGGCTTCGAGTCCTGGGAGGAAGGCATCGACCGGCAGGACGCCGTGCCGCCGGACGATGAGGCCGGCGGGGTGCCGATGTTCTACGCCGCCGGCGCCGGCGAGCCCCTGCGCGGTGCGCTGCCAACCCCCCTCAGTGACGATGTCGATACCCCTCCGGCACTCGCGGGAGGCGTCGGGGTAGCCTTCGGCTTCAGTGAGGAAACGGTATTTCTCTCCCCCGCGCCGCTCTATACGCCCGCCTCCCTGCTCTACAACATGATGGCCCTCTACCAGGGCGGCACCTGCGTGCTGATGGAGTCCTTCGAGCCGGAGGCCGCGCTGGCCCTGATTGAAGAGCACCGGGTTACCCACAGTCTCTGGGTGCCGAGCATGTTCGGGCAGCTGCTGCGGCTGCCCCAGTCGGTGCGCCAGCGCTACGATCTCGGTTCGATGCAATACGCGCTGCACGCCGGCGCGCCCTGCCCGGTTGCCATCAAGCAGCAGATGATCGACTGGTGGGGGCCGGTGCTGGTGGAGTACTACGCCGCTGGCGCCAGCGAGGGGGCGACGGTGATCGACTCGGCGGACTGGCTGGCGCACCCCGGGTCGGTGGGCCGGGCCTTTCTCGGCCAGCTGGAGATTGTCGACGCCGATGGGGCATTGCTGCCCCCGGGGCAGATCGGCCAGATCCGCTTTGCCGGCGATGAAATCGGCACCGGCGACAGCGGCTACCTCGATGCGGAGGGTTACCTCTACGTGACCGACCGCTCCAGCGACAGCGTCACCAGCGACGGGGTCACGGTCTATCCGCAGGACCTGGAAAGCCTGCTGATGACCCATGCCAAGGTCGCCGACGTCGCGGTGTTCGGCCTGCCCGACGAGGGCGAGGGAGAGCAACTGCAGGCACTGGTGGAACCGGTCAACTGGGCCGACGCCACCGACGAGACCGCCTTCGAGATCATGGCCTGGCTGCGCGAGCGCCTGGAAGACCTGGTCATGCCGCACAAACTGGATTTCCGCGAGCGCCTGCCCCGGGAAGAGGACGGGCGGGTCTACCGCCAGCGCCTGAAGGAAGAGTTCCGCGGCGGCAGTCGCGACGATACCCCGCCGGAATAGCGCGGGGCCGGCTCGCCGGCGGCCAGCGACTGGCCCGGCACCGGAGCTGCAACCCTGTTGTCAGCCCGTCGCGTGTTGCCGCTGCCAGCGCTGCACCAGTTCGCGGGTGGCGGGCATTTGCTGGCCGGCGGATTCGCCCTCCGCCAGGCAGCGTTCCAGGATGCCGACATTCTGCGCCACGACCTTGCCACCGTGATGGCAGCGGTTGAATTCGGTCAAACCCATCGGCGCGGCTTCCCGGTCGGATTTGCGCATGGTGTCGGCAATGCGCTTGTCGCTCATCAGCCAGGCCATCAACCTGCCCATGAACCCGTTGCGCCGCAGCCGGAGCATTTCCCGCTGTGACTCGCAGCACAGCGGCCACAGCTGCGGATCCGCGACCAGGCTTTCGGTGCCCGCCCAGCCGTTCAGTTCGCTGGCGATGGTGAAGGCGGAGAAAATGTTGGTGGACATGCGGTACAGGCGGGTGGGAATGGTCTTGCAGGTGGCCACCCCGCTGGCGCTGAAAAGTTCGGCAAAAGCCCTGGCGGGAGCCTTTGGCGCGGTCGTCACGAAGAACCCCACGTGGTCCGGGAAGTTGATATAGGCGACGTCGGCGCCATCGTGTTCGGCGCGGTCTTGCGGCGCGGGCTGCGGCGCGTTGGCCGCGCCGACCATGTAGGCGAACATCTTCATGGTGCCTTCCAGCAGGCGCGCTTCGGGGAGCCCGGTGGTGCGCCGGATGTGGTCGTAGAGTCCGAGGCCGACACCGTTGATGATCAGCACTGCCCTGCCGCCGCGGAAAATTTCACCGAGGATGCTGAGTGTCATGGTGCCCTGTTCACTGAAACAGGTGGCGCCGTCGAGGGTCAGCAGGATGAAATCGTAGTCCGTGCCGCGCAGTTGCTCCGGGTCGCCGACAACCTCGAAATTCTCGAGCAGGTTGCAGTGCTGTTCGTCATAACTGTACAGGCGTTGCGGGCGGGCCAGCGCAGCCAGCCGATGGGGGCGAACCAGGAAGGTAATGTCGGCGCCGGCCCGCTGCAGGTGGTAGCCGGTGGTCAGGCCCAGCGCTCCCGCGCCGACGATCAGGACACGTGCTGCACTCATGCGAAATTCCCGTCTAATGCTGTTATTGGCTTGGCCGGCAGCTTAACACAGAGCGGGCCAGCCCCGGCGGCGCCGGCCCGCCGCGGGCCGGGCTCAGGACCCGCTGCCCGCCGCGGGCGCCGGCGCCGCTGCCGCGCGGCGTTTGCCGCGCTGGCTGAAGGGCAGGTAGAAAACCGGTACCACGAAGAGCGTGAACAGGGTGCCCACCAGCATGCCGCAGGTGATCATCAGGCCGATGCTGAAACGGCTGTTGGCGCCGGCGCCGGAGGCCACCAGCAGCGGCCAGACGCCGAGCACGGTGGCGAAGGTGGTCATCAGGATCGGCCGCAGGCGCAGGGAGGCGGCCTGCAGGATGGCGTCGCGCCGGTCCATGCCGCCCTCGTAGAGTTTGTTGGCAAACTCGACGATCAGGATGCCGTGCTTGCTGATCAGGCCGATCAGGGTCAACAGGCCCACCTGGGTGTAGATATTCAGGGTGGCGAAGCCCAGCGCCAGCGGCACCACGGCGCCGAAGATCGACAGCGGCACCGTAACCAGCACCACCAGTGGATCGCGGAAGCTGTTGAACTGCGCCGCCAGCATCAGGAAGATCAGGATCAGCGACAGCCCGAAGAGGATGGGGAAGGAGGCGGTTTCCTGCACGAACTGCCGCGAGGCCCCGGTGTAGCCGGCGCGGAAACCGCTGGGGGCGATCTCCTTCAGTTTGGTTTCGAGGAACGCCAGGGTGGTGCCCAGGCTGTTCGGCGGCATCATCAGGCCCTGGATGATCGTACTGTTCAACTGCTGGTACTGGGCCAGTTCATTGGGCTGCACGCTGGTGCTCAGGGTGATGACGCTGGACATCGGCACCAGTTCCCCGCCCTCGGTGCGCAGGTAGTATTTTTCCAGTTCCTCGGGGGTGAGGCGGAAATCCCGTTCCGCCTGCGGTATGACCTTGTAGCTGCGGCCGGAAAGGGTGAAACGGTTGACCTCCGCCTCGCCGAGCATGGTGGCCAGGGTCTGGCCGATCTCCTGCATGGAGATTCCGAGGCGTGCGGCGAGCTCGCGGTCGATCTTCACGGCGATTTCCGGGCGGTTGAAATCCAGGGTCTGGGTCACGAAGGCGAACAGGCCGGACTCCCGGGCCGCCTGCAGCAGCTCCTCGCCGACCTGGTACACGTCCTCGTAACTGGCGGTGGAGGCCACCACGAAGCTCACCGGCAGGCCCGACTCGGCCCCGGGCAGGGAGGCGCCGATAAAGGAAAACATTTCCATCCCGGCGACCTTGTCGAGTTTGTCCTGCAACTCGATCTGCAACTCCTGCGCCGAGCGCTGCCGTTCGCTCCAGGGGACCGCGACCACACCGCCGAAATTCTGCCCGTGGTTGATCACCCGCCAGGAGCCGCGGAACTCGGGAATGGTTTTCCAGATATCGTCGATTTCCAGCAGGTAGTGGGTCAGGTATTCCATATTCGCCTGGGGCGGCGCATTGCCGATCACCATGACGCCGCCGTTGTCTTCCTCCGGCGCCAGTTCCTGCTGGGCCAGCGAAAACAGTAGCGGCAGGCTGCCGAGCAGGGCGGCGGCCAGCACCAGGACCGCGCCGCGGTTGGCCAGGCAGGCGGTGAGCAGGCGCTGGTAGGCGGCGATCAGGTGTTCGAAGCGGCGGTCCAGCCAGTCGGCGAAGCGGCCCTGGTGGGCGGCATCCTTGAGGACCCGCGAGCACATCATCGGGCTCAGGGTCAGCGCGACCACGCCGGACACCATGACTGCACCGGCCAGGGTCAGGGCGAACTCGCTGAACAGGGCGCCGGTCAGGCCGCCGATGAAGCTGATCGGCGCGTAGACCGCGACCAGGGTCAGGGTCATCAGCACCACCGGCAGGGCGACTTCCCGGGCGCCCCTGATGGCGGCGTCCAGCGGGGTGGCCCCGTTCTCGATATGGCGGTGGACGTTCTCCACGACCACGATGGCGTCATCCACCACCAGGCCGATGGCGATCACCATGGCCAGCAGGGTCAGCAGGTTGAGGGAAAAGCCCAGCGCCATGATCATGAACACGACGCCGATCAGGGACAGGGGAATCGCCACCAGCGGTATCAGTACCACCCGCATTGAACCGAGGAACAGGTAGATCACGAGGATAACGATGAGCACCGCTTCCAGCAGCGTCGTGGCCACCTCGGTCAGCGCCTCCTCGATGAAGACGCTGCCGTCCCAGTCCAGCAGCACTTCCATGTCCGCGGGCAGGTCCGCCGCGATGCGCGGCAGGGCCTTGTGCACTTCCTGTGACACCTGCAGCGGATTGGCGCCCGGTGCGGGGGAGATCGCCATGAATACCGTCTCCCGTCCGCTGGACAGGGACTTCATCTGGGAATCCTCGGAGTCGAGTTCGATATCGGCGATATCGCCGAGGCGCACCCGCTCGTCGCCGGCCTGGCGGACCACCAGGGCGGCAAATTCATCGGTGGTCTGCAGGCTGGTGTTGGCGTCCACGGTGACCCGCACCAGGTTGCCCTCGGTCGCCCCGGCGGCGGCGATGTAGTTGTCGCGCTGGATCGCCGCGCGTACATCGTTGGCGGTCACCCCGCGCGCCGCCATCCGCACAGGGTCCAGCCAGATGCGCATGGCCAGCTTGCGCTTGAAAATCTGTGCCTGGCCGACGCCGGGCAGGGTCGCGAGTTCCGGCTGCACCGCGCGGGTGATGTAATCGGTGACCTCGTAGGGGGTCATCTGCCCGCTGTAGAAGGCGATGTACATCATCGCGTCGCCGCCGAAGGAGTTGTAGACCACCGGGTCCTCGATGTCCCGCGGCAGTTCGTAGCGGGCCTCGTTGACCTTGGCGATCACCTCGTTGAGCACTGCGGTACTGTCCTCGCCGAGGCGCACATGCACGGTGATTTCCGAGGAGCCCGGGTTGCTGGAGGACGTGATGTAATCGATGCCCTTGGCGGTAACGATGCGCTCCTGCAGCGGCGTGGTGACAAAACCCTGTACCGTGCTGGCGCTGGCGCCGGGGTAGGCGGTGGAGACGTAGACCACGCTGGTCTCCACCTCCGGGAATTCGCGCACGCTCACCCGGAAGATCGAGGCGATCCCGAGCACCAGCAGCAGGGCGCTGACGACAATGGCCAGGACCGGGCGGCGGATGAATATGTCGGTAAAGTTCATGGCGTCGCGGGGCTCACTGGGTAAACTCGGCAGGGTCTTTTTCCAGCACCACCCTGGCGCCCTTGTAGAGCTTGTTCTGGCCCACGCTGACCAGCCGCTCGCCGGCCTTGAGCCCGCCGGTCACGGCGACCCGGCCACGCATGATCTGCCCGGTCTGGACCACGCGGGGTTCGACCTCGAGACCGTCCCCCGCCTTGTTGACCACCCAGACGGTATTGCCCTGCAGTGAATAGGTCACCGCGATCTCGGGTATGGTCACTACCTTGCGGGGCTGTTCGAGGTCGACGGTAATGCGGGCGAACATCCCGGGCAGCAGCCCCTCACTGGAATCCAGCCGGGCCCGCAGCGCGAGATTGCGGGTGCTGGAGTCCACCGCGGCATCCAGGGCGATCAGGCGGCCGTCGTAGGACATTTTGCTGGCACTGGTGCGCAGGCTGACCGGCAGCCCCGGGCGCAGGCCGGGAAAATAGCGCTCGGGGACCGAGAAGTCGACCTCCAGGGTCGAGAGGTCCTGCAGCGTGGTGATCGGGGTGCCGGATTCGGTGTAGTCGCCGGTTTTCACCCTGATGATCCCGATGGTGCCGCTGAAGGGCGCGATGATGCGCTTGTTTTTCAGTTGGGCCTCGATTTCCGCCAGCGAGGCGGTAGCGGCTGTGAGATCCGCCAGGGAGCGGTCGTACTGGCTCTGGGGAATGGATTTCTGTTTCACCAGGCTGGCATCGCGCTCGTAGAGTTGCCGCGCCAGTACCAGGTTGGCCTGGGCCCGCTCGCGGGCCGCCTGTTCCACGCTGTCGTTGAGGGTCAGCAGCAACTGTCCGGCCTCCACCCGCTGGCCGGATTCGACGGCGATGTCGATGATTTCGCCGCTGGTCTCGGTGGCGAGGTTGACGCCGCGGGCCGCACGCAGGGTGCCCACGGCCTCCAGCGTGGTGGGCCAGGATTCCTCCCGTGCAGTGGTCACAGCCACGGTGATCGGCGGTGGCGTGTGGTCCTGCGCGGCGAGGGCGCTGAATTTCATATAGAGGTAACCGGCGATGGAGCCGAATATTAGCAGCAGTAACGCGGCGACGATCAGATAGGCGCGCAAGGAAAGCCCCTGTTTTTCTGGTTTTGTTTTTTGATCGGCTAATTCTAGGCGCTAAACCCGCGGCCCGCATGACTAATCCGGGTAATTTGCCACCGCTGGCCGCCGGCGGAAAGCCCTGTCAGCCTGCCGGAATGTGCTATATGCTATTAGTACCTGTGCGTACCCGGTGGCAGCGGCTGCCAGAGTGGGGGGGGTTGCCCGTCCAATTGCGACTGCGAGTCGGTGCGCCATACCTTATTATTTCCCGAATCGAGCGGTACCACGGGGGTCACGGTGATCAAGTCGAGAAAAATCAAGTCGCTGGAAAAGCAGATGGATGCGGCTGCCAGCTATGCCGAGTGGAAGGAGTCGGCGCTGGCCCACGATGAAGTGACGGGGGCGGCGCGCTGGCGCAAGATCGACCAGACCAGCCAGTACGACTACACCCAGATTCGCCTGCGTCTCGACCGCCTGCGCAGCCTGCGGGCGCGCCAGGATGACCAGGGCCTGCTGTTCGCGCTCAACGAGGGTATTCACGGCAACATGGGGGGTATGGGGCGCTCCACCCTCTACCGGCGCGCGCGCTTTGGTACCAAGCACCTGATCGAGCAGTATATCGACGAAATCGACGACGCCCTGCGCTACCTGGCCGAACTGCCCAGGGACCGTATTGCGGTGCAGGACAAGCTGGATTTCTTCTACCGGGCCAACCTCTGTTTCGGCCGTTCCGGCCTGATGCTCAGTGGCGGCGGCGTCCTGGGTTTTTATCACCTCGGGGTGATCAAGGTCATGCTGGAGCAGGGGCTCCTGCCGCGGGTGATCTCCGGCTCCTCCGCCGGTGCGCTGGTGTCCGGGGTGCTCGGCACCCACACCGACGAGGAACTGATACGCTTTCTCGACCCGCAGAGCCTGCATTTCGAGGCCAAGCGCGAGGCCAGCGCGTTTTCCCGGATGTTCTTCGGTTCCAGCCCCTCTATCGACGTCGGCGACCTGCAGCGGCTGGTGGAGCGCATGATCCCGGACATGACCTTCCAGGAAGCCTATGAAAAAACCGGGCGCCAGATCAGCATCACCGTGGCCCCGGCGGAACCCCACCAGCGCTCTCGCCTGCTCAACGCAATTACCTCGCCCAATGTCTATATGCGCTCGGCGGCCATGGCATCCTGCGCGGTGCCGGGAGTGTTTCCGCCGGTGGTGCTGATGGCCAAAAACGTGCACGGCGAACCACAGCCCTACCTGCCGACCCGCAAATGGGTGGACGGTTCCATCGCCGACGACCTGCCGGCCAAGCGGCTGTCGCGCCTCTACAGCACCAACCACTATATCGTCAGCATGGTGAACCCGGTGGTGACGCCGTTCATCGAGAACGAGAAAAAAAGCCGCAGCCCGGCTTCCCGGGCGCTGCGCGCCTTCGGTGTCGGCATGGGCAGGGAGGTGCTCAACCTCTACCGCGGCATGGTGCAAAAACAGGGTGACAACTGGCCGCGCATGAACATGGCGATCAACACCCTGCACGCCCTGATGGACCAGAACTACAGCGGCGACATCAACATCGTCCCCGGCTTCCGCTGGTACAACCCGCTGAAACTTCTTTCCCAAATCACCGAGGAAGACCTGGTGGCGCTGATGGAAGAGGGCGAGCGGTCCACATTCCCCAGGGTGGAAACCATACGCCTGTGCACCAAGATCAGCCGGACGATGGAAGAACTGCTGCGCCGCTTCGAATACGGGGACCTGCGCCCTGATTCCAGCGATTACCAGCGACCGCGCTCCTCCCGGCGCCGGCCAACACCCACCCGTGCCGACCGCGAAGCGATGCGGGAGCACGGGGTGGAGTTCGAGGGTAAATCCGGCTCGACTGTTGTCCAGCCGGCAGCAGCAAAGAAAACCGCCGCCAGTAAAAAGTCCCCCGCGAAGAAGGCGCCGGCCGGGGAGCGGCCTGCTGCCGGGAAAGCGGCTGTGAAAAAGCGCGCTCCCCGCGCGGCTGCGAAAAGCACCAAGGCCAGCGGAGACAAGGCCGCCTGAATGACCGGCCCGTAAGAGGCCCCGATACAAGGAGATAACAATGCCAGGTCCAAGCACAGTCAATGAATGCATGCGGCGCAATCCGCTGACCATCAAACAGGGCGCCAACCTCGTGGAGGCCATCGAGACCATCGTCAACAACAAGTTGACCGGACTGACCGTGGTCGACGACGGCGGCCTGGTTGTCGGGGTCCTCTCGGAACTCGATTGCATCCGGGCGGTACTGACCTCGCTGTACAACGACGGCGATCCGGAGCACGCCCTGGTGTCCGAGGTCATGACCCGGGCGGTCAACTCCTGCAAACCCGGCGACGGGATCGTCGAGGTGGCCCAGTCCATGCTCGACACCCGCCAGCGCCGGCGCCCGGTGATCGAGGACGGCAAGCTGGTGGGGCAGGTCAGTTCCGCGAATATCCTCTGGGCGTTGATGGAGCACTCCCGGCGCAAGACCTTCGCACCGAAAGCCTGACGCCCCCGATTCGCCACATGCTGTAACCCCCATGCCACAAGTTGCCCTGATTACCGGCGGCGCGCGCCGTATCGGCCGCGCCATCACGCTCTGCCTGCACGCCGCAGGTTACGACATCGCCCTGCATTACCGCAGTTCAGCGGCGGATGCCGAAGCCCTGGCCGCGCAGCTCAATGCCCGGCGCAGCGCCAGCTGCGATCTGTTTGCCGCTGACCTCGCCGACCACAGCCAGGTACAGGCGCTCGGTGACGCGGTAAGCGCGCGCTACGCTGCGCTCGACCTGCTGGTCAACAACGCCTCCGGCTTCGAACCGACGCCATTGGAAAACTGCACGCCGGCGGCCTTCGACGCCATGCTGGACTCGAACCTGCGCGGCGCCTATTTCCTGACCCAGGCCCTGCTCGCTCCCCTGCGCAGTGCGGGTGGCTGTATCGTCAATGTCATCGATACCCATGTGCAGCGCCCGCTGCCGCAGTTCAATGCCTACGGCGCCGCCAAGGCCGGGCTGGCCTCGCTGACCCGCAGTTTCGCGGTGGAGCTGGGGCCGCAGATTCGCGTCAACGGCGTATCACCCGGCGCCATTCTCTGGCCGGAGGACGATGCCGCCTACGATGCGGAGACCCGCAAGGCGACCATCGAGGCCACCCCCCTGAAACGGCTGGGAGCGCCGGAGGATATCGCCCGCACCGTGCTGTTCCTGGCCCGCGAGGCACCGTTTATCACCGGACAGGTCATCGCCGTGGACGGCGGGCGCGGGCTGACCTGACACCATTGCCGCCAGGCTGTGCACGCCGCGGGGTAGGGCTACTCCGGGGCTGTTGGCGGCTGCGGTTGACGGTCCGCGAGGGGGATCAACGCTTCGAGGCTCTCCCTGTTCCCCGCCGCCAGGGCCTGGCGGATGGCTTGCGCCGTACTTTCGGACGACTCCAGCTGCGCATCCCCGGCGTAGTACTGGATGTACGCGCGAATGGCATCGGGGGTGCAAATGTCCGACCTGGTCTCGCATAGCGCGAGTTGCCAGGTGTAATAGTCGGACTCCTCATAGGCTGAATAGTGGGCCAGGTAGCTGGTAACCTGGGACAGCGCCGCCAGGTCGGTGCCAGGCGCTTCCAGTGCCGCGTCGATGATGTGCTGCCGCACAGTGCTGCCCTCGAAGGCCTCCGGGTGAATACTCGCCATCCACACCACAGCGTCGCGATTGCCCGCGTCGGCGGCTTTCTCCAGCCAGGCATAATGGGTTTCCCAGCGTGAAAGGTCATCGCCAATGATCACTGCCAGTGCGTCACAGCGTTCAGCACGAGCTTTCATCGTTGCAATGAACTGCTCGGGCAGTGTGTTTTGCTGCTCCAGCCGCTGGATGACGTCGGTTTTGCTCACACCGAGGCATTCCTTCAGGGCCCTGGCGACCTGGAATTGGGATTTCGGGTCACCGCTTTCAGCGGCCTCGATATTTTCCCGGTACAGGTCCTCCGGAGTACGGAGATAAATACTGGATAACCCGGAGCCTTCTACTACGGAAAGGAATGGGGTGACACGCGTTGCAGCGAGATCGCGCCAGTTATAACCGAAGTACATGCCTGCATCCGCATCGGCGCTGGCGGGCTCCCGGGACATCTCCTGTGGGCTCCGCACCGTCGGGGCTGGGTTGCCGCTACTTTTTTCCGCGGCACCCGCGGGTGCCGCCGGTGCGGTTGCCGGTGCCGGCAGCGGCCCGGGCAGCCCGGGAGAGGGCTGCCGCGGCCAGTAGTGGTAGAGCAGGACAAACGCGAGAAGCGTGGATACTGCGAGCGTCGGGTAGCGTGGTTTCAGGGTTGATCAGGCCTCCTGCCTCAATCGATCAGCGCCACCGCCATTTTCGCCAGCGGTTCCACCATGGCGCCGCGTGATTTTGCCTCGCTGCTGGACGCGTTGCCCTGCTCGGCGCGCTTGGCCACGCCCTGCAGGATGGCGGCCAGGCGGAACAGGGAAAAGATCAGGTAGAAGTTCCAGTTGGCGATGCCGTCGCGGCCGGTGCGTTCGCAGTAGCGGGCCACGTATTCCTCGTCGCTGGGAATGCCCAGGGATTTGCGGTCGATCCCGGCGAGACCGGCGATAGAGCCGTCGCCGGGCAGCATCCAGGCCATGCACTGGTTGGCGAGATCCGCCAGCGGGTTGCCGAGGGTGGATAACTCCCAGTCCAGCACCGCGATCACCTCGGGTTTCTCGGGGTGGAACATCAGGTTGTCGAGGCGGAAGTCGCCGTGCACCAGGCTGACCCGGCCGTCGTCCTCGGGCATATTGGCGTCGAGGTATTCCATCAGGCGGTCCATCTCCGGGATGGGTTTCAGCTCCGATGCCCGGTACTGCTTGCTCCAGCGACCCAACTGGCGCTCGAAGTAATTGCCGGGCTTGCCGTAATCGCCGAGCCCGACCGCGTCGATATCCACATTGTGCAGGGCGGCGAGGGTGGCGTTCATGGAATCGTAGTAGGCTGCCCGCTCCGCATTGTCGCGGGCCTCGGGCAGGGCCGGTTTCCACAGGATGCGGCCCTCGAGGAATTCCATGACGTAGAACATCGATCCGATGACCGATTCGTCGTCGCACAGGACGAAGGTTCGCGGCACCGGCACGTCTGTGGCCTGCAGGGCGCTGATCACCCGGTATTCTCGGTCCACCGCATGGGCGGACTTGAGCAGTTCCCCCGGCGGCTTGCGCCGCAGAACATAGGTGCCGCCCGGCGAAGTGAGCTTGAAGGTGGGGTTGGACTGTCCACCGGCAAACTTCTCGGCTTGCAGCGGGCCGGTGAAACCCGGCATGTGCGCGGCGAGGTACTCTTCCAGGCGCGCGGTATCGAGATCGAGTGTGGTCATTAGTGTCACTTTTCTGCTATCGAATCGGCCCTGCGGGCAGGCCGGCCGATCATACCCCACGATGAATTGCAGGGCCAATTGGGCAAGCGGCCGACCGATGCCCCCGATGTGCGGGCTGTCCGGCGCGCTACTCGCCTGATTCGAACCGGGCGCCGGCAAAGCTCTGGTACACTGCCCGGGTGAGCCAGCAGATGTATGACAGTATCGAACCCATCGGGGAAACCGCGCGCCAACAGGTCCGTGCGGCGACCCTGGCCTGTATCCGCGATGCGGAGATCGCCCTCGGCCGGCAGTTGCCGAGGCTGGAAATCTGTTTCGATCTCAGCGGGGGTACGGCGGGGATGTTCCGGGCGCGGGATGCCCTGCGCCAGATCCGCTACAACCCCTGGATATTCGCCAAGCACTGGGAGGACAACCTGGCCAATACCGTGCCCCACGAAGTCGCGCATTTCCTGGTGCACGAAACCCGCGGCCGCCGGCGAGTCCGTCCCCACGGTCCGGAGTGGCGCCTGTGGATGGACTTCTTCGGAGCCGATCCGGCAGTCACCTTCGACCTCGACATTTCCGGCGTACCCCGGCGGCGGCAGCGCACCCACGCCTATACCTGCGCCTGCCGTACCCACGACCTGTCCTCTACCCGGCATAACCGCGTCCAGCGCGGCAGCCGCTATCTCTGTCGCTACTGCCACGGAGCGCTGGTTTACGCCGGGCGCTAGTCGCCTTTTTTCAGCGGGTGTTGGCGCGGCTGGATGGCGTGGGGCGGCCGGGCGACTGCTCCGCCCGCATCAGCCGTCCAGGTCCAGTTCCACGCCGCTGAACATTTCCTCCTCGGGCTTGAGCCTGGAGGACTGGTCGATGACCGCGCGATCGGCGGGCAATCCCAGGGTGTTGACCACGTGGGCCTTGGTGGCGGTCGCCCGCTGCTGGGCGAGGTCGAGCAGGGTGTCGTCGCCGATCGGGATGCCTTCCAGTACCCGGGCGTAGCGCTCGCGGAAGTTGGGTAGTTCCTCTTCCCCGGCGGCGAGCGCCTTGTAGCGCGCGTCGATCGCCTTGAGGTAGGCGTCGCTGCGATCGCTGATGTCGTCCCCGGAGAGGCCCGCCTCGAGCAACTGCTCGCGCAGGGCCGCCTCGCGCAGTTTGGCGCGGTCTGCCGCGAGATTCAGGCGGCCCTTGATCACCAGGGTAAGCTGCGGCCTTTGCTGCAGGGCTTCGGTCAGCTGGGCCAGGCGATCCGCGGTGACCGGCGAGATTTCCGCGCTGCCCACCGGGAAGGGCATGCGCTGCAGGTCCTCCTCACTGCCGACGAGATTGGCCAGCAGGTTGAAGGGGGCGGTGACCGCCTTGGTCAGCAGGTTGACGAAGGCGCCGACAATCACGCTGCTGAGGTCGAACTCGGGGCTGTCCACGTCGCCCTCCACCGGCACCTGCAGGTCGATGACCCCGCTGGCATCGGTGAGCAGGGCGAGGCCCAGTTTCAGCGGCAGGTCCAGGGCCTTGTCGCTGTCGATTTTCTCGCCCAGCCGCAACTGGTCGATCAGGACCTTGTTGTCGCCTTTCAGGCGCTCGTTTTCGAGGCTGTAGTGCAGGTTGAGGGTCAGCAGGCCGCGTTCGATGGCGTAGCCGGCGTAGGTGCCGGAGTAGGGTGTCAGGGTGGCCATGTCGACACCGGTGAAATCCAGTTCGAGGTCCAGTGCCGGGCTCGCTGCAAAGGGCGCCGCGGTGCCGCCCAGGCTGACCGGGGCGTAGCCGTCCACGCTGCCCTTCAGGTCGATGGTCGCGCTGGCTCCGGGGCTGGAATCGATACCGGCGATCTCGCCATTGAGGTCGCCGATTACCGTGCGGAAATGAATCGGCAGGGATTCATCCTGGAAATCCAGCTCACTTCCGGTGATCAGAATCTGCGGCAGCTGCACCCGCCAGGGGGTCGAATCGGCGCTGGTATCCTCGATCACCGCCTGGGCCTGGGTGTCGGACAACTGTTCACGCCAGACATTGGACGCGTTGACCGTACCGTCCTCGGCGATATGCAGGCGCCCGCGATAATCCTTGATGACCAGGCGGGCCAGCACGACCTCCTGCCCGGGGAGGTCCACGGCGAGTTGCTCCCAGCGCACACTGTCCCAGGAGGTGAGGGATTCCTCGGTATCCACGATGCGCCCGGAAAAACCGCTGATCTCGCCATCCATGGCGATCCGGGTCGGCAGGAAATCGGCGAGGGTGACCTTGCCCTCCACGCCGAGTTCGCCGCCGGTGATGCGGGCGTGCAGGGGCGCCGGCAGGTTCGGGTTGAACCAGTCCAGTGGCAGCCCGCTGAGGCTGTAGTCGATGTCGCCGCTGCCCGGCTCCAGTTGCAGGGCGCCGTCCACGCTGACGCTGGCTGCACCGTTTACCGTGAGTGCGAGTTGCAACGGGGAGTTGCCGCCCAGCGGCCAGTTGAGGTTTTCGATATTGGCGGTAAGCGGCTGGACCTGCATGAGGGCCGGCTCGGTGTATTCCGAGCGCCAGCCAATCCGGCCGTCCTGCAGGCGCACGCTGGCGATGTTCGCCGTCCAGGCGGTGTCGCTGCCGGACGCGGCGGTAGCGGCAGCTGCCGGCTGGTTGGGGTCGGGCAGAGCGGGCTGGTTGGGATCGGCCGCAGCGCTGACCGGTGCCAGCATGTCCGCGAGACTGGCCCGCGGGCCTTCGCTCCAGCCGTCCACGGCAAGGCCGTCCAGCAGGATGCCCCCGATACTCGCTCGCTGCTGGCGGGTGTCCACCGCGATGTCGCTGATCAGCAGTTGGCCCAGTTGCAGTCCGGTATCGGGCAGGGCGTTGGGGTCCTGGGGTACGAGCGACAGCTCCTTGAGTTCGAATTCGCCCTTGCTGATCGCGGCAGTAAAACCTGCGGACCAGTCCAGCCGGTAATCGCCGCTGATATGCACTTCACCGCGCTGCAGTTCAAAATTCAGCCAGGGTTTCGCGAAGCGCCAGACGGGCCTCAATTGCAGGTGGGATATATCCAGTTTGCCCGCGCTGGTCTGTTCGGGAAGGGAAACATCGCCGGTCCAGCGAAGCAGGCCCCCATCCTCGCCGCTCAGCTCGATGCTATAGGGGTCGTGCTCGTCATCGTGCACCGTGGTGAGGTCGGTCACGTGGAGATCGAGGTGCTCCCAGTAAGTGCTGTACACATCCTCGCGGGCTTCGTCCGTGTAGTCGATGCGTTCGGCCTCGAAATCCACCTTGTTGATGGTAATCGCCGGCAAGCCCGTATCCTCAGCTGGCGGGGCCTCTTCGCCGGAATCCGGCGGGAACATATCGGAAAAGTTGAAGTTGCCATCGGCGAGTCGCCGCACATCCACGCGCAGTCCCTGCACGGCCACTGCATCCAGCACCAGACCCTTTTCGACCAGGCTCTCGAGCGAAAGATCCACCACAGCGCTGTGCAGCGAGAGGAATTCATCCCCGTCCGGCTCCAGCAGGCGCACGCCGCGCACCTGTGCAGCGAGGGTGAAGGGATTGAACAGGATTGCGTCGGACTGCAGTTCCCGGTTCAGGTACTGCTCCACCAGGCGTGGCGCGAGGAAGTTTGCCGCGGGGATGATTACCAGCACTACCAGTGCCAGATAGGCAATATAAGCAGCCGCCAGCACCTTGAGTGTGGTCTTCAGCACGTCGTGTTTCCGGAATTCATGTACAGCCTACTATAGCCCGAATGGCCGGTGCTTTCCCGGAAACCTGCCCTTGCTTTGTTCGCCGGGCGCGCTTTTGCTGGTTTTTTTTTGGGGCGCGAGGTTGATAGTGTTTTCGCACCGGGGGCGGGCGGCCTGGCGGCCGCTGCATTGGCGCCGGATGGTGCATGTCTTTTGCTCCATTGCGGGTGCTTGCGGCGCGTTGGCCTGTTGGTGCCCGGAATTGCCGCGTGGCTGCCGGGTTTTGAATGGGTCTTGAGATTACATGCTACCTGGCTGCACGGTAGCTGGTGTGGTGGCATGGCGCATCGCGTTGCGGTGGCGGATCCGCTGCAAGATCGAGTTCGCACCGACGCCCTCCAAGTCCGCAAAAGACATGCACCACCCGACGCCAATGCGGGTGCCAAACGACAGCTGACGGAACTCCGGGCTGGCTTGCTCCTCGAAGCGGGTGAAATGCGAAGGCTAAAACCAAGCTTTAGTAAACCGCAAACCGCAAACCGCAAACCGGACCAGTGTACGAAAGCCTGGGGTTACCCCCGCGTTGCCAGTGGGTGGGAAGGCGCTTTTACGGACTTGGAGGGCGTCGGTGCGAGCTCGATCCCCAAGCGGAACCACCTCACCACCGCGATGCGCCAGCCCACCCCACCAGCTACCGTGCAGCCAGGTAGCATGTAATCTCAAGCCTCATTCAAAACCCGGCAGCCACGCGGCAATTCCGGGCACCTAAAAGCTAACGCGCCGCAAGCGCCCGGAATGGAGTAAAAGCGCCTTCCCGCCCGCAGGCCACGCAGCGGCCGCCAGGCCGCCCCACGCAGCAAAGAAAGAAGGGCACAGCAGGCATCGAAGCCCAGTACTACAGCCCCTTGCGATAGGTATAGGGCGTAACCCCGGTCCAGCCCTTGAAGGCACGGATAAAAGCCGAGGATTCCGAGAAACCCGCACGCAGCGCGATTTCCTCGATGGACAGGCCCTGTTTGCCGAGGAAATGCAGGGCTGTATCCCGCCGCACCTGGCTTTTGACCTCCTTGAAGGTCGTGCCCTCGGCGGAGAGCCGGCGCCGCAGGGTCTGGGGGTGGATGTCGAGCATGGCGGCGACGTCGCCCAGCTCCGGCATATCGACCAGGTTCTGGTGTACCGCTTCCCGCACCCGCGCGGTCCAGCTGCTCTGGGCGTAGGTCTGGGTGAGCATGATCAGCACCGGGTGGCGCAGGAAGTGGCGCAGGGAATGCTCGGTCTGCGAGACACGGCGCTCCAGCAGGCTGCTGGAGAAGACCAGCTCCGAGTGGGCCTGCTCGAACTCCACCGGGTTGCCGAGAAAAACCGCGCGGTATTCGCTGGCCTCGGTGGCCGGCCCGTAGGCCAGGTTGACCACCTGCAGGGGCAGGTGCTCCTGGATCAGCCAGCTGGCGAAACGGTGGGCGTTGAACAGCAGCAATTCGATCATGTAGGGGTCGGGTATGCGGTCGCTCTCCACCAGCACGACGCGGATGCGCGCCTGTTCACCCTCGACGATGAGGTGGGGATGCACGCCGAATTCGAAGAGCTGGTAGAACCGGCAGTAGCGGGCGAGGGCCTGGCCGAGGGAGTCGCAGCCAATCACCGCGTGGCACATCATCGACCAGCAACCGAGCGGCATGCGCCGCGACACGAATCCGAGGGCCTCGTCCTCCATGGCGATCATGGTGCCGACCTGGAGGTCGGCGAAGCGCTCGGCCGAGATGCGCGCATTTTCCTCGCGCAGCAGGCGCGGGGAGATCCTGGCCTGGCGCAGCAGTGCCGCGGGATCCAGCCCCGCGGCGACAGCGTTCCTGAGGACGGCGCGGGCGAAGTAGACGGAGATGGATATGTCGCGCATGCCTAGCCGCCGCCGTTACTCAGGTGTATCGGGTTTTTGTCGATCCAGGCCACGCGATTGCGCCCGTTGCGCTTGGCGAGGTACATGGCGCGATCGGCTTCCTGCTGCAACTGGTCGAGGTTGACCTCGCCGCGGCTGCCGGCAACGCCCAGGCTGAGGGTGATCGGGATCCGCTGCCGGTCCACCCACAGGGGGTGTTCGCCGATCGCCTCGCGCAGGCGCTCCGCGACCCTGCGGGCGAATTCGAGCCCGGTGTCGGGCATCACCAGCAGGAACTCCTCGCCGCCGATACGGGCGACGACATCGGTGCCCCGGCAGGTTTTGGCGATGATGCCGGCCACTATGCGTATGACATTATCACCGGTCTCATGACCAAAACTGTCGTTGATGTTCTTGAAATGATCGATGTCTATCGCGATGGCCGAGGTATACAGGTCCTGGCGTGAGGCCCTGGCGAGGCTGATCTGCAGGCTGGTCTCCAGGCCGCGGCGGTTGAGCAGCTGGGTCAGCGGGTCGATGGTAGCGAGGTGCGACAGGTGCTGCTGGTATTCCACCAGCACACTGGCGAGGAAGCCGACAACCACCAGCACATAGGCCCAGCTGTAGGCGCCGAAACTGACCAGTTGGGCATCCGAGTAATTGCTCCGGAAGAAGAGCTGGTAAAGGCCGATCAGGTTGCCGGCGACCATCAGCACCGTGGCCACGCACATGATGGCGTCGCCGACATTGTGCTGCTGGGTGCCGCGGCGGGCAAATATAACGCCAGAGGCAGCAAAACACAGGCCGGAAATCACGGCGCACAGCGCAAACAGTTGCCGGTCGTCGAGAAACAGGGCACCGAGGCTACCCAGCACGCACATTACGCCGAGGCTGGCCCGGCCGCGGGTCAGGCCCGCGCGCTGGCCGGCGGCGATGAACAGCAGGTAACCATTGATGACCCAGGCCACGGAGGGAACGCCGATGCCGAGGGGGGATTCAATACCCTGGTGCAGGGTGAACAGCATCCAGCCGAGCATGGTGGCCAGGGCGTACACCGTAAACATGCCAAGGCCCTTGGGGGGTGCGCTGGCTGCGCTGAGGTCGTAAACCACCAGCATCTGGGCCAGCGTGATACTGAGGATCAGCCCCAGGTAGAGAGTAGACCAGTAATCGGGAAAGAAGTGTTCCATGCCGGGCTGGGCCGCTGTTAGTTCCAGTCAATTATTTTGTCGGGGGTGGTCATTGTTGCCCGGCAGGCCGCTCACCATACTGTCCGCCGTATCAGTGGCGGTTGCCGGGTGATTCCCTGGTCGGCCCTAGCCGTGGCCCCGGTTTTCCGGGCGCCTTTGCATTGCCGAGCCAAGCGATTGTGCCACAGTTGTGACTGTGGTGTGAGGGCTCGCAAGCCGTTGTCTGCTTTTATCTACAATCCCTGAACCATCCCGACCCAGTGCCTGGGACGCTACCTCGAGAGGAGAAAAAATATGGATCTGCAAGGTAAAGTTGCAATTGTCACCGGTGGAGCTTCCGGTCTTGGCCAGGCCACGGTGGAGGCCTATGTCGCCAAGGGCGCCAAGGTCGCCATCTTCGACATGAACGCGGAGCGCGGCAACCAGCTGGTCGAGGCACTGGGTGCCGACAACGCGGCCTTCTTCAGCGTCAACGTGGCGGATGAAGACTCGGTCAAGGCAGCGGTCCAGGGTGTGGTCGAGAAATTCGGCGCACTGCATATCTGCAACAACTTCGCCGGTATCGCCAGTGCCGCGAAAACCCTCGGTAAGGACGGTCCCTTCCCCTTCGCGGAATTTACCAAGGTCATCAATGTGAACCTGGTGGGTACCTTCAACGTATCCCGTTTTGCCGCCGAGCAGATGGCGAAGAACGAGCCGATCAACGAAGACGGCGGCCGCGGCGTGATCATCAACACCGCCTCTATTGCCGCGTTTGAAGGCCAGATGGGCCAGCTCGCGTACTCCGCTTCCAAGGGCGGCGTGGTCGGCATGACCCTGCCGATGGCCCGCGACCTCGCCGCCTACGGCATCCGCGTCAACACTATCGCTCCCGGCCTGATTCACACCCCGCTGTTCGAATCCCTGCCGGAGAAAGCCTACCAGGCGCTGTGCGAGGCACCGCTGTATCCCAAGCGCCTCGGCAATCCGAAGGAGATCGCCCACCTGTCCGTGTTCATCGCCGAGAACGATTACGTCAACGGTGAGGTCGTGCGCATCGATGCGGGCATCCGCATGCAGCCGCGGTAAGGACACTGCCATGGGACCCCTGAACGGTTACACCGTACTGGAGCTCGCCGGCATCGGCCCCGCCCCCATGGGCGGCATGATGCTGGCGGACATGGGCGCCGAAGTGATCCGTATCGAGCGGGCGATCGGCGCCAGCGCCCTGCACCAGAAGGATGTGAGCAGCCGCGGCAAGAAATCGGTGACCATCAACCTGAAATCGGCGGAGGGCGTCGAGACCCTGCTGCGCATGGTGGAGAACGCCGACGTCATCATCGACCCCTTCCGCCCCGGCGTCTGTGAAAAGCTCGGCATTGGCCCGGAAGCCTGCATGGCGCGCAACCCCAGGCTGATCTTTGCCCGCATGACCGGATGGGGTCAGGACGGCCCGCTGGCCCACACCGCGGGCCACGATATAAACTACATCGCCCTCACCGGCGCACTGTATGCAATGGGGCGCAAGGGGCAGAAGCCCAGCCCGCCCCTCAACCTGGTCGGTGACATGGGCGGCGGCGGCATGCTGCTGGCCATGGGCATACTCGCTGCCCTGCTGGAGACCTCGGGTTCCGGCAAGGGCCAGGTGATCGATGCCGCAATGGTCGACGGTACCGCCCAGCTGATGTGGATGTTCCACGGCTGGCAGCACACCGGCGACTACGATGCCACCGCCCGCGAGGGCAACATGCTCGACGGCGGCGCCCACTACTACGATACCTACGAGTGTGCGGATGGAGAATTCGTCTGTATCGGCGCCATCGAACCGCAGTTCTACGCCCTGTTGAAAGCGAAAATGGGCCTGTCCGAGGAGGAGTTCGGCGACCAGGACAACCCGGCGGAATGGCCGCGGATGAAAGCCCGGTTGACTGAAATCTTCAAACAGAAGACCCGCGACCAGTGGTGTGAACTGCTGGAGGGAACCGACGCTTGTTTTGCGCCGGTGCTGAGCCTGCTCGAAGCGCCCGCGTACCCGGCCAATGTGGCCCGCAACACCTATATCGAAATCGATGGCATGGTACAGCCGGCGCCGGCACCGCGTTTTTCCCGCACGCCCTCCAGCGTGCGCAACGCCGGTTCGGTACCGGGCGCGGATACCGGCAGCGTGCTCACGGCAATGGGCTTCGCGGAACAGGAGCTGGCCGAACTCATGGCTGCCGGCGCCATCGCCTGAAGGAGAACCAACATGAGTACATATCAAACTGTAATGGTCGAGCGCCACGACGCAGTGGCGCTGGTATCGCTGAACCGTCCGGAGGCGCTGAACTCCTTTGACGCCGAATTGCGCCGCGAACTGCTGCTGGCAGCGCGCGAAGTCAATAACGACGACAGTGTGCGTGTCGTGGTCCTGACCGGTGCCGGCCGCGGTTTCAGTGCCGGGGCCGATCTCAAGGAAATGCCACTCGACGACGCTACCTGGCGGGTGGACGACCAGATCAACCTGGAATACAAACCCATCCTGATGGAGATCGACAACGCGCCGAAGCCCTGGATCAGCGCCGTGCGCGGGCCCGCGGCCGGTATCGGCAGCGCGCTGGCGATGGCCTGTGACCTCACCGTGATGTCCGAGGACGCCTATATTTTCCAGGCCTTTTCGGCGATCGGCCTGGTACCCGACGGCGGCGCGACCTGGCAGCTGGTGCGGGTACTGGGCCGCAAGCGCGCCTACGAGATCATCGCCACCGGTGAAAAGCTGAGCGCCCAGAAATGCCTCGAGTGGGGCCTGTGCAACCGTGTGGTCGGCACCGAGAGCCTGCTCGACGAAACCCTGGAATGGGCCGGCCAACTGGCCGCCCGCGCGCCGCTGTCGCTGCGCTATGCCAAGCGCTCCGTGGCCCGCGCCTGCGAAGGCGGATTTGCCGAAACCATCTCCGACGAAGCCGAGTGGCAGCGCCTGTGCGTCGCCAGCGAGGATGCCCTGGAAGGCGCCAGCGCCTTCCTGGAAAAACGCAAGCCGGTCTGGAAAGGCCGCTAGTCCCTCCTGTGGTAGTCGGGGCAGCCGCCGAAGCGGCGGCAGCCCCGTAGTTTCGCAGCCTCTGCCGGGGTGCCAACCCCGGCAATTTCTCCCGACAAGGCACGCCGTACAGGGTGTGCGATGACAACGGTGGGACCCTGGTACTGCCTGCGTTATGCTATCGCCCGACCGATTTTTTTCAGGGGAAAGCACCATGGCCGAGGCCACCTTGCAGCGCAGTGATGGCGAGCGCCTGGCGTATGTCCATCATCCGGGCAAAACGCCCGGTGTCGTATTTTTTGCCGGTTTCAACTCCAATATGCAGGGCGATAAGGCCCTCGCCCTCGACGCCTGGTGCCGTGAGCAGGGGCGCCAGTTCACCCGTTTCGATTACTTTGGCCACGGCGCGTCCAGCGGCGACTTCGAGGCCGGCACGGTCGGCCGCTGGATCGGCGATGCCATCGCGGTACTCGATGAACTGACTGCGGGCCCGCAGGTCCTGGTGGGCTCCTCTATGGGCGGCTGGATCATGTTGCAAGTGGCGCTGGCCCGTCCCGGGCGGGTCTCGGCCCTGCTGGGAATTGCCCCCGCCCCCGATTTTACCGCGACCCTGCGCGGCGGACGCCTGTCGCCGGAGCAGATGTTGCAGCTCGAACTGTCGGGCGCCTGCGATATCGAGAACTGCTACGACGACGGCCAGCCCTACACCATTAGCCGGCAACTGCTCGACGAGGGCGCCGACCATTGCCTGCTGCAGGGCGAGGAAATTGCCATCGATTGCCCGGTCCGCATTCTGCACGGGCAGCGCGACCCCGACGTGCCCTGGGAGCGCTCGCTGCTGCTGGCGGAAAAGCTGGCATCGGTGGACGTGGTGGTGAGTTTCATCAAGGACGGCGATCACCGCCTGTCGCGACCGCAGGACCTGCAGCGCCTGCTGCGAACCCTCGACAGCCTGCTGCAGCAGGTGGAGGGGGCTGCGGTTTGAGCGTCGGGCGATGGTTGTGGCCGCTTCTGCTGGCGTGTGCGCTGACCGCTTGTGCCGGATACGAATTCAAGAATCTGGCAAAGTCCGATGTCGACCTTGTCGCCGATGAGTTCATCGACGAATCGAGGCGCCTGGTCCGCGAACTGACGGTCAAGCTCTACGCCCGCAATCCCGCCGAGCTGGCGAAGATTCCCGGGATGAAAGTCGAGTGGCGCCTGGCCCAGCTGCGCGCGACCGAGGGGCCGCTGGTGTTTGAGGAACTGGGGGGGCGCCAGGAGACCGAGGCGCTGGAACTGGTGTTCGATCCCGCTTTCAGGGGCGACAGGGTATTCGCGCTGGTGGTCGGCCTCGGCGGCATGCTGCGCCACGCCTACGGCTACAACGACGAGGTGTTTATCTTCGACGCGCTCAACCCGGAAGACCTCGCCACCAGCGCCCACAACGTGGAAGTGCTGTCCTGGCGCCTGCGCAGCAATTACCGGCCGGACGGCTCCCCCTGGCTGATCACCGGGGAGTATCACGGGGTCACCGACAACACCAGCTTCGAGCGCCTGTTCGGCAAACTCATTGTCCTGCAGGAAATGATGGCGCGGATCGCCGACGACGCCGACTACCGCCGGGTCACCAAGGTGCTGCATACGGCGGGTTCGGTGTTCATCCCGCTGCCGATTTAAAGACCGGGTGCAGGGCGTCTGGGCCGCCGCTGGACGATTGGCGCACCAGCGCGCCCGGTCAGGTAGTGATAATCAGGCGCAGCGCCTGCATCTGCAGGTTGGCGTGCTGGATGTGCAGGGCGCACTCCTCGATGCGGTAGCGCAGGTGGTCGAGTTCCTCGCTGCGAATCGCGGGGTTGATCGCCTGCAGTGCCTCCAGGCGCGCCAGTTCGGATCCCAGTTCGGCGCGCATCCGCGACTCGGCTTGCGCCAGCACTTCCCGGACGCGGGTTTCGGCGTGGGCGTTGGCCAGGGCCATCTTCGCATCGACTTCCTGGTGCACCTGCTTGATGATCGCCAGGGCGGTGGGTTTCTTGACCCGTTCGATCAGGTTGTTGAGGCGCTCGTGGGGCACCAGTCCGGCGAGCTGTTTGCCGCGCGCGTCCACCAGCAGGCGAAGCGGCGTCACCGGCAGGAAGCGGTCGACCTGCAGCGACTTCGGCGCCACGCAGTTCACCGTGTACAGGGCTTCCAGCAGCATGGTGCCGGCGGGCACGCCCTTGAGCTTGATGGTGCCGATAGCGGCGTTGCCGAGCTCGGTGGAATGCACCATGTCCATCGCTTCCTGGATGATCGGGTGTTCCCAGCTGATGAACTCGATATCCTCGCGGGCCAGCGCCTTGTCGCGGCTGAAGGTCACCGTGGTGCCCTCGTCGGTGACGCCGGGGAAGTGGCCGGTGAGCATGTGTTCCGAGGGGCGCAGGACCAGACTGCGCTCGGAGTGGAACTCGGTGTCGACGCCATAGGCCTCGCACAGCGCCTCGAGATACTGCTCCAGTGAATCGTCCGCCTCCATCGCCTCGATATCCGCGATCAGCGCGTCGGCGATCTCCCGGCGACAGGAGTTGCGCTCCAGCAGGCGGTCGCGGCCCTCGCGCAGTTCCGCGCGGGTCTGCAGGGTGAACTCCGCGGTGTCGGTGAGCAGGGCGTCGAAACCTGCATCGCGCTTTTCCAGCTGCGGCAGCAGGCGGTCCTCGAAACGGCTGAAAATCATGTGCCCGGCGGAACAGCTGTCGCGGAACAGGTCCATGCCCCGGTCATACCATTCCACCAGGGTCTGCTGGGCGCTGTCCTCGAGGTAGGGCAGGTGAATCTGCACGTCCTCGCGCTGGCCGATGCGGTCGAGGCGGCCGATGCGCTGTTCCACCAGGTCGGGGTTCAGTGGCAGGTCGAAGAGGATCAGGTGGTGGGCGAACTGGAAGTTGCGCCCCTCGCTGCCGATTTCCGAGCAGACCAGGGTCTGCGCGCCGCCGGTTTCGTCGGCGAAGTAGGCAGCGGCGCGATCGCGCTCGAGGATCGACAGCCCCTCGTAGAATGCGGTGGAGCGGATGCCGGCGCGCAGGTGCAGGTGGTGCTCCAGGGCGACCGCGGTTTCCGCGCGGGCGCAGATCACCAGGGCCTTCGCCGGTTGCAGTTCCTTCAGCTTGCGCACCAGCCAGTCGACCCGCGGGTCGAACTTGAGCCAGCTGTCGTCCAGCCAGGGCGACTCCGGGTAGAGGCGCTCTTCCAGGGGCAGCTCGGCGTGGGCGTATTCCTCCGGTTGCGGCAGGGGGTAGCGGTGCAATACGCGTGCGGGAAAGCCCTGTACCGCCGCCCGGGTATTGCGGAACAGTACCCGGCCAGTGCCGTGGCGGTCGAGCAACTGGGTGACCAGTACATCCGCGGGCTGGTCGGGGTCCATGCCCTCGGGCAGGTTGTCGGGAATCTCCCCGGCCTCGATGGCGTCGGCCATGTCGCTCAGCGCGCGGTAGTCCTGCTCTTCGGCGAGGAAGGCGTCGAGGTCGTGGAAGCGCGCCGGGTCGAGCAGGCGCAGGCGGGCGAAGTGGCTGGCCCGGCCCACCTGTTCCGGGGTCGCGGTCAGCAGCAGCAGTCCGGCGCTGCTGCCCGCCAGGGTTTCCACGAAGCGGTAGTCATCGCCTGCGGATTCCGGCGACCAGTGCAGGTGATGCGCCTCGTCGACCACGACCAGGTCCCAGGGAACGCCGGTCGCCAGCGCCTGCAGATCCGGCTGCTCGAGGAACAGTTCGGTACTGCAGAGGATTTGCTGCTCGCTCTCGAAGGGGTTGCCCGATGCGCCGCTCTCCGCCACCCGTTCGGCGTCGAACAGGGCAAAGTGCAGGTTGAAGCGGCGCAGCATTTCCACCAGCCACTGGTGCAGCAGGGAGGGCGGAACCAGGATCAGCACCCGGCTGGCGCGACCGGTGAGCAGTTGCTGCTGGATGATCATCCCCGCCTCGATGGTCTTGCCCAGGCCGACCTCGTCCGCCAGCAGGACCCGGGGCGCGTGGCGTCCACCGACTTCGCCGGCGATATAGACCTGGTGCGGCAGCAGGCTGGTGCGGGAGCCGAGCAGGCCGCGCGCGGGGCTGGTCTGCAGGCGCTGCAGGTGGCTGAAGGTGGCCACGCGCAGGGCGAAGTCGGCGTTCTTGTCGAAGTGGCCGTTGAGCAGGCGCTGCTGGGGCGTGGTCAGCTGGACGAAGGCGTCCAGTTCCAGTTCGGAAACGGTCACTTCCTGCTCGTGATGGTCGAGGCCGGTGTACATCAGCAGGCCCTGGCGCTCGATCACCGCAGTGACGACCAGTTCCACAGCTTCCACGGTGCTGATGTGGTCGCCCGCCTTGAAGCGCAGGCGGGTCAGCGGGGCGTTGTCGGTGGCGTAGGTGCGCTCTTCGCCGACTGCGGGAAAGCTCAGGGTTACCCGGCGGCCCTCTGTCGCGACGACCACGCCGAGACCGAGTTGTGCGTCGGCGTGGCTGACCCAGCGCTGTCCGATCTGGTATTCCATCAGGTATCTCCGAAAAACAACCGGTGACTGTTGCGCCAGGCGTGATCGAGCAGTTCCTCCACCGGCAGGTTCAGGCAACTGGCGACCTGCTCGGCAACAAAGGGCAGGTAGCAGGGCGCGTTGGGGCGGCCGCGGTAGGGCACCGGGGTCAGGTAGGGCGAGTCGGTCTCCAGCAGGGCCTGTTGCGGCGGTGTGGCCGCGATCACTTCGCGTACATTGTCGGCGGCCTTGAAGGTGGCGATGCCGTTGAAGCCCAGGGAAAAGCCCTCGCCCAGGCAATATTCGGCCAGCGCCAGCGACGAGGTAAAGCTGTGGATCACGCCCTTGCGCGACAGGCGATCGCTGAAATTGGCGAGGATGGCGCGGGTGTCGTCGTCCGCCTCGCGGGTGTGGATGACCACCGGCAGGTCGAGGTCGACGGCAATTTGCAGCTGGCGCTCGAAGACCTCCCGCTGTACCGCCCGGTCGGCGTGGTCGTAGTAGTAATCGAGGCCGATCTCGCCTACCGCGAGCAGGCGCTCGTCGGCCAGCGCATCGCGGATACGGGAATCCACGGCATCGTCATAGTGCGCCGCCTCGTGGGGGTGAATGCCCTGGGTACCCCAGATATGCCCGGCCTGGCGGGTGAGCTGCCGGACCCGGTCGAGGTTGCCGGGCGATACCGCGATGGTAATGATTTTTTCCACGCCCACGTCGCTGGCGCGCTGCAGGGTCTCGCCCAGGGCGTCCTCGTCGAGATAATCCAGGTGGCAGTGGGTCTCGAAAATCGGTGTCTCGAAACGGGGGATTTCGCGGCGCTGCTGCTTGCTCATGGTGACGGTGGTTGGCTCGTTTACCTCGTTGCTGGAACGCGCTGGCGCAATTTGCGCGGCGGTGCCGGCCGCAGGTCGCGGATGGTATCGCTGATCTGCTCCCATAGCCAGTTATGCAGCGGGGAATTTTCCGTGCGCTGGTGGGCGACGAGCGAATATTCCACGGAATATTGCTCGTCCGTCGGCAGGGGCAGCGCGGTGATTCCCTGGCTCAGCTTCTCGTTCTGGGTCAGGTAGGAGGGGCCGAACATATAGTAGTTGGTGCTGCGCAGCACCTCGATCGCGGTCATCAGGTGGGAGATCTCCAGCGCGCCCTGGCCCGGGTGGGACATGCGGTCGACGATCTCCAGCACGCTGCGCTCCTCGGCGTGCTCGCGGTCCGAGACATACAGGCGGATACAGGGGTAATCCGCCAGGTCCTCGATGCCGAAAGCGCTGTTGCACAGCGGGTGGTTTTCCCGCACCAGGATAGCCGGTGGGCTGCCGCCCAGTGGCAGCAGGCGGTAGGCGGGGCCGTAGTGGGACTGGTTGATGTGCAGGGCGAAATCGAGATTGCCCAGGGCCAGTTGCTCCAGCTGGTTTTCCACCCGGGTGACGATACGCAGCCGCAGGCGCGGCGCCTGGCGTTGCAGGCGCTCGGCGAGGGTCGGCAGCAGTGTCACACCGATATATTCGCTGAGCGCGATGGTGATTTCCGTGTTGACGCTGGCGGGGTCGAACTTTTCCCCGGCCACCAGCTGGCGGATGTTGCCGAGGATGTCGCTGAGGCTGCGGGCCAGTTCCTGGGCCCGCGGCGTGGGCTGCATGCCGTGGCTACTGCGGGTAAACAGGGGGTCGTTGAACAGGGAGCGCAGCCGCGTCAGGGTTTTACTCATGGCGGGCTGGGTGATGTACAGCCGCTCCGCGGCCCTGGAGACGCTGCCTTCCTCCAGTAAAACCTGTAATGCAATCAACAGGTTAAGATCTATACGTGCGAGGTCTCGGGTATCCATTGGCTATACATGAATCTCATTCATGTTGAGTATGATAAAAATGCATTGGAAGCATATCAAGTTCGGCATTACTATTTACCCTGACTCGATACCCCAACCCCGGCGCCGGGGAGCACGCCGCAAGGCGAGCGCTGAGGCGCCCCTATCCAGGTCCAATTGAGTTTTCTTTTTCGACCCGCCGCAAGGCGGGTTTTTTATGCCCGGTCGAAAAGTGGTGCGCCAGCGCGCAACCTGTGGCGCAGCGGGCGGGGCTCAGGCGTTTTCCAGCACCATGATGGCGCCGCTGGCTTCCACTGACCCCCGGGTGCGCCACTCGACGACCTCGGCGCAGTGTTTCTGCGCGCAGCGTTCGGCGATCTCGAAAAACGGCGGCCGCTCGGGATCTGCAATCAGGATCTGCTTGACGCCCGCCTTGACCGCGCGGTTGACCAGGTTGGTCACCGGATTTACCAGTTCGTCCCAGAAGCACACATCGGCCGCTATCATCAGGTCGAATTTGGCCAGTTGCTTCGTGCTCAGCTTTTCAAAGCGCGACACCAGGTGGGTGGTCTCGACGCCGTTGAGGTCGGCGGCGGCCTGCAGGTAGGGAAACACGTCCGGGTCCGCATCCACCGAAGTCACTTTGGCGCCCAGTTTTTTCGCGCACCAGATCCCCGCGATCCCCCAGCCACAGCCGACGTCGAGGACCCGGCGGCAGTCCGGCGGCGGGTTCTGCTTCAGGTAATCGATGATCAGCGCACTGGACTTCCACAGTTTGTTGCCGTGAATCGAGGGCTCGTAGCCCTGGCGTTTCAGGCGGCGGATGGCGGGGTGGGACGCTGTGGGCATCCGCACGCCGCGAAAGCGGTGTTCGGTGCGGCTTGAATTGGCCAAATCAGTTTCCTTCGTGTCGCGTGAAACCCGTCCAATTCCCGCTGGTCGCTGCGGTTGCGCCGCGTGGTGGGGAGTTGTTGCGGGTTGTCAGAGTGGAGTGGCCTTGCGCGGCAAACAGCGCGAAAACCGTAACGGGATTGTAGTCCTTTCCCGTTGCCGATGTCAGGCGTGTCATCGAATTGTCATATTTCGGGGCTAAAAACGGATTTATTACAGCCCATTTCACGCGCTAGAGCGTTCCCGGTTCGCTGGGGTATGATTCGCGGACCACATCGATGCCGGTCCCGTGGGCCGGGCTGGCGGGGGATCGAATGGAACAGCAGGAGATTCGGGAAATAGAACTGGTCGCCAAGCAGCTGCCACGGCAGGCGCGCGCCAAGAAGACCTACGAGACGATTCTCGCCTCGGCGGCCGAATTGCTGGTAGAGGTCGGCGTCGAGCGGATTTCGACCAACCTGATTGCCGAGCGCGCCGGTGTCACGGTGCCCGCCCTGTATCGTTACTTCCCCAACAAGTACGCGGTGATCCATGCGCTGGGCGTAGACCTTATGCAGCGCCAGAACAGCGCTTTCCAGTGCTGGATGTCCGGCGTGGTCTCGGAGCACGGCCTGGGGGGGCTGCTGCCCAGGGTCGGGGAAGGACTGGGCGTGATCTACCAGACTACCCGCGAGGACCCCGCGGGCATCGAGGTATTCAACGCCCTGAGGGCCATGGCGCCACTGCGCGAACACCGCGCATCGTCGCGCCGCAATGCCGCGCGGTACCTGGTGCAGATGATGGCGCAGTGGCTGGCGATCGACGTCACGCCTCAGCTGGAAGTGCAGGCGCGCCTTACCGTGGACATGGCCTGCGGGATCGTCGAGTCAGCGCTGGAGAGCGATCCGCGCGAAGCGCAGGCGATCCTGCAAGAGGGCGCTGTAATGATCGCTGCCTACTGGCAGCAGAATTACGCCCAGAGCACAGGCAACCCGGCCCGCGCGACCACGACCTGAGGTTCTCGCGGTCCGTTCCCCGGCACCCCTCGCTGCCGACGGCCAGGCAACTGGCCTACTCCTGCTGTTTCCTAGAGTGGAATCACATCCTCTGCCTGAGGGCCCTTGTCGGTCTGGGCTTCGATAAAACTGACGCGCTGCCCGTCGCGCAGCGAACGGTGGCCATCGCCGCGAATCGAGCGGAAGTGGACAAATATTTCTTCCCCGCTGTCCTTGGTGATAAACCCGAAACCCTTGGAGACATTGAACCATTTGACGGCGCCTTCCTCGCGCGGGCCATCCGCTATGGGCGCTGGCGCTGGCGCGGCTGCGGGAGCGCCGCTGGCGCGGTCGCTGCTTGCAGGGGGGGGGTTGAACGAGGTTAACAGGGCGGTAAGGATGGTTGCGGCAAACAGGGCGGCGACGGGCGGGATGCCGGGTACCAGGCTGATCGCGGCCCAGGCGAGGGCGGCGACGGCAAGGCTGATCAACAGGCGAACGATAATGTGCATGGGGTCCTCTTTATTATGGCGAAGCCGGGCAAGTCAGATTTCCGGCGGGTGGTGGCGAAGCCGGGACAGGATTGAATGCCCGGCGTTTTGGCCTGGTGGCTACTGGTGCACAGTCTGCGCATAAAAACACGGGCGACAGACATACCGGACACCTCCAGCCTGTCGTTGGAAAACCGGATTTTTTTCTCGAGGTGCGGTGGCGTCAGTGGACGGGCCGCACCTCCTGGCGAGAACTACAGCTTGAGGACGTTTTCCGCCTGCAGGCCCTTGGGGCCTTCCACCAGGTTGAATTCCACTTGCTGGCCTTCGTTCAGGGTGCGATACCCATCGCCCTGTATGGAACGAAAATGAACGAAGATATCTGCATCGCCTTCTTCACGGGTGATAAAACCAAAGCCCTTGGCGTTGTTAAACCATTTTACCGTGCCGTTTACACGATCACTCATACCACTTTCCTCGGTATTGCCTATTGCTTTTATTATGCCCGGACGCCGGTGAGGACAGCCGGGCTTGAAACTTTTTCTGCCGAGGCGGCTACAGCGACTGGATGCGTTGGAGTTGTTCCTGCAGTTTCTGCATTGCCAGTTCCTGTGCCTGCAACTTCTCCCGCTCTTTTTCCACCACGTCAGCGGGAGCTTTTCCGACGAACGACTCGTTGTTCAACTTGCCTGCAAGACGCGCCAGGTCTTTTTCCAGCTTCGTCATTTCCTTTGCAAGGCGCGCCACTTCGGCGTCTTTGTCGATCAGGCCAGCCATGGGAACCAGAATTTCCAGTTCGCCGACCAGAGCCGTAGCGGCGGCCGGAGCCGCCTCGCCAGATTCCAGCCAGCTGATTTCTTCCAGCTTGGCCAGTTTCCTCAGGAACGGGGCGTTTTCTTGCAATCTGCGTTTATCTTCGTCGCCGCCGTTCCGCAGCAGGGCGTTGAGTGCTTTACCCGGAGCAATGTTCATTTCCCCACGAATGTTCCGGATGCCCACAATTACACCCTTGAGCCATTCTATATCCGCGTTTGCGGCAGTGTCCATAGCGTCCTTGTTGCTCGCCGGGTAGGGCTGCAGCATGATGGTCGCGCCGGATTTGCCGGCGAGTGGTGCCACGGTATGCCAGATTTCCTCGGTGATAAACGGCATCAGCGGGTGCAGCAGGCGCAACCAGGTCTCCAGTACCCGGATCAGGGTGCGCCGGGTGCCGCGTTTGGCCGCCTCGCTGGCATGGTCGTCCCAGAGCACCGGCTTGGACAGTTCCAGGTACCAGTCGCAGTATTCGTTCCAGATGAATTCGTAGATCGCCTGCGAGGCGAGGTCGAAGCGGTAATTGTCGATACAGCGGGCGACTTCCGCTTCGGCTTCCTGCAGCTTGCCGATGATCCAGCGGTCAGCGAGGCTCAGTTCGCAGGGCAGCGACGCATCCTGGCCGCAATCTTCACCCTCGCAGTTCATCAACACGTAGCGGGCGGCATTCCAGATCTTGTTGCAAAAATTGCGGTAGCCCTCGATCCGGCCGATGTCGAACTTGATGTCCCGTCCGGTGGAGGCCAGCGAGTAAAAGGTAAAGCGCAGGGCGTCGGTGCCGTAGGCGGCGATACCCTCCGGGAACTGCTTGCGCGTGGCCTTTTCGATCTTCGCTGCCAGTTGCGGTTGCATCATGCCGGCGGTGCGCTTGCTCACCAGGCTTTCGAGGTCGATGCCGTCGATCAGGTCGATGGGGTCCAGTACGTTGCCCTTGGACTTGGACATCTTCTGGCCTTCCTCGTCGCGGATCAGGCCGGTGACGTAGACCGTCTCGAAGGGAACTTCCTTGCGGAAATGCAGGGTCATCATGATCATCCGGGCGACCCAGAAAAAGATGATGTCGAAGCCGGTGACCAGCACCGAGGTCGGGTGGAAGATTTCCAGTTCCTTCGTTTCCTCCGGCCAGCCCAGGGTGGAGAATGTCCACAGGGCCGAGGAGAACCAGGTATCGAGCACGTCTTCGTCCTGGCGCAGGGCGGCATCGGCGGCGATGCCGTGCTCCGCGCGAACCGCCGCCTCGGAGGCGCCGACGTAGAAATTGCCGGCCTCGTCGTACCACGCGGGAATGCGGTGTCCCCACCACAACTGGCGGCTGATGCACCAGTCCTGGATGTCGCGCATCCAGCTGAAATACATGTTCTCGTAGTTTTTCGGCACGAATTTGACCGAGCCGTTTTCCACCGCCTCGATGGCCGGGCCGGCGAGGGCGCGGGCGTCCACGTACCACTGGTTGGTAAGGTAGGGCTCGATCACTACACCGGAGCGGTCGCCGCGCGGCACCTTCAGTTTGTGGTCGTCGATTTTCTCCAGCAGGCCCAGCGCGTCGAGGTCGGCGACGATCTGCTTGCGCGCCGCGAACCGGTCCATGCCGACATAGGCTGCCGGCGCCTCGCCGCCGATGGCCGCATCGTCGTCGAGGATGTTGATCATCGGCAGGCCGTGGCGCTTGCCCATCTCGTAGTCGTTGAAATCGTGGGCCGGGGTGATTTTCACGCAGCCGGTGCCGAACTCGCGGTCCACATAATCGTCGGCGATTACCGGAATCTCCCGGCCGGTGAGCGGCAGCTCGACCATGCGCCCGATCAGGTGGGCGTAGCGCTCGTCCTCCGGGTGCACCGCCACCGCCGAGTCGCCGAGCATGGTCTCCGGGCGGGTGGTGGCGACAGTCAGGTGACCCTCGCCGCCGGCGAGCGGATAGCGGAAATGCCACAGGTGGCCGTTCTCCTCCTCGGATACCACCTCGAGGTCGGAGATGGCGGTGTGCAGCACCGGATCCCAGTTCACCAGGCGTTTGCCGCGGTAGATCAGTCCCTCCCGGTACAGCCGGATAAACACTTCCTGCACGGCGGCGCTCAGGCCCTCGTCCATCGTAAAACGCTCGCGGGACCAGTCCGGCGAGGCGCCGAGGCGGCGCAGCTGGCGGGTGATGGTGCCGCCGGATTGCGCCTTCCACTCCCAGACCTTCTCGGTAAATTTCTCCCGGCCGAGATCGTGGCGGCTGACGCCCTGCGCTTCCAGCTGGCGCTCCACCACCATCTGGGTGGCGATGCCGGCATGGTCGGTACCCGGCTGCCACAGGGTGTTGTCGCCGCGCATGCGGTGATAGCGGATCAGGGCGTCCATGATCGCGTTCTGGAAGCCGTGGCCCATGTGCAGGCTGCCGGTGACGTTGGGCGGCGGGATCATGATGCTGAAGGCGTTGTCACCGCCCTGGGGCGCGAAATAGCCTTTGCTTTCCCACTCCTGGTACCAGCGGGTCTCGATGTCGGCGGGCTGGAAGGTCTTGTCCATGGTCTGGGTGTCTGACGGTTTCTTGAAAGGGGCGCGATTATAAGCCATGCGGCGGGGGCTTTGTAGCGACGGGTTGTTCTCTGGAATTCGTAGCTCCGAGCGTCTTTCCATTGTGCTTTGGGGATTGTGCTGTATAACCCGCGCTATCTGGTCCGCCGCCTCTTCCGGGATGGTGCTTTGTAAGCCGGGCCATCGGCCTCACTGCCTTCTACGGGAAGGAGCTTCGTAGGCCGGGCCCTCGACTCGCCTACGCCTCCCCGGGACCGCCAAAAAGCGCACATCCATGTGCAGGCTCGGCCTCGGACATCCATGTCCTCGGACGCCCCGGTGAGGCGTAGGCGAGCCGATGTCCCTGATCCCTTGCCAGCGAATACCTTCCGGCCATTATCGTAGAGGTGTGATTTCCTGGTCTGCTGCAGCTATTCGTATGGCACGGAGCAGGTATGGACGCGGGGTGTGGCCTCACGAAAACGTCTGAGGCCATGGAGGGCCCGGCCGGCGCTCCGGGAAGCCGAGCTGCCATGGATGGCGCTTTTGCGTTTTTCGGGAGGCCACACCCCGTGGCCGTGCCGGTATCGAAACTACCAACTACCACTGTGGTTTCAAAGAGGCACCGATCTACAAGGTGTGTTGGCGTATTGAAATGTGGGAATGATACGTCCCCACTGGAGAGGCAGAAAAAATCAGAGATCGTGCTTTTCCAGCTGGTAGCCGCGCTCGCGGTACATCTTCCACGACGCCCGCATCGCCGGCAGCGATTCCGCATCCTGGGTGACGACCTCCGCCACCCGGCCAAAGCGCGAGAACCACGGCGGCGGTTGCAGCTGCAGGTTGATCAGCAGGTCGTTGTGGTTGGCGGGTTCCTGGCCCCAGCCGATGAGGATTGGTTCGCCGGTGTCCTCGCCGAGCAGGGCGTGGGGCAGGAAACTGGCGGGGCGGAAGCTCCAGAGCAGGGAGTCCAGCGCCTGGGCCTGGTCGCGGTCCGCCGCGTTGATGAAGATGCGGTGGCCCTGGGCGAAGGCCTTGTCGGCGAGCCGGGCGGCGACATTCAGGCGCTGGCCGGGGCCAGCCGCCTGGATGACGTAGAAGCCGACCCGGGTCACTTGCCGGCGCGGTCGATCAGGTAGCGGGTCAGCAGGCCGACCGGGCGGCCGGTGGCCCACTTGGGTGCGGCATCCCAGGCGGTGCCGGCGATGTCGAGGTGGGCCCAGGAATAGTTCTTGGTGAACTCGGAGAGGAAGCAGGCCGCGGTGACGCTGCCGCCGCCGGCGCTGCCGATGTTGCCGAGATCGGCAAAGTTGCTTTGCAGCTGCTTGGTGTAGTCGTCCCACAGGGGCATGCGCCAGGCCCGGTCGTGGGCCTCGGTGCCTGCGGCCAGCAGGGCGTCGGCGAGTTCATCGGTATTGCTGTAGAGGCCGCTGGCGTGTGAGCCGAGGGCGACCACGCAGGCGCCGGTAAGGGTGGCGATGTCGATGACCGCTTCGGGCTTGAAGCGCTCGACGTAGGTGAGGGTGTCGCAGAGCACCAGCCGGCCCTCGGCGTCGGTGTTGAGGATCTCGATGGTCTTGCCGGACATGCTCCTGACCACGTCGCCGGGCTTGGTGGCGGTGCCGCTGGGCATGTTTTCCGCGGCGGCGATGACACCGATGACGTTTAGCGGCAGGGCCATTTCGGTGACGGCGGTCATGGTGCCGAGGACACTGGCGGCGCCGCCCATGTCGAATTTCATCTCGTCCATTTTCAGGGCGGGCTTGATGGAGATGCCGCCGCTGTCGAAGGTGATGCCCTTGCCGACCAGCACGTAGGGCTTGTCCGACTTGCGGCCGCCGCTGTAGTTCATGATGATAAGGCGCGCCGGCTCCGCAGTGCCCGCGGTGACCGAGAGAAACGAATGCATGCCCAGCTCGCGCATCTGCTTTTCATCGACGACCTGCACGGTCAGTTTGCTGTTGCCGCGGGCCAGTTTGCGCGCCTGCTGGGCGAGGTAGCTGGGGGTGCAGATGTTCGCGGGCAGGTTGGCGAGGTTGCGCGCGGTGTTGATGCCGGAGGCGGTGGCGGCGCCCGCGTCCAGTGCGGTCTGCGCCGGCCCCTTGCCGAGCACGGAGCTCACGGTCACCTTGCTGACCGTCAGTGCGGGCTGGGGTTCGGATACTGTCTCGGTGTAGCGGTAGGCGCCGGTCGCCAGCGAACGGGCAAGGGTTTCCAGCAGCCATTCGGCGGTGGCGTCGTGCACGCTGAGGTCGTCGAGCAGGACCAGCGCGTCCTTCGCGGTGGTCCCGTTGAGTGCGCTGTATACGGTGCGGGCAAATTCGCGCGCAGCGACGCGGTCGAAATCGCCGCGCTTGCCGCAGCCGACCAGCAGGATGCGCTGGGCTTTGGCGGCGCCCGGCAGCAGTGTGCTCTGGCCGCGCTTGGCGCTGAAATCTTCCAGTTTCAGGGTCGCCGACAGCGACCCGCCGCCGGCGCTGTCGAGTGCCTTGGCGGCACCCTGCAGGGCTTCGCCGGAGAACACGGGAACTACGGCGCACTGGGTGCGGACGGTGGTGGCGTCGCTTACGGCGCGCGCAGTAAGGGTCAGGCCGCTCATTCGGGAATTCCTCACGGTAAATGTTGGCGTAGTGTATGATGTTGCGCCCATAAACTGAACCGCAACCCTGCTTTCTCCTCCCGGCAATGAAAATTCTTCGCTACCTGGCACGCGATGTACTCACCCACACCGTAGCGGTGAGTTTCGTGTTGCTGGTGATTATCTTCAGCGGCCGTTTCGTCAAGTACCTTGCGGAGGCCGCCACCGGCGACCTGGCCTCGGACATCCTGCTGCCGGTCATGCTCTACCGCCTGCCGGGATTCCTCGAGCTGATCCTGCCGCTGGGCCTGTTTATCGGCATTCTGATGGCCTACGGCCGGCTCTACGTGGAAAGTGAAATGGTGGTCCTGAGTGCCTGCGGTGTCAGTCCCTCCCGCCTCGCGCTCTACACCCTGCTGCCCGCCGCGCTGGTCCTCGTCGTCGTCGGCAGCTTCAGCCTGTGGGTCACGCCAATGGGCGCCAGGCACTCGGAGGCCCTGTTGCACGCACCGGAATCCTCCCAGGGCCTGAACGCGGTGGCGGCGGGACGTTTCCAGTCGCGGCGCGGCAGCAACCTGGTGACCTATGCCCAGGGCGTGGATGCCGACGGCCTCATGCACGACGTCTTCCTCTCCGAGGGCGGCCCCGATGAGCGCGGCAGGCTGCGCATGCAGGTGACGGTCGCCCGCGAGGGTGAGGTGCGTTTCGATCCCGAGACCGGCGCGCGCTACCTGGAGTTGCGCGACGGCGTCCGCTACAGCGGATACCCCGGCGACCTCGACTACCGGGTGTCCAGCTTCGATCGCTACGGCGAGTTGATCCCCGATCCCGAGGACGGCATCCGCGCCGCCGACCCGGTGGACGGACGTTCCACCGCGGCCCTGCTGCGCTCCGCCACGCCCGAGGATGTGGCCGCCCTGCACTGGCGGCTCTCCATCCCGGTGATGGTGCCCATTGTCGCCGTCATCGCCTTTTGCATGAGCCGTACCGATCACCGCCGCGGCCGCTATATCAAGATGGTCCCGGCCTTCCTGATCTACCTGGGCTACCTGGTGCTGCTGACCCGCATGCGCAGCGCGGTCGCCGAAGATGGCGCTGAACCGCTGCGACTGTGGCTGGTGCACGCGGCCTTCCTGCTACTGGCGCTGGGCCTGCTCTACGGCGGCCGCCTGCGCAGCGCCTGGCGGCAAAGGAGCGCGTTGCGTGCGCGGGCTTGATCGCTATATAGGCTGGACCGTGCTGGCCGCCATCGGCCTGGTGTTGGCGGTGATCGTCGGGCTGGACGCCATCGCCGCCTTCATCGACGAGGCCGATGACGCCTCCGCCACCTACGGCTTCGCGCAGATTGCCGCGTATATCGCCCTGACCCTGCCCGGGCGCTGCTACGAGTACATCCCCTTCGCCGCCCTGATCGGCTGCCTGCTGGGACTGGGACAACTGGCCAGCTCCAGCGAACTGGCCGTCATGCGGGCGGCCGGTGTCTCCACCGGCAGGCTGGTCTGGATGGCCCTGAAGCCCGCCCTGCTGGTCGCGCTGGTCGGCTTCGTCCTCGGCGACCTGGTGGCGCCGAAAACCGACCAGATCGGCGAGACCCGGCGCGCCCTCGCGCAAAACCCCGGCGAAGCCTTCTCCGGCCGCCACGGCATCTGGAATCGCGAGGGCAATACCTTCCTGCATTTCAACGCCCTCGAACCCCGGGGCGTCGTCCACGGCATCGTGCTCCTGCAGTTCGACGGGCAGCGGCGTATGGCCAGCGCGCTGCGCGCCCGCCGGGCCACTTTCCACGGGGATTACTGGCGCATGGAAGACGTCGTGCGCACCCATTTCAGCAGCTGGGAAACCACCCGCGAGCGCTACGACCAACTGCAGTGGGAGACCGGCATCACTCCCGACCTGCTGGCCCTGGTGGTGGTGGAACCGGAGCAGCTCTCCCTCGCCGACCTCTACCGCTACAGCCTCTACCTGCAGAGTCAGGGCATGGAATCGGAAGACTACCAGCTCGCCCTCTGGCGCAAGGTGCTGCAGCCGCTGGCGATCAGCGCGCTGGTACTGGTGGCGATCTCGTTTATCTTCGGCCCCCTGCGCGACGGCACCGTGGGCTTCCGCATCTTCGCCGGCGTGATCGTCGCCATTGCCTTCCGCACCAGCCAGGACCTGCTCGGCCCCGCCAGCCTGGTGTTCGGCTTCCACCCCTTGTATGCGGCCCTTGTGCCGATTGTGGTTTGCCTGGTGGCGGGACTGGTTCTTTTGCGCCGGGCTCGTTGAAGAGTTTTTTTGGTTAACGTGAATTCGGTTACGACAGTTTCGATCCGGACTTCGATCCCGCACTGCCCCCACGGCTCGAGAGCGCTTTAACTCGCCGTGGGTGCAGTGCGGGATGGAAACCCTCGTTGCGCGTGAGGTCGAGCCATGGGAAAACCGGCGAAAAGCAGATTCCGGAAATCCCGGGATGACTGCGCTGAGAGCCTGTCTTGTCCAACTTGCCGCAGCGTGTGGGTTTGGAAAATGCGCGAAAGGTAGAGTGTGAGCCGGTACATGCCCGCTGGAACCGTGCGGCGACAGGACGTCGCCGCCCGAGCCTGCACAGGGATGTGCGCTTTTTGGCGTGTTCCAGCGGGCATGTACCGGGTCGCGCTCGGCAATCTGCCCCGGACCCCATATTCACCAAAAGCCTGGGCTCCCCGATAAAGTGCAGGTAACTGCGATCTAACTATCAGACTCTTTACGCGAGTCGCGGCTCGACTTCGGCAACAACACCAGCTGTGTGCCGGACAGGTAGTCATGCCAGTAGCGGCCATTGCGGTCCACCAGCTTCCACAGGTAGCCCAGGCCGAGGAACACGAAGGACACAGCCGCCCCCGCACAGCGCAGCAGCAGCTGGCCGACGCGCAGCCTGCCGCCGTCGCTGCTGACCAGTTTTATGCGCCAGGTCTGCATGCCCAGCGTCTGTCCGCTGCGCCACCAGAAAGCGCAGTAGAAACCCGTGGTGCATACGACGAAGAGGATGCGCCCGACCACCGGCGACAATACCTCCTGTTTGCCGTCTGTCAGCGCCACCTGGATGCCCAGTGCCAGCGCGTAGACCACGAAAACCAGGGCGATGACCAACAGGGCGTCATAGACCATGGCCAGCAGGTGCCGCAGCAGCGAGGGAGAGGGCGGTGGCGTATTCATGGGCGGCATTCTACCCCAGTCCGCAGATTTTGTCGGAGTGCTGCGGCGTGCTAAATTGCCGACCAGCAAGTGGAAGCGGATATGCATGTACTACTGATAGAAGACGACCAGTCGACCGCCGAGTTCATCCGCAGCGAACTGGAAAAAGCCAATTTCGACTGCACCCACTGCGGTGACGGCGACAGCGGCTACAGCGCGGCGATGGAGGGCGATTTCGACCTCTGGGTGATCGACCGCATGCTGCCGGGTCGCGGCGGCCTCGACCTGCTGCAGGAACTGCGGCGGTGCGGCAAGGATACGCCGGCACTGGTGCTCAGCGCCCTCGGCGATGTCGACGAGCGGGTGCGCGGCCTGCAGGTGGGGGCGGACGACTACCTGGTCAAACCCTTCTCCATCGACGAGTTGCTGGCGCGGCTGGAAGTGCTCATGCGCCGGCGCAGCGCGCCGGCGGATACCCCGACCAAACTCCAGGTGCAGGACCTGCACATGGACCTGCTGCAGCAGCAGGTGACCCGCCAGGGCCAGGTCATCCCGCTGCAGCCCCGGGAATTCCGCCTGCTCGAATACCTGATGCGCCACGCCGGCCAGGTGGTAACCCGGACCATGCTGCTGGAGCAGGTCTGGGGTTACAACTTCGATCCGCAAACCAACGTCATCGACGTGCATATCTCGCGGCTGCGGCAGAAGATCGACCGCGAGTTCGACGAGGCGCTGTTGCAGACCGTCCGCGGAGCTGGATACCGGCTCGGTCCGGAGGGCCGGTGAGCGAATTACAGGCCGGGCAATTCCGCCAGGTACTGCGCAGTCTCACCTTCCGCTACGGGGTGAAGTACCTGCTGGTGCTCACCGCCACGGTGCTGGTGCTCACCCTGCTGCTCTACGGGCTCTACAGTTACCGCTACTTCAACGAGCTCTCCAGCAGTATCGTCGATGAACAGGAAACCCTGCAGCTGGTCTATAACGGGGAGGGTCTCGCGGGTGTGTTCCAGTACATGAAGGACCAGCGCGACGCCCACCTGCTCGACCGCTTCCACTACCTGATCGTCGACGGGGCGGGCAAGCGGGTCGGCGGCGACCTGCCGGAAGCGACCAATTACCGCATGTTCGACGACGGCTGGTTCTACCTGGAGCTCGGTTTGCTGCAGTGGGGGGAATCCGTCGACGTGGACTTTCTCGCGCGCATGGCCGATCTCGGCGACGGCAACCGCGCCATCGTCGCCCGCGACTACCAGTCGGTGGTCTTCAGCGGCCGGCTGGTATTCGTGACGCTGGCCCAGGCCATGCTGATGACCATTGTGCTCGGCCTGATTGGCGGTTACCTCGCGGCAAAACGCAGTATGGAGCGGGTGGAATGGCTGGGCCGGGAAATGTCCCGGATCATTCGCGGCGATCCCTCCCAGCGCCTCGACGCCAGTGCCGAGTCCGGGGAAGTCGTGACCCTGGCGCGGCTGATGAACGGCATGCTGGACCAGACCGAATCACTCATGCAGGGTATCCGCGGGATTTCCGACAATATCGCCCACGACCTGCGCACGCCGCTGGGACGCCTGCGCAACCAGCTGGTGCGGCTGCGCGACAGCCTGCCGGGCGATCGCCAGCAGGAGGTCGATGGCCTGATCGGCGAATGCGACCACCTGCTGCAATCATTCAACGCGGTGCTGCGCATCTCCAGCCTGGAATCCGGCAGTTTTTACAGTGGCAAGCGGCAGGTGAACCTCGGCCGCGTCCTGCGCGATGCCGTGGAGCTCTACGAACCCCTGGCGCAGGAAAAGAACATCAACCTCAACCTGGTCCAGCCCGAGCAGGAAGCGCTTACCCGGGGCGATGTCGACCTGCTGTTCCAGCTGTTCGCCAATGTCATCGACAACGCTATCAAGTACACGCCCAGGGAGGGGTCGGTGGAAGTTTCGCTGGCGGTCAGCCATGCCGAGGACCGGCCCCACAGCGTCGTCATTGCGGATACCGGCCCGGGGATATCCGCCGAGCACTGGAAGGATGTATTCCGGCGTTTCTACCGCGTGGACCCGAGCCGCTCGGCGCAGCCCGGCCACGGCCTCGGCCTCAGCATGGCCCAGGCGGTGGCGCACTACCACGGCGGTTCAGTCGATCTCAGGGATAACCAGCCCGGCCTGCGAGTGGTGATTAACCTGCCCTATTCCTCCACCGAGAGGTGATCTGTCGCCGGCGGCGCGACTGCCCGCTGCTGCCGGTATTGCGCTTCCAGCATGTCGCTGCCCTCGGCTGCGAGGTCGATCCCGGAGAGGTCCAGCTCCGGGATTTCCGCATCCGGCAGGGCGCAGTCGGAAAAATCCGTGCCCTCCGGTGACAGCGCCAGGGCGCTGATATCCGGCGACAGCGGGGCGTGTTGGGGAGGCAGGGTCGGGATGGTTTCGCCGACTTCGCCCATCGACAGGTGGGCGGTAGCCGGCGGCGGTGGCGGCGGCGGTGCGACAGCCGCGAGGCGGCCGTAGTTACCCTCGGCGGAGAGGGCGGAAATGTCGATCGCCACCGCTTCGGGCTGGCTGCGCTCACTGGGCCGGAGCAGTTCTCCGCCGGTGGGCAGCGCGCGGAGCCCATCACCTCCGTCGCCTGCGGGGGCCGGTTCTGTCGCCCGGGCGGCTTCCCGCGCGGGGGCCGGCGCTGCAGCGGCGCTGACATCCGGGGCATTGGCGAGCGCCGCGATGCGCTCGGCCGCGCTCAGTGCACGCGGCGCGGGGGCGGGCTCGGCGGCCGGCTCCGCGGCGGGTTTGGCACTGGAGATCAGGGGTTTGGCGCCGGCCTGTTCCATGGCCTTCTTGTATTTCAGTGCGGTGTCCTTGTCGCAGTCGCGCTTGACCAGCTGTGGCTTGCCACTGAACAGCTTGTCCAGCGCGGCGTCGTTGGCCTTGAACAACGTGGCCAGCCGGGCGCGTACCGTGGACCTGTCCTGTCCCTCCAGTACCTCGCCCGCAAAATAGATGTTATAGAGCGGTTCCATGGCTGTTTTCCCCTGCTTGCTGGGTCCAGTATAGCCCTATCGGCGGTTCCGGGTCTGCAACGCGGGCACAGGCAGCGCGGCGGCGGCTCGGGTATAATGGCGGCCCCGAAAACGAGGTACCCCATGAACGTCCAGCAGACTATCGAAGACAAGCTGTCCGCGGCACTCCAGCCCCAGTTGCTGGAAGTGGTCAACGAGAGCCACATGCACAGTGTCCCGCCCAACTCGGAGACCCATTTCAAGGTCACCCTGGTCAGCGCGCAGTTCGACGGCAAGCGCAGTGTGGCCCGCCACCAGGCGGTCTACGGCGCGCTCGCCGAAGAGATCGCGGGGCCGGTTCACGCCCTGGCCCTGCACACCTACACGCCGGAGGAGTGGCAGCAGCGCGGCGGCGACTCGCCGGCCTCGCCCCAATGCCTGGGCGGTTCCAAGGGTGAGGGCGGCAAGCATGACTGAAGTCGTCGTCGCCGCACTGTACCGTTTCGTCGCCCTCGAGGATTTCCACGAGCTGCGCGAACCCCTGCTGGAAGAGTGCCTGGCGGCGGGTACCAAAGGCACCCTGCTGCTGGCCCGCGAAGGCATCAATGGCACCATCGCCGGCAGCCGCGAGGCCATCGACCGGGTGCTGGCCTACCTGCGCGCGGATCCGCGCCTGGCGGCCCTCGACCACAAGGAATCCTACGATATCGAGATGCCCTTCTACCGCATGAAGGTCAAGCTCAAGCGCGAGATCGTCACCATGGGCGTTGAGGGTATCGATCCCAACCGGGTGGTCGGCACCTACGTCAAGCCCGAGAACTGGAACGCGCTGGTCAATGACCCGGAGGTCCTGTTACTCGACACCCGCAACGACTACGAGTACGCCATCGGTTCCTTCCGCGGCGCCGTCGACCCGCACCTGACCACCTTCCGCGAATTTCCCGACTACGTGAAAGCCCATCTCGACCCGGGCAAGCAGCGCAAGGTGGCGATGTTCTGCACTGGCGGCATCCGCTGCGAAAAAGCCAGCGCCTTCATGCTCGAGCAGGGTTTCGAGGAGGTCTATCACCTGGAGGGCGGCATCCTCAAGTACCTCGAGGAAGTTCCTGCGGAGGAAAGCACCTGGGAGGGCGAGTGTTTCGTCTTTGACAACCGGGTGGCGGTCAACCAGCAGCTGGAAAAGGGTATTTACGACCAGTGCTACGCCTGCCGGCGGCCGATCACCGAGGAAGACAAGTTGTCCGAGCACTACGTCAAGGGCGTGAGCTGCCCCCACTGCCACAGCAGCCTCACCGCGGACCGTGCGGAGCGCTTCAGCGAACGCCAGCGGCAGGTGGAACTGGCCGCCCTGCGCGGTGAAAGCCACGTCGGTGCGCCGCCCCCCGAACGCCAGCGCAAGTCAGCCGGATCTAGTCCAGGAAACGATTGAGTTCGCTGCGGAAGCGCTGCAGTGGAACGAAGTAACTCACCGAGGCGCTGTCGCCACGGGAGATGACGCCGCAAATCCGCGCGGCGCCGTCCCCGTCCAGCTGGATGACCGCGCCCCCGGAGGCGCCCTTGAAAGCGCGGCAGTCGCTTTCGCTCTCGCGTCGTTCCTGCCGGGTGATGCGGCAATCGGGGTCGTAGGTGAGAATCTCGCCGCCCGCGCCGAGACCCGCGTCCGCGGAGAAACCGGCCATGGTGACCGGCAGTGCCTGGTCGGCGAGGTCGAGGTGAACCGGCAGGGGGGCGACTTCGCTGCGCTCCACCGCCTGGAGCAGTTTCAGGACGGCCCAGTCGGCGTACATGCCGCCGCCGTCGGCTACCCGCCGGGCTTCCCGGGTAATCGCTGCGCCGCTACTGCTGCGCAGGGTGACGGTGATGGGGCGGCTCAGGTCGCGATAATCCTCCAGGCAATGCCACGCGGTGACCAGGGTATCCGCCCGTCGGCTGCCGGGAGTCCCCACCAGCGTCGCGCTGCAGTTTTCCCGCCGGTGGCTGCCGTAGCCATCCCGGTAACGCACGCCGGGTACCACCAGTTTGCCCACCGCCCGCAACCATTCCGGGGAGGTCGCGTCGTAGACCAGGCGCGGGTCCTCGCCGGCGGGCGCCGGGCGCGGCAACAACGCCGCCAGCAACAGCAGGGCCGGTAGCAGTGGGGATGGTGTGCGCAATGTCGCTTTCCCGCCGGTGTGATTGGTCGGGCAGCTTGCCACAATTGGCGGGTACTGTAGAGTCCTGTCCTGGTGTTAGAGGAGATCCGGCAACCCGATGCTGAGCGAGGCGCAAACCATCCTGCTGGCCTTCGCCTTCCTGACCTCGACGCTCGCGGCGACGGTCGGTATGGGCGGGGGCATGCTGCTGCTGGCCTGCATGCCGGGCCTGCTGCCCGCCAGCGCGCTGTTGCCGGTGCACGCCGTAACCCAACTGGTGAGCAATGCCAGCCGGGTGCTGTTCGACTGGCGGCACATCGAGTGGCGCCTGGTGCCGCCGATGCTGCTGGGGGCATTTGCCGGGGCCGCCCTGGGCAGTGGTGTTTACCGCGTCCTGGCGGGGGACCTGCTGACCGGGCTGATCGGCCTGTTCATACTGGTCATGACCTGGGTGCCACTGCCCCATATGCGTGCCAGCGGCCGCGGCAGCCTGTTCCTGCTGGGCTTCTACCAGACCGGACTGGGGATGGTGGTGGGGGCCACCGGGCCGCTGGGCGCTACCGTGTTGTCGCGGATCAGGCGCGAGCGCGACTGGCTGGTGGTCAATACCGGGGTGTCCATGTGCATCAACCACGCCTTCCGCACGGCGGCCTTTGTCCTGCTGGGCTTCAGTTTCCAGGGCCTGCTGCCGCTGCTGGCGGGCCTCGCGCTGGCGGTTTCCGCCGGCTCCTGGCTGGGCACCCGCCTGCGCTGGCGTATTCCAGCGTACGATTTCAGCCGCTGGTTCAGGTGGCTTATGACACTGCTGGCCCTGCGCATGATAGTCTTGGCCATTCCCTGGCCCTGATGCAAGCGCCCCTTCGGAGAGACTGGCCCATGCTCAAACCCCTGTCGATAATCCTGTCACTTGCCCTGGTCACCGCCTGCGCGTCCTCGGCTGAAGAGGAGTCGGGTGCGGCGAGCGAGGTCACCCGCACCACCGGCAGGACCCTGGTCTACGAGTGCGATCGCGGCGACTTCATCGCCCGCACCGGTCCGGGGGAGATTGCGCTGTGGGTGGAGGATCGCTATGCGGTGCTGTCCCAGGCGCGCAGCGGCTCCGGAGCCCGCTACGAGGAGGGGGATATGGTCTTCTGGAGCAAGGGCGACGAGGCCACCCTGGACCTCGGCGATGAACGCTACCGGGCCTGCAAACTGAATCCGCGGCGTGTGCCCTGGGAGGACGCGCGCCGGCGGATGATCGATTTTCGCGCCATCGGCAATGAGCCGGGCTGGCACGTGGAGGTGCGCGAAGGGGACAGCCTGCTCTTTGTCGCCGATTACGGCGCGACAAAATTTCTGTTCCGCGACTTCACCAGCAGCCACACGGGTGGTCAGCGGGTGTATTCCGCCCAGCGGGACGACCAGCACCTGACAGTCACCGCCAGCGAATCGGAGTGTGCCGACAGCATGAGCGGTGAGCGCTTCCCGCTGCAGGTGGAGGCGGACCTGGACGGACGCCGCTACCAGGGTTGCGGCATGACCCTCGACCATCCCTGGGAATAGGCCGGTCCCGGGTCGCGGGAGCGCCAGGGCAGATAAAAAAAAACGGCGCAGGGATCAGCTGCACCGTAACAATGGACCCGGAGTTCCGCTTACATCCAGGCGGAGGGCCGGATGGTCACTTTCAGCCAGAGTTCGCGGCCGCGCTCGGCGATACAGGTCAACTCGTCGACGCCGCCGATACCTACCTCGCCAGTCGGGCTGCCGGTGATCACCGTGCCGGGCAGGTTGTTGTACTGGCCGTTGTAGTTGGTGCAGTTACCCGAGGTGATCTCGTCGTTCAGGTTCTTGCCGATCAACTGGACTTCCCAGGCGCCGGTTGCGGCGCGCAGGCCGACACTGGCGCTGGCCTTGAAATAGGCGTCCTGGTACATGTCGTCGCGCAACAGGGTGTTGGTGGCGTACTCATCCGACCACAGGGTCGTGGCGCCCACTGACAGCACCATGTTGTCCGCTACCTCGTTCTCCCAGGTGAAGCCGAAGGTGGCGCCCCACTCGGGCGCGCGCAGCAGGTCGCGGCCGGAGAGGTCCTGGGAAGTGTACAGGCCGGTATTCGGGTCCAGGTTGCGGTCGCAACCCTGGGCGGCGGTCTGGCCGCCCCAGCACAGCGCGTTGTCGAAGTTGTCGTACTCGGCGTTGTTGTAGTTGACCACGGCGAACAGCTCCAGGCCGTCGACCGCCGGCGGCGCCCAGGTCACGTCCATGTCCACGCCCCATACCGTGGCGGTAGCCGCGTTCAGGGTCCGGATCAGGAAGCCGTCGGGGGTGGATTCGTTGGCGCCCACCTGCAGGTTGTCGTACTCGTAGTAGTAGGCGGAGCTGTTGAGGGCGACGGTGCTGTCGGCGAGCATGGTCTTCATGCCACCCTCGTAGCCTTCCACTTCCTCGTCCTCGAAGGACAGGTCAAAGCCGCGGGGGTTGGACACCGTATCCCAGGAGCCGGACTTGAAGGCCTTGCGGTAACTGCCAAAGAAGGTCAGCGTATCGGTCGGCGTGTAGGTGATGGAAAACTCCGGTGACACGTTGTCCGCATCCAGCTTGTCGGTGACATAGGACTCGATGGGGAAGTCCTCGCCGGTGGCCAGGTTGACCGGGTTGAACTCGCGCTCCTCGTTGGTCCAGCGCGCGCCGGCGGCCAACTCGACATTTTCCAGCGCCTGCCACATCACCTGGCCAAAAAGGGCCTGGGTTTCGATATCGATCGGCAGGTAGCCCTTGTCCCGCGGGCCGAAGAAGAACAGGCCGGTGCGGTTGGCCATCTCGCCGTCCTGGTAGTAGGCGCCAGCCATGAAGTTCCAGTCGCCGCTGTAGTTCGAGGTCAGGCGGAATTCCTGGGTGAAATCCTCGCGGGAGAAGTTGGTGTCCGCCACGATCAGCGGGCCGGCGTAACCGGACTGGCCGCCGTTGATCATCACGTTGTGCTCGGCGTCGGCGTAGGCGGTCACCGAGGCGAGGCTCAGGTTCTCGGTAATCTCCCAGTCCAGCTGCAGGCTGCCGAAGTACTGCTCGAGGTCGTAGAAGGGTACGCCGTTGTTGCGGATACCGGTGTACAGCGGGTTGTCCGGGTTCATGTCGACTACCGCAAGGCTTTCATCCAGCTTGCAGTCCTCCGAGTCCGTAAACCACTGCACGTCGGTGGTACCGTAGAAATAGCCGACGGTGCCGACGATGGTCGGGTCCATCGGCGGGCTGGCGATGTTGGTGCCGAAGCCGTCCGGACAGGAGATCATCTGGCCGGCGCCGCCGTTGCCGTCGATATCAGTCTTGTTGTAGTTGGCCTTCAGCTTGGCGCTGAAGCTGTTGGTCGGCTCCCATACCAGGGTGCCGCGCAGAAACAGTTCCTCCTTGTTCGGGGTCTGCGGGTATTTGGGATCGAAGCTGGAGACGCCGTCGCCCACGCCGTCGTTGTCGAAGAAACCTTCCATCTCGGTGAACTGGGCCGCGACCCGCATGCCGAGGGTGTCGGTGATGGGACCGGAGGCGATGGCGGAGTAGAGCCACTCTTCCGCTTCGGGTTCATAGCCGGTGGTAAATTCGAGTTCCAGTTCGTCGCCCGGGTCCATGGTATTGATGGAGATGACGCCGGCGGTGCTGTTCTTGCCGTAGAACAGGGACTGCGGGCCGCGCAGGACTTCCATGGAAGCCATGTCGAAAACCGCGGAGCTGAAGGCCAGCGCCTGGGTGAAGCCCTGGCCGTCGACGTTGAGGGAGACCGACTGGTCGAGGGTCGGGTTGAGGGTACCGGAACCGATCCCGCGCAGCGAGGGGGTGGGGCCGATGGAACCGACCTGGGTACCCATGACGAAGCCGGGCACCCGCTCGGTCAGGCTGTACATGTTGTCGGTGCCGAACTGGGTCAACTGGTCCCCGGAGAAGGCGGTAACGGCCACAGGGACGTTGAGCACGGACTCCTCGCGCTTGCGGGCGGTGACAATGACTTCCTCGAGTTGCGACCACGAGGGGATTGCGGGCAGCATCAGGCTCGATGCAATGACGCCGGGGAGTACCTTTCTGGAGAACATGGATTTACCTCTCGAATCTATTTCGCTTTCTTTTTAGTGGAGTTGTTACTGCGGTAATCGCGAGCCTGGTTCGGAAAGCCGGAATACTATTGTTCTGCTGGTGGCTTTCGAGGCTCCGCGGACATTGTCACGAAGGGTAACGACTGGTCAATCGCTCAGGGGTTCCATTACAGAATCGGGCAAGAGTGATCGCCCGGCGAGACAATTGGTAACAGAAAGCCGGGGGAAGTGTGTTACAGACTGAACCGCATCTGCGGCCCAAAAAAAAGGGAGGACGCTGTATACGCCCTCCCAATACCCACTGGAGAAAGTCTTCTAGAAGCGCACGGACGGCCGGATGGTGACCTTCAGCCACAGTTCCCGGCCGCGCTCGGCGATACAGACCGCTTCATCGACGCCGCCGATACCCCGCTCACCGGTCGGGCTGCCGGTAATGATGGTGCCGGGCACGTTGCCGTACTGGCCGTTGAAGTTGGTGCAGTTACCGGCAGTGATCTCGTCGTTGAGGTTCTTGCCGATCAGGTTGACTTCCCAGGCCCCGTCCGCCGCACGCAGGCCGATGCTGGCGCTGGTCTTGAAGTAGGAGTCCTGGTAGAAGTCGTCGCGCAGCAGGGTGTTGGCAGCGTACTCGTCAGACCACAGAGTTGAAGAGCCCAGGGTCAGGATCGTATCGCCAAACGACTTCTCGTAAGTGAAACCGAAGGTGGCGCCGAACTCCGGTGCCCGCAGCAGGTCACCGCCGGACAGGTCCTGGGCCTGGTAGAGACCGGTGACCTCGTCAAAGTCCTGGTCACAGCCCTCCGCGGAGGTCTGGCCGCCCCAGCACAGCGCGTTGTCGAACTTGTCGTACTCCGCATTGTTGTAGTTGGCCACGGCGAACAGTTCCAGGCCGTCGATGGAGGGAACCGCCCAGGCTACGTCCATGTCAATACCCCAGATCGTCGCGGAAGCCGCGTTGAGCGTGCGGATCAGGAAGCCATCGGGGGTGGATTCGTTGGCACCCACCTGCAGGTTGTCGTACTCGTAAAAGTAGCCGGACACGTTGAGTGCGATCGTGCTGTCCAGCATGAGGGTTTTCATGCCGCCCTCGTAACCTTCGACATCCTCGTCATCGAAGGAGAGGTCGAAACCGCGGGGGTTGGACACGGTGTCCCAGGAGCCGGACTTGAAGGCCTTGCGATAGCCACCGAAGAAAGTCAGGGTCTCCGTGGGCGTCCAGGTCACGGAGAATTCCGGCGACACGTCGTCGGTCTGCAGTTCGTCAGTGAAGTAGGTTTCAATCGGGAAGGGCTCGCCGGTTGCGAGGTTCACCGGTTTGAACTTGCGGGTCTCGTCGGTGTAGCGCGCACCGGCGGCGAGTTCCACGTCGGGCACGATACGCCACAGCAACTGGCCGAAGATCGCCTGGGTTTCGATGTCGATCGGCAGCTTGCCCTTGTCGCGGGGGCCGAAGAAGTACAGCCCGGTGCGGTTGACCATCTCACCGTCCTGGTAATACGCGCCGATCATGTAGTTCCAGGCGCCGTCATAGTTCGAGGTCAGGCGCAGTTCCTGGGTGAAGTCCTCGCGGGAGAAGTTGGTGTCGGCGACGATGATCGGGCCGGCAAGGCCGGTGTTCAAGCCATTGATCATCACGTTGTGCTCGCTGTTCGCGTACCCGGTGACCGAGGACAGCGTCAGGTCTTCACTGATCTCCCAGTCCAGCAGCAGGCTGCCGTAGTACTGCTCGAGGTCGAAGAAAGGCACACCGCCGTTGCGGATTCCCGTGTACAACGGGTTGCTGGGGTCCATGCTGACGATGGCGACCTTGTCATCCAGCTTGCAGTCCTCGTTTTCCGGCCACCAGCGCACGTCGGTGGTGCCGTAGTAATATCCGAGTGCGCCAACAATTCCAGGATCCAGTGGCGGTGCGGTGAAATTGGTGTCCAACCCGTCGGGACAGGAGGAGAGCTGTCCGTTGCCGCCGTAGCCGGGGATGTCTACCGTGTTGTAGGTCGCCTTGAGCTTGGCGGTGAAGGCCGAGGTCGGCTCCCAGACCGCGGTGCCGCGCACGGTGAGCTCTTCCGATTCCGGAATCTTCGGTGTCGACGGGGCGAGACTGCTGATGCCATCGCTGACGCCGTTGTTGTCGAAGTAGCCGTCCATGCTGGTTTGCTGCACCGCCAGCCGCACGCCGAAGGTGTCGGTGATCGGACCGGAGAGGATCCCGGAGATCTGCCATTCCTCGGCGTCGGCCTCGTAACCGACGCCGACTTCGGCCTCGAACTCATCGGCGGGATCGCGGGTATTGATCGAGATTACGCCCGCAGTACTGTTTTTACCGTAAAACAGCGACTGGGGGCCGCGCAGGACTTCCATCGAGGCCATGTCGAACATGCCGGAGGAAAAGGCCAGTGCCTGGGAGAAGCCGAGGCCGTCGATGTTGAGTGACACCGACTGGTCGATTGTGGGGTTCAGGGTCCCGGTACCGATACCGCGCAGCGACGGGGTCGGCCCGATCGAGGCGACCTGGGTGCCCATGACAAAGCCGGGGACCCGCTCGGTCAGGGTGTACATGTCGTCGGTGCCGAACTGCTCGAGTTGCTGGCCGGAAAACGCGGTGACCGCGACCGGCACATTGAGCACCGATTCCTCGCGTTTACGCGCTGTGACGATCACTTCTTCCAGCTGTGACCACGACGGGATTGCCGGCAGCATCAAACTGGACGCAATGACGCCGGGCAGGATCTTCCTGGTTACCATAGTGCAGACCTCTCACTTCTTTATTATCTTGTTGGTGACGGTGCTTGTTGTTGGCGCCGGAGCCAGGTGCAGCTGCTGTTCTTGTTAATGCTCGCTGGCTGGTTTCCGGAGTGTCAAAAAGACTGTCACGCTTTTCGACCGCCGGTCAAGATGCCAGTCCGGATATTTACTTGCAGGGGCAAAGATCATCGCCTGAATGGACAAGCCGTAAGGGAGGCCCGAGCAAGCGCCCGGGCAGGCTCGCAGCAGCATTTCACTGGGTGATACGCGGGCGGCAGATACCGCACTAGTGGTGGTGCATGGTGCCGTGGCTGGCCGGTTGTGCCGCGCTGAAGTGGCCGCCGTGTGCCAGCGCCACATACAGGGTCCAGAGCCCCGAGGCGATCACCAGCACCCCGAGGAGCCGGCGCAGCTGTCGGCGGCGCAGGAACGTTTGCAGGCGCTGTGCGCCGAGGCTGGTCGCGAGCATCGCCGGCAGGGTGCCGATACCGAAGCAGAACATCAACAGTGCGGCGGTGCCGGCGCTCTGCGCTGTTGCCGCCCAGGCCAGGCTGGAGTAAATCAACCCGCAGGGCATCAGTCCCCAGCACAGTCCCAGTCCCGCCGCCTGCCAGGGGTACTGCAGTGGCAACAGGCGCGAGGAAAAGCGCTGTACCGGCCGCCACAGGTAGCTGCCGGCCTGTTCCAGTGGCAGCATGCCGCGGGTCCAGCCGCAGATGGACAGTCCCATGCCTACCAGCAGCAGGCCGGCGAGGATGCGCAGGCCCAGGGTCCACAGGCCGAGGTCGATACTGCCCGCGGCGAGGCCGAACAGGGCGCCGAGCAGGGTGTAACTGGCGATGCGCCCGCCGTGGTAGGCGAAGGTCATCAGGGGCCGCGCGTTTGCGCCCAGGTTGAGTGCCGCGGCAATGCCGCCACACATCCCCAGGCAGTGTCCCGCACCGGCAAGCCCCAGGCCGAAGGCGGTAAACAGTGCGCTCTCAGTCACGCCGGGACGCATCCTCGTTGCCGTCGGCTTCCCGCTCGTCCTGCAGGATGCGCCAGGATTCCTTGTCGAGGTCGTCGTACTGGCCGTCGTCGATCGCCCACAGCAACAGCTTGATGCCCAGTGCAACGAACACCAGGGCGACGGGAATCAGCAGGTAGAGACTGTCCATGCCGGATCATGCCTTCGCGCGCCGGTACAGGCGCAGGGAGTTCAATACTACCAGCAATGAACTGGCGGACATGCCGATGGCTGCGGCCCAGGGCGGCACTTGGCCACTGGCGGCCAGCGGGATGGCGAGCAGGTTGTAGCCCAGCGCCCACAGCAGGTTCTGCCGCATGACCCGGCGGCAGCGCTGCGCCATACGCCGACTGGCCGCCAGTCCGTCGAGCTTGCCGGCAAGGGTGAAGTCCGCCTGCGCATTGGTATAGTCAGCGGCGCCGGCAACCGCGTAGGAGACATCGGCGGCGCCCAGTACCGGGGCATCGTTGAGGCCGTCGCCGACCATGGCGACCACGGCGCCGGCGCGCTGCAGTGTGCGCAGCGTCTCCAGTTTCTGCTCGGCGGAAAGACCGGTTCCGGCGATATCCATACCCAGTTCCCGCGCCAGTTCCGCCGCGCGGGGCGAACTGTCGCCGCTGAGCAGCGCCACCGTGAGCCCTTCCCGCTGCGCCTGTGCCACCGCCTTCCCGGCTTCGGGGCGCAGGGCGTCGCGCAGGCCGATCCAGCCCAGCGCCCGCTGCCGGCTGCAAAGTGCTACCCAGTAGAGGGGAGTGGCGGGGGGCGGGGGCAGGCCGGGACACCACTCGCGGCAGAATGCCTCGCTGCCCATGCGGTAGCCGGTGCCGCCGATGTCGCCCTGCATGCCCGCACCGATTACCTGCTCCGCCCGCTCGCAGGTGAGCGTCGCCGGCAGTTCGGCAAAGGCCGGGGCGACCGGGTGGTTCGACCACTGCTGCAGTGCCGCGGCGATGGCGAGCACCTGTGCCTGATTGCTGTCCCCCGCTGCCGCGACCTCGGCAATGGATAATTGCCCCTGGGTCAGGGTGCCGGTCTTGTCGAACAACAGGTGGCTGCAGCGCGGCAGGGTTTCCAGTGCATTTTCCCCCCGCACCAGGATGCCGCCGGCGCGCAGCGCACCGGCGGCGGCGGCCAGTGCCGCGGGTGTCGCCAGGGCGAGGGCGCAGGGGCAGGCGATGACCAGCACCGACAGGCTGACCCAGAGCGCCCGCTGCGGGTCCACCTGCCACCAGAACAGCGCGGTGGCGCCGGTCAGCAGCAGGATCCCCGCGACGAAATAGCCCGCGATGCGGTCCGCCAGTCGCGCCAGCCGGGGTTTTTCCCGCTGCGCGCCGGCGGTGGAGGATTGCAGCGCCGCCAGCCGGCTGTGGGTGAAATCCACCAGTACCTCGACTTCCAGGGGGCCCTCCACGTTCAGCGTACCGGCAAACACCTCGTCGCCCGGAGCCACGGGACGCGGCAGGTGTTCGCCGTTGATGCTCTCTTCGCGCACCGCACTGCGGCCGGCCACGACCCGCGCGTCGGCGGGCACGGCCTGGCCCGGCTTTAGCCGCACCCGGTCGCCGGGCAGCAACTGGCGGCGGCTGAGCGTGGCCCAGTCGCCCGCGCGCAGCGCGCTGACGGCTTCGGGGAGAGTGGCTTCCACGTCGGCCCAGTCCGGCAGGAAGCGCTGGCGTGCGCGGGCTTCGAGAAAGCGCCCCAGCAGCAGGAAAAAGGTGAACATCACCACCGAATCGAAATAGACCTGGCCGCCGCCACTGACTGTCGCCCAGGCGCTGGCCAGCCAGGCCAGGCCGATTGCCAGCGCTACCGGCAGGTCCATGACCAGGGCCCCCGCGCGCAGGTGGCGCCAGGCGGTGCGGAAGAAAATACCCCCGGCGTAGTACACGACAAAGCCCGAGACCAGCAGGCTCACCGTGCGCAGCAGGGACTGGTACTGGCCCTCGATACCCTGCAGGTCGCCCGCGTGCAGGGCGATGGCGAACATGCCCACCTGCATCATGCCGAAGCCGGCTACCCCGAGGCGGCGCAGGTCGGCGTGATATTCCTGCTCCTGCTGTTGCTTGCGGGTCCCGGCGAGGAAGGGGCGCGGCGTGTAACCCAGCGCCTGCAGGCGGGTGAAGATTGCGCTGAGGGAAATCCGTCCCGGTAGAAAACGCACATCGAGGCGCGCCTGCTGCAGGTTGACGTCGGCGAACTGTATGCCGGGCAGTTGCCGCAGGGCGTGTTCGATCAGCCAGGTACAGGCAGCACAGGTGATGCCGCCGAGCAGGATCTGCGCCGCCACGCTGCCGTCCGCCTGAGGCGGGGCAAAACTGGCGGCGACATCGGGGTCATCGTAGATGCGGAATTCATCCGCGCTGTCGAGGCTGTCCTCCTGCGGCCGCTGGCTGTAGGCGCTGCGGTTGCGGTAGAAATCCTGCAGGCCCTGGCCGGCGATCATGCCGGCCACCGCCTGGCAGCCGGGACAGCACATCGGCCGCGCTATGCCCGCAATCCGGACACTGAGGTCGAGACCGGCGGGAACAGTTTCGCCGCAGTGGTAGCAGCTGACAGGGGCGCTTGCGGTCGCGGACTCAGCCACCGCCACCCCGGGTGAAATCGGCCGCGGAGAAGACGCCGCTGAGCCGCCAGTCGCTGCCAGCCTCCGGCGCCAGGGTCCAGTGCCAGCGGGGTGCGACGCTGGCCGGCAGCCTGCCCCGGTAGATGCCCGGGGTGCTCTCCACCAACGGCAGGCTGAAATCGCGATCCGCTTCCATCGGGTGCGAGAGGGCCAGCTGCAGGCGCTGCGCCCTGGCCGGACCGGTCGTCGCGACGGTGATCTCCTCGCCATCGATACGCAGCTGCGCACTGATCCCCAGGCGCTGGGCTGCCTCTTCCTGTGCCAGCTGGCGATTGATGGCCAGCCCGCGTTTGTAGTACTCGTCGACTACCAGGTCATCGGCGCCGCTGGCGGCGATAAACACCATCGTAATGCCGGCGACCACGACCGTGGCGGGCAGCAGGATCAGGAACCACGGCCAGAACTGGCGATACCAGGGCAGCTCGTCTTCGTTGCGGGAGAGGGTGTTCATGGTTTACTCGACGGGCTTGATAAAGCGCGACTCATGCCGGGTGTAAAGGCCTTCGCGGTCGGTCGCGCGGACCGTGAAATTGAACTCGCTGCTGGGTTTGTCGAGGGCCTGCGGTAACTGCCGCAGGCGCAGGCTGAAGCTGCGTACCTCACCCCCGTTCAGGGTGTAGACCGTTTCACCGATGATCTCAGCGCCGGGCAGGCCCTCGACGCCAATCACGAATTCGTGCATTTCCGGGTCCATGTTCGCCAGCCGCAGGGTGTAGATATTATCCAGTGCGCCGCTGTCGGTGGTGACATACAACTGGTTGCGGTCGCGGATGACCGACAGTTCCAGCGGCATCCGCGTCAGCATCTGCCAGCAGAATACCGCGATCATTACCGTCAGCACCAGCACGTAGCCGACAATCCGCGGTCGCAACCAGTGGGTCCTGTCGCCGGCCAGTTCGCGTTCGCTGGTGTAGCGGATCAGCCCGCGCGGGTAGGCCATCTTGTCCATCACCGAGTTGCAGGCGTCCACGCACATGGCGCAGTCGATGCACTCGTACTGCAGTCCCTTGCGGATATCGATGCCGGTGGGGCAGACCTGCACGCACAGTTCGCAGTCGATGCAGTGGCCGAGGTCCAGGGTGGCCGGGTCGACATTGCGCTTGCGGCTGCCGCGGGGTTCGCCGCGCTTTTCGTCGTAGGACACGATCAGGGTGTTGTGGTCGAACATCACCGACTGGAAACGGGCGTAGGGGCACATGTACTTGCACACCTGCTCGCGCATCCAGCCGGCGTTGAGGTAGGTGAGCAGGGTGAAGAAACCGGTCCAGAACACCGCCGGTAGCGGCGCGGAAAATTGCGCCAGTTCCGCGACCAGCGTGCGGATGGGATAGAAATAGCCGACGAAAGTCAGCCCGGTCATGAAGGCCACGAACAGCCAGGAGCCGTGCTTGAGGGTCTTCCGGGTGAGCTTTTCCAGGCTCCATGGCGCCTGGTCCAGTTTGATCCGCTGGTTGCGGCTGCCCTCTGCGTGCTGCTCAAGCCACATGAAGATACTTGTCCAGACCGTCTGCGGGCAGGTGTAGCCGCACCACAGGCGGCCGGCAAAGGTGGTCACGGCAAACAGCGAAAAGGCCGCGATAATCAGCAGGAAGGCCAGCATCGGGAAATCCTGCGGCCAGAAGGTCAGGCCGAGGATGTGGAACTTGCGCTCGGGCAGGTCGAAAAGCACCGACTGGCGCCCCTCCCAGTTCAGCCAGGGCAGCAGGAAATAACCCAGGAGCAGCGGCCAGCCGGTGTACAGGCGGATGCGCTGGTAGTAACCCTCGACCTTGCGGGTATAGATGCGCTCGCGGCGCTGGTACAGGTCGATCTCCCCGACCTCAGCCGGGGCAATCTCCTGCAGGTCGATCTGTTCGGGGTCGTTCTGGGACATACGTCGTCCTGTTACCGCGGGGAATGCGGCGGGCGCCTCCTGCGCCCACCTGTGCGGTTCAGTGACTCAGGCTGTAGACATAAGCCGTGAGTATGTGGATTTTGTCCTCGTCGAGCATATCCTTGTGCGCGGGCATCTTGCCGTTGCGACCGGCGCGGATCGAGTGGGCTATCTGGTCGGCGCGGCCGCCGTAGAGCCAGATGCCGTTGGTCAGGTTGGGCGCGCCCAGCATCGGGTTGCCGGTGCCCTCGGCGCCGTGGCAGGCCGAGCAGTAGGTCTGGAAGTGAGTGGCGCCCGCTGCGGCCAGGGCCGGGTCTGCGTCGCGCCCGTTGAGGGAGAGCACGTAAGCCGCGGCCTCTTCCACGCCCTTGTCGCCGAGGATGCTGCCCCAGGCGGGCATGGCGGCCTGGCGGCCGTTGGTAATGCTGGCCTGGATGGCTTCCGGCGTGCCGCCGTAGATCCAGTCGTCGTCGGTCAGGTTGGGAAAGCCGTAGGCACCGCGCGCGTCGGAGCCGTGGCACTGGGCGCAGTTGTTGCTGAACATGCGACCGCCCATGCGCATGGCGGCGGGGTCCTGGGCGATGTCTTCCACCGCCATGGCGAGATAGCGGTCGCGCATTTCGCGGTAGGTCGCATCGGCCTTTGCCACTTCGCGCTGGTACTGGCCCTCCTTGGTCCAGCCGAGCATGCCGCTGAAATTGCCGAGGCCGGGGTAGAGCGCCAGGTAGCCGACACCGAACACCATGGTCAGCACGAACATGCCGAACCACCACGCGGGCAGCGGGTTTTCCAGTTCCTCGATACCGTCGTAGACATGGCCGGTGGTCTTCTCCGTGCCGCCGGGTTCACCCTTGCGATTGGCGAAGAGTATCCACGCCAGGCCGACAAAGGTGGCAACGGTCAGGACGATGATCCACCAACTCCAGAAACTAGCCATCCCGTTTCTCCTCTTGCTGGGTGCGACGGTTGATTTCCTCATCCGCGAAGGGCAGTAGCGCAGCCTCCTCGAATGACCGTTTGCGTTTGCGGCTGAAGGCCCAGAAGCACATCCCGATGAATCCCACCATCAGGAGCGCCGTGCTGAGGCCGCGCAAATCGTTGATATCCATCGGGGCCTCCCTCTAGCGCCGCGACTGCAGCAGCGTGCCCAGTTGTTGCAGGTAGGCCACCAGCGCATCGACTTCGCGTTTGCCGGCAACGGCGTCCCCGGCACCGGCGATGTCGTCGTCGGTGTAGGGCACGCCGACCGCGCGCAGGGCGGCCATCTTGGCGCCGGTGTGCTCGCCACTCAGTTCTTTCTGGAACAGCCAGGGGAAGGCGGGCATGTTGGACTCGGGTACCACGTCCTGGGGCCGGAACAGGTGGGCGCGGTGCCAGTCGTCGGAATAGCGGCCGCCGACCCGGGCGAGGTCCGGCCCGGTGCGCTTGGAACCCCACAGGAAGGGGTGGTCGTAGACGAATTCGCCGGCGACGGAATAGTGGCCGTAGCGCTCGGTTTCCGCGCGCAGCGGGCGGATCATCTGCGAGTGACAGTTGTTGCAGCCTTCGCGGATATAGATATCACGGCCTTCCAGTTCCAGGGCGGGCAGCGGTTTCAGGCCGGCGATGGGTTCGTTGGTTTCCTTGATGAACATCAGGGGTACCAGTTCCACCAGGGTGCCGAAGCTGAGCGCAACGATGGTCAGGATGATCATCAGGCCGACGTTGGTTTCTACACGTTCGTGTTTCATCGTCTCTCGGGCTCCTCTGGCTCAGGCCGCGCTGCTGGCGGCAACCGCTTGCGCTGCGCTTTCCCGCCGGGTGGTCATGTATACGTTGTACGCCATGACCAGCATTCCCCCGAGGAAAATGCCGCCGCCGAGGACCCGCACGATGTAACCCGGGTGGCTGGCGGCTACCGATTCCACAAAGCTGTAGGTCAGGGTGCCGTCCTGGTTGTAGGCGCGCCACATCAGGCCCTGCATGATGCCGTTCACCCACATGGAGGCGATGTACAGCACGGTGCCGATGGTGGACATCCAGAAGTGCACGTTGATCAGGCCCACGCTGTACATCTGCTGCTTGTTGAACAGGATCGGGATCAGGTGGTAGATGGCGCCGATGGAAATCATTGCCACCCAGCCCAGGGCGCCGGAGTGCACGTGGCCGATAGTCCAGTCGGTGTAGTGGGACAGCGCGTTGACGGTCTTGATCGACATCATCGGCCCCTCGAAGGTGGACATGCCGTAGAAGGACAGGCTGACCACCAGGAAACGCAGGATCGGGTCGGTGCGCAGTTTGTGCCACGCGCCCGAGAGGGTCATGATGCCGTTGATCATGCCGCCCCAGGAGGGCGCCAGCAGGATCAGGGACATCACCATGCCGAGGCTCTGCGCCCAGTCGGGCAGGGCGGTGTAGTGCAGGTGGTGGGGGCCAGCCCAGATATAGACGGCGACCAGCGCCCAGAAGTGCACGATGGACAGCCGGTAGGAGTACACCGGGCGCTCTGCCTGCTTGGGCACGAAGTAGTACATCATGCCGAGGAAACCTGCGGTGAGGAAAAAGCCCACCGCGTTGTGGCCGTACCACCACTGCATCATCGCGTCCACGGTGCCGGCATAGGCGGAGTAGGACTTGGTCAGGGTAACCGGCATCTCCATGCTGTTGAGGATGTGCAGCAGGGCGACGGCGATGATGAAAGCGCCGTAGAACCAGTTGGCCACGTAGATATGGTGGATCGTGCGTTTGGCGACGGTGCCGAAGAACACGATGGCGTAGGCCACCCAGACCACCGCGATCAGGATGTCGATGGGCCACTCCAGTTCCGCGTATTCCTTGCTGGTGGTAAAGCCCATGGGCAGGGTAATCGCGGCCAGCACGATGACCAGTTGCCAGCCCCAGAACGTAAAGGCGGCCAGCTTGTCGGAAATCAGGCGGGTCTGGCAGGTGCGCTGCACCACGTAGTAGGAGGTGGCGAACAGGGCGCAGCCGCCGAAGGCGAAAATTACCGCGTTGGTATGCAGGGGGCGCAGCCGGCCGAAGTGAAACCACTCCAGTCCGGGGTTGAGTTGCGGCCACGCCAGCTGGGCCGCGATCACCACGCCGACCAGCATGCCCACCACGCCCCAGACGACCGTCATGACGGCGAATTGCCTGACCACCTTGTAGTTGTAGGTGGGGTGTTCCAGTGCTGCGTTGAGCTCACTCATGATTCGGTTCCGCTTGCTGAATCTGGATTACAGTTGGGTCCGCTCAGGGGACCTGGTCGGTAAAGGCCGGGGCGGCGCCGAAGTCCCAGAGCAGGACAGTGCCGACCATCAGGCAGATCATCATCACCAGGGCCACGCCCATTACCGCGCTGGAGAACAGGAAGCCGCGCTCCTCGGGAATCTGCATGATGATGGGTATGCCGAGGTAGATCAGGTACACCGCCCAGCACACCGCGATGATGCCGACCAGCAGGTCGAGCCAGAGCACCGGGTAAAAACCGACCGCGCCAGCCAGGAACATCGGCGTGGCCGAGAGGGCGGCGATGATGATGCCCTTGATGGTGCTGGAGGGGGCGCCGTAAGTGTCGGACATCCAGTGGATGAAGTAGCCGATCGCGGCGACGCCGGCGAGCTGCACCAGGTAAAACAGGATGCAGATCGTGCGCGCACTCTCCCGGGTGAGGAACTGCGGCTCGCCGTTACCGACAGTCCAGCCGACCTGGGTGGTCCCGTAAAACCATGCCACCGCCGGGATGAGGGCGAGCAGGCAGGGATACAGGAGCAAGGTACGGAATGAGCTTTCGGGCAGCTCGGCAATCTGCCGCCACTGAGAGCCGGGTCTTACCATCAGGCCGAAGGCATGTTGGATCATCTGCTTGTGATCTCCCCTGTGCTGATGTTGTTGTAATGAAGTTTTAGTCTGCCATCCGGCTGTTGTAAACCGCTCTCCTTCCAATGGCTAGCGCTGCCCGCTCAGGGCGATTTCTTCCCAGCTGAAGCCTGGCTCCGCTTTCTGCTGTGTGACAGGCTGCAGCGATGGTGGAGCGTGTTCCCCGCACGATCCGGCTGGTCAGGGCAGGCGCTTACGGGGTACCCCGTATTCAAACGCCGTTGAAAAAGAAGTATAGACGAAATTCTACAGCGCCCGGAATGGGTCGGAGCCCGCCACGGGCCGGCAATGCCGCATTCCTTGATCTGGATCAAATCCCGTCGCGCCCCCGGGGAAAAACCGCCTTACTTCACGATGCTGGAGAGTTCCTCGGCGATCTCGGGTAGCGGTCGCGGCATGGCGACGCCCCAGCCCTGCAGGTAGTCGACACCGATCTCCTCGAGCTTGACGATGATCTCGTCATTCTCCACGGATTCGGCGATGGTCTCCTGGCCGAGGAAGTGGGCGAGGTCGTTGATGGAGCGGGCCATGGCGTAGTCGGCGCGGTTGAGGTGGATGCCGGTAATGAAGGTGCCGTCGATCTTCACGTAATCCACCGGTAGTTCGCGCAGGTAATTGTGGCTGGCGAGTCCGGTGCCGAAATCGTCGATGGAGAACTTGCAGCCGATGTTGCGGAAGGCGCGTACGAAGTCGGCGGCCTTGATCAGGTTGGTGATGGTGCCGGTCTCGGTGATCTCGAAACAGATGCGGCTGGTGCCTACACCGAACTCGGAAATCTGCTCCAGCAGGTATTCGAGGAACTGGTCGTCGGTGACGCTGCTGCCGGAGAGGTTGATGGCGAGGAAGGGCACTTCCTTCTGCGCGTCCATCAGTTTGCTGACCCAGCTGAAGGCCTCGCGCACCACCCAGCGATCCACCAGGTTCATGAAGCCGTAGCGCTCGGCGCTCTGGATGAATTCCTCGGGCGAACTGATCGAACCGTCCGGGTTGGTCAGGCCCAGCAGCAGTTCGTAGTGCCGCCCCACCGGTTGCTGGCCGTTGACGGCAACCTGCACGATCGGCTGCGCCCGCAGCACGAAGCGGTCGGTGGCCAGTGCCTGTTCGAGGTCGCTGCGGGTGCGGCTCCGGTCTTTGCGGAAGTCCGTGGCCAGTGCCTGGTCGGCGACGAAGCGCTGCACCTGGTTGCGGCCGCTCTCCTTGGCGCGGCGCATCGCCTGGCGGGCGCTGTCGAGCACGTCGTCCACCGAGGGGCTGTACTCGAGCACCGGGGCCACGCCGATGGAAACGGTGAAGGTGACCTGCTCGCCCTCGATATCCACGCTGCTGTTTTCGATGTCCGTGCGAATCTTTTCCGCGTACTCCGCAGCGGCATCAAGATCGCGATCGAGCAGGAGAACGGCGAACTGGTCGCCCTCGATCCGCGCGGACGATGCCTTCTTGCCGTGCAACTGGGCGAGCAGGCGGCTGAACTCCGCCAGCACGTGGTCGCCGTTGATCCGGTCGAAGACCTCGTTGACCAGGGCGAAATTGTCGATGTCCAGGTAGAGCACCGCGTGCTGGGCGTTCTTGACCCGGGCGTGGCGCAGGGCGCGATCGATCTGGTTGAGGAAGGTGTCGCGGTTGATCAGGCGCGTCAGGCTGTCGTGGTTGCGGCTGAAGCTGAGGGTTTCCTGCACGTGCTCCAGGGTGTGGTACATGCTCTTGTCGACCACCGGCAGGTGATCGGTCGGCGCCGGTGGTTTTACACCCTGGCTGAGCTTGCGCGCCAGCTGGACGGCGCTGAGGTCGGCGACTTTCTGCCCGCGCTCGTTGACGAAGATAAAGCGGTCGCGGTCGGCGCTGATCCAGGCCAGCTGCATGCGGCGCTTCTTGCGGTCGTCGCCGAGGTAGGTCAGCCAGGTGTCGCGCTTCATCTGTTCCACGCGTTTCACCCAGCGGCGCAGCCGCGGCAGTTCCTCGACCCGGGCGCGCAGGCGCCGCGGCGCATCGGCCTCTGCCCTGTCCTCTTCGGATATCGCGGTGGCGATCACGTCGCGGCTGCCGGAGAGAATGCCGCGCAGCTCGGCAAGCACCGGCTGGTACTGCACGTTGGTGGGCAGCGCGGCTGACAACTGCTGCTCCACCAGTTCGATCAGGGTCTCCGCCTCCAGCGAGCGCTGCATCAGCACGTCTTCGTCGTTGTCGCAGGACTGGCGCACTTCCAGCCAGCTGCCCAGCTGGTCGAGGGTTTTCAGGTGCTCGGCCCAGGCGCTGCTCTCGGGGCCGTCGCGTACGTGGGTGAGGACCAGCAGGTCGCGCCAGCCGGATTCCACCAGGTCGAGCAGCACCCGCGGCGCCGCCGGCGGCCGGATGCGGTCATTGATGGCGGTACTGACCGCCACTCGCGCCTGCTGGACCTTCTCCTGGCCTTCCTGGATGCGCACCACGCGTTCGACGTTACGCGACAGGGCCCGCTCCTGCTGTTCGCTGAGCTTGTCGATCTCTTCCAGCGCCTGAGCGAAGACCGATTCGTCCTGCTCGTAGTTGTCCGCCACCTGGTCGACGATACGGTTGATGCGCATCTCCAGGGCCCGGTTGGGAAAGTTGGCGGAACTGGCGAGGTTGGCCAGGCGGTCGACGACGGCGCGGGCGGGGTGCTGGGCCTCGACGAAGAAGCGCGGGTCGAGCAGCGCCAGCCGGGTCAGCGGGATTTTGAGGTTGGACAGGGAGGGCTGCAGTTCCTCGGCGAGGTCGATGTGCGAGCGGATGGTGTCAAACAGGTTGTCCACCATGTCCAGCTGGTTGAGGCTCTCCAGGGTGAGTCCGCTGCTGTTGCGCAGGGCACTGATTTCTTCGCGGTGGGCGGCCAGGAACTCGCGCACCGATTCGGCATCGTGCAGGGCCTGCCGGCTACCCTGGCTGTGTTGCAGGCTGAGCAGGGCGGCTGCGATGGTGTTGGCGTCTGCCAGACGCGTCTGGTCCACGTCTTCTGTGGGAACGGTACCGCCTTCCCAGGTGCCACTCAGCGGGATGCCGGAGGCGATGTCCTCCCCCCTGGCCAGTCCCCGAGCCTCGCGGTGGAAATTCAGCGCGTCCACCACCGACTTATAGATATTGAAATTGCGGATACCGGCACCGAGCCGCGCGGCGAAGCCACTGGGGGCCGGCTCTCCGGAAGCCGCTGGCACCGCGGCCGGTGGTTCGGGTTGCGGCGGTTCGGGCTTCGCGGGCTCATCCGCCGCCGGCTTGTGCGTCGGGCGCTGCCCCCGCTTCAGCAGGGAGCCCTTGGCGCGGATCCGGGTTTCCAGGTCCGGTTCGATATGGGCGTCGGCCAATACCTGGTTGAGGTCCGCGTAGTAGCGGGCCAGCGGGCGGATCAGGTGCTGGGAAAAATATTCGTAGACCACCGGCGCCGCCTCCGGCGCTATCTCCACCGGCTCGATAGCCAGCTGGAACGCCCGGCACAGCTGGCGGGCGTGAATCGGCAGCCGCACCTTCAGCGGGTCGGCGTCGATCAACCGGGCCAGGCGGATCGTCAGGGCTTCCAGCTCGACCCGGTAAAGCTCCTCGGCCAGGGCCACGGTGCGATTGAAGGCCAGGTGACCTTCGAATTCGTCGAGGTCGACGAGGTCGAGCTCCTCGGGTTTGTCGATCTCCTCCTGCCAGAACTCGTCGTCGCCGGAGCCGGGTGTCAGCACCTGGAAGTATTGCTGGATGTGGTCCAGCATCATCTCGCTGATGGCTTCGCGATTGCCGCCGATGCCCACAGCGGCGTTGAAGACGTTGTTCTTGCCCTGGCTGGCGGACTTGATACGCTGGCTGAGAACCTGCAGGTCGTCGTGGATGGCGTCGATGGCTCCGGGCAGAAGTGCCTCGAATTGCTGCAGCGCCTTCTGGTGGAAATCCCGCAGCAGGCGGGTGTATTCGACCGAGCTGGTACTGAGGCTGGAGGGCCGCACTGGCGGCAGCGGGCGCTGCATCAGCAGTTCCCGCCAGGTGTCGGCGATCTCGCTGTCGGGCTGACTGCTGTGCAGTTCTAGCCGTCCCTCGACAATGTTCTGGATAGTGACCGGCAGGGAGGGCAGATTCTGCTGCCGGGTCAGGGTGAGTTCCGCCTGCATGCCCTGGTGCAGGCGCACCCGGCCGCTGGAACTGGTGCCGGCAAGCAGCTTGACCCGCGCCAGCTGGAACTGCAACTCACCGATCAGGTTGCAGTCTCCCGCCAGTTTGGCGCCGTCACCTAGCACCAGCAGTGCTGGCTGTTCCTCAAGCTTGAACTGGGGGCGGGACATTGATGAGATGCTGCACTTCCTCTCGGCCAGCGGAATTGCCGGACGCCGGTAAACGCAGCGAGTATATCCTTATTAAGAGTAGTGGAAAACGTCCGTTCGCGCCGGCTGCTTGTAGCCGGCAGTGGATTTTCCTAAGATGCCGGGCGAAGCTCAACGTGGGCAATACCCCAAATAAGGACAAGCCAGCATGACGACAGACAACAAGCCTACCCTTGCCATTCTCGGTGGTACCGGCGATCTCGGCACCGGACTGGCCCAGCGCTGGGCCCAGGCTGGCTACCGGGTCATCATCGGTTCGCGCAGCCTGGAGAAAGCCCAGGCGGCGGTCGACGACCTGCATGAAGTGATGGCCGAGCGCGGTGTCGGCGGCGTCGAGGTGGCGGCAATGGACAATCTCGCCGCGGCCGAGACTGCCGAAATCGTCACCCTGACCGTGCCCTTCAGCCACCAGGCCAGCACCCTGGAAGCGGTGAAGCCCGCGTTGCAGGGCAAGATCCTGATCGACGTGACCGTACCGTTGATGCCGCCGAAAGTCGGCCGGGTCCAGTTGCCTGAAGCCGGCAGCGCCGGCCAGATCGCCCAGGACCTGCTGGGCGAGGATGTCCACGTGGTCTCCGCCTTCCAGAATGTGCCCGCCACGGCCCTGCAACAGGCAGCGCCCCCGGACTGTGACGTGCTGGTCTGCGGCAACAGCCGCGAGGCCCGCGAGGCGGTGATCGAACTGGTGGAGGCGGCCGGCATGCGTGGTTTCCACGCCGGGATGATCGACAATGCCGCCGCCGCTGAGGCCCTGACCTCGGTGCTGATCGTGATCAACAAGCAGTACAAGTGCCACGCCGGCATCCGCATTACCGGCACCGACGAACACTGATACCCGGTTTCCCGGCATGCGCGGTACCCTGCAACTCATTCCCCTGGGGGATTTCCCGCTGGTGCAGCCGGGGGATGATCTCGCCGCCCTGCTGGCGGATGGCCTGCGGCGCAATGGCCTGGCGCTCGAGTCCGGCGATGTGCTGGTGATCGCCCAGAAGGTTGTCTCCAAGGCCGAGAACCGCTACGCCCGCCTGGCGGAGGTCGAGCCCGGCGAGCGCGCCCGGGAGATCGCCGCCCGCGCCGACAAGGACCCGCGCCTGGTCCAGCTGATCCTCGACGAGAGCCGCGAGGTATTGCGGGTGCGGCCGGGGGTGATCATCGTCGAGCACCGCAACGGCTATGTACATGCCAATGCCGGCATCGACCGCTCCAATATCCACAGCGACCCGCAGGACCCGCAGGTACTGCTGCTGCCGGAGGACCCGGACCACTCCGCTGCCACCCTGCGCGAGGCCCTGCAGCGGCACTGCGGGGTCGCCCCCCAGGTGATCATCAACGACAGCGCCGGCCGCGCCTGGCGGGTCGGCACCGTGGGTATGGCCATCGGCACGGCCGGGCTGGCGCCGGTGTGGGACCAGGTCGGCGACCACGACCTCTTCGGCAACCGCCTCGAGGTCACCATGCCGGCGGTGGCCGACGAACTCGCCGCGGCGGCGTCGCTGGTAATGGGGCAGGCCGCCCAGGGCAGTCCGGTGGTGCTGGCCCGCGGGGCCAACCTGCCGCAATCCACGGAAGGGTCGCGGGCGCTGATCCGCGAGCGCGCGATGGACCTGTTCCGCTGATGCCGGGAGGCGTTGGGCAACAGGTGCTGGCGATCTCCGGCGGTGTCGGTGGCGCCAAGCTGGCCCTCGGACTGGATCGCGTTCTGCCGCCGGGACAGCTCCAGGTGCTGGCGAATACCGCCGACGATTTCGAACACCTCGGCCTGACCATCTGCCCGGATATCGATACGCTTCTGTATACCCTGTCGGGCCGCGCCAACCGCGCCCAGGGCTGGGGGCTGGAAGGCGAGAGCTGGAACGTCATGGGCGCCCTCGAAGCACTGGGCGGGGAGACCTGGTTTCGCCTGGGCGATCGCGATATCGCCACCCACCTGTGGCGCAGTACCCGGCTGGCGGCCGGCAGGCCGCTGTCGCAGGTGACCGCGGAACTGGCGCGAAGGATGGGCATTCACAGCGCTATCCATCCGATGAGCGAGCAGTCCGTGCGCACTGTGGTGGAAACCGATGAAGGCCCGCTGCCCTTCCAGCAGTATTTCGTGAAGCGCCAGTGCGAGCCGGCGGTAAGCGGTTTTCACTTCGCCGGTATGGATACCGCGCAGGCCAACCCGGCAGTGCTGGACGTCCTGCGCCAGCCGCTTTCGCATATCGTCATCTGCCCCTCCAACCCCTTTGTCAGCGTCGACCCGATCCTGCGCCTGCCCGGCATGTGGCAGGCCCTGCGGGATGCCCCGGCGCCGGTGATCGCGGTATCGCCCATCGTCGGCGGCATGGCGATCAAGGGTCCCGCGGCCAAGATGATGCGCGAACTGGCCATGCCGGTGACTGCCCTGGGGGTGGCGGAACACTACCAGCGCAGCTATCCGGGCCTGCTTGATTATTTCGTGATCGATGAAACTGACGCTACACTGGCTGCTGATATAGAACGGCTCGGCCTGTCCTGTCGGGTAACCGCGACCGTAATGCACACTCAAAACGATAAACAATCGCTGGCGCGATACTGTCTCTCGCTGGAGGGAAATTGATGCAAACGCATGCGCTGGTGGCGCTGAAAACCATTGCCGAAGGCAAGACCCGCCTGTCGGGCGCGCTCAGCAGGCCACAGCGCCAGGCACTGGTGACCGCCATGGCGGGCGACGTGCTGGCCTGCCTGGTTACGCACCCCGCCATCGACAGCGTGACCCTGCTGTCCAGCGGAACCGCAACACGGCAACTGGCGGAGGAACACGGCGCCGGTTTTCTCGATGAAACCACCCTCGACGCCAGCGAACTAAACGGCCTGCTGGCCGCCGCTGTGGCGCAGCGTTTTGGCGCGGGCGAGCGCGTGCTGGTCCTGCATGCCGACCTGCCGGCACTGCAGCACGCTGACATCGACGCGGTTCTCGCCCAGCCACAGGATGTCCTGGTGATCGGCGCCGACCGGGCCGGTCGCGGGACCAACCTGCTGGCTTTCGCCGGCGACCGGCCACCGGCATTTCGCTTCGGCGCCGAGAGTTGCAGCCAGCACCAGCAGTGGGCCGTGGACGCGGGCATCGCTGCATTGCAACTCGATTCACCCGGTCTCGCCGCGGACGTGGACGACGCCCGCGACCTGCAGGTGCTGGCCACGCAGCCCGGCCTCGGCCCGCGCACCCGGACCTTGCTGGATAGCCTCGGCCCGGATAGCGAAGCGCAGGACCGCAGCCTCGATGCCCTGCGGGAAATCCTGCTTGAACGGGGGGAACTGCCCGGCGACGCCGACTGCCTGGCGCTGGCCGACAACGGCGATGTCGCCACCCTGGTGGCTCTCGCCGGCGAACTGCGCGACCGCGGTCACGGCGAGGTAATCACCTACTCGCGCAAGGTGTTCATCCCGCTGACCCACCTGTGCCGGGACGTCTGCCACTACTGCACCTTCGCGCGCACCCCCAAACGTATCGAACAGCCCTTCATGCCGGTGGAGGAAGTGCTGGAACTGTGCCGCCAGGGGGCCGCCCAGGGCTGCCAGGAGGCCCTGTTCACCCTCGGCGAAAAGCCCGAGCTGCGCTATTCCACTGCCCGCAAGGCGCTGGAGGCGATGGGCTACGCCAGCACCCTGGAATACGTGCGCGACGTGGCGCGACGGGTGCTGGAGGAGACCGGCCTGCTGCCGCACATCAATGCCGGCTGTATGAGCGAGGCAGAGATCGCCATGCTGCGCCCGGTGAGCGCCTCCATGGGCATCATGCTGGAATCCGCCGCCGAACGCCTGTGCGAAAAGGGCATGCCGCACTACGGCTCGCCGGACAAACAGCCCGCAGTGCGCCTGGCGACCATCGAGCGCGCCGGCAGCGCCGCTGTGCCCTTTACCTCCGGCATTCTCATCGGCATCGGCGAGACCCGCCGCGAGCGCATCGAATCGCTGCTGGCCCTGCGCGAGTTGCACCTGCGCCACGGCCACCTGCAGGAAATTATCGTGCAGAACTTCCGCGCCAAGCCCGGCACCCTGATGGCCAGCGCCCCCGAGCCGGACCTGGAGGAGTTGCTCTGGAGCATCGCCGTGGCGCGGGTCATTTTCGGCCCGGCCATGAATATCCAGGCCCCGCCCAACCTGAGCCCTGGTGTACTTGAACGCCTGGTCGCCGCCGGCATCAACGACTGGGGCGGCGTTTCGCCACTGACGCCGGACCACGTCAATCCCGAAGCGCCCTGGCCGCACCTCGAACAACTGGCGCGGGAAACCGCCGCCGCCGGCAAGTTCCTCGACCAGCGCCTGACCATCTACCCGGCCTACGCCAACCACCCGCAACGCTGGCTCGACCCGGCGGTGCAGGGCGCCGTGCTCGCCCACAGCGACGCCAGTGGCTTCGCCCGCCGCGACTCCTGGGTGCCCGGTGAAGGCTTCCCCGTGCCGGCGCTGGAGGCGGCGCTGCTGGGCGAAGCCGCCGCGAACGACAGCGTGGCCGACGACCTGCGCGCCATCGTCGCGCGCTGCGAACAGGGCAGTGCGCCGCGCGCCGGTGAGATAGAACGCCTGTTCAGCGTGCGCGGCGCCGAGTTCAGCTGGCTGGCCGCCCAGGCCGACCGCCTGCGCCGGCAGGTATCCGGTGAGCGCGTCAGCTACGTGGTCAACCGCAACATCAACTACACCAATGTCTGCTACTTCAAGTGCCAGTTCTGCGCCTTCTCCAAGGGCAAAGCCAGCGAAAACCTGCGCGGCCGCCCCTACGACATCAGCGGCGAGGAAATCGCCCGCCGCTGCCGCGAGGCCTGGGAGCGGGGCGCGACGGAAGTGTGCATGCAGGGCGGCATCCACCCCGACTACACCGGGCAGACCTACATCGATATCCTGCGCACCGTGCGCAGCGCCACCCCGGACATGCACATCCACGCCTTCTCGCCGCTGGAAGTCTGGCAGGGCGCCCAGACCCTCGGCATTTCCCTCGACGAATTCCTCGCGCGCCTGAAGACCGCCGGCCTCGACACCCTGCCCGGCACCGCCGCCGAAGTGCTGGACGACGAGGTCCGCAGCACCCTGTGTCCCGACAAGCTCGACACCGCCCAGTGGCTGGAGGTCATGGCGGCGGCCCACCGCGCCGGCTTCAAAACCACCGCCACGATCATGTACGGCCACATCGACGCCCCGCGCCACTGGGCGCGCCACCTGCTGCGACTGCGCGAACTGCAGCAGCGCAGCGGCGGCTTCACCGAATTCGTGCCGCTGCCCTTCGTGCACATGGAAGCACCCATGTACCTCAAGGGCCGCGCCCGCCGGGGACCGACATTCCGCGAAGCTGTGCTGATGCACGCGGTGGCGCGCCTGGTCTTCCACGGCCTGATCGACAACATCCAGACATCCTGGGTGAAGATGGGCGAGGGTGGCGTAGAAGCCTGCCTGAACGCGGGCGCCAACGATCTCGGCGGTACCCTGATGAACGAATCCATCACCCGGGCGGCGGGTTCGGAACACGGCCAGGAATGGCCGCCAGCACACATGGAGGAGGTGATCCGCAAGCTCGGCCGCGTCCCCCGCATGCGCAACACCCGCTACGGCGACGTCGTACCGGAACGCCGCATGGCGGCTTTCAATGCGGCGCCGTTAGCGGAGCCGGAGAACCAGTCAGCGGGGAAACTCCAGCGGGACAAACTGATTCCTGCGGTTACCCTGGAAACAGTGATTCCCCGGGAGTTCTTTAATCAGGTATTTCCGCTAGCAGCGTGCGATTAAGGAACTTGCTCCGAAAGAGGACCGAATAGCGGGTTATCCCTCACCGGGGCGTCCGAGGACATGGATGTCCGAGGCCGAGCCTGCACATGGATGTGCGCTTTTTGGCGGTCCCGGTGAGGGATAACCCGCTATTCGGGCCGGGTACCGGAGTGCCATTGCGGTGGTTTTGGGAGCGACGAACCCGGCCTGAATACGCCAAATGGCTGCCCGAAAACCGCAAAAGCGCCATCCATGGCAGCTCGGCCTCGGCCATCCATGGCCTCGGACGTTTTCGCGCAGCCATTTGGCGTATTCAGTCCTCTCTCAGAGCGAGATCCAGGTTCGGACCCTGAAACAGGCGGGCTAAAATCCGGGCGTATTACGCAACGATCTGCCAGATTCCCACGATAACGAAAGCCACAGCAGCGAGGACGTGCGCGAGCTTGAGCGGGATGCGTTGCATCAGGTAGTCGCCGGCGAAGACCACCGGGACGTTGGCCGCGAGCATGCCCAGGGTGGTGCCAATGGTGACCCAGAGAATGTCGTTGAACTGCGCGCCCAGCAGCACCGTCGCGATCTGCGTCTTGTCGCCGATCTCCGCGAGGAAGAACAGGACGGTGGTTGCCACAAACGCACCGTAGCGCTCGATGGCCGAGTCGTCACTGTCGTCCTTGTCCGGGATCAGCAGCCACAGGCCCAGGGCGATAAAGCTGCCGCCGATCAGCCACTGGCCCATCTGGCTCTGCAGGTACTGGCCGATCCAATCGCCCAGCCAGGCGGAGACACCGTGGTTGAACAGGGTGGCGACCAGGATGCCGGCGATGATCGCCCACTTGTTGCGAAAGCGGGTGGCGAGGAACAGCGAGAGCAGCTGGGTCTTGTCACCGATCTCCGCGAGCGCGACGGTCAGTGTGGAGGTAATAAAAGCGTCCATGGTTTCCCGATGTGATTGCCGCGCGGTGTATCGTCGCCCGCGCTGCGGTTATAGTGTCCCGGTGCCGGTGAGCCTGCCCGGCGCCGGTAAATCGAGAACACTGGAGTCTGTCATGAGCGAAGCCGCGCAATCGGCGCAGATCAAACTGGAGCCGAGCTGGCTGGCGAAGCTCGCCCCCGAATTCGAACAGCCCTACATGCGCGAGCTGCGCGCCTTCCTGCAGGCGGAGAAACAACAGGGGAAGCGCATTTTCCCTGCCGGGAGCGAGTATTTCAATGCCCTTGATCACACGCCGCTGGACGCGGTAAAGGTGGTCATCCTCGGCCAGGACCCCTACCACGGCCCCGGCCAGGCCCACGGCCTTTGCTTTTCCGTGCGCCCCGGTGTTCCCACGCCGCCCTCGCTGCAGAACATCTACAAGGAAATCAACGCCGAACTCGGCCTGCCGATTCCCGGCCACGGCTGCCTGACCAGTTGGGCGGACCAGGGCGTGCTGTTGCTCAACAGCGTGCTCACCGTGCTGGCCGGCCAGGCCGCCTCCCACCAGGGCAAGGGCTGGGAAACGTTTACCGACCGGGTGATCGACATCATCAACCGCGAGCGCGAGGGGGTGGTGTTCATGCTCTGGGGCGCCTACGCCCAGCGCAAGGGCGCGATCATCGACACCCAGCGCCACTGCGTATTGAAGGCCCCGCACCCTTCGCCGCTGTCCGCGCACCGCGGCTTTTTTGGCTGTGGCCATTTCCAACGTGCCAACGAATACCTGGTGGGTCGCGGCGAACTGCCGATCGACTGGGCGGTGCCGGAGCTGCCCTGAACTCCCCTGGCTGGCGCAAGTGCCCGCATTGCAACAGTGGAGATTTTGGTCGCTTTGATGGACGATAACCTTCCCCGTCCAGAAATACCAATAAAGGAGAATCCCGAATGATCATCAACGTCTGCTTCGGCACCAACGACCTGGAAAAGGCCGGCAAGTTCTACGATGCCATCACGGCTGAACTGGGTTGTGGCCGCACCAACACCACTGAAAAAGCCATCTACTGGTCCAATCCCGGCGTGGGCGTCGGCTTTGCCGTCACCACGCCTTACGATGGCAATCCGGCGCGCTACGGCAATGGCGTAATGGCCACTATCGGCGCCAGGGACCGGGAGCAGGTCGACCGCATCCACGCGGCCGCCCTGGCCAACGGCGGTTCCGACGAGGGTGCCCCCGGTGAACGGGCCAATGGCTTTTACTGCGCCTACTGGCGCGACCCCGACGGTAACAAGATGAACGCGGTGGCGCTGGGCTGAGGTATCGGCGTAATCAGAGGAAGGCGAACTTCAGACCGAAGATAATCGCCACCACATACACTGCCAGTGGGCATTCGCGGGTGCGTCCGGCAATCAGGGCGGTCACCGCATAGCAGATAAAGCCGATACCGATGCCGTCGGCGATGGAATAGGTCAGCGGCATCGCCATGGCGGTCACCAGTGCCGGGGCGCTCTCGGTGATGTCGTTCCAGTCCAGCTTTTCCAATGCCCGGGCCATCAGGCAGGCGACGAACAGCAGCGCCGCGCCGGAGGCGTAGGCGGGGATGCTCTGGGCCAGCGGGGCGATGAACAGGCAGAGGATAAACAGCGCTGCCGTGGTGATCGCGGCCAGGCCGGTACGCGCGCCGGTGGCGACCCCCGCGGCGCTCTCGATGTAACTGGTGGTGGATGAGGTGCCGAACACGGCGCCGATGGTGGTGGCGCCGGAATCTGCCAGCAGGGCCTTGCGCAGGCGCGGCAGGTGGCCCTTCTCGTCGAGCATGTTGGCCCGGGTGGCGACGCCGACCAGGGTCCCCGCGGTGTCGAAGACATCCACCAGCAGCAGGGTCAGCACCACGGTGATCATCGACCACTCGAATACGCTGCTGAGGTCCATCTGCATGAACACCGGCGCGATTGAGGGCGGCATGGAGGTGAGGCCCTTGAACTCCGCGACGCCGAATACCCAGCCCACCGCAGTCACCGCCAGCATGCCGATGACCACCGCGCCGATCATGCCGCGGTGGCTGAGCGCGGCGATCAGCACGAAGCCGAGCAGCAGCAGGATGGCCGGCGGCTCGGTGAGGTCGCCGAGGCTGACCAGGGTCGCCGGGTCGTCCACCACCACGCCACCGCCGGCGAGCGCGATGATGGCGAGGAAGAAGCCGATGCCGGCGGAGATGCCGAGCTTCAGCGAGCGCGGTATGGCGTTGATCAGCCATTCCCGGATCGGCAACACGCTGAGGATGATGAAGATGATACCGGAGACAAATACCGCCCCCAGCGCGCTCTGCCAGCTGGTGCCCATGCCGAGCACGATGCCGAAGGTAAAGTAGGCGTTCTGGCCCATGCCGGGCGCCTGGGCGATGGGGTAGTTGGCGAGGGCGCCCATGATGAAGGAACCCACCGCCGCGGCGAGGCAGGTGGCGACGAACACCGCGCCAAAGTCCATGCCGGTCTCGGAGAGGATGGCCGGGTTCACCACCGTGATGTAGGCCATGGCCATGAAGGTGGTAAGGCCCCCGAGCAATTCCCTCTGGATGTTGGTGCCGTGTTCGGTCAGGCCGAACCAGCTATCCAGCTTGCGAGCCAGTGTGCCGTTGGGTGGGCTGACTTCCTGCGCTTCTATCGACATGCGTTCACCAGGTTGGCTGTGTGTAGTTGGGCGTCACGGAAGAGGGCGCCCTCGTCGAGCCCGAGGATAGCGCCGTCGCGCACCCGCCATTCGCCGTTGATCATAACGTGGCGGGCGGTGATCGGCTCGCCGCAGATGACCGGCGCCCAGCGCGGCTCCCAGAGGCCGGCGAAGCGCGGCGCCTCGATATCGTAGAGCACGATATCCGCCAGTTTGCCCGGGGCGAGTTCCCCGAGCTCATGGTAACCCAGAATGTGCGCGCCGCCGCGGGTGGCCCAGTCGGCAATCTGTTCGACGCTGGTCACATCCGGGCCGCCGACCGCGCGGTGGATCATCCAGGCCAGCAGCATCTCGGAAACCATGCTGCCGCTCTCGGCGGAAGCGGAGCCGTCCACCCCGAGGGAGACCGGCATCTTCGCTGCGTCCATCGCCGGCGCCCGGGCCACACCGGAGCCGAGTCGCGCGTTGGACGTGGGGCAGTGGGCAATGCCGGTACGGGTGGCGCGCAGCTTTTCCAGGCCCGCGTCGTCTACATGGACGAGGTGGGCGAACCAGACATCTTCCCCCAGCCAGCCGACGTCTTCCATGTAATCGATGGCCGCCATGCCGTATTTGGCCATCGCCATTTCCTGGTCGAAGGGGACCTCGAGCAGGTGGCTGTGGCGGCGCAGGCCGTACTCGCGGGCGAACTCCCCCAGCAGCCGCAGTTCGGTGGGAGTGGAGGCGTGGATGACCGAGGTAGGCGCCACGGCGATTTTTACCATGGCGTCAGCCGCCGGGTCGTGGCAATCGCTCACCAGTTGCTGCATGCGCTGGATGCGCAGGTCGATGCCCTCCGGCGCCAGGCTGGCAGCGGCGCCGCCCTGCTGGTTGCCCTCGCGGGTGCCGCCGCCGCGGCACAGGACCAGGCGCATGCCGAGGTCCTTTGCCGCCTGCAGGATGGCCTGCTCGATCTCCGGGCTGGTGTCCGCGTGGTAGAGGTAGTGGTGGTCGGCGCAGGTGGTGCAGCCGCTGCGCAGCAGTTCGCTGAGGCCGACTTTGGCGGCGCTGTACATGTTCTCCGGGGTCACGTGCGGCCAGGCCTGGTAGGGCACTTCCACCAGCCAGGCGCCGAGGGCCTTGTCGATGCCCGCGGGCACGCCCTTCAGCAGGCTCTGGAAGAGGTGGTGGTGGGTATTGACCAGGCCGGGAAAGGCAACGCAGCCGCTGGCGTCAATGCGCTCGGCATCGCCAGCGGCCTGCAGGTTTGTGCCGATTTCCACGATGCGGTTGCCGGCGATGCGAATATCGCCCCGCCCGCCGGTGTACAGGAGTGCGCCGGTTATCAGTACTTCCCGGCTCGCGCTATTGCTCAAGGTGTTTCCTTTACGACAAGTTCAGGCGGCAGCAGGTCGAAGGCGATGCTGTCGCGTAATTCCACCGGCCCGTCGAGCAGGCCGAGTTGTTGCAGTTGTTCCAGTACTTTGCCCAGCCGTGCGACGTTGTACTGTCCCAGGGTTTCACCCTGGTCGGTGTTGCCATCGGTGAGGCTGTAGGCCTGCATCTGCGCCAGTATCTCACGCATCAGCGATTCCTCCTGCTGCGGGTTGCTGGCGATGATCAGTTCGAAGGCCGGCGCCGGGTCGCCGTGCATGAAATCGTCCCAGCCGCGCAGGGAGGCGCGGATAAAGCCTTTCACGACTTCCGGTTGTTCGGCGATCATCTTCGCGTTGGTATAGACGTGGCGGTAGGGGTCGAAGCCGGACTCCGACAGCGGGATTACCCCGGGCTCGATACCCTTGCGCCGCACGATCACCGGTTCGTTGGTGAGGAAGCACTGCTGCACGAACTGCTTGTCGGTCATGTAGCGGGCGAGGCTCCAGTCCATGGGCAGGACGTGAATGTCGAGGTGCATCGCCTTTTCGAGAAAGTCGACATAGACCAGCCCGGGATTGAACATCACCTCGCGGCCATCGAGGTCCTCGAGGGTCTTGATACCGGATTCGGGGTGGAACAGGACGCACTGCGGATCGTGCTGGAAATAGGGGAAAAGGCTGACCAGCGGGATGCCCCGGGAGCGGTAGATGAACATGGTTTCTATCGCGCCCACGGAAAACTGTACCCGGTTGCTGGCGACCAGTTGGGGAATCGCGCTGACATTGGCGCCGGGGCGGATTTCCACGTCCAGCCCCTCCTCGGCGTAGTAGCCCCTGGCCAGTGCCTGGTAAAAGCCGCCGTGCTCGGGCTGCGCGTACCAGTCGGTCTGCAGCACCACTTTCACCGGTGCGTCGCCGTTGTCGGTGCTGGTCCCGGGCGCGTCCCCGCCGCAGGCGGTCAGGCACAGTCCGGCGAAAAGCAGTGTTCCCAGTGTACGGAGCATTAGCGTCCCTCTTCCTGATAGGCGTCGTGCCAGCGGTGCAGTGCCCACCAGCTCAGTATATTGACCAGCCCGACGAAGGCGAAGCCGATGGCGCAGGCGGTAAAGGCTGCGGCGAACAGGGCGGGCACCTTCAGCTGCGAACTGAAAATCACCACTACGAAACCGAGGCCGGCGTCGGAGCCGGAACCCATGCCGGCCACGGTGTCGCCGTAGAGGGCGCCGATCGGGGTCAGCGCCGCGGCGATCTTCAGGCCGGTGAAAAAGTAGGGCAGTGCCGCGGGGATGCGCAGGTGCAGCATCTCCTGCCAGCGCGAGGCGGAGTACACCCGGAACAGGTCCACCAGCCCGCGGTCCGTGGAGCGCAGGCCCATGGTGGTGTTGGCGACAATCGGGAAAAAGCAGATCAGGAAGGTGATTACGGTGATGCTGCCGAGGCCCTGGCCGAACCAGATGATGATGATCGGCGCCAGCACGATGACCGGGGTCATCTTGAGAATCAGGATGTAGGGGTAGATGCCCTTGTAGGCGATATTGCTGAAGGCCAGCAGCACCGAGAGCACCACGCCGCCGACTACCGAGGTGAAAAAGCCCAGCACACAGGCCCAGGCGGTCTGCAGCAGCCCGGACCAGAGGGTGGGCGCCTCGTGAATACCCTCCTCGACGATGCGGTGGGGCAAGGGCAGCTGGTACTCGGGAATGTTGAACAGCTCGATGGCGGCGTACCACGCGGCGACAAACAGCAGGCCAACCACCAGCGGCCAACCGATGTTACCGGCGAGCGCGCTGGCGCGTGACAGTTTCATGCGGCGCCCTCCACGCTGTGCAGGCTGCGGGTGACTTCCGCCAGGTGCTGGTGATAGCGCTCCTCGGCGCGCAGGCTGGCGGTGCGAGGGTAGGGCAGGTCGATATCGATCATTTTGTGCACCCGGCCCGGGTTGGCGGACAGCACCATTACTTGCGACGCCAGGAACACGGCCTCCGCGACCGAGTGGGTGACGAATACCCCGGTCCAGCGCTGCAGTTCGCGCAGTCGCAAAAGTTCTTCATTGAGGGTGTCGCGGGTCATCTCATCGAGCGCGCCAAAAGGTTCATCGAGCAGCAGCAACTCCGGTTGCCGGGCCAGAGCCCGGGCGATGGAGACGCGCATTTTCATGCCGCCGGACAGCTCCCGCGGATAGCGGCCGGTGGCGTCGCCGAGGCCGACCAGTTGCAGCATTTCCGCGGCCCGGCGTTCGCGCTGGGGGCGCGGTACCCCGGCCAGCCTCAGGGGCAGTGCGACGTTGGCGGTGATGTCGAGCCAGGGCAGCAGGTTGGCGTCCTGGAAGACGAAGCCGAGCTTGTCCTCGGCCGCAGCCGGAGCGCCACCGCCGACGGTAAGCTTGCCGCCGCTGGGTTCGATCAGTCCCGCGATCAGTTTGAGTAAGGTGGATTTGCCACAGCCACTGGGTCCGATCAGGGCGAGGAACTCCCCGCGGGCCAGTGAAAGGTTGATGTCCTGCAGCACCGGTAGCCCCGGAGTGAATGCCTTGCCGAGTTCCTGAGCGAAAATCAGCGGGCGTCGTGCGTCTGGTGATTCTCTATCGATGGTGTCGCCCATGACCACCCTGTTTTTGAAGCTGGAAAAAAAGGAGCAGCGGCGAACCGCTGCTCTAATGCTCTGGCTGACGCCAGTTTCACACCTAGAACTTGTAAGCGATTTCCGCTGACCAGTTGAAAGGCAGTTCCGGCAGCACTGCGTTGTTGCCGTAGAGGCTCGGGAAGTTGCCGCGGTAGTAGTCCTCGTCGAGGATGTTGTTGAGGAACACACCGAAGCGGAACTTGTCGGTGTCGTAGACCACCGAGCCATTCAACAGGTAGTAATCCGGCAGTTCGATGCCGCCCAGTACCGAGGAGGCCACCGAGTCGACGTAGGTCAGGCTAAGGTTGGTCTTGACCTGCTCGAGCAACTTGTAGCTGGCGGAGAGACTCCAGGTCACTTCCGGGATACCACCGCGCAGGGGTTCGTTGCCGACATAGATATTGCCGCCGATGATGCCGCCGAACAGGCTGGAAGGGTCGATCTGCGGCATGTCAGCTGCGCCGATGTAGCTGAAGGTCACGCCGCCGGGGGTGGTTACCCGGGTCTCCTGGTTGGAGTAGGTGCCGATCAGGGAAAGCTTGTCGAAGGGCACATAGCGCATTTCCAGTTCATAACCTTCGGACTTGATCGCCTGGTTGGATACCGGGTTCTGCGAGCTGAAGGAGATACGCTCCTGGTCGTAGTAAGCGCCGGCAAGGAACAGGCGGCCGTCCAGCAGGCTGGCCTTCAGGCCGATTTCGGTCAACTCGGAATCGCCGAGGAAGGTCTTGTCGTAGATGTTCTGGGTGTCGAGCTCACCCGCGGCGCCGGAGACGATGGTCTGCTGTTCCGCCATGGTGACGTAGGGGGTGAACATCTCGGCGATGGTGTAGGAAACACTCGCCGTCCAGGTGAAGCCGTCATCCGAGTTGGATGCGGTGTACTCGCCATTCGGGTCGAAGGTTTGCAGGACTACGGGGCCGTCGCCATCGCCGCTCTCGCCCTCGGCGTCGACGTAGTCGTAACGTGCGCCGAGCAGGATGTCGAAGTCGCCGATGCCGATATCCGCCAGAGCCGCGAGGCCGTACTGGGTGTACTGGGAATCCCAGTAGTTACTCCAGGTCTCGGCGCCGGCGGGAGCGCGGCTGGGCGGCAACTGTGCCGACAGCGCGTTGAAGCCCTCGGTCAGGTCAACCCGGTCGAAAATCTCGTCGGAGAAGTCGTTGGCGTAGAACGCGTCGGTGTAACGAATGGAGGGAGACAGCTGCAGGCCGGTGGTCCAGTTCTTGCCTTCAAAGTCCTTGGCAAAAATCAGCTGGTCCTCGACTACCCAGGCGTCGGCGATCTTGGTGAAACCGTAGCTGTCGACGTTGGTGTATTCCTGCGCGTCGTAAAACAGCTTGTTGGTCATCGTCCAGCCACTGCCGAAGTCGTGGATGATGTCGAAGTAGAAAGTGGTGGTTTCGGTGTCGTACTCGTCGAGCTTGCCGATCAGCACTTCGTTGCCGCTGAGCTTGGTGGTGCCGACGGTAGACGCGTTCGCTTCCAGGCCCAGTTGGTCGACCAGGTCCTGGGTCAGGGTGCTGGGGTCAAGCGGTGCGAAGTTGTCCTGGAAGCAGAATACGGAAATGCCGGTGAAGCAGCTGGTGGTACCCTCGGTGAAGGGTTCGCCAGTGGAAACCAGCCCGGCGAGGGTGCTTTCCCAGGCGTCGATTTCCCAGCCCTGGATCAGGCCGTTGCCGTTGCCGAACTCGCTGTCGATATTCACGCCAGGCTGCCCGGTGATGTAGGTGCCGTGGTCGATCAGGTCCTGGGTCACACGGTTCCAGCCACCGTTCTCGAAACCGCGCCAGTCCTGGTACATGCCGCCGAACTCGATCCGGGTAGAACTGCTGAGGTCCTTGTTGAACGAAGCCTGCAGCAGGGTCTGTTCGGTGTAGTCGTTGTTGTAGTAGCTGTCGGAGTTGTTGATCTCGCCGTAGAGGTAGTAACCGGCATTGTCGCCGAGGAATTCGGCCGGACCGCCGAGCTCCGCGGAAAAAATGTTCTTGTCCCAGCTACCGGTTTCGTAGGTAATCTGGCCGGTGGATTCCTCCATGTACTGGCCGGTGCTGGCGCGCGCGGACTTCGGAATGAAGTTCAGGGCGCCGCCCACCTTGCTGGGGCCGGAGATCGGTGACATCGGGCCGCGAATCACGTCGATGCGGTCGGAGGCGCCGATCGGCGTCGGGTAGTTGCCCTCGTTGTTCAGGCGCTTGACCCCGCGGAAGTAGTTTTCCGCCGCGCTACCGCGGATATCCAGCGATCCCGCCACACCGAAGAAGGAGGTAGTGAAGGTGCCGGGCACGAAGTTGACGATGTCGTTGATGCCCTTGGCATTGAACTGTTCGAGGAACTCAGAGCTGATGGAGCTCACGGAACGCGGCGTCTCCAGTACGGTTTTCCCGAAACCGAAGACGGAGTCGACCGGCTCGGACTGGAGGATGCCGAGGTCGTCGTTCACCTCCTCTTCAGCGACGAAGGTGTCCAGTTCGACAACGTCCTCGTCACCCGTGGTTTCCTGGGCCATCAGCGATGCGGAGTACATCGCAATCGCGCTGGCCAGAACAGTCACGCAAAATCTCTCCATGGAATTACTCTCCCCTATGGCTGGCAAGCGCCAGCTCCGCGGTTGAAATCAGGTAGTAAGATGCCGGAATCTCTGCAGTGCCCGGTCGCAGTGGGTAAATGCAAGCGTTGTGCCAAAAGCTGACTAACAGGTCAAAAATAGAAATTGTGTGCAGAATGCCGGATTTACCCGCTGCCAGGGCGCACTGATTCGGTAGTCGTGCACCCGCTGCGTGCTTGTCCCGCACCATGATTGTGCGATCAGGCGTCGGCAGGTGCAGCTGCCAGTGCCTCTATCTCCACGAGGAATTCGGGCCGGGTAAAGCCGCCCACGACCAGCAGGGTCGATGCAATTTCCCGGCCACCCAGGCGCCGGTCGCGCACTGCCATGTAGGCGGGGAAGTGCTCGCGCGCGGTGACGTATGCCCGCAAGTGGACCAGATGGTCAAGTTCCAGTCCGGCGCCGGCGAGGATTGCTTCGATGGCATCAAAACAGAGTTCCGCCTGCGCCTCGCAGTCCTGGGGGATGGCACCGTTCTTGCTAATTCCCAGCTGTCCGGAGGTCATCACCAGGCGTGATCGAGCCTCGATCCCGATGCCGTGGGCGTAATTGCCGAAGGGCGGATGGATGCCTGGCGGGTTGGCGATTCGTTGCATTGAAAAATCCCCGGGGAAATGAATTGAAAATTGGAGCAATTGGTAAATATGAGACTCTGGCAGGACCTGACCACCGAGGATTTTACTGACCTCGACCCCGAGCGCACGGTTGCGCTGTTGCCCGTGGGCGCCATCGAACAACACGGTCCGCACCTGCCGGTCAGCACCGACGCGACGATTGCCGAATCCCTGTGTCTGGCGGCAGCAAAATTGGTGCCAGAGGATGTGCCGCTGCTGGTGCTGCCCACCCAGGCGGTGGGTAAGTCCACCGAACACCTGCAATTTGAGGGCACCGTGACCCACACCGCAGAAACGTTGCTGCGCAGCTGGACCGAGATAGGCGACAGCGTGGCCCGCAGCGGCCTGCGCAAGCTGGTGTTTTTCAATGCCCACGGCGGCCAGCCCCAGGTGATGGAAATCTGCTGCCGGGAACTGCGGGTCAAGCACAAGATGCTCAGCGTCGGCTGCAGTGGCTGGAGCTTCGGTCCGCCGGACGCGGAGGTTCCCGACGACGAACGCCGCCACGGCATCCACGCCGGGCAGGTGGAGACCTCGATGATGCTCTACCTGCGGCCGGACCTGGTGAAGATGGACAAGGCGCAGAATTTCAGCGGCCTGTTGTCGCAGGTGGAAACCGAGTTCAAGCGCCTGCGGGTGCTGGGCAGTACCTACATGGGCTGGATGTCCAACGACCTGCACCCCTGCGGTTGTTCCGGTGATGCCACCAGGGCGACGGCGGAACTGGGCGAACTCTATGTAAACCACTACGCGAAAGGACTGGCGGAACTGCTGCAGGAAGTCTCGGCCTATCCGCTGCAATACCTGCGCGACCGGGATGACTGGTAGGTCGGCAATGTCCCGCCTGGCTGCATCCGGCCTGTTCCTGCTGGCGCAGCTGTTGCTGCTTTCCCTCGCTTACGCCGATGAGCGACGCCTGGCGGTGCTCGACAGCAGCGGCCGGGAGCGTTTCTTCCCGGTAGAAACCTTGCTGGCGGAATTCGGTTCGCGTGAGGTCACGGTATTCGATCCCCAGTTCGGTGTGCCGCGTTCCTACCGCGGTGTGCCCCTGCGGCCGCTGCTCGCCGCGCTCGGCCTGGCCGACGAGGACCTGGTACTGGAGTGCACGGACGGTTACAGCATCGCCCTGCCCAAAGTCCTGCTCGCCGATCCGGCGCTGGAGCCGGTGCTCGCGCTGGCGGACAGCGAACCCTCGCCGGGCCTGCACTGGCAGCTTTATCCCCACGGCCGCGAAATGGTCAACTTCGATCCGTTCTACCTGGTGTGGGCGGTGCGCGATGTCGATCCGCACAGTGCCGCGGCGGGGGAACGGGTCGCGGAACTTCCCTGGCCCTATCAGCTCACCCGGCTGGTGCCGGCGGACCGCTATTACCTGCCCTCGCCACCGCCAGCTACCGCGCAGGCGGTTCGCGCTGGCTACGCCAGCTATGTCAGCCACTGCGTAAAATGCCACCGCCTGCAGGGAGTCGGCGGCGCTGTCGGTCCGGAGCTGGATCGCAGCGGCGGCATGCTGCAGGTGCTCGACGACAGCCAGTTGCAGCAGTTGATCCTGCAGGTGACGGATTATTTCCCGCGCACCAAGATGCCGGTCTATGCCGGCAAACTGGGCGAGGGCGAACTCCGCGACCTGGTCAACTACCTGCGCTGGATGACTGCGGGGGACCGCCCGCCAGGGTGACGCCCTGTAGTTCCAGCGCGCGCGCCGCCCGCAGGCAGAGGTCCTCGCGCCAGGGCGGGGCGACCAGTTGCACGCCGATCGGCAGGCCGCTGGCCGGCGACAGCAGGGGCACCGACACCACCGGCAGGCCGATGGCGGAGAAGGGCTGGGTGAACAGGCCGAGGTTGGGGCGCAGTAGTTGTTCCTCGCCGCGCACGTTCAGTGTGCGGGTGCCGACCAGCGGGGCGCAGCAGGGGGTAGCCGGGGCGATGACCAGGTCCACCTCGCGGAACACCGCCAGCATCTGGTCCAGCCACCAGCGGCGCACCGCCTGCGCGCGCACGTACCAGCCGGCGGGCCACAGGCTGCCGGCGAGGAAGCGGTCGCGGGTGTCGGCGTCGAAATCCGGCAGGCGGGTTTGCAGGCGTTGCCGGTGCAGTGCGGCGCCCTCCGCGTTGGTGATCAGGTAGGCCGCGGAGCGGCCCTCGTCGGCGCCGGTCATCGGCAGGCGGGTTTGTGCGCCCAGCGCACTTGCCACCGTGTCGACGGCAGCCCCGGCCTCGGGAAAATCCCTGCAGTCGAAATAACCTTCCGCGACACCGATGCGCAGGCCGGCAATGCCCTGGTCCAGCGCGGGGAGGCTGGCCAATGCGGGTTTGTCCGCGCAGGCCGGGTCGCCGGCGTCAAATCCCTGCAGGCAGTCGAAGGCCAGGGCGAGGTCCCCGGCACTGCGCGCCAGCGGGCCGAGGTGATCGAGGCTGTCGCTGAAGGGAAAAGTGCCGGTGCGCGGAAGCCTGCCGTAGGTGGGCTTGAGGCCGAACAGCCCGCACAGGGAGGCGGGCACGCGGATGGAGCCGTTGGTGTCGGAACCCAGAGAGATTGGCGCCAGCCCCGCCGCGGTTGCGCTGCCGGAGCCGGAGGAAGAGCCGCCGCTCATGCGTGCCGTGTCCCAGGGATTGCGGCAGGCGCCGTAGTGTTGGCTTTCGCCGGTGAAGTCGTAGGCGAATTCACCCATCGCCAGTGCACCGACCAGCACTGCCCCCGCGTTCTCGAGGCGCCGGACCAGCACTGCATCGGCGCTGGCCGGCGGGCTGCCGGCAAGGATTTTGCTGCCGGCCAGGGTGGTAATGCCCGCTATGTCGAACAGGTTCTTTACCGCGAAGGGTACCCCGGCCAGCGGCCCCGCCTGCTCACCTGCCGCAACCCGGGCATCGATCGCCGCGGCCCGGGCCAGCGCCCGCTGCGCTGTTACCTCGGTGAAGCAGTTCAGTTCGGCGTTGCGCTGTGCAATAGCGGCGAGGTTCGCCTCGGTCACCGCGACGGCGGAGAGTTCGCCCGCGTTGACCGCAGCGCCGATTGCTGACGCGGAGAGGGTATTAATTTCACGCATCGCAACTGGTGTCCGGCAAAACCCAGGGAGTAAATACCGGCGCCAGCGCCAACTCATCCGGGTGCAGCGGCGCCGCGTGGACCTTCGCCGCCATCGCCTGTGCCACCCGCAGGTGGGTCAGCACGCCGTCGCGGTATTCCTCCGGCACCGCGACCCCCGCGGCGGCTGCAAAGGCCGCCAGCATGTCCAGGGTGATTTCCTGCATCGGTGTTCTCTCCTTAACTTTCGCCCGCCGCCGGGCCCTCGTAACCCGCCGGCACCGGTACTTCGCTGGTCTTGCGCAGCCCGTGCCATCCCGCGCCCAGCGCCAGCAGGCCGTAGGCGACTGCCGGCGCAGGCGAGACCGCCCAGCCCACTGCTTCCCCGTGCATGAAACCGAAGAAACTCAGCAGGCAGCCTGCGAGGCTGAACGCGGCGACCCGCGTGTATTCGCGCTCGATCACGAACACGGCGATGGCGCCGAGTACCAGGCCGCCGAGGATCGATCCTCCGCCGAGGGTCTCCAGGCCCTGGTAGAGCACACCCGCGCCGGCCAGGTTGTCGAGACCCACCTCGTGGGCGGAGGTGCCCGCGGCGCCCAGCGCACCGTCGATCTGGTTCTTGGCCCAGGCGGCGAGGTGCGGCACCAGCGCCAGAATGATCGCCGGGGCGTGGCGGCCGGGCGATTCGCGGAAGGCCTGGGCGCCGATCAGCATGCCGATGTACAGCAGGATCGGCAGGATAGCGACCACCGGAATCAGCGCCAGCGCCAGCGAGAGAATGCCGAAGCAGCACAGCAACAGCATGACCAGGCCGGTGACCGCTGAATAGCCGATGCGCCCGCCCATGGCTTTCCAGCCGGGGTGGCCGATGTACACCGCGTTGATGAAGGGGTTGCCCATCAGGCAGCCGACCATGCTGACCACGCCGTCCGCCACCACCACCCGGTTGGTCGGGTAACTGTCGCCGGCGGCGTCGGCGCTCTCCACGTTGTCCATCGCCTCGACCAGGTCGTAGATACCGAAGGGCACGGCGGTGACCAGCAGGATGCCGAGGTACTCGAAGCCGGAGAAAGTGTAGCCGATCGCCGGCAGCGGCAGCGAGAAGCCAAAGTCCGCCAGCGCCGCGCCGATGGCGGGCACGCTCATGCCGCCGTAGTCGTAACCCAGCGCCGTGGCGCCCCAGGCGATCAAGGTGCCGACGAAGATCGCCACCAGGCCGGCGGGAATACCGCCGGGGTAGCGTACGTTGCCGAACCAGCCCGCGAGGATGATGAAGAAACAGGTCAGGCCGATCAGCGGCGCACCGTACATTTCCAGCGCCGGGCGCATGGAGATAAAGGTGACCGAGACCCCCGCAAGCGTGCCGAGCAGGGCGGCGCGCGGGGTGATGCGGCGGATGATCGGGGCGATGTAGCCGCCGAGCATGAGGATGATGCTCTGGATGAACACCCAGGCCAGGCCCGCCTCCCAGGCGGCGTAGGGATCGCCGGTCTGCGCCTTGATCGGCATCATGATGACGAACACCACGATGAACATGTGCGCTACGCCGATGCCCGAGGGCAGGGCGCAGACGTCGTCGCGGCCGGTTTCCTTCGCCAGTTTCCAGGCGAGCCAGGCGTAGTAGGCGGTACTCAGGCAGAGCATCAGCCCGGTGGCCGGCAGGATGCGTCCGAATACGAGATCGTCCGGCATCTGCAGTGCGTAGCGCAGTAGTCCGGTGAGTACCAGCAGGTTGACCAGGATGTTGGTGCCAAACCCGAACAGCGCGTTCCAGTCCCCGGTTGACCAGAACTTCGGTGTAAATTCCCTGTTAAGCGTCGTCTCCATTTTGCCTTCCCCCGAAAGCATCGATAATGGCATTCGCGGTCGTCACTGCACCGAAGATGCCGCCCTGGGCGCTGATCATCGCCAGGCCCACACGGTGAAACTCGTCGAAATAGGATGCACAGCAGTCTCCCGGCACCAGTACCCGGTAGCCGCGGTCGTTGGCCTCGCGCACCGTGGTGTGCACACAGACCTCGGTGGTGACGCCGCAGATGATCAGGTGCTCGATACCCGCGCTGCGCAGCAGCAGGTCGAGGTCGGTGGCGTAAAACGCGCCCTTGCCGGGCTTGTCGATCACGCTCTCGCCGGGCAGCGGGTAGAGTTCCGCGATAAAGTCGTGGCCCGCCTCGCCGCGCACCAGGATGCGTCCCATCGGACCGCTGTCGCCAATCTTGCGACCCGGGGCGCAGCGCGCCTGTTTTTCCGGGTGCACATCTTCCAGCCCCGGGCGGTGTCCCTCGCGGGTGTGCAGCACGGGTACGCCGACCGCGCGCATCGCCTGCATCAGGCGCGCGCAGGGGGCGATGGCCGCGCGCAGTTTCGCGACATTGTTGCCGAGGGATTCGCCGAAGCCGCCGGGTTCGAGGAAGTCCCGCTGCATGTCGATTACCAGCAGGGCGCTGCGTGCCGGGTCGAGGGAGACCGCTGCGGGCTCGGCGTCAATGGTCACGGTCATCTGCTGTCACCTGTTGTCGGGAGAGCCTGCGGGATCGCCTGGCCACATGGGTGCGCCTGCGGCCAGTGGGTCGTCAGGCGCTGTTCCAGTACCCGCCGCCCGCCGAAATACACCTCGCGCCGCAGCGGCTGTTCGCACAGCGCACTGTGCAGGTCGTCGCAGTCGAGCAGGGAAAAATGCGCGGCGCTACCGACCGTGAGACCTGCAGCCGGCAGGCCCAGCGCGCGCGCGGGCGCCTCGCTCACCATCGCCAGCAGTTCCCCGCTGCGCCGGGGGCCGATCTGGGCGACCTGCGCCAGCAGCGCGGCGCTGGCCAGCGGGTCGTAATCACCCCAGGGCTGGAAGGGGTCCTGCACGTTGTCGCTGCCCACCGCCACGGTCACCCCGGCGTCGAGCAGTTCACGGATGGGCGGGATGCCGCGGGGCGCGGGCTGTACGCCGTGGCCCATCAATACCAGGTTGCAGGCCGGCAGGGTGATCACGCCGATCCCGGCGCGCTGTAGCAGCGCGATGGTGTCGGCCCGTTGCGGCGCTTCGACAAAGCCCAGCGAGCAGCAGTGGCTGGCGGCGACCGGCAGGTCCCAGTCCAGTTCGATGCAGCGCTGCGCCAGGTAGCGCAGGCAGGGGCTGGCCGGGTCCTCGGTCTCGTCGATGTGCAGGTCGAGTGGTCGACCGTAGCGGCCGGCGAGATCGAGAGCGGCGTCGATCGCCCGCTGCGGCGCGTCGCACAGGGCCGGGGTACCGCCTACGGCGACCGCGCCCATCTGCAGGGCCTCGGCGCAGATCGCCAGCCCCTCGTTGCTGGACAGGTTGCCGAGCACGGTGAACTCCAGCTGGATGCGGTCGGCCCAGCGCGCGGCCAGGTCGAGCATTCCCTGCAGCACCGGCAGTTCCTCTGCGCTGCCGAGGTCGATGTGCGAGCGCATTACACTGACTCCGGCGCGCACTGCCCGCTGCAGGCCGCGCTCGGCGCGCGCCAGCACCAGCTCCAGGCTGCGCTGGCGCTTGTACTCGCGCATGGCGGCGATGGCGTCGCAGAGCGCGCCGCGGCCGCTGCTGCCCGCCTCGGGCAGGCAGTCGCGGCTGTAGTTCTTGTCCAGGTGGGCGTGGGGCTCGACCAGCCCGGGCAGCAGCAGTGCAGCGCCGCCAGTAACAGTCTCATGGGCATCCAGTGCGGCATCCGGACCGATGTGGGCGATCCGCGGCCCGCGGGTGGCGAGGCACATGGCCTCGCTCGCGCCGGGCAGGCGGATGTCGCGCAGCAGCAGGTCGAAGTGTGCGGCGGTCACCCTCCGGCCTGCTCCAGCGCGTGCAGGTGGCCGGGGTTGAGCAGGTGCTGCGGGTCCCAGCGGTCCTTGGCCGCGAGCATGCCATTGTTGTACCAGCGGGTATCCTCGTCGAGGAAGTGGGTGTGGGGATTGGCGATACCGATGCCGTTGGCTTCGCAGTAGTCGATCAGGTCTTGCAGTTGCTGGTTGCCCTGGAAGCGGACCACGCTGAGGCCGGCGGCGCGAATATCCCCGCTCACCGGGTCGCCGACGAACTCGATGTGGGTCTGGACCTGGTCGCCGAACACTTCCCTGCGCTGCGTCACCTGCTCGTGAATGCGCTGCAGGTCGAAGCCCTCCTGCAGGTAGGTGAGGCCGGGATCGTATTTCATCGCCCACTGGGTGGTGTGGTTCCAGGTGAAATCGTAGATCTGGAAACCCTTGCCCTTGAGCGGCCCTTCGGGCGGCGGCTGGTGGAAGGTCAGGCTGCCGCCGAGTTCCTCCATATACGCACTGGCGGCCTCCGGGGCCAGGCTGCTGATCAGGAAGACCAGCGACTTGCCCTCGGGGCAGGCGTCGCGCTTGACCAGCGGTTTGAAGTAGGCGGGGATCGGCCATTCGAAGGCGCTGACCAGGCGTTTGCTGATGCTGCTGTCCGCGGCAACGCTCGCCCCGGCGCGCATGGCAGTGTCGAAGTCCTCGCAGGCAAAAATGTACTGGTGCCAGTCCTGGCGCGGCGCCAGGGCGAAAGTGACCTCGGTGACGAAGGCGGTCAGTCCGCAGTTGTGCAGTACGTCGCGCAGCTGTTCCGGTCCGCGCAGTTCGATGCGCCGCGGCTCCGCCTCGCAGGTCAGGATGCTCACCTGGCGCACGTTGTCGAGGTCGCGCAGCATGCCCCACGTGATGGAGCCGATACCGCCGCTGCCGCCGGTAATGAATCCGGCCGCGCTGGAGGTGCCGATGGTGCTGGGAAACATGCGCAGTTCGGCGCCGTGTTCGGCGGCCTGCTGCTCGATGGTCCACAGGTTCACCCCGGCCTCCACGCGGGCGGCGTCCGCGTCCAGCGAGATAATGCGGTTGAAGCGGCGGGTGTTGATCATCAGCCCGCCCTGCAGGGGTACCCCCTGGCCGTAGTTGCCGGTGCCGCCGCCGCGGGGAGTGACGGGGACGCTGTGCTCTACCGACAGGGCGAGCAGCGCACGCAGTTCTGCTTCAGTCGCGGGGTAGGCGATGGCCTCGGCCTGGCAGTCGTCGAGCAGCGGCGTCAGTACCGGGGAGAAATGGAAGCAGTCGCGCGAGCCGGAGCGCAGGGCGCGGGGGTTCAGTTCGAGGAAGCTTTCACCGACGATGGCGGCGGCCGATGAGATGAATTCGGGACTGCAGCGGTTCACAGACTGATCCTTTGCTTTAACAGGCGGTTTTGATTTCAGGTTCGAATCCAACAAAGAGAGCAAGTTACATGCCACTGTTTCAGGCCCTGTAAACAGGGGGATTCGCGGATTTTGCCCTTCCAGTACGCACCTTTTGGGTGCGTCGTGCCCGAAAAATGAGCCGAATGATCAAGAATTCGCATGCACTGGGGTCCGCCCCCGGGCGCAAGTCCGCGGTTGGCGGGGTTCCGGGGCGGTGGGCACCAATCTTGCTAGCCTGACCCGGTGTTGAAAACCCCCCGAGGAAAAAGCGTGAGCCGTTCTTTGCTGCAGGCCCCCATGGGCACCCGATGTATGAAGGCCCTGCTGACAGTGCTGGTGGGCGCGTTCGCCCTGCTGGTGGCGGTCAACAATGTGACCGACTACGGCTCCAATTTCATGTTCGTCCAGCACGTGCTGGCCATGGATACCACCTTCGAGGGCAACCGCCTGATGTGGCGGGCGATCGAGGCGGAGTGGTTTCATCACCTGGCCTACTGGCTGATCATCGCCTGCGAATTTTCCGCCGGCGTACTCTGCACGGTGGGCGCCATCGCCATGTGGCGCAGCCGCCACCAGCCGGCGGCGCAGTTCCAGCCGGCGCTGATGCTGGCCAGTTGGGGCCTGGTTCTCGGTATCGCGCTGTGGTTCGGCGGCTTCATGACCGTCGGCGCCGAGTGGTTCCTGATGTGGCAGTCCGACGCCTGGAACGGTCAGGAGGCGGCCTTTCGCTTCATCATGTGCCTGTTCGGTTGCCTGTTGTTCCTGCACCTGCCCGAGCCGCCCTGCGCCTCGGCGCAGCAGGCGCCCCATGGTAGCTGACCGCCGCAGCTTTATTCGCAATACCGTCTTACTGGGCCCGCTGCTGATCGCGCCAGGCGCGCTGTTTTCCCGGGCCGTTGCTGGAGAGAAATTCATGCCGGATTTGCCGCAACCGCCGGGCAGCGACCCGACCGCCCAACAGATCATCGCCAACCTGCGCCGCGCCAACGAGGTCGCACGGGGCGCCATGGTCAAGGGGCATCACCCTTTCGGCGCGGTGCTGGTTGCCGCCGATCACGAAACTGTTCTCATGGAGCAGGGCAACATCAATGCGGTCAACCATGCCGAATCCACCCTGGCGCGACTCGCCGCGGAAAAATACAGGCCGGAGGAACTCTGGGCTATGACGCTCTACAGCACCGCGGAACCCTGCGCCATGTGTGCCGGCACCCAGTACTGGGCCAATATCGGCAGGCTGGTGTTCGGTATCTCCGAGGCCCGCCTGCTGGAACTGACCGGCAGCAGCGAGGAAAACCCGACCATGGATGTTCCCAGCCGCTACGTGTTCCAGCACAGCCAGAAAGCCATCCGGGTATGGGGCCCGGTGCCGGAAGTGGAAGAGGAGATTGTCGCCCTGCACCGGGATTTCTGGAGCTGAGGCGATGGGCGGCAGCGGGGGAGGCGACTGGCAGGTTCCGCTCTACGGCTGGCGGGACGTGCCGCCCTGGCCGACCGCGCTGCTGGCGGGATTCCAGCACCTGCTGGCGGTGTTCGGCGGGATTGTCACCGCGCCGCTGATTATCGCCGCGGGGATGGGGCTGTCGGTTGCCGATACCAACTACCTGGTAACCTCGGCGCTGCTGGTGTCGGGCATCGCCACCATGATCCAGATTTCCAGCTGGCGCGGTTTCGGTTCCGGCCTGCTGTCGATCCAGGGCACCAGTTTCACCTTTATCGGCGCCATCCTGTTTGCCTGGCACGCACTGCCCGCGGAGCAATCCGACGGCGAGCGCCTCGGCACGCTGTTCGGAACCATCGCGGTCGCCGCCCTGGTCAGTTTGCTGCTGGCCGGGCACCTGCACCGCCTGGCCCGGGTGATCACGCCCGCGGTGACCGGGGCCACGGTCGTGCTGCTGGGCGCCACGCTGGTGCTCTCCACCGGCCGCAACCTGTACCGGGTGTTCCAGCAGGCCGGGAGTTCTGCCGAGGCGCTGGAAGCCCTGTTGCTGGCGGCGGCAGTGCTGGTGGTTACCCTGCTGCTGGCACTGTGGCGCAACCCCTGGTGCCGCATGTGCGCGATCCTCGGGGGGCTGGGCGCCGGCGCGCTGCTGGCCCTGGCACTGGGGAAAATCGACACCGCGCCGCTGGGGCAGCTGGACTGGTTTTTCCTGCCCGAGCCGCTGCGCTACGGCCTGGGCTTCGACTGGACGGCGTTCCTGGTCATCATGCCCATCTTCCTGGTGACGGCGATGGAGTCGGTGGGCGATCTCACCGCGACCCAGGCACTGAGCCGCCTGCCCACCAGCGGCCCGGCCTACTGGGCGCGGGTGCGCGGGGGGGTGATGGCGGATGCCTTCAACTCGCTGCTCGCGGCGCTGCTGGCGACCTTTCCCAACACCACGTTCAGCCAGAACAACGGCGTGATCCGGCTGACCGGCATCGCCAGCCGCCACATCGGCTTTATCGTGGCGGGCATGCTGGTCCTGCTCGGGGCGCTGCCGCTGGTGGCGGGGGTGTTCCAGATCATCCCGCCGCCGGTGATCTACGGCGCCACCTTGCTGATGTTCGCGATGATTGCGCTGACCGGCTTCAACATCCTGCGCAGCGCGGAGCTGTCGCGCCGCGGCTGGTGGGTGGCCGGCGGCGGCCTGCTCGGCGGCCTGGTGTTTGGCACCGCCGCCTGGCTCGCCGATGGCCTGCCGGACCAACTGCGCCTGTTGCTGGGTTTCCCGGTCTCCAGCGGCGCGCTGTGCGCCATCGTGCTGGAGTGGTTGCTGCCCGAACGCCTGGGCGAGCCTCAGCCCGCCGGCCTGTAGTTGGCGTGCCAGTGCCGGGCGATGTCGCTGCGCCGGCAGACCCACACCTGCTCGTGGGACTGTACGTAGTCGACGAAGCGCTGCAATGCGGCGAAACGCGCGGGGCGGCCCACCAGCCGGCAGTGCAGGCCGATATTCAGCAGCTTCGGTGTGCTTTCCCCCTCGGCATAGAGGACGTCGAAGGCATCCTTGAGGTAAGTGAAGAACTGGTCACCGCAGTTGAAACCCTGGGGCGAGGCAAAGCGCATGTCGTTGGTATCCAGGGTATAGGGAATGACCAGGTGCGGACCGTCCGGCCCGGCCACCCAGTAGGGCAGATCGTCGGCGTAGGAATCGGAATCGTAGAGAAAGCCGCCTTCCGCCAGCACCAGGGCGCGGGTATTGGGGCTGTCGCGGCCGGTATACCAGCCCAGCGGGCGCGCACCGGTGAGTTCGCCGTGCAGGCGGATCGCCTCGCGGATATGCTCGCGCTCCACCGCCTCGGGGACTTGCTGGTAGCTGATCCAGCGCAGGCCGTGGCAGGCGATTTCCCAGTCCGCCTCGCGCATTGCAGCCACCGCCTCGGGGTTGCGGGCCAGCGCGCTGGTGACGCCAAATACCGTGACCGGCAGGTCGCGCCCGGCGAACAGGCGCTGCAGGCGCCAGAAGCCGGCGCGGCTGCCGTACTCGTAGATCGACTCCATGCTCAGGTGGCGGTCGGGGAAGGCCTGTGCGCCGATGATCTCGGAGAGAAACACCTCCGATACCGGGTCGCCGTGGAGCACGCAGTTTTCGCCGCCCTCCTCGTAGTTGACGACAAATTGCACGGCGATTCGCGCGTTCCCCGGCAGTTCGAAGCGGGGCAGGTGGCGGCCGTAACCGATCAGGTCGCGGGGGTAGGACGGGTCGCGGTTCAATTGGGTTCTCTCCCGGTGGTTGTGCCCCAGCTTGAAGCAAGGAGTGTACCAGCGGGCTGACGGGGGCGGTTCCCGGCCCTTGTTTCCAAGGGTTTGCGGCTCTCTGCACTGTGCTTGGGCGTGCGGCCCAAAAAATCGCACTGTTATGGAACAAAAGCTGTCCAGTTGGACAAGATTTCAGCTGGAGAGCCCCCGGTCGAATTTCCCGAAGCGCGCAATGCCCTTGTTTTAAAGGGGCTACAGCGCCATGGCACGCTAATTGCTCTTTCTGACCACGAACCCTCAGAAGTCATCGTGCGGAGGGTGGGGACAGCTTCCAGTCTACCGCCACCGCGAGCCATTTTCAGTTCAGGAGTTGGAGCATCATGCACCACAGAAAAACCTTCCGCAGGTTGGCCCTGTTGCTACTGCTGGCGCCGCTGGGCGCGCAGGCGCAGGAAGCCGCGCTAGAAACCCAGGTCAAGACTGACTCCGCTGCGGCGGCCAGCCAGGACCGGATCGACAAGCTCGACGAGCAGGCGACCACGTCCCTGCAATCCTACCGGGTAGCGGTGCAGCGGGCCGAGAGCCTCACCATCTACAACCAGCAGTTGCAGCGCCTGATCGATTCGCAGGAAGAGGAGATCGAATCAGTCAAGCGGCAGACCGCGGAGATCGACAATATCGAGACCGGCGCACTGCCGTTCATGCTGGAGATGACCGATACCCTGAGCACCATCGTCGAGGCCGACGTACCCTTCCTGCGCGCCGAACGTATCGAGCGTATCGACAACCTGCGCAGCATGATCGACCGCGCCGACGTCACTGCCGGCGAGAAATACCGCCGCATCATGGAGGCCTACACCATCGAGGCCGATTACGGCCGCACCATCGAAGCCTACCGCGGTGAACTCAATTCCAGCGGCGAAGTTCGCTCCGTGGACTTCCTGCGCATCGGCCGTGTCGGCCTGTACTACCAGACCCTCGACGGCGCCGAGAGCGGCCGCTGGAACAGCAAGCTGGGCAACTGGGAAGTGCTCGAGGGCAGCTATCGCCGCTCGATTCGTGACGGATTGCGGGTGGCGCGCAAGCAGGCGCCGCCGAGCATGTTGAAACTGCCGGTAACGGCTTCGGAGGACGCGTAATGAAAGCCCCACGTTTATTCCTGGCCTCCGTGGCCATCGCCGCCAGCGTGTTCGCCGCCAGTGCGCCGGTTGCAGCCCAGGGCAGCAGCGAGCTGACCAAGCTGCTGCAGCGGGTGGAACAGAACCAGACCGAGGAAGCCAAGCGCAATCGCGAGCGCGAGGCGAAATTCAAGGCCGCGGCGGACCAGCAGGTCGCGCTGCAGCGCAACGCCGAGGCGGAAGTGGCGCGGCAGGAAGCCCTGCGTATCGAACTCAAGGAGCGCTTCGACGCCAACGAGCTGAGCCTGGCGGAACTGCAAACCACCCTGGACCAGCGCACCGGTGACCTCGGCGAGCTGTTCGGCGTATTCCGGCAGATGGCCGACGATACCCAGACTGCCCTCTACGACTCGCTGATCACCGTGGAGTACCCCGAGCGCAAGGCCGTGGTCGATGAACTGGCCTCCAGCGAGGAAGTGCCGACTATTCCGCAGATGCGCGCCCTCTGGCAACTGCTGCTGCAGGAGATCGCCCACTCCGGGGAGATCAGCCTGTTCGACGCGCAGATCATCAAGCCCAGCGGCGACGCCTACAGCGCCCCGGTCACCCGCGTGGGAACCTTCAACATGGTTTCCGGCGACAAGTACCTCAACTACATCTCCGATTCCGACCAGGTGGTGGAACTGCCGCGCCAGCCCCAGGGCTACGTGCGCAGCTCGGCCAGTGACCTGACCTCGGCGGCGAAGGGCGAGACTGTCGGTTTCTATCTCGACCCCTCCCGCGGTGCGCTGCTCGGCCTGCTGGTGCAATCCCCGAGCCTGATGGAGCGTGTCGAGCAGGGTAAAACCGTGGGCTACGCGATCATCGTGGTCGGCATTGTCGGCCTGATTATCGTCGCCGCGCGCATGCTCTCGCTGGCGCGCACCCAGCGCCGCATCAAGGCGCAGCTGAAGGATATGGATCACTTCGACAAGGACAACCCGCTGGGCCGCATTCTCAACGTGTACTACGAGAACAAGCACCTCGACCTGGAAACCATCAAGCGCAAGCTGGATGAAGTGGTGTTCCGCGACGTCTCGGAGATCCGCAAGGGCCTGCCGATCGTCAAGGTGCTGGCCGCGGTAGCGCCGCTGATGGGCCTGCTGGGTACGGTGACCGGTATGATCGGCACCTTCCAGGCCATCACCCTGTTCGGTACCGGCGATCCCAAGCTGATGGCCGGCGGTATTTCCCAGGCGCTGATCACCACGGTGCTGGGCCTGTGCGCGGCGATCCCGCTGCTGCTCAGCCACAGCCTGCTGTCCAGCCGGGTGACCGCGATGAGCAAGGTGATCGGCGAGCAGTCCGCGGCCCTGATGGCGCAGAAAGCCGAATCCGACGCGCAACTTAAGGCCTGAAACCATGGAAGTCGTCAGTGCATTCCGTGATTTTCTCGACAAGGGTGGCGACGTGCTCTACGCCATCCTGCTGCTCTCCATCTGGCTGTGGTGGCTTATCCTGGAACGCTACTGGTACTACCTGCGCGAGCTCAAGGGCGATGTGAACAGCGCGGCCAGTACCTGGAACCAGCGCAGCGACCAGCGCTCCTGGTATGCGCTTACCCAGCGCCGCGGCCTGATTTCGGAGATCGAGGTGAAGATGCTGCGCAACCTCGGCCTGATCCCGGCGCTGATTGCCCTGCTGCCGATGTTCGGCCTGCTGGGTACGGTGACCGGCATGATCCAGGTCTTCGACGTCATGGCCTTCATGGGATCGGGCAACCCCCGGGCGATGGCCGACGGCGTCAGCGCGGCCACTATCCCGACCATGGCCGGGATGGTGGTGGCCCTGATCGCCATTCCCTTTGCCACTCAACTCGAACGCCGTTACCGCAGTGAGAAACAGCGTTTGGCCGAAACACTCAAGATTGCTGACCAGGAGGTCGTCGCATGAGCGATTCCATCAATTCGATGATTCTGGAAGAAGAGGAAAGCCAGATCGACCTCACGCCGATGCTCGACGTGGTGTTCATCATGCTGATCTTCTTCATCGTTACCTCCACCTTCGTCAAGGAGGCGGGTGTCGATGTAAGCCGTCCCAACGCCGACACGGCGGTGGTGACCGAGTCCAACAGCATCCAGATCGGCATCACCGCCGCCAACCAGATCTTCATGGACAAGCGCCAGGTGGACAAGCGCGCGGTGCGCGCCAACGTCGAGCGCGGGCTGGCGGAAAACCCGGGCGCCGCGGTGATTATCGTCGCCGATTCCGACTCCAAGACCGAGACCCTGATCGAGGTGATGGACCAGGCGCGGCTGGCGGGCGCGGAAAACGTCTCGGTAGCGGCTGACGAGGGCAACTGACCATGCCAGTGGTGTTGAAGGACGTGATGACCTTCGCCGCGGCCTGCGGCATCGGGTTGGCGCTGTTCGTGCTGATGCAGCTGATGATCAGCGCCGACGCGATCCTCGAAAAACCGGACGGCGAGCGGGCCTTCCTCAACTTCGTGCGGGTGGACCAGTCCGAGGAAACCCGCACCAAGGAGCGCAAGCTCAACGAACCGCCGCCGCCGGAAGCGCCGCCGGAGACGCCGGACATGTCGATGGATATGGCCAACGTGAACCCCAACCTGAGCATGAACATGCCCACTATCGGCATCCCGATCAACTCCGGTGACGGCCCCTACCTCGGCGCCCTGCAGCAGGGCCAGGGCCTGGCCGGTTTCGACACCGATGTCATTCCGGTGGTGCGCATCGCGCCAACCTATCCGCGCGGCGCCAAGCAGGCGCGCATTGAGGGTTACGTGACAATGGCGGTGACCATTCGCCCGGACGGCACCGTCTCCGGCGCCGAGGTGATCGAGTCAGACCCGGCGCGACTGTTTGACGATGCGGCGCTCAACGCGATCAGGCGCTGGAAGTTCCGTCCCAAGGTGGTCGACGGCAACCCGGTGGCGCAGCGCGCCAGACAAACCATTGAATTCAAGTTGGGAGGCGGTTGATGCGCAGGAAATTTACAGCCGCGGCACTGCTCAGTGTGGTGCTGTTCGCCGCGACACCCGCTATGGCTGGCCCGGATTCCGTCAGCACCGGCACCTACAAGGAGCTGACTGAAATCCAGGAACTGATGGCTGCAGGTCGGATGAACGACGCGGTTGACCGCCTGCAGACCCTGCTGTCGGAAGTGGAGGATGACAGTCTCGACAAGGCCTTGACCCTGCAGACCCTCGGCTACGTGGAAATGTCGCGGGAGAATTTCCCCACCGCGATCGAACTCCTGAAGGGTGCGCTGGCCACCCAGCGACTGCCGCAGAACGTGGTCTACAACGTCGGCTACATGGTAGCGCAGCTGCACGCGGCGCTAGGCCAGTTTGACGAAGCGCTGGAATTCGCCGAGGAGTGGTTCAAGCAACTGGAAAATCCGAAGCCCGATCAGTACATGTTCATGGCCAACATCTACGCCCAGGTAAAACGCTATGCGGATTCCGCACCCTACGCGGAGAAAGCGGTGGCCGCGGCCGCCGAGCCGCGGGAGGCCTGGTTCCAGCTGTTGACCGCCGACTACTTTGAACTGCAGCGCTACCCGGAGGCGGCGAAAACCCTGTTGCGCATGGTCCAGTTGTGGCCGGACAAGGGCAACTACTGGGAACAGCTGGCCAGCGTCTACATGGTCACCGACGACAAGGCGCGCGCCCTGGCCTCGCTGAAAATGGCCTTTGACCTCAATGTGCTGGAAAAGGAAAGCACGGTAAAATCCCTGATCCAGCTCTGTGTCATGCGCGGTATTCCCGAGCACGGCGGCCGCCTGTTGCAGGCGGCTATGCAGCAGGAACTGCTGCCGGAAGACGAGACCTACATGGAAATGCTCGCCCAGGCCTGGGTGGAGGCGCGCGAGTACGACAGCGCCGTGGCCACCTATTCGCAGATCGGCGAGCGCTTCGGCAGCGGCAAGGCCTGGATGAAGGTGGCCAACATCCACGTCGACGTGGCCGAGTGGGAACAGGCGGAATCCGCGGTTTCCCGCGCGCTGCAGGCCGGGCTTGAGCCCGACGACAAGGGCAAGGCCCTGCTGCTGCAGGGTATTGCGCGGGTGGAGCAGGGTAAGTTCAAATCCGGCAAGGAATCCCTGCGCCAGGCGCGTACCTTCAGCAAATCGGAACGCAGTGCGGCCAACTGGCTCAACTACGCCGACGAGATGAAGCGCCAGGCCGACTGGCTGGCGGCCAACCGCTAGGGCGCGGGTAGCTGGATCAACCGAACAGGGTAGATTGAACTCGTGGAAACCCCTTTCCCCGCAGGCGGGCGTGTCGCGTTTACCGCGCCCCACGCCGCCGTCGCGCAGATGGCCCAGGGCCTGTTGCTGGACGGCGCCAGTGCGGTAGACGCGATGGTCGCCGCCTCCGCGGCGATCGCCGTCTGCTACCCGCATATGAACAGCCTCGGCGGCGACGGTTTCTGGCTGGTCTGTCCGCCGCAGGGCGAGCCCGTGGCCATCGACGCCTGTGGCTTCGCCGCGCAGGCCGCAGTTCCCCAGTGGTACGCCGACGCCGGCCTGTCCGCGATTCCCTCCCGCGGCGGTGCCGCGGCCCTGTGCCAGGCGGGCACCCTGGACGGCTGGCGGGTGGCCCGGGAACTGGCGGCCGAGCGCGGCCTGCAATCCCGTCCGCTGGCTGATCTGCTGGCGCCCGCCGCGCAGATGGCCCGCGACGGTATCGCGGTGACCGCGACACTTGCCGCCGCCTGCGAGAAACTCGCCGGCGAGGGCGCCGGCCACGTGGCCTTCCGCGAGCTGTTCCTGCCCGGCGGCAGGGCGCCGCAGCCCGGGGCAATGCTGCGCAACCCGGCGCTGGCGGATTTCCTCGAGCGCCTGGGACGGGAGGGCACCGAGGCGTTCTACCGCGGTGCGCTGGCGGCGTCGGTGCAGTCGGCGCTGGCGGCGGAGGGCTCCCCGCTGGCGATCGGCGATTTCAGCGACTACCGCGCCGCGCTGGTCGATCCCCTGGCTACTGCGCTCAACGGCGCGCAGTTATACAACCTGCCGGCGCCGACCCAGGGTGTCGCGTCGCTGATGATCCTCGGCATCAATGACCGCCTGCGCCACGGGCTCGCACCAGCCAGTGAAGCCGACCGTGTGCACTGCCTGGTGGAAGCCACCAAGCTCGCCTTCGAACTGCGCGACCGGGAAGTCTGTGATCCGGGGCATCTCAGCGAACACTGGCCGGGGCTGCTCGATCCCACGCACCTCGACGCACTGGCCGCAACGGTACAACTGGATACCGCGACGACCTGGCCGCGCGAGGCCGCCCACGGCGATACCGTCTGGATGGGCGCACTCGATGCGCAAGGCTGGATGGTGAGTTTTATCCAGAGCGTGTACTGGGAGTTCGGCTCCGCGATCCTGCTGCCCGAACACGGCCTGGTCTGGAACAACCGGGGCATGAGCTTTTCCCTGCAGCCCTCGCACCCGAACCGGTTGCGACCGCGCTGCAAACCCTTCCACACGCTCAATCCGGCGGCGGCGATCTGTGCAGACGGGCGGCGCATCGTCTATGGCACGATGGGCGGCGAGGGGCAACCGCAGACCCAGGCGGCACTGTTCAGCCGCTATTATTACGAGGGCTGGCCGCTCGCGCGGGCCATCGCCGAGCCGCGCTGGCTGCTGGGGCGGACCTGGGGCGATACCGATAACGACCTGAAACTGGAACAGAGCCTGTATGAACGCATTGGCAGTGATCTCAGCGCCCGCGGGCACCGCATCAAGCCGGTGCCGGAGCACAGCGAAATGATGGGCCACGCCGGAGCGATCTGCCTGTACCCGGACGGCCGGGTGGAAGCCGCCACCGATCCCCGCAGCGATGGCGCGGCGCCGGGAGGTGAACCGTGATGGAGCTGGTCGCCGAATGGCTGCCGGTGATTCTCGCGCTGGTCGCCACCGGGGCAATAGCCGGTGTGCTCGCGGGATTGCTCGGGGTCGGCGGCGGTATCGTCATCGTGCCGGTGCTGTTCCTGGTGTTCCAGTCGCTGGGTATGTCCGCGGCCACGGCGATGCTGGTGGCCACCGGTACCTCCCTGTTGACCATCATTCCCACCAGCATTTCCTCGGTGCGGGCGCACCATGCGCGGGGCAACGTGGACACTGCCCTGCTGAAACTGTGGGCGCTGCCGATGATCCTGGCGGTGATTTGCGGCAGCCTGGTTGCCACCCGCGCCGGCGGCCTGGTGCTCACCGCGATTTTTGGCAGTATCGCGATCATCGTCGCCCTGAACATGCTGTTCCGCGCCAATGCGCCGGCGGTGTTCAGCCAGCTGCCCCCGGCACCGGGACAGGTCGCGATGGCCGGCGGTATCGGCTTTTTTTCCGTCATGATGGGCATCGGCGGCGGTACGCTCGGCGTGCCCACCATGACCCTGTGCAATGTGCCGACCCATCGCGCGGTGGGAACCGCCGCGGTGTTCGGCCTGTTGATCGCCGTGCCGGGCGCTCTGGTGATGCTGTTCGGGGGGACCACGCCAGCAGACGCACCGGCCGGCACCTTCGGGCTCGCCAACCTGCCGGGTTTCGCCCTGATCGTGCCGATGACCACGCTGATGGCGCCGGTCGGCGTGCGCCTCGGCGCGAAGCTCGACGGCGCAACCCTGAAGCGGGTGTTCGCGGTCTTCCTGATCATCGTCGGCACCCGCATGTTGTGGCAGACCTTCGCCTGAGCGCGCCACGGAAATCGAGGAATCTATGAAAGGGCAATTACTCCAGACCGGTCCGGGCGAAGGGTTTTCGCCGCCCCAGCGGCTGCTGATGGGGCCGGGACCGATCAACTGTGACCCGCGTATCCTGCGGGCGATGTCGCACCAGGTAATCGGCCAGTTCGATCCCGACATGACTCGCTGCATGAGCGAAACCATGCAGCTCTACCGCAGCGTTTTCTGCACGCAGAACCCGTGGACCTTCCTGGTCGACAGCACCTCCCGCGGCGGTATCGAGGCCTGCCTGGTCTCCCTGCTGGCGCCGGGCGACAAGGTGCTGGTCGGCGACTTCGGCCGTTTCGGCGCCCTGTTGCGCGAGATCGCCGAGCGCTGCGGCGCGGAAGTGGAGACCCTCGCGGTACCCTGGGGGGAAGTGCTGCAGCCGGAGCAGGTTGCCGCGGCCATCGACCGCGTGCGGCCGAAACTGCTGGCGCTGGTGCAGGGCGACACCTCCACCACGATGTGCCAGCCACTGGCGGAGATCGGCCGGATCTGTCGGGAAAAAGAAGTACTGCTGTACTGCGACGCCACCGCGTCGATCGGCGGCAACGAACTGCGGGTGGACGACTGGCACCTGGATGCGGTGAGTGTCGGGCTGCAGAAATGCCTCGGCGGCCCCTCCGGCAGCGCGCCGCTGACCCTCGGTGACGCGGCGGTCGCGGAGATTCGCAAGCGCCATCATGTGGAGGCGGGCATCCGCACCGCCGATCACGACGAGGGCGAGGGTGCGCGTATCGGCTCCAATTATTTCGACCTCGCCATGATCATGGACTACTGGGGCGAAGAGCGCCTGAACCACCACACCGAGGCGGCCAGCATGCTGTACTGCGCCCGCGAGTGCGCGCGCATCCTGGTGGCGGAAGGTATGGATAATGCGGTCGAACGCCACCGCGTCAACGGTGCGGCGCTGGCGGCGGGACTGGCGGCGATGAACCTGCAACTCTACGGCGACCAGTCCCACCGCATGAACAACGTGGTCGGGGTCTACATTCCCGACGGCGTCGACGGCGACGCGCTGCGCCGGGAAATGCTGCAGTGCTACGCCATCGAGATTGGCACCTCCTTCGGGCCGCTGCACGGCGTGATCTGGCGCATCGGTGTGATGGGTTATAACTCCCGCCCCGACGCCGTCCTGCTTACCCTGGCCGCGCTGGAGCAGTGCCTGCTGCGCCAGCGCCACCCGCTGAGCCCCGGCGCCGCCGCGGCGGCGGCGCTGTCCTGTTATGGCTGAAACTGCGCCGGGCGTCGAGCGGGCTTTTTCGCCGCAGGATTGCGCGGCGTCGGCCCAGCGCATCATGCAACACTGCGAGCAGCTCGCCGCGCTCAGCAGCCTGCCCGACGGGGTATTTCGCGCTTACCTGACGCCGGAACACCGGGCCTGTAACAGCACGGTCGCGCAATGGATGCAGCAGGCCGGCCTCGGCAGCTGGCAGGACAACGCCGGCAATATCTGGGGAAGACTGGCCGCCGCGCAGGAAAATGCGCCGGTGCTGGTGGTGGGTTCGCACCTCGACACCATCCCCAATGCCGGCAAGTACGACGGCATACTCGGCGTGGTGCTGGCGGTGGAAGCCGCGGCGCGCCTGCGGGAGAACGGCCTGGAGCTGCCCTTCCACCTGGATATCGCCGGCTTCGGCGACGAGGAGGGCTCGCGCTTCGGCACGACCCTGATGGGCAGTCGCGCTGCCGCCGGCCGCTGGAATCCGGGCTGGCTGGAATTGCGCGATGACCAGGGTGTCAGCCTGGCCGCGGCCCTGCAGGACTTCGGCTGCGATCCCTTCGCCATGCAAAGCTGTGATCGCAGTGGCGAGGACCTGTTCGCCTATCTGGAGCTGCACATCGAACAGGGACCGGTGCTGGAGAAGCAGCAGCAGGCCCTCGGGGTGGTCACCAGCATCGCCGGGGCGCGGCGCTTCGTGGTACAGATTCACGGCATGGCGGGGCACGCCGGCACTGTGCCCATGGACATGCGCCGGGACGCGCTGGTGGCGGGCGCCACTGCGGTCGGCCTGGTGGAAAGCATCGGCCGTCGATTTGATGTCGTCGCCACGGTCGGGCAGCTGCAGTGCTGGCCCGGCGCGCCCAACGTGATCCCCGGCGAATGCCGTTTCACCATCGATATCCGCTCCGGGCGGGACTCGATCCGCGACCTGGCGCTGGATACCCTGGTGGGTGAGATCGACGCGATGGTGGCCGCGCGCGGCCTGCAGATCGACTGGAGCGAAACCCACAATGCCTCTGCAGTCACCTGCGCCAGCCATCTGCAGCGCGCTATGGAAGACGTCCTGCAGGCGATGCACCTGGTCCCGGTCTCACTGGTCAGCGGCGCCGGTCACGACGCCATGAGTTTCGACGGCATTACCGACGTCGGCATGCTGTTCCTGCGCTGTGCCGGTGGTATCAGCCACCACCCCGATGAATGCGTGGAAGAGGCTGACGTCGCCGTCGCCACTGCCGCCTTCCTGAACCTGCTGCTGGCCCTCGGCCGGCGCTATTCCGCCGGAGCCAATGGATGATTCGCATCGCACTGTTCGCACTGGCGATTGTTCTCGCACCGGGCGCCCGCGCGGCGATCCCGGTCATCTTCGACAACGACATGGCCATCGACGACTGGTCCACGCTGCTGTACCTGGCCCGTGACCCGGAGGTGGAACTGCTCGCCGTGACTGTCGCCGGCAGTGGCGAGGCGCACTGCGCACCCGCGGTGGCCAATGCCCTGGCCCTCCTGCAACTGGCGGGGGCTGCGGACAGCATCCCGGTGAGCTGCGGCGATCCCTGGCCCCTCGACGGCTATTTCGTCTTCCCGGTGCCCTGGCAGGAGGACATGGACATACTTTCCGGCGTCGAGATTCCTCCCGCTACCCGCCAGCCGGATGGTCGCCATGCGGTAGACGTGATCCACGCGAGCCTGCAGGCCAGTGACGAGCCCGTAGTCCTGCTGGCGACGGGCCCGATGACCAATCTCGCCCAGTGGCTGCAGCGCTATCCGGGGGATCGCGACAGGGTCAGCCGGGTGGTGGTGATGGGCGGCAGCCTCGACGCGCCAGGCAATATCATCGTGCCCAAATTTACCGACGGCCATCCCAATACCGGGGCGGAGTGGAATTTCTATATTGACCCGCTGGCCGCGGATATCCTGCTGCGCTCCGGCCTGCCGGTGGAAATGGTGGGGCTGGATGTCACCAATACCGTGCGGGTTACCGCGGCATTCGCCGCCGATTTCAAGGCGCGCGCCGATAACCCCGCCGCCGATTTCTGGGACCAGGTGCTGGACCGCAACGACTGGTTTATCGCCTCCGGGGAATACTATCTCTGGGATGTGCTGGCCGCGCTCACCGTGGTCGACCCCGCCACCTTCTGCAAGGGCGAATCGCTGCCCCTCGCCGTGGACCACGGGCCGGCCGGTTCTGTCTGGGAGGCGGGTTCCGACCCCAACATGCCGGCAACGCGCTGGGACGGCCAGCCGCGCGCCCATCTGGACGCGGGCGGCGCCGGCGTGGTCCTGCGGATCCCCGAAGGCCCGCAGACGAAAGTATGCCTGCAGACCGATGGGAGCGCTGCTTTCAAGCGCTTTACCGCGGTGATGACAGATAGCTGAGTACCGCTGTCCCCGCCCCTGCCATCGGCATTGGTCGGGTCTATAATCAGCCAATTGGGGCATTGGACGCGACGGACAGGCATGGCAAGGGCACTACTGGTTTGGTTGATGATTCTCCCGCTCGCCGTTGCCAACGGCGCGCTGCGCGAGCTGGTGCTGGTTCCCGCGTTTGGGGAAACGCGGGCGCTGGCCGCCAGTGGCATCTGCCTCTGCGTCCTGGTTGTCGCCGTCGCCTACGTTTTCCTGCCCTGGATGGGCCTGCGCCGCGGTTCCCGCTTGCTCGCAGCAGGTATCCTCTGGCTTATCCTCACCCTGCTATTCGATCTCGTTTTCGGGCTGGCGCGGGGCATGCCGCTGTCCGCCACGCTCGACGCCTACCGCCCTGGCAATGGCAACCTGTGGCCGCTGGTCCTGGTCTTCATCACTTTTGCGCCTTACCTGGCTGCGCGGATGAGGGGGATTGTCCGCTGACGGTTGTGGGCGGCCCCGTCGCCTGTCGCTTCGCGATACATCCCCGGTAGTATCGCCCAGGATAAATTTCCCGTCCTTGTGGAAGCTTCTTGTGTCCTCCCGGAGTCCCACCTACTATCGCGCCATGCCGGAAGACAAGACGCCAGCCGGGCCGAGAAAGATCATTCACATCGACATGGATGCCTTCTTCGCCAGTGTCGAGCAGCGGGACAATCCCGAGCTGCGCGGCCGTCCCGTGGCCGTCGGCGGCAGCGCCGCCCGCGGCGTGGTGGCGGCCGCCAGCTACGAGGCGCGCGAGTTCGGCGTGCGCTCGGCGATGCCCTCGGTGACTGCAAGGAAACGCTGTCCGGCGCTGGTTTTCGTCAAACCACGCTTCGAGGTCTATCGCGAGGTCTCGCAACAGATCCACGCCATCTTTCGCCGCTACACCCAACTCGTCGAGCCACTTTCACTGGATGAAGCCTATCTCGATGTCACCGCGGACGATGCCGCCATCGGCAGCGCCACCCATATTGCGCAACTCATCCGCAAGGCGATTCGCGAGGAAACCGGCCTCACCGCCAGCGCCGGTGTCAGCTACAACAAGTTCATCGCCAAGATCGCTTCGGACCAGAACAAACCCGACGGCATCTGCGTGGTTCGCCCCGAACAGGGAGCCGGTTTTGTCGCCGAACTTCCGATCCGGCGTTTCTACGGCGTGGGGCCAAAAACCGCGGAAAAAATGGCGCGACTCAATATCGAGACGGGCGCGGACCTGCGCGACTGCGAACTCGATTTCCTGCGCGAGCATTTCGGAAAATCCGCCGAGTACCTGTTTCACGCCAGCCGCGGTATCGACGACCGGCAGGTAAAAACCGAACGCATCCGCAAGTCCATCGGCGCCGAGCGAACTTTCGGCGATGACCTGATCGAAGAACCCGCATTGCGCGAAGCGCTCGCTGAAATCGCCGCTACGGTCTGGGACCGTGTCCAGAAGCACGGCAGTCGCGGTCGCACGGTAACTCTGAAGCTGAAATACGCCGATTTTCGACAGATCACTCGCGCCCGTTCGTTTCCGGAGCCTGTTGCTGATGGTGAGTCATTGTTTGCGATCGCCCAGGAGTTATTGGGTGAGCAGTTGCCGCTGCCGCGGGGGGCGCGTCTGCTTGGCCTTACTGTTTCGAGTCTGGAGTCTTTCAAGTCGAATGATGCTGTCAGCGTAGTAACGGGGGCGGTCCGGGAGGGAGCTCCTCGGCAGGGGAGTTTTGAATTCTAATGCCCGGATTGGCACTGCCTTTTTGCAAGTACAGGTGTGGAGCTAGAGCATAGTCCGAGGCCGCGTTGCCAACTACTGCCTCGCCGGGACCGCCAAAAAGCGCACATCCATGTGCAGGCTCGGGTTCGGCCATCCATGGCCTCACACGCCCCGTCAAGGCAGTAGTTGGCAACACGTCCTCTACGCACTCTGTAGAAAGTTTGGCAGCGGTGTATCGAGTAATTTTCTAATTACACATAGTCACGCTAGACGAAGTAGTTACCGAAAATGGATGTAGGTGCATAGTTTCTTACAGAGTGCTAGAGACGCCGGTGTCGGGATTTGCCTCAACGGGGCGTCCGAGGACATGGATGTCCGAGGCCGAGCCTGCACATGGATGTGCGCTTTTTGGCGGTCCCGGTGAGGCAAATCCCGACATCGGTGGCTCGTACTACGCGATACTCCATTGTGACAACGAACACGAAAAGCGTGTAATTACCCCAGCTGAAGTCGTCGAGCTGCCTTACCATGCCGCGCCACCAGTGCACCCATATCCAGTCCGGGAATCTCGCCATCCACCACGCGCCACTGCCCGTTGACCATCACATGCCGCGCCCGATCCGCGCCGCAGGTCACCAGCGCCGCCAGCGGATCACCCGCACCGGAAAAGCGCAGCGCGTCGAGATCGAACAGCGCAATATCCGCCAGCGCGCCGGGACGCAGGCTGCCCAGTGAGGGGCGGCCCAGTACGCGCGCCCCGCCCGAGGTGGCCCAGCGCAGCGCATCGGTTACCGCGATTTTCTCGCTGCCGTACTTCAGGCGCTGCAGCAGGAAGGCCTGGCGAACTTCCTGGATCAGGTTGGAGTGGTCGTTGGACGCGGAGCCGTCGACGCCGAGCCCGACCGGTGAGCCGGCGGCCTCGAGGTCCAGGGTTGAGCACAGGCCGGAGGCGAGGATCATGTTCGAGGAGGGGCAGTGACAGATGCCGACGCCCGCCGTGCCCAGCTGCGCGATCTCTTCGGCAGTGAAGTGAATGCCGTGGGCGAGCCACACGTCGTCGCCCAGCCAGTCGAGGTCCGCGAGGTACTCCAGTGGACGGCGGCCCACGTGTTCCAGGCAGAAGGCGTTTTCGTCTTCGGTTTCGGCGAGATGGGTGTGCAGGCGCAGGCCGTGCGCGCGCGCGAGCTTCGCCGATTCGCGCATCAGTTCCGCGGTGACGGAAAACGGCGAGCAGGGCGCGAGGGCGATCTGCACCATCGCGTCGTCGCCGCGCTCGTGATAGGCGCTGGCGACCCGCTGGCAGTCATCGAGGATGGCCTGCTCCGATTGCACCACGTGGTCCGGGGGCAACCCGCCGGAGGACTGGCCGAGGCTCATGGAACCGCGGGTGAGGACGACGCGTACGCCCATTCGCCGTGCCGTTTCCACCTGGATGTCGATGGCGTTTTCGAAGGCGCTGGCAAACAGGTAGTGGTGATCCGATGCGGTGGTGCAGCCGGACAGCAGCAACTCCGCCAGTGCGAGTTCCGTGGCGCTGCCGACACAGTCTTCGTCCATTCCGGCCCACACCGGGTAGAGCGCGCTCAGCCAGGCGAACAGCTCCTTGTTCTGCGCGGCGGGAAGGGCGCGGGTCAGGGTCTGGTAGAAATGGTGGTGGCAGTTGACCAGCCCGGGCAACAGGACGAGGCCGCGGGCGTCGAAGCGTTCGCTGTAGTCGGCAGGGGTGTGGCCGCCGGGGACGCATTCCACGATGCGCTTGCCTTCGACGACGATTCCGCCACGGCAATCGGCGTTGTCATCTGACGTCCATGCCGCCGCGGGATTGGCGATCCAGGTGCGCGAGGTTGTCCGCATCGGGATCAGCCGGCACTGGACTTGCGTTTGCCGGCTTGCGCGCCCGGCACTTCAAGGCCGCAACCGCGCAGGATCATGCCGCTGATGAAGTCGGAGATATGCTGGATCATTTCCGGCTCGTATTCGGCGTGGTTCATTACCGTCAATACCTGGGTATCGAAGTCCGCGTAGTGCTGGGTGGACGACCAGATCAGGAAGATCAGTTGTACCGGGTCCACGGGCGCCATCCGGCCCTGGTCGATCCACTGGGACATGAATGCCGCCTTTTCCCGTACCCAGGTGCGCATCTCGGTGCGGATATAGTCGCGCAAAAAGGGTGCGCCCTGGATGATTTCCATGGCGAATACCTTGGACGCTTCAGGGTGCGAAAACGACAACTCCACTTTCTTGCGGATAAACATGTCGAGCACTTCCGCGGGATCGTCCTCGACTTCCACCGTATCGAGATAGTCGTTCCAGAGATGGATGATGTTGTCCAGCACGGTGAGGTAAAGATTGTGCTTGCTGGAAAAATAGTAGTGAATGCTCGGCTTGGCGACACCGGCGCGATCGGCGATCTTCTGGGTCGTCGTACCCTTGTAGCCGTTCAGCGCAAATTCCTGTTCCGCGGCCTTCAGGATAACCTGGAAATTGTGGTCGCGAATTTTGCCGGGTTTATAGGGGCCGCGCTTGTTGTTGCCGTTCCTTGACTCTTTGCGTATCGCCATAATTATTCCGATAATCTATGTGAAATGATGGCCGCCTCGGCCAGAATAACACTGCAGAAATAACAGCGTCCACGTAACTTATGTGAAAGCTGTTGCAGTGGCCTGAATGTTGCTTGAATAGCGCGTGGCAAACGCCACCGGCTGCGGGACACCTTGCACAAGCAGCCCGCGAAATCCCGAAATTTTTCCAGGAGAAAACCATGACTACCTACGTGATTGTCGACAACGACGTCATCGACCCGGAACCCTACCGCGAATACCTGAAGCTGATTACACCGACTGTTTACAAGTACGGTGGACGCTACCTGGTGCGCGCCGGCAAGATCCATCTCCGGGACAGCGACTGGTGTCCGGACCGCATGGTGGTCATCGCCTTCGATGACGCGGAATCCGCACGCCGCTGGGTGGAGTCCGACGACGTGGTGCCGATCCATGACATGCGCCGCCGTCATGCCCGCTCCCGGTTGATTGTCATCGACGGAGTGGATGCTGCCGAGGCGGCCACACCCAGCGAGGCGTCCGTATGACATCCGCGAGCCTGGGCGACTGGCTCTGTGCCATGCCGAAGGCGGAGCTGCACCTGCATATCGACGGCAGCCTCGAGCCCGGGCGCATGCTGCAACTTGCGGCAAAAAACGCTATTTCCCTGCCTTACGCCTCCACCGCGGAGGTGGAGGCAGCCTACCGCTTCGAGGACCTGCAGAGTTTCCTCGACCTTTACTACCTCGGGGCCTCGGTGCTGCGTGATGAGGACGATTTCTACTGGCTGATGATGGATTACCTGCAGCGCTGCCGCGCACAGAATATCGTGCACACCGAGATCATGGTCGAACCGCAGACCTACGCCGCCCAGGGCGTAGGCCTGGATGTGATCATGGCGGGTTTCAAGCGCGCTATGGCCGAAGCCCGGGATGGCTGGGGGCAGTCTGTGCTGCTGATCCTGAGCATGTTGCGCCACCTGCCGGAAGCCGATGCGCTGGCGACGCTGGCCGCCGCCGATGCCTACCGCGACAGTTTTGTCGCCATTGGCCTCGCCAGTTCGGAACAGGGATTTCCGCCGGAGGGTTTCCAGCGCCTGTACGCGGTCGCGGCCGAGCGCGGTTACGCGCTGACCGCCCACGCGGGCGAGGAGGGCCCGGCGGCCAACGTGCGCACTGCGCTGGAAAAGCTCGGAGTGGCGCGGATCGACCACGGCGTGCGCAGCGTCGAGGATCCCGCGCTGATCGAGGACCTGCGCCAGCGGCAGATTCCGTTGACGGTCTGCCCGCTGTCGAACGTCCGACTGCGGGTGTTTCCCGGCATGGCGCAACACAACCTGCTGGAACTGCTCGACGCGGGACTGCTGGTGACGGTAAATTCCGACGATCCCGCCTATTTCGGCGGCTACCTCAACGAAAATTTTCTCGCGCTGGCGGAGCACCTGCACCTTACCCGGGCGCAGGCGGAAACCCTGTTGTTCAACAGCTTTAGCGCAAGCTTTCTTCCAGCCGCTGAAAAACAGGCGTTTCGGGAGCAACTGGTACTGGCGATCGATCACTGGTCTGCCTGACACCTCTCTCGGTCTGACGGGGCCTGGTACCAGGCCCTAGTTCGGCACACCGCCGATAATGCCGCTGAGCATCCACTCCATTCCGGTCAGGGCCTTGTCATCCGGCACTGAGCCGGCCGCTACCCGCTCGACGCCCTCGAGGTCCTGCAGCGGGCCGCTGAATACCTTCAACTCGCCGTCGATCATCCGCTGGCGCTGTGCGGCTACCGCTGCCTTCACTTCTTCCGGAACCTCGGGGCCCCAGCCCACCAGTTGTGTCGCGTCCTCCTCGACGCCGACCCAGTCGACTTCGGCCTTCCAGGTGCCGTCCATTACCGCCTGGACCTTGCGTATGTAGATCGGCAGCCAGTTGTGGGCGATGCTGACCAGGTGGTGTTGCGGTGCGAAGGGGCTGCGGTCTGTCTGGTAACCGACGGACCAGACGCCGGCCTGTTCGGCGGCCTGGATCGCCGCGGAGGTTTCCGTGTGGTGGGTGATGACATCGGCGCCGCGGGCGATCAGCAGGTCCGCCGCCTCGCGGGAGCGGCTGGCGTCACTCCAGGTGCTGATCCAGACGACCTCGACCTCGATATCCGGTCGCGCGGCCCGCGCGCCGAGGGTATAGGCATTGATGCCGCGCAGCACTTCGGGAATGGGGAATGAACCCACGTAGCCAAGCCGGCCGGTCTTGCTGACCAGCCCCGCGGCGTAGCCGGCAAGGTAGCGGCCCTGGTAGGCGCGAATCTGGTAGGTGCCGAGGTTGCGCGCGGTGGTGTAGCCGGAGGCGTGTTCGAAGGTTGTGCGGGGGAAGCGCTTGGCGACCCGCACCGCCGAGTTCATGAAGCCGAAGGAGGTGGCGAAGATCAGGTCGTTGCCATCGCGGGCCAGCTTGGTCAGGACGCGTTCGGCGTCGCCGCCCGGGGCAATACCATCGAGCGCGCTGGTGCTGATGGCGTCGCCAAAATGTTCCTGCAGTTTTTTCCGGGCAATCTCGTGGGACAGCGTCCAGCCGCCCTGGCCGACCGGGTTTTCGTGCATGAAGGCCACTTTCAGCGGTGCCTGGGCCTGCGCACTGCCGGCGGCAAGCCCGCCGGCGACCAGCAGTGCTGCGCAGCCGCGTTTCATCCAGCGGCCGAGGTGTTTCATTACGGGAGTAGGTCTTGTTGTCATATTAACTGTCCGGGTAAAAATTCTGGCCCAGTCCGGGCGGTGATTGGTAGCGGCTGAAATTGCGCTGCCGGGAGAGCAGCACCAGCGCGACGATGCAGAGCAGGTAGGGCGCCATGGCCATGATCTGTCCGGAGACCGGGATACCGGCGCCCTGCAGGAGCAGGTTCAGAATACCGGCCATGCCGAAGATGTGCGCGGCCACCAGGACCAGCCCGGTGCGCCAGCCCGCCAGCACCACCAGCGCCAGGGCGATCCAGCCGCGGCCCGCGGTCATGCCCTCGGTCCACAGCGGCGTGTAGACCAGCGACAGGTAGGCGCCGCCGAGTCCTGCCATCAGGCCGCCGCTGCAAGCCATCAGCGCGCGAATACTGCGCACCGGGAGGCCGATCTTGTGCGCCACGGCGGGGTTCTCGCCGACCGCGGTAATCTTCAGCCCGGCGCGGCTGCGGTGCAGCAGCCAGTAGCTGCCCAGCGCCAGCAGCCAGGCGAGGTAGAGCAGCCAGTCCTGGCCGAACAGGCCGGGGCCGATCAGCGGAAGCTCCGAGAGCCCGGGAATGTGCAGGGGCGCTATGCCTTCGATGGCGGTACCGACATAGTTCTCGCCGAGGAATGCGCTGAGGCCGGTGCCGAAAATGGTCATTGCCAGCCCGGTGGCGACCTGGTTGGTTTGCAGTACCAGGGTGAGGAAAGCGAACAGGGCGCCGAAGCCGATACCGGTGAGGCCGGCGACCAGTACGCCTATCTCCGTGTTGCCGGTCTTGCTGGCGGCGATAAAACCGGTCACGGCGCCCATCAGCATCATCCCCTCCTGGCCCAGGTTGAGCATGCCACTGCGCTCGGCCAGCAATACCCCGAGGGCGCAGAACAACAGCGGGACGCCGGCGCGCAGTGTGGAAAACAGTAGGGTGGCAGCGAGATCGGCGTCCATCAGGCCTCCGCGGCGGTGGAGAAGGGCCACCGGATCTGGTAATTGATGAGGAAGTCCGCCGCCAGCAGGTAGAACAGCAGCATGCCCTGGAACATCTGGGTGATCGAACGCGGCAGGCCGAACTCGATCTGCAGGTTTTCACCGCCGATAAAGGTCAGGGCGAACAACAGCCCCGCCAGCACGATGCCCAGCGGATTGTTGCGGCCGAGAAACACCACGATGATCGCGGAAAAGCCGTATCCTGCGGAAAGATGCGGCGTCACCTGGCCAACCGGGCCGAGCACCTCGAAGGCGCCGGCGATGCCGGCCAGCGCCCCGCAGGCGGCGAGCACAAACCAGAGGGTGAGGCGGGCGCTGAAACCGGCGTAGTCGGCGGCCCGCGCGCTTTCGCCGAGCACCCGGATCTGGAAGCCCAGCAGGGAGCGCTGCACCAGCAGCCACAGTCCCACAGCGGCGGCCAGCGCCAGCAGCAGGCCGACATGCACCCGGTAATCCGGGTGCAGGGTTGGCAGCAGGAGTTCCTCGACCAGCAGGGCGGACTCGGGGAAGTTGAAGCCGTTGGGGTCCTTCAGCGGCCCCTGTACCGACCACAGCAACAGCTGCAGGGCGATATAGTTGAGCATGATGCTGGTGAGGATCTCGCTGCAGCCGAAGCGGTCCCGGAGCAGCGCGACGATGCCCGCCCAGCAGGTGCCGGCGGCCATGCCGGCGAGCACTGCGGCAAGGGTGGCCCAGGCGAAGCCGGCCCCGGCATCGTTGCATGCCAGCGCGATCACGCCGCCGCCGAGGGTGCCGAGGATAAACTGGCCCTCGGCGCCGATGTTCCAAACCCGGGCGCGGAAGCACAGGCTGAGGCCCACCGCGCAGAGCAGTAGCGGGGTCGCCTTGAGCAGGAGTTCACTGATGCCGTATAGGTCGCGGACAGGGGCGATGAAGAAGGCGTACATCACCGCGCCGGGCTGTTGCCCCAGCAGCGCAAAAATCAGGGCGCCGGTCACCAGCGTGGCCAGCAGCGCGACCAGTGGCGACAGGTACTGCATGTGAGTGGCGGGAGCCGCCCGGCGTTCTATGCGCATACGGCCTCGCTGTCGCCTGACCCGGTCATCCACTGGCCCAGCAGTTCCGCGGTGACCTGCGCTGTGGGCAGGTTGGGCGAGAGCCGCCCGTCACACAGTGCGCAGAGGCGGTCGCTCAGACGGTAGAGTTCCTCCGTGTCCTCGGACAGCAGCAGAATGGCCATGCCCGCGCTGCGGGCCTGTGCCAGCGCGGCGTGGATATTGGCCTGTGCCCCCGGGTCCACGCCCCAGGTCGGGTTGTAGCAGACCAGTAGCCGCGGCGTGGAGGCGAGCTCGCGCGCGACCAGGAATTTCTGCAGGTTGCCGCCGGACAGTTGCCGGGCGCTGGCCTCCTCCGAGGGCGTGCGCACCGCGGCGGATTGAATCAGGGCCGCGGCGCGTTCCCGTGCGCGCGACCACTGCAGCCAGGGACCGCGGCGCATGCCTTCGCTGTCATAGTGGGTCAGCATCAGGTTTTCCGTCAGGCTGAGCCCCCCGGCCGCGGCGTGCTGCAGCCGGTCGACCGGCAGGCTGGCGATTCCGCGGCGGCGCCGGGTGCGCACCCCGATACGGGAGATATCGTCCCCTTCCCACAAAATGCTGCCGGCAGCGGGTGCCAGCTCTCCGCTGATGAGCGCTACCAGGGTTTCCTGGCCGCTGCCCGCTACCCCGGCGACCCCGAGTATCTCGCCCGCCGCCAGCTCCAGCGTCACCCCGGAGAGGCGGCCGCGGTATTGGCCGGGCATGCGGGCGTCCACGGCCCGCAGCTGCAGCAAGTTCGGTCCCGCCGCCGTGGGCGCGATGTCCGGTGGTGGCGGGGGCTCCTTGCCGAGCATCAGGCGGGTGATGTCCGCATCACTGCTGCTGGCCAGTTCCAGGCCTCCGGCTACCTTGCCATTGCGCAGTACTGTCGCGCGCTGGCACAGGGTGCGCGCCTCGATCAGTTTGTGGGTAATGAACAGGATACTGCAGCCTTGCGCCGCCAGCTTGCGCAGGATGGCGATCAGCTGGTCTACCTCGCTGGGGGTGAGCACCGAGGTGGGTTCGTCGAGGATCAGCAGTTTCATGTCCTGCAGCAGGCAGCGCAGTATCTCTACCCGCTGCATCTCGCCCGGCGAAAGCACGCCGACCTGGACGTCCAGGTCGATGCGCAGGTCGAAGTCCTCGAGCACGGCCCGCAGCCGGGATTCGTCGAGTTTGCCGAGGGCCAGTTGCAGGTTTTCCCGCACGCTCAGGGTGTTGAGCAGGGAAAAGTGCTGGAAGACCATGCCGATGCCCATGCTCCGCGCGCTGCCCGGATCCGGGATGGTCACTTCGCGGCCCTCCCAGACAATGCCGCCGGCATCCGGCTGCAAGACCCCGTAGAGCAGCATCATCAGGGTGCTTTTACCGGCGCCGTTTTCCCCGAGGATGGCGTGAATCTCACCGGCGCCGAGGCGCAGCGAGATGTCGTCGTTGGCTACTACGGGGCCGAAGCACTTGCGTAACCTGAAGAGTTCCAGCCTGGGCTTGTTAGTCATTTTATGAACATATGGTCAAGTTTTTGTAAAAGCGCTTCCCGGTGGGGCATTGGCGTGCACCTGCATTGCGCATTCTTGCTTATAGACAAAGCAATTTGTGTGCCACCAGATAGTGCAAAAGCCGCTTCCCGTGCCGCGCATTAGAAAAACTGTCCAATTGGTCTAATATTTGCAATGTGCAGGGAGTGTGTCTCGATGGCTTGATGAAAAAAGGAAAAGCGAGTGAAGTTTTACCTCAATGGTACCCTGCAGGACTGTGCTGAAAGGGATGCGAATACCACGCTCCTGCAGTACCTGCGCCAGGGGGCCGGCAAGACCGGTACCAAGGAAGGTTGCGCCTCCGGTGATTGCGGGGCCTGTACGGTCCTGGTAGCGGATTGCGACGGCGCCATGCCCCGCTCGATCAACAGCTGTATTACGCCACTGGGAGCCCTGCAGGGCCGGCAGGTGGTGACGGTAGAGGGACTGGCGGCAGGTGCGGAGCCGCACCCGGTGCAGCAGGCGATGGTGGCGTGCCACGGTTCCCAGTGCGGCTTCTGTACGCCGGGATTCGTGATGTCCCTGGCGGGCCTGTACCAGCGCTGCCTCGATACTGGGCGCGACGCACCCGGACGGGGCGAAATTGTCGAAACTATCGCTGGCAATCTCTGTCGCTGCACAGGCTATCGCCCCATCGTCGACGCGGCGGGCAGCATGATGGGCTATCCAAAACGGAGCATCCTGGGTGCGCTGGAGCGCCAATCTGGTGCGCAAGCACCGCAGGAAGATGCCGCCGCACTGCTCGCAGGCGAGCACCGCTACTACCTGCCGCGATCGGAGGAAAGCCTGCGCGAAATTCTCCGCGCGGAACCGGCAGCGCGGCTGGTGGCCGGGGGCACCGACCTGATGCTGGAGGTCACCCAGCGCTTCGTACAGTTCCCGGTGCTGGTCGACATATCCGGCATTGCTTCGCTGGCCGGTGTAGTGGCAGAGGGCAACTACATCCGGATTGGCGCAGCGACCCTGTATCGGGATCTCCTCGAGCATCCCCTGCTCGACTCCGCATCACTGGCGAACCTGCTGCAGCGGCTCGGCTCGCAGCAGATTCGCAATCGCGGCACCCTGGGGGGCAATATCGCCAACGCCTCGCCGATCGCGGACATGCCCCCGGTGCTGCTGGCCTGGCAGGCTGAAGTGGCGATCAGCGATGTCGAAGGCGCGACGCGCTGGTTGCCGCTGGAGGACTTTTACCTCGACTACCGGCAAACCGTGCTGCAGCCGGGGCAGTACCTCTCGGCGGTGCGCATGCCGAAATCCGCTGTCGCAGAACCCCACCGTTTCTACAAGCTCAGCAAGCGCTACGAGGATGATATTTCCTCGGTAATGTGCGCGCTGAGCATGACCCTGGATGGCCGGCGCGTGACAGCTGTCCGTATTGCCTATGGCGGGATGGCGGCGGTGCCCAAACGCGCCGTAGCCGCGGAAAATGTGCTGCGCGGCGCGCTGCTCGACGACAATACCATCGCCATGGCCTGTGCCGCCGTATCCACGGAATTCCAGCCCCTGAGCGATGTACGCGCCAGTGCCGCCTATCGCCTGGCGATGGCGGCGGGCCTGCTGCAGCGGGGCCTGCTGGCGCTGCGCGATGGCGATACCGCCGACGTGTTCGCTGGCCAGGCCGTGGAGGTGAGCCATGCGTAAGCTGACGCCTGCCTGGAAACCCGGCGAACTGCCCGCAGTCGACCCGGTGGGCAAACCGCTGCCGCAGGATTCGGCCCTGCGCCATGTCCTGGGTACCGCGGTATACGTAGACGACATGCCCACCTACCCCGACGAACTGCACGTGGCCGCCGGCGTCTCGGAACATGCCCATGCGCGCATTGCCGCCATCGACCTGGCGGCGGTGCGCGCGGCGCCCGGCGTGGTGGATGTGGTGGTGCAGGCAGACATTCCCGGCAGCGCAGATATTTCCCCGGTGTTCGAGGGCGATCTCCTGCTGGCCGGGGATACGGTCGACTTTGTCGGCCAGACCATATTCGCCGTCGCCGCCACCAGTTTCGAAGCGGCCCACCGCGCCGTGCGCCTCGCGCGCATCGACTACGAACCGCTGGTCCCCCTGCTGGATGTCAAAACCGCGCTGGCCGAGGAGGATTTCGTCCTGCAGCCGCGGCGTTCGCGCCTCGGTGATCCCGAGGCGGCAATTGCCGCCGCAGCCCATCGCCTCGATGGGGAGATGCTGGTCGGGGGGCAGGAACATTTTTACCTTGAGGGCCAGGTGTCGGTAGCGCATCCCGACGAGGTCGGCGTGCAGATCTACAGTTCCAGCCAGCACCCCGCGGAAGTGCAGAAACTGGCCGCGGAAGTGCTCGGCCTGCCGCTGCACGCGGTGCAGGTGCAGGTGCGGCGCATGGGTGGCGGCTTCGGCGGCAAGGAATCGCAGGCGGCGCCGCTGGCCTGCATGGCGGCGCTGTTCGCCCGGCGTACCGGCCGCGCCGTGCGCTACCGGATGCCGCGCTGGGCGGACATGGTACAGACTGGCAAGCGCCATCCCTTCTGGAACCGCTACACTGTCGGCTTCGACGGCGAGGGAGCGATTCACGGCCTGGTGATGGACGTGGCCGGTGACTGCGGCGCTACCGCCGATCTTTCCGACGGCATCGTCGACCGGGCGGTAAACCATGCGGACAACGCCTACTTCCTGCACAACGCGCAGGTCACCGGCTACCGCTGCCGTACCAACACCGTGTCCCACACTGCCTTCCGCGGTTTTGGCGGCCCCCAGGGCATCCTGACCACCGAGGCCTTTATCGAGGATATCGCCCGGGTAGTGGGCCGCGACCCCCTCGACGTGCGCAAGCTCAATCTCTACCGTCCGGGCGACCGGACACCCTATGGCCAGGAAATCGAGGAGTCGGTACTGCGTGACCTGGTCGCGGAACTCGAGGTCAGCAGCGACTACCGCGCGCGCCGCGCCGCGGTTACAGCGTTCAATGGCGAGGGCGGTATCCTGCGCCGCGGGCTGGCCCTGACCCCGGTGAAATTCGGCATCTCCTTCACCACCACCCATCTCAACCAGGCCGGCGCTCTGGTGCACATCTACACCGATGGCAGCGTCCATGTGAGCCACGGCGGCACCGAGATGGGCCAGGGCCTGTACATCAAGGTGGCGCAGATCGTCGCCCGGGCGCTCGGGGTCAGCATCGACCGGGTGATGCCCAGCGCCACCCGCACCGACAAGGTCCCCAACGGCTCCCCGACGGCGGCGTCGGCGGGCACCGATGTCAACGGGATGGCGGCGCTGGATGCCTGTAACAGGATCAAGCGAGGCCTGGTCGAATTTGCCGGTTCGCATTTCGGCTGTGATCCGGCGACCGTGGAAATTCGCGATGACCATGTCTTTGCCGGCGGCCACTGCATGCCGTTTCCGGAGTTCATTTCCCTGGCCTACCTCAACCGGGTATCGCTGTCTTCCTCGGGGTTTTACCGTACCCCGAAGATCCACTTCAATCGCGAGACCGGCCAGGGCCATCCCTTTTTCTACTTCGCCAATGGCGCCGCCTGTTCCGAGGTGGTGGTGGATACCAGCACCGGCGAGTACCGGGTGACGCGGGTGGATATTCTCCACGACGTCGGCGATTCCCTTAACCCGGCCATCGACATCGGCCAGATCGAGGGCGGTTTCGTGCAGGGCATGGGCTGGCTGACCTCCGAGGAACTGCAGTGGGACAGCGCGGGCCGGCTTACCTCGAACAGCCCCGCCAATTACAAGATACCGACCGCGGCGGACGTGCCGGCGCAGTTCAACGTCGCCCTGTTCAACCGGCCCAATCACGCCGAGGCGGTGTATCGCTCCAAGGCCGTGGGCGAGCCGCCGCTGGTGCTGCCGGTATCGGTCTGGTGCGCTTTGCGCGACGCCTGCGCCAGCCTGTGTGATTACCGTTTCAATCCCCGCCTGGACCCGCCGGCGACACCCGAGCGAGTTTACTGGGCGGTGCAGGAAGCCCTGGGAGGTCAACCCCGATGAGCATGAATCGACAACACTGGAGCGAGGCGGTGGCCACGCTGGAGCGCGCGGGCGCGCCCTATGTACTGGCCACGGTCATCGCCACCGCGGGCTCCACGCCGCGTGAGCGCGGGGCAAAAATGGTTATTACCGCCAGCGACACCTTCGCCAGCATCGGCGGCGGTCAGCTCGAATACCTGGTGGTCGAGCAGGCCCGCGAAACCCTGCGGCGCGGCGAGGCCACGCAGGAGATCAGGCAGTTTCCGCTGGCGGCGGAGGCCCGCCAGTGCTGCGGCGGCTCGGTTGCACTGTTGCTGGAAAGCTTCGTGCCGGCGCTGCGCGAGGTCTGTATTTTCGGCGCCGGGCACGTCGCCCGGGCGCTGGCGGAAATCCTCGTGCAGACCGATACCCGGGTCACCTGTATCGACAACCGGCCCGAACTGCTGGCGGAAATGCCCGCGGCGGATCGCCTGGTCTGCCGCCTGGAAGACGACCCGGTGGCGGCGATCGGGCACCTGCCCGGGCATGCCCACATGCTGGTGCTGACCCACGACCACGCGCTGGACTACCGGCTGGTCGGCGCGCTGCTGGCGCAGGGCGGCTGGCGCAGCCTGGGCCTGATCGGTTCAGAGACCAAGTCGCTGCGCTTCCGTCACCGGCTCGGCAAGGACGGCTTCAGCGCCGGGCAACTGGCGCGGCTGGATTGCCCGGTGGGCGTGCCCGGCGTGCGCGGCAAGGCGCCGATGGAAGTCGCCGTCTCCATCGCCGCTGCATTGCTGGCGGACGGCGATACGCAAGCGCCCGCGAGTGCGGTCCAGATGAGCTGGCCGCAAATGCGCAAAACCCTGCGTGAGGTGGAGCAAACCTGTGAGCAGTAGTGCACTGGCGTTGTTCAACGGCGCTGCGCTGGAAGACGCCGAACAGGTCCTGGTGGAGTGTTGCCACTGCCGGCGCTGGGCCGCCCGGGTCGCGGGATTGCGCCCCTTTGACTCAGTGGCGCAACTGCAATCCACCGCGGCCACCGTATGGGATGAGATGGGTGAGGTGGAATGGCTGGAAGCGTTCGCGGGTCATCCGCGCATTGGCGATCTCTCGGTACTGCGCGACAAGTACTCGAGCGCCTCGAAGGAGCAGGGGCAGGTTGCGGCCGCGGATGAAACGGTATTGCAGGATCTCATGCAACTGAACCGCGACTATGAGGCGCGCCACGGTTTTATTTTTATCGTCTGCGCCAGCGGCAAGTCAGCCGCCGAAATGCGCGACCTGCTGCGCGAGCGGCTGCCCCTGTCGCGCGAGGCCGAACTGCGCAACGCGGCGGCAGAACAGGCGAAAATCACCGCGCTGCGCCTGGCCCGGGCCTTCCCGGACGTAGAGGTCCAGCCGTGAACGCAGGGGCAGCCTTGAGCGTAGCGCACCAGCCGTGTGCGCAGAGCAACTGCCGCGAGTGGATAGCAGCAGCCATGAGCGGAGAACAACAGCTTTGAGCGGAGAACAACAGCCATGAGCAAAGGCATTTCCACCCACGTCCTCGACCTCGAAAGCGGCACTCCGGGGGCCGGCATCGCGGTCACCCTGGGGCAGGGCGACAGTCCGATTGCACAGGCGATCACCGATACCGATGGCCGCGTCGCCGACTGGGGCGAGGCGCTGCAACTCGGTGCCGGGGATTACTGGCTGCGTTTCGATACCGGCAGCTGGCGCGCCGCCGCGGGCAAGTCGGGTTTCCACCCGCAGATCGTCATCCACTTTACCGTCCCGGACCCGACGGCACACTATCACGTACCCGTGCTGCTCAGTCCCTTCGGTTACTCGACCTACAGGGGCAGCTGAATGGCCAGCGGAAGCCTGCGCGGTCGCATCCTGCGCTGTGCCGATACCCCGGGCGCCGGTGGCGTCGAGTATTTCGAGGACGCGGTACTGAGCTTCGCCGATGGCCGGGTTACAGCCCTGTTGCCGACAGCAGAAGCGCGGGCCGGCGGCATGGATGTCGAGGCGCTTGAGCACCTTGGCGAACGCCTGATCGTTCCCGGGTTTATCGATACCCATGTACACGCGCCGCAGCTGGGCATTATCGGCTCCTACGGTGAGCAATTGATGGCGTGGCTGGAGCGCTATACCTTCCCCGCCGAATCGCGTTTTGCCGACGAGGACTTTGCCGCCGCCGCCATGGCGGAATTCCTCGATGAACTCCTGCGCCACGGCACCACCAGCGCGCTGGTGTTCTCGACCAGCCACGAAGCCGCCACCAACCTGCTGTTCACGGCGGCACGCGAACGCGGTATGCGCCTGGTCGCGGGCAAGGTCCTGATGGACCGCAACGCGCCGGCGGCGCTGCTGGATACGGCGCTGGGCGGAGAAGCGGCGTCGCAGCGCCTGATCCGGCGCTGGCATGGCACCGGCCGGCTCGCCTACGCGGTCACCCCGCGCTTTTCCATCACCAGCACCGAGGACCAGCTGGCGGCCGCGGGGCGGCTGCTGCGCGACCACCCCGGGGTATACCTGCAAACCCACCTCGCCGAGAACCCCGGCGAGATTGCCGCGGTTGGTGAACTGTTTCCCGACGCCCTGCATTACCTGGATACCTACGACCGCCACGGCCTGTGTGGCGAGCGCTCTTTTTTCGCCCACTGCGTACACCTGCAGGAGGCGGAGCGCGAGCGCCTGGCCGCGACCGGCTCGCGGGTCTCCCTGTGCCCCAGTTCCAACATGTTTCTCGGCAGCGGCCTCTACGACTGGGCGCAGCTGCAGCGCGACGGGGTCTGTATCAGCCTGGGGTCCGATGTCGGCGCGGGCACCAGTTTGTCGATGTTGCGCACCCTGGGCGACGCCTACCGGGTTTGCCAGTTGCAGGGCATGTCCCTGTCGCCGATGGACGGTTTTTACGCGCTGACCCTGGGCAACGCGCGGGCGCTCGGCCTCGAGGGCCAGGTCGGCAGCCTCGGTGTAGGCAGTGAGGCGGATTTCCTCGTGCTGGATAGCGCGGGCGACCCGAAGGTGCGCCAGCGCATGCGCGATGTAAACAGTATTGAAGAGGAGTGGTTTGTCTACATGATGTTGGGCGACGAGCGATTGGTTGCACAGACCTGGATAGCGGGTCGAGAGGTACGCGGGTGATAGCGACATTGTGGGATTTGCTGGAACTCACCCTGCGGTGGTTGCACGTGATAACCGGGGTCGCCTGGATCGGCGCCTCGTTCTATTTCATCTGGCTGGATAACAGCCTGCAGGATCCGCCCGAATGGAAAGCGCAGCAGGGCGTCAAGGGCGACCTCTGGGCTTTCCATGGCGGCGGAATTTACGAAGTGGCGAAATACCGCTCGGCGCCGGCGCAAATGCCCGGGCACCTGCACTGGTTCTACTGGGAGGCCTACTCCACCTGGATCACCGGGATGGCCCTGTTGATGGTGCTGTATTACTTCCAGGCCGACACCTACCTGGTCGCCGCGGACGGCCTGGTGCGGCAACCGTGGGCCGCGGTGGCGACGAGCCTGGCCTATATCCTCTCCGGCGTGGTGGTCTACGAACTGCTGCTGCGCTCGGGTATCAGCGGGCGAATTCCGCTGCTGCTGGGCGTGGCCCTGCTGCTGGCCCTGGTTTACAGCTACCTGGCGCACATGCTGTTCTCCGCGCGGGCGGCCTACCTGCACGTGGGCATCCTCATCGCCACGATCATGGTCGCCAACGTGTTCATAGGGATTATTCCTCCCCAGCGGGCCATGGTGCGCGCACTGGAGGCTGGCAGGGAGCCGGATGCGGCGGCGATGGGTCGGGCCAAATTGCGTTCCACCCACAACAATTACCTGACCCTGCCAGTGCTGTTCTGCATGGTGTCCAACCACTACCCGGTGCTCTACGGCCACCGTTTCGCGTGGCTGTTGCTGGTCTATATCATTTTCGTCGCCGCCGCGGCGCGGCAGTATTTCAACCTGCGCCACAAGGGCATCCACCGCCCCCTGATACTGGTCACCTGTGCCGCCCTGTATATCCTGCTGGCGCTGGGCGTCGCCTGGGACAGCCGCCCTGCGCTGGCCGCCGGTGCTCCCCGGGTGAGTGATGCCGAGGCGCTGGCGGTCGCCGCCGAACATTGTGCGGGATGCCACTCGGCACAGCCCAGCCAGCCCGGTTTTGTCGCTCCGCCAGCGGGTATCGTGCTGGAGAGCGCAGCTGACTTCCACAGTTACGCCAATCGCGCTCTGGTGGCGGTGTCGAGCCAGTACATGCCGCTGGGCAACCTGACCGGCATGGAGACGCAGGAGCGCGAGTTGCTGTTGAACTGGCTGCGGCAGATGAGCGCCGGGGGCGCTGTTTCTTCCAACGATTAATCCGAGGTAAACCATGCAGATTCCGGTAATCGATTTTTCCAGCTACGACGAGGACAATCCGCAGGCGCTGCGCGACCTGGCCACCCGGGTGAACGCAGCGCTGACCGGCATTGGTTTTATGTCGCTGGAAAATATCGGTATTGATATGGCGCTGCGCGACCGCGTGTTTGCCGCGTCAAAGGCATTCTTTGCCCAGGAGGACGCGGAAAAGCGCAAGCTGGGCTATTCCAGCGCCGAGGAAAATTTCGGCTATCAGGGGGTGTGTGAGGAGAGCCTGGAGCCGGGCCATCCACCGGACCTCAAGGAAGCGCTCACCCTGCGCAACCTGCCGTCGCGAATGGACTACCCCTGGCCGGACAGCGACTTTCGCGATCTCCTGATGGCCTTTTACCAGGATTGTATGGCCGCGGCCTACCGGGTCATGCGGGTTTTCGCGACAGACCTCGACGTGCCGCTGGATTATTTTGTCAGGGTACATACCGGTACCAACGTTACCATGCGCCTGCTGCACTACCCGCCGCTGTCCGCCGCGACCGATGGCCAGCTCGGCGCCGGCGCCCACACCGATTACGGGATGATCACCCTGTTGTTCCAGGACCAGGTAGGTGGCCTCGAGGTGTGCGACCGCGACGGTACCTGGCAGGCGGTGGAGCCGATTCCCGGCGCCGTCGTTATCAACGTGGGTGACCTGACCGAGCGCTGGACCAACAACCGCTATCGCTCAAGCCAGCACCGGGTGCAGCCCCGGGGCGGGTTCGGCGACCGCTATTCCATAGCCCTGTTTGTCGACCCGGACCCGGAAACCCTGGTGGAATGCCTGGCCAGCTGTACCGGAGCGGACAATCCGCCGCAGTACGCCCCGACCTCCGCCGGTGAGCACATCCTGCAGAAAATCCAGGCGACCCACGCCAAACCCCGGGCGGCAACCTGATGCCTGGTCGCGGGTAATAAACCACGCCGGGCTGGTGCCAGGCCGGCGCAGGCTGCCATAATCCTGCGGCTTGAGGTTACCGCCAGTCTGGCGCTTGCGCAGGGTTCATCATGAAAATCAGGCCGTTCGAAGAACCGGACCGGCAGGGCGTCATTGCCCTGTGGCAGGAGTGCGGGCTGGTGGTGCCACAGAACGACCCGGACAGGGATATCGATCGAAAACAGCAGGTCGATCCCGGGCTGTTTCTGGTGGGCATCGTCGACCGGGATATCGTCGCGTCAGTCATGGGGGGCTATGAGGGGCATCGCGGCTGGATCAACTACCTTGCGGTAAGGCCGACGCACCAGCGCAGCGGCCACGGCCGCTCGATCATGCGCGCCGTGGAGCGCCTGCTCGAACTCCGGGGCTGTCCCAAGATCAATCTCCAGGTCCGCGCCACCAATACCGTGGTCCTGCGCTTTTACGAAGCGCTCGGTTACCGCCCCGATGAGGTAGTCAGCCTGGGCAAACGCCTGGAATTCGATTGATACAGCTGGCTGGTCGTGGTTTTCCTGTCATTCGGCAGGACCAAAGGCCGCTCTTTCGGTATCCCGGCACACGTCCGGCACCGCATAACCCACTGTTTCGCCCGCCGGCAAAACCGGTATACTTCGTCGCCGTTTGCGCGGCTCGCGCACGGCCCCAACCAGTTTTCGGAGATACCAGGCATGTCAGTTTTCAGCGACGTAACAGTCACCAGGGAAGCAAATATCTACTTTGACGGCAAAGTGACCAGCCGCACTGTGACATTTGCCGATGGTACGGTGAAAACCCTCGGTATCATGCTGCCCGGCGAATACGAGTTCGGCACTGAAGCCAAGGAACTGATGGAAATCCTCGCCGGCGACCTCGAGATTCAATTGCCCGGTGAGGACTGGAAAAAAGTGTCAGCCGGAGAGTCATTCGAGGTGCCGGCAAACTCCAGTTTCAAACTGCAAATCTTCCAGGTGACGGATTACTGCTGCAGCTATCTGGCCTGATCGCAGCCATCGCCGGCCAGTCCGCGCGGGCGGAGTGAATCACCAGTGTATGCGGTTATTTTCAGGGCTGAACTGAACCACCCGGACCCGGACTATCCGCAGGTGGCCGCGCATCTTCGGGAACTGGCGATCAGCCGCTATGGCTGCCTGGATTTCATCTCGACGGTTGAGGAAAATCTGGAGATTGCCATATCCTATTGGCCCGGCCTCGATAACATCCAGGCCTGGAGAGAAGACCCCGAGCACCGCATGGCGCAGGAACGCGGAAAGGCTTCCTGGTACAGGTCCTGGCAGGTGCAGGTTGTCGAGGTGGTCAGGGATTATGGTTCCGGGGAACCCCGGCAAAAGGAATTGTGATCATGGTGCGTATTTCCGTTTCGGGTCGCCGCGGGATTTTACAGGCATTGCCGTGCAATCCGCTCTACTGTTTCCGGTGCCACCCGCGGGGTGGCTGGCAGTGATCGTCCTTGCCGCCAGGATCAGTTTTATCCTCTACACGCTGCTCATCGCGTATCTGTCACTGCGCCCGATGGACAGCATCAGTCTCGGATCCTGGGACAAGCTCTATCACTTCCTCGCCTACGGGCTGTTCGCCGTGCTCGGCTACTACCTGTCGAAGGAGCGGCAATACTACCTTCACATCTGCCTCGCTATCATTGTCTACAGTGCACTGATCGAGGTAGCGCAGTCTTTCGTTCCGGGTCGCATGATGTCATTTGGCGATCTCGTGGCGAATACTGCGGGCGTCGCCATCGGCGGCTTCCTGGTCACCAGGCTGGCCCGCTTCAGGTTCTCCTGAGGGCTATTCACGGGAGCTGATCGGCAGCGCGGCGGGGCTCCGGGGATTGCTGTCCCGCAGCGGAGCCGTTACCGGTGTTGTCAGCGCAATGGGCCGAGCACAGCGCCCAGGCGGCTATTGAAAACTTCATCCGCTGTGTGGCGCAGCAGTCCCTCGTCGAGGCCCGGAAACTCCCCGTTGCGCCACACGATGCGGCCGTTGATCACGGTCATTGCCGCGGGGCCGGAGAAGCCGACCTTCGCGGGCAGGCTGGTCAGGCCCGCCGCCGCGCCGGCATATTCCAGTCCATTCAGGTCCGCACAGAAAAAATCCGCCGCCTTACCCACGGCCAGTTCCCCGATGTCCCGGCGGCCCAGGCAGGTGGCGCCTCCGCTGCTGGCCATGCGCAGGTAGTCGTAGGGTTGGGGCGCCGGCAGCGGGTTGTTGCGGGCGTTGAGGCACTGCAGGAGGTAGGCCAGGCGAATACATTCGGCGAGGTTGGAGCTATCGTTGGAGGCCTGGCCGTCCACGCCGAGTCCCACGCGCAGTCCCGTGTCGATCATCGCCGGCAGGTTGGTGATCTCGGCACCCACCAGGAACACCGGGGCGGGGCAGTGGGACAGCCCGGTGTCGCTGGCGGACAGGCGCTTGATTTCCTCGGGCGTGAATTCCCAGCCGTGGGCCAGCCACACGTCCGGCCCGATAAAATCGTTTTTCTCGCACCAGTCGAGGCTGCGCATGCCGTGGCGCTGCAGCATCGTGGCGTTTTCCCCCTCGGCGAGGTGGGTATGCAGTTGCACGCCGTGGCGGCGGGCCAGGGCGGCGGCTTCGGGAAAGGTTTCCGGGAGCGAGTTCACCGGTTGGCAGGGGGCGATCACAACCTGCGTCATCGAGCCCGCGGCAGGATCGTGCCAGGCCTCGATCAGGCGCTCGCAGTCGGCGAGGAATGCGTCGGTCGTCTCGCGCATGGCGTCGGGAATGGTGCTGCCCTGGTCGAGGGGCAGCGTGTTGCAGCCGCGCCCCGCGTGGAAGCGCACGCCGAGCAGGGCCGCGGCCTCGAACTGGCGGTCCACTACCCGGCTGCCCATGTTGCTGTTGAAGTTGTACTGGTGGTCGAAGGCGGTGGTGCAACCGTGTTTGACCAGGTCCGCCAGGCTCACCAGCGAGGCCTGGTAGATGCACTCCTCGTCGAGGCGGGCGAAGAGCGGGTAGATGGTATCCAGCCACTGCATCAGGGTCAGGTTGGTCCAGTCCAGTCCCGGCAGGTTGCGCACAGCCGCCTGGAAAAAGTGGTGATGGGTATTCACCAGGCCGGGGTAGGCGACCAGGCCGCTGCAGTCCACCTCCTCGATGGCGCTGTCGCGCGCCAGGGCGGGGCCGATGGCGCTGATCCGGCCGCCCTCCACCAGGATGTCGACAGCGCTGGCAACCGTGCCGGCGGCGTCGCCGGTGACGAGATGGTCCAGCTTGCGGAACAGTGTGCGTTGGGTGTCCATCATCACCTCCGGGCTAGAGACTGGCCAGTCGCTGCACCAGCCAGACCGACGATACCAGTGCAACCGCGACTGCGACAGGCCGCTGGACCCGGGCCGGGTACCACTGGCGCCCGCGGCACCAGGCCAGGCACAGCCAGAGTCCGGCGAGGAAGATGACCTGGCCGATTTCGACGCCGGCGTTGAAGGTCAGCAGGGTCCACAGGAACTGGTTGTCTTCCAGCGGCAGGCTGCGCAGCGCACTGGCGAAGCCCAGCCCGTGGAGCAGGCCAAAGCCGGTGATCAGGCCGAGGCTGGCGTGGGCGTGGCGCCCGAGCAGGACGCAGACCGCCAGCCAGAGGATGGATGCCGCGATCAGTGATTCCACGATACCCGCCGGTACTTCCACCAGCCGGTAGGCGGCCAGGGCGAGGGTCAGGCTGTGTGCCAGGGTAAAGGCGGAGACGAACAGCAGCAGCTGCTTCCAGCTCCTGGCCAGCAGGAACAGGCAGACCAGGAACAGCAGGTGGTCCACCCCGCCGGGCAGGATGTGCACGATGCCCACGCCGAGATTGTGCAGTACGTCGAAGGATGGCGCTTCGCCCGGCGTCACCGCCGGGTTCACGAGGGGCAGGAAGGGCGGGCTGCTCTGGTTGGCCACCAGCAGTCGCGACTGCTTGCGCTCGCCGCCGCTGGCGACCAGGCTCAGGGCGATGGGCTCCTCGAAGGCGAAGCGGGAGCGGAAACTCACGCTCATTGGCTGTGCCGGGTCGACCCTGCCGCGCAGGGTGATCGCCGTCATCGGCCACATCACCGGGCTCTCGAAATCCGCCAGCGCCAGGCCGCGGGGCGGCTCGACCGCCGTGGTTTCCAGGTTGATCAGCTTGCTGCCCTGGCGCACCTCCACCGCGTCGCCCAGTGTCTGCCACTGCGCCCGCAGGGATTTTTCCGCCAGCGGCTGTTGCAGCAGGCTCAGTTCGTAATAGGCCTGCGCACTGCCGCTGGCGCGCAGCAGGTCCAGCGACAGCTCGAGGGTAAACTCGCCACCGTCATCGATCGTGCCGTTGGCCTTGGTCATGTTGAGCAGGTGGGCGCTGGCGGGTAGTGCGACGCAGAGCAGCCCGCCCAGCAGCCAGGTGAGGATCGCGCGCATCGGCTTACCAGACCACCGCGTGGGTTTCGCCGGTGGTGACATTGACGAAACCACCCGGATTGCCCTCGTAGGGCGCCACCAGTTGCCATTTCCAGGGCGTGGCAGTCAGGAAGGCGAAGCGCATGCGCTCGGGCAGCCCCGGCGCGCCGATCCACTCCATCTCGTCCGCCGCGGCAAACAGCGCCTCCATCTCGGCGCCCACTTCCGCCACCGGGCGGGAGGTCATGAGGCCGGCGATATCCAGCTCGACCCTGGCCACCACCTTGCCTTCCTTCACCAGCGCCCAGCCGCCGTGCATCTCGGCTACGGTCTGTACCGCGAGGGCCATGGCCGCGTCGTCATTGCCCACGGTCCAGATATTGTGGATGTCGTGCATCTGCGAACTGGCGAGTGCGGAACCGGGAGTCAGCGGGCCGACATTGCGCCAGAACATCTTCGAGACACCGCCGTTGCCGCGGTAGCGGTCGACCACCGCCACCTTGCTGATCCCGCGTTGCATGTCCGGCAGCACCAGGCCGTCGCTCACCGGCAGGGTGTCGTGGATAAAGTCCGGGGCGAAGTAGAAGGGCTCCATCAGCGCCACGTTGACCGAGTCACGCCCCGCCGGCGCCGCGATGGCGAAATCCTTTGCCGTGATCTCGCGGCCGATATCGATCGTGTTGCGGGCCCAGCCCGGGTAGTCGATTTTCGGAATCGGCAGCAGGTATTCGGTGCCTTTGCCCGCCAGTTTACCGTTGGCCACCACCCGGGTAATCGCCACCGTCTCCGGATTGTCGAGCAACACCACATCCGCGTAACGCCCCGGGGCGATGGAGCCCACCAGGTGGTCGATACGGAAATGCCGCGCCGTGTTGTAGCTGCCCATCTGGTAGGCGATTGCCACCGGCACGCCCGCCTCGATGGCGGTGCGGATGTTGTAGTCCATCGAACCCAACTGGGTCGTGGCCGCCACGTCGCGGTCATCCGTAGTGACCGAGATATTGCTCCAGTCGCTGATGCCTTCCGCCAGCAGTTTCGGGAACAGGATCGGCATGGCGCCCGTGCGCACCTCGAGGAACACCCCGCTGCGCAACTTGGCCAGGCCTTCCTCCGCCAGCCGCACCTCGTGGTCCGAACTCAAACCCGCCGCAGCAAACGCATTGATCTCGTTGACGTCCGTCATGCCGCTGCCGTGGCCTTCCACCACGCCGCGAAAATCCCAGGTAGCCTGGATCATCTCCCAGATGCGCTGGTTGCCCGGCGCGTCGCGGTTGCTGACCGCCGGCCAGTCCATCACCTCGCCCAGCGCCACCACCCGCAAATCCTCCCTGAGGAAATCGCGCATCGCGCCGTAGCCGTAATAGCCGCCACCCTGCTCGTAAACCGTAGGCGGCGTCGCCGAACCGATCGCCGGGAAAATCTTCAGCGGGCTACCGGCATCCTCCGCCGCCAACCAGAAATCCACATTGTGCTCGCCCACCACGTTGGACAGCTCGTGCGAACCCTCCACCGTCCAGGTATTGCCCCGCGGAATCACCAGCGCCGCCTCATACTCCGGCGTCAGGTAACTGCTCTCGATATGCTTGTGCGACTCGCCGAAACCCGGCACCGCCCACTCACCGCTGGCATCCAGCGTCTGCTTCGCCTTGCCCGGCCATGTCCCGGAGGCGCCGGTCCAGGCGATACGCTCGCCGCGAATCACGATGTCCTGGTTCTCCAGCCAGCTGCCGGTGAACACGTTGAGCACCGTCGGCCCCTTGATCAGCAGGTCCGCCTCCTCGCGGCCCAGAGCGGTCTGCACCAGGTCCTGGCGGGCCTGTACCTCGGTGGAGAGCTTGATTTCGCCGGCGGGGACATCGGCGTGTGTCAGGCTTGCACACAGGCTGGTTATTAAGGCGAAGAATGGAAGTCGCTGTGATTGCTGCATAGTCGTGTACCTGAATTCAATAGCGTTTCAATTTCGTATCAGACAGAGCGAGATTGTTTTGGCGTAGTCGGGGCGCAGAGTGCAGATAGCCGGTATTCCCTGCTGGAACCGTGAGGCGACATGGATGTCGCCGACCGAGCCTGCACAAGGATGTGCGCTTTTTGGCGTGTTCCAGCAGGGGATACCGGTTAGCTGTGCTCGCCACCAAATCTGCATCGTTGGTCTCGATTGACTCCCTGCCAAGCGTGTTTACGTTACACTTACTCCTCACAGGTCCAGCCGGATGGCGGACTGAGATAACGATCGACGACGCATACCAAGCCGCAACCGGAGCCTGCCCGTGAACAAGATATTCCTCACCGCCGACGACCTCCTGCACGATTCCTACCGGCTCGCCCAGCTGGTCTACGAAAGCGGTTTCCGGCCCAACTTCATCATCGGCGTCTGGCGCGGCGGCGCCCCCGTCGGCATCGCCGTGCAGGAATTCCTCGATTACATCGGCGTCAAGACCGACCATATCGCCATCCGCACCTCCAGCTACACCGGCATCAACCAGCAGGAAAAAACCGTGCGCGTGCACGGCCTGCACTACATCATCGATAACGTGAACGCCGAGGACAAAGTGTTGCTGGTGGACGACGTGTTCGATTCCGGCCGCAGCCTGCGCGCCACCCTGGCCGAGCTGAAGGACAAGTGCCGGCGCAACCTGCCCGCGACCATCCGCATCGCCTGCCCCTGGTACAAGCCGAACAAGAATGTCACCGATATCCGGCCGGACTACTACGTCCATGAGACCGACGACTGGCTGGTGTTTCCTCACGAGCTGAAAGGCCTCACGCTGGACGAAATCTGCGCCGGCAAGGGGCGCGTCGCCGACCCGCTCGCACAGTGCCTCCGCAACGCGCGCGGCAATGCGGACTGAACATGCGGTGATGCGAGTCGCGGGCACCGCAGCGGAGCCCCGGTAAGCGCGCGGGGCACTTCAGTTGCCCGCCGCAGCCACTTTTTCCAGGTCGCCAGCCGCCGCCTCCGCGCGAATACGGTCGGTGCGCTGGTCGATCTCCCGGCGGATTTCCGCCTCGTCGTAGGTGAGCAGGTCGGTGCCGTTCACCACCTGTTCACCGCCCACCCAGACTTCCTTCAGGTTGCGCAGGCTGGCTGCCAGTACGTAGGTCGCCAGCGGTTCATAGACCGGTCCGGTGTCCGGGCTGCGCGGATCGACCACGAGGAAATCCGCAAATTTGCCCACCTCGAGGCTGCCCACCTTGTCCTCGATGTTGAGTACCTTCGCGCTGTCGAGGGTGTGCAGGTAGAGCATGTCCTGGATCGACAGGGCGCTCGCCTTCTTGTGCAGGCCGCGCATGGTGTAGAGGCCGATACGCAGGTTCTGGAAGGGGTCGGAGACGTCGGTGCAGGACTGGTCGTCGAGACCCACCGCCACCGGGATGCCGAGCTCGCGGTAGCGTACGACATCGGCGATGCCGTCGGCGAGGCGACCGTTGGAAGTGGGCTGCCAGCTCATCCGCGCTCCGCTCTCCACCACCCGGTCGAGGATGGCGTCGTTGACGTGGATAAAGTGGCCGAAGATGAAATCCGGGCCCAGGGCGCCGGCATCGTCGTACCAGGCGAACTTGGCCTGCTGTTCGGGCACCGCGTTGGGGCTTTCCAGGAAGTGGCTCTGGTTCATTACCCCGAATTCGCGCATGGCGCGCACTTCCAGTTTGGCGGTGCGGTCGGTGGGCATGAACTGCTGCTGGCCGGAGATGGCGTCGGCCAGGTACTGCGGGTCATCGTGCAGGCCTTCCTTTTTCGCCCAGTCCAGCAGGTCGCCGAAGCGGCCGATAATGTCGTCGTCACTGCCAATTTCCGAGAGCCAGGGACTGTTGATAAAGCGCATCCCCGAATCCAGCTTGGCCCTGATCTGGTTCTCCTCGAAAGGACCGGGTTTCTGGGTGGGCGCCCCCTGGGGCTGGCTGGGGTCGTCGGTCAGTTCTTCCAGCACGCCGGGGTAGGTGAAATCGTAGGCGGTGGTGATACCGTTGCGCAGGAAATCCACGGAGCCGTGCAGGGTGAACCAGTAGATGTCATCGGCGGTGGTGTGGCGCAGGTAGTAGTCCCAGGCGCGGAACCAGCCATAGAGGTTGACGTCGTGGCCCAGGCCGCGCAGCGGGCTCATGTAGATGTGGCTGTGGGCGGAGATAAACCCGGGGGCGACCATCTTCCCGCCCATGTCGCGTACCACCGGTGCGCTGATCTCCGCCGGCGGCTTGCCCGCACCGATGGCCATGATCCTGCCGTCGTCACCCACCTGCATGTAGCCGCTGAAGGCATCGGGCTGGTCGGGGTCGACGGTGATCAGGGTGGCGTTGGTCAGCAGCAGTTGCGGCGCGGCGGCCGCTGCCAGTGCGGGTGCGCCGATAAGGGCGCTGGCGACCAGGGCGGCAAGTACTTTTTTCATGGGTAAAACGTGCTCCTGTGCAGGGGAATGGTTGCGGGCTCAGCCAGCGAGTGCCGCGTCGATGCGCTCGCGCAGCGCCTGTTTTGTGGCGCTGTCGCAAAAGGCGCTGTCCACCGCGTGGTGCTGGAACCCGGCGATGTCCTCGAGGCTGAAACCAAAGTGTCCGGCGATCCAGGCCAGTTCCTCGCTGAGGTCGGTCTTCAGCACCACCGGGTCGTCGGTGTTGAGGGTCATTTTTACCCCGGCCTCCAGCAGGCGCGGGAAGGGGTGGGCCTCGAGGGTCGGGTAGAGGATGCTGCAGTTGCTGCGCAGGCAGACATTCAGGGTGATGTCCTCGTCGACCAGGCGCCGGGTGAGCGTCGGCTCCTCAATGGCGCGCACGCCGTGGTCGATACGCGAGACCCCGAGCAGGTCCAGCGCGTCGCGCACACCGTCCGGTCCCGCGGATTCACCGGCATGGGCGGTTACCCCGAAGCCCAGTTCCCGGGCCATGGCGTAGGCCCTGGCGAAACGCTCCCCGGTGGGACCGGCGGCAGTCTCGTTGCCGTCGACGGACAGGCCGGCGATGCGCGCGATGCCCGACTCGCCCATCCAGCGCACCAGTGCCTCGGCTTCAGCCGCGGACTGCTGCCGCAGGATCGAGGGCAGCAGGCGAACATCGACGCCGTAAGTCGTCTCCACCGCGTCGAAGGTTTCAGCCAGCGCCGGCAGCAACTCGCTGTAGGGCAGGGCGGCCCAGTGGGTCGGATTGATGATGACTTCGGTGTAGACGATGCCCTGCTGCTGGCAGCGGCGGCCGAAGTTCTCCGCCACCAGGCGCGCCTCTTCGGCGCTGGCCACCAGCGAACAGACCCAGTCGAGGGTGCGCAGGAAAGCGCTGATGTCGCTGAGGTCATAGAGGTCATCCAGCGGCCGCGGCAGGGCGACGCCGCGGGCGTCCGCCAGTTGCTGGACGAGCGCCGGATCGAAGGTGCCCTCCAGGTGGATGTGCATTTCAAGCTTGGGCAGGGCGCGGATGGCGCTCTCGGTGGCGATGGTCATGCGGTGTTCCTACTGGTAGATCCCGGGTTCCGGCTCCCAGCCGGTGATGACATGGCGGCCGATCTCGTGGTTTTTCCACTCCATCGGGTCGTGAAGGGCGAGGGTGCGGGCATTGCGCCACCAGTAATCGAAGCCGGCGCCGCCGGCGACGGAGCGCGTGCCCATCAGCGCGTGCAGCTCGCCGGTGCACTTCAGCGCCGCCCGCGAGGCCGCGGATTTGGCGGCGGAAATCGGGATGGCGAGCTGGCCGCGGCTGATTTTGCCCGCTTCGTAGGCGTCCAGCAGCTCGCCGCAGCGCTGGGTTGCGGCCCAGGCGCAGGCGAGGTCCGCGGCCATCTCCCCGGCGCTGCGCAGCACCATCGGGTCCTGGTTGGCGTGCTCGACGCCGGTCTGGGCCCAGGGCCGGGATTTCTCGTTGATGAACGGCACCGCGGCCGCGAGCGCGCCAAAGCCCATGCCGCACAACAGCGCGGCGAAACCGGCCTGGTAGCGCAGCGCGGACTGCAACAGCGGCGCCTTGCCGGTCACCGAGCCCACCCATTCCGCCGGGCACTGCACATTGTCGAAGCTGATCGAACCGGAATCCGTCGCGCGCTGGCCGAGGGCGTCCCAGTCGCGGTTGACGGTGACCCCGGCTGTATCTTTCGGAATCAGCAGCAGTTGCATGCCGAGTATTGGATTGTCCGCGGTGGCGGCGGCTGCGTTGAAGGCCCAGGTCGCAATCTGGTCTGCCTCGGCGGCGCCGGTGGTGTAGATCTTGAGGCCGTCGACGACAAAGCCGCCATCGCCGGTAGGCGTGGCGGTGGTCTTCAGCGGCTCCACTGCGGAACGCCCGGACTCCGCGACCGCCAGGCCGACGATCTGCTGCTGGTTGACAATGAAATCCGCCAGCCGTGCGCGCTGGAACTCCGGGCAGTAGGCGAATATTTCCCGCACCAGTTCGTCGTGCACCTTGTACAGCTGCCCCACCGCCGGGTCTACCGTGGCCAGGCGCATCTGTATCTCCAGGCTGGCGGCGTGGCTGATGCCCATGCCGCCGAGGTCCTGCGGTACGACCGCGCTCAGCAGTCCAGCCTGCTTGAGCGCCGCCATCGAGGCGCTGGGGTAGCGACCGGCGGCGTCGTTCTGCGGCGCCAGTTCGCGCAGGCTGGCGTCCATGACCTGGTGCAGGCGGGCGAGCAGGGACAGCTCTGCGGGCGCCAGCAGCGGTGTGGGAACGGTGTGTCCGAGAATCGGCGGCAAGGTTTCTTGCAATGTCGTCATGGCAGCTGGTGTATGTGTTGGGGGCAGCGGCAGCAGACCACCACCGGGATGAATTCCATGTTGTAGGAGTCGATCAGGCCCTTTTCGGTGAGGCCGTAATCGGGCACGCCGGCGAGGCCGACGAAGGCGAGGATCATGAACGGACTGTTCAGGGTACTGCCGAGCGCGCGGGCGGCGGCGTCCACCGCATCGGACTGCTCCAGCACCTGCTCCCAGGGCAGGTCGGACATGATCCCGGCCACCGGCAGGGGCAGGCTGGCGAGCACCTCGCCGTCGCGCACCGCGACATAACCGCCGCCGAGTTCACGCAGGGCGTTGGCCGCCGTCGCCATGTCGGCGTTGTTGGTGCCGAGCACCACGAGGTTCTGGTTTTCGCAGTTGGTGGTGCCGGCGATGGCGCCCGCCTGCAGGCCGAAGCCGCGGACGAAGCCACAGGCGCGGGTGTCGGTGCCGTGGTGGCGGTCGATCACGGCGATCTTCGCCACGTCCTGTGCCGGATCCGCCCGGACATCGCCATCGATGACGGAAAGCTCCGCTTCGAAGGCGCGCTTGAAGTAGCCGTCGTACATCTCCATCGCCCGCACCACGGCGACCTCACCGGCGGCGGCCCGGGCAGTGACGCGGAAGGCCTCGGCACTGAAGTTTTCCGGCAGGTGAACGCTGCCGTAGAGTGAAGCGGGGATGGTGTCGGGGTTGGCAAACAGGGCTTCGCCGTCCCCGGCCACCCATTGGCCGTTGAGCATGACGCGCAGCGGCTTTGCATCTTCAAGTGATTCCAGGACCTGCAGGTCGGCGATCCGGCTCGGGGTGATCGAGCCGATCAGGTGGTCGAGGCGGTAGAAACTGGCGGCGTTGAGGCTGGCCATGGCATAGGCCTCCAGCACCGGGACGCCGCAGCGGATGGCCTCGCGCACGTGGTGGTCGATATGGCCGACGCGGTAGAGATCGTCGACATGGCGATCGTCGGCACAGAAGGAGAAGAACGGGTAGCCGCCGGCAACCGCGTTGGTGTCGGCGAAGACCAGCGGCACGTTGTCGTTCATGGAGCCGGACATCACGGTAATCATCATGCCCAGGCGAATCCGTTCGAGCACCTCGCCGGTGTCAAAGGCGTTGTGGTCGTCGGAGATGCCGGAGGCCGCGTAGGACCACAGCAGTTCATCCTTTACCCGCGCCGTGTGGCCGGTGCAGCGGCGGCCCTCGGCCAGGGCCTGGGCGTACATGCGCGCCGCGCGTTCATCGAAGCCGAAGGGGGTCGATTCACCCACGGTGGCGGCGTGGCTGCAGGACAGCCGGCTCAGCTGCTCTTCCTCGGTAACCGTGGCGCCGCCCAGCTCCAGTGCCGGCGAGCGCGGAATCCGGCTGGAGATCTGCTGGAAGATTTTCAGCGGCGTGGCGGTCTGGCCGGCCCAGTCCATGGCGCTGGCGCCGAGCACGTTGCCGATGCAGTTGGGGTCCGCCAGCACGCAGCCGGTGCCGCGCGGGACCACGCAACGGGCGAACTCGCCCGGCGTGAGCAGGCTGTACTCGATGTGCAGGTGGGTGTCGATGAAGGTCGGGGCGATATAGCGGCCGCCCATATCCAGGATTTCCGGCTCACCGTGGGCGGGATGCCCGCAGGGAACCACGGCGGCGATATGCCGCCCCGAAATCCAGACATCCCGGTCAAGAATTTCCCGGCTGTGCAGTGACAGCACCCTCGCATTGGCCAGTACCAGGTCCGCTGCGGCGCGGCCGCCGGCGACTGCCTGCAGGCGCACCAGTTCCCCGGCCTGTGCCGCGAGGTGGTAGCCAAGTGGTTTCTGGGGTGTTGCCGACATAAGTCCTGACCAGCCTGAATCGCTGAGGGCTATGCAAGTAGCAGGCCAGTAAAAACCTGCGGGCATGTTTATTGCTTTGCTGTCAGGGGGTGGTCAGGGAGGGCACGGCCCGCCAGCCACGCCGGCTGCCGGGGTGCCGCAAGGGGCGCGGAAACACCGGTTAAAAAGTTGACCAAAAGGTAAAGAATGGAAAGTTCCCGGGAATTGGATGGTCAGGAAATGGGGCAAATCAGGGCAGAAAGTCCGGATTCTGCACCAAACTGGTTCGCTGCGTATCTCGACCGCAAGTTCAAAATTTCGAGCAGGGGCTCCAGCCTGCGCACCGAGATGCTGGCCGCGCTGACCACCTTCGCGACCATGTCCTACGTCCTTGCGGTACACCCCATGGTCATGGCGGATGCGGGCATGGACCGCGCAGCGGTCATTACCCTGACCGCGGTGGTGGCCGGGGCGTTTTCCATCCTGATGGGCCTGATGGCCAACCTGCCCATCGTCCAGGCCCCGGGCATGGGGGCCAACGCGATTTTCTCCTACACCATCATCATCGGCATGGGGGTGCCGCTGGAGGCGGCGCTCGGGCTGGTATTCTGGAGCGGGGTGATTTTCCTGTTGCTGACGGTCACCGGGGTGCGGCGCATGCTGCTCGATGCCTTCCCCGACGACCTCAAGTTCGCCCTGACCGCCGGCATCGGCCTGTTCCTGATGTTTATCGGGCTCAAGGGGGCCGGGATTATCGTCGGCGCCACCGCACCCGCGCTGATCAGCCTCGGTAACCTGAGCCAGCCGGCGGTGCTGCTGCCCTTGCTGGGTGTGCCCCTGGTCATGGGGCTGATGGCGCGCCGGGTGCCCGGCGCGATTCTCCTGGTGATCGTGCTGATTACCCTGGTCGGCCTGCTGGTGCCGGCGGCGGGGGGCGAGGGCAATGTCACCCGGGTGCCGGAGGCCTTTGTGTCGGCGCCGGTATCCTTTTCCCAGTACGTGATGATCCTCGATATCGGTTATCTCTGGAGCAATTTCCCCAGCGCTTTTCCGGTCCTGCTCACCCTGGTGTTCCTGGACCTGTTCAGCAGCCTCGCTGCCATGAACGCGATGTGCCAGCGCGCCGGGCTGGTGGACGAGCACGGCAATATGCTCAAGCCCACCGCGGCGCTGTCCGCGGACGCCATCGCCACCATCGGCTCCGCGATGGCCGGCACCTCGACGACCAATTGCTACGGCGAGTCCGCCGCCGGCATCGAGTCCGGTGGACGGACGGGGTTGGTGGCGATCCTGGTCGGCCTGCTGTTCTTCCTCGCCCTGTTCATCAACCCGCTGTTGCTGGTGATTCCGGTGCAGGCGACCGCGCCGGCGCTGGTGTTTATCGGCCTGCTGATGTTCTCGGAAGTGCGCCACATCAATTTCGACAATATCGTGACCGGGGGTAGCGCCATCATCACGCTTATCCTGATGGGGGTGACCTCGATCAGCGACGGTATGGCGCTGGGCATGATCGCGTTCACCGCGGCGATGGCCCTCACCGGGCACGTGCGGCAGATCAAGCCCCTCAGCTGGGTGCTGAGCGCCTGTTTCGTCGCCTATTTCGCGCTGGGTGCCTGAGATGCTGCGTTCGGCCATGCCGGCGGGGCTGCTCTGTGCGGCGCTGGCCTGCGCCGCCCCCGGGGCACAGGCTGCGGAGGTGGTGCTGACCGAGGGCACCAACCTCGCTGCCAGCGTGCATCCGCCAAGTGGCGACGCCATCATCGCCCTGCAGGGTCGGCTCTACCGGCAGTCCCCGGGCGACACTGACGCACGGCCAATCACCGGCTGGCTGGAGGACGCCTGGGAGCCGGAACTGGCGCCGGACGGCAAGTCGCTGGTCTATACCGGCTATCGAGACGGCAGCTGGGATATCTGGCGGCTGGCGCTGGCGGATGGCGCCCAACCGCAGCGGCTGACCGACACCCTGTTCGATGACCGCGAGCCGGTCTGGTTGCCGGATGGCCAATCGATCCTGTTTTCCTCGGACCGCAGCGGCAACTACGACATCTGGCAGTTGCGGCTCGCCGATGGCGAACTGGTCCGGCTTACCGACGACCCGGCGGACGAATTCGCGCCCGCGCCCTCGCCGGATGGCGCCGCTTTCGGCTGGATGGCCGCCGTCGGCAGGGAGCAGGAAATCCGCACCCGGGCGCTGGTCGGTGATGGCGCGCCGCAGGCGGTATACCGAACCCGCTCGAAACTCAGTGGCCTGCGCTGGCACCCTGCGGGCGGCCAACTGAGTTTCCGCTCCCTCGACCGCGATGCCGACGGCAATGCCACCTCGGCCCTGCGGCTGCTCAGCCTGGCGGATGGCGGAGAGGAAATCCTCTCGCCGCCGGGTGCCGATGTGTTTCCCTTCAGGGCAACCTGGCTCGACGCCGACAGCGCGCTCTATACCAGCGACGGGGCGATACGCACCTGGCGGCGGGGAGCTGCGCCGGTGGCGCGCCCCTTCCGGGTAAGTTTCGATATTCCCGCGCGCGACTACCCGCGCAAGCAGCGGGACTTCGACAGTCCCGCGCCGCTGCCGGTACTGGGGATATCCCACCCGGTGTTGTCACCCGACGGGACAGAGGTGGCCTTTACCGCGCTCGGCGACCTGTGGCGCTGGAACCCGGGCAGCGGGGCACTGGTGCAGGTAACGGACGATCCTGCCGCGGACCAGATGGCGGCGTGGAGCGACGATGGCAGGAGCCTCGCCTGGGTCTCCGACCGCGGCGGCCGCTACCGCATCTACCTGCAGGACCTGGCGAGCGGCGAACGCGAGGTGCTGCCAGTTGAGAAGCATTCGCTGAGTTTTCCCAGCTGGTCGCCGGACGGCCGCAAACTGGCCTTCTTTACCGACGTTCCGGACAATCCGCTGCTGCATGTGGTAGGGCAGCTGACGGTTTACGACCGCGACAGCGGTGCGCTGACGACACACTCGGCGCCGATGCCGCCGCAGCCGATTGCCTGGAGCGCTGACGGCGACAAGCTCATCACCACCCGCCTGGAGCCCTACAGCCAGCGCTACCGGGAGGGCCTGTATGTACTGGCGGTGGTGGACCTGCTGTCCGGCACCACCACCGATATTACCCCGGTTCCCCATCGCAGCATTGCCCACGCCAGTTACGCCGCCGCCGGAATGGCGGCGTTTTCCGAGGATGGCGCCCTCTACGGCCTGCCCCTGGACGCGGCATTGGCGGCGGCGGGCCCGGTGCGGCTGCTCTACGATGGCCTGGCGGATTCGCCGCACTGGAGTAATGGCGGCAAATACCTGGTATTCCAGGCTGGCAATCGCCTGTTGCGCCTGACGGCGGCCAGCGGTGCCGTGGAGGATATCAGCCCGGCGCTCACCTGGCAGCGCGACCTCCCGCAGGAGGAGTGGCTGCTGCGCGCCGGCAAACTGTTCGACGGAACCGGGGCCGGCTACCGCGAGAACGTCGATATCCACGTCCGCGGCAATCGCATCGCCGCCGTGTATCCGGCGGGAACCCGCGCCGACCTGCCGGTGGTGGACGCCTCCGACAAGGTGGTGATTCCCGGCCTGTTCGAATCCCACGCCCATATCGGCGACCACAACCACAGCGAATCCCAGGGGCGCGCCTGGCTGGCCTACGGGATTACCTCGATCCGCGATCCGGGTTCCAATCCCTACCTCGCCAACGAACGCAAGGAAGCCTGGTCCAGCGGCCGGCGTATCGGTCCGCGCACCTTCATTACCGGCCACAACATCGACGGGCGCCGGGTCTACTATGCCGTGGTCGAGGGCATCACCTCGGATGAGCACCTGGAGCGCGCGCTGCAGCGCTCACAACTGCTCGACGTCGATTTCATCAAGACCTACGTGCGCCTGCCCGACCGCCAGCAGCAGCGGGTGGTGGAGTTCGCCCACGCCATGGGGGTGCCGGTCACCTCCCACGAACTGCTGCCAGCGGCGGTCTACGGCGTCGACGCCATCGAACATTTCACCGGCACCAGTCGCCGCGGTTACACCACCAAGATCAGCGAACTGGGCCGCAGCTACCAGGACGTGGTGGAAGTGTTGAGCGTCTCCGGCATGGGGGTGGTGCCGACCATGGTCGTCCCCGGTGTCGTGCTGACCTTCACCGAACAGGACGATATCTACAGCACCCGCCAGTTCGACGCCTTCTACGGCCCGCCGATGAAACAGACCTACCAGGATTTCATGGGCTTCTTCGGTCCGGGCAGCGAGGGTTACGTCGACGCCTATGGCGAACTGCTCAGCAAGCTCATCGCCCGCGGCGCCCTGGTCGGCACCGGCACCGACTCACCCTTCACGCCTTTCGGTACCGGCCTGCACGCGGAGCTGCGCCTCTACCAGCGCGAGGGCATCCCGCCCGCGAAAATCCTCCAGGCGGCAACGTTACAATCTGCGCGAATTGCCGGCGCGGACGCTGATCTGGGTAGCATCGAGGCGGGCAAACTGGCGGACATGGTGGTGCTCGATGGCGACCCACTGGCGGATATCAGTGACAGCGACAATGTCGTGATGACCGTGAAGAATGGCCGGCGCTATGCCTTGGAGGATTTGCTGGACTACCGGGAATAAGCGGAATAGTTGAAATCCAGCACGTTCTTTCAGGTCCTTCTCAAAACCTGCAGTTCAAACCTGAACCTGTTGCATGTGCGTTCGGTAGAGTGTGAGGCGGAACCTGCCTGCTGGAACCGTGTGGCGACATGGATGTCGCCACCCGAGCCGGTACATGGATGTACGCTTTTTGGCGTGTTCCAGCAGGCAGGTTCCGCCTCGCGCTCGGCAGGTTAACCCCAAAACCCCGAAGCCTGATCAGGATTCACCGGATTTGCTCGCATTTTCCCGCGCCACAATAGCCGCCACCCGCCGCTCCACTTCCTGCTGCACCAGGTCCATGTCCTGTTCCAGCACCTCGCCGTTGTTCACCCGCAGCTTGCCGTCGACATACACCGCGTCGATGTTGTCGGCACTCATGGTGGCGACGATGTGCGCCGCCGGGTAGAAGAGGGCGCCGGTGGCCGGCGAGTCCGGGTCGAGGATCAGGAAGTCGGCGCGCTTGCCGACTTCGAGTGAACCCACTTTGTCGGCGACGCCCATGACCCCGGCACTGCCCATGGTGTGCAGTTTCATCACCTGCAGCGGCGACATGATCTTCGCGTCCTTGTGCTGCATGCGCAGCGCGTACATGCCCATGCGCATGTTTTCGAAGGGGTCGCCGATGTCGGCGGAGGCGGCGCCGTCGACGCCCATGCCGACGGGGATGCCGCGGGCGAGGTAGTCGGGAATGTCGGCCAGCCCGGAGGCGAGGCGGCCGTTGGACAGCGGGTTCCAGCTCATGCCGGCGCCGCCCGCCGCGGTATCGTCGCGGATCTCATCGGTAGTATGGATGAAGTGGGCGAAGCTGTTGCCCTTACGCACGGCACCGGCGGCCATCAGGTCGGGCCATTCGGCGCGGTCTTCCGCGCGTCGCGAAAACTGTTCCAGGTAGTGGAACTGGGCGCCGAGGCCGTATTCCGCGGCCACTTCCATTTCCACCTTGAGCATGGGCAGGTTGCCGTGGAGGCCGACCGAGTGTACCGCGGGGGCGAGCATGGAGCTGCCCGGCGCCGCCATTATCGCCTCGGACTTTGCCATGAACGCGGCGAAGTCCTTGCGGTAGGCGGCGGGAGCCTGGTTCACATTGCCGTTGTAGGAGAACACGAAGTGCTGGCTGAAGCCGGCTTCCGCGGTGAGCGATTCGAGGTATTGTTCCTCGCTGCCGCCAAGGCGCTGGGAGTGGCTGTAGGTGGTGGTGATGCCGTGGGCCAACTGGTCCATGGCGCCGTGCAGGGTGAACCAGTAGAAGTCGCCATCGCTGAAATTGTCACCGTAGGTCCAGTGCAGGGCCTGCAGCCAGGGGTAGAGGACATCGTCGATGGCCAGCCCGCGGAAGGCGGTCTGCCACAGGTGGTTGTGGGCGGAGACGAAGCCGGGGACCAGCAGTTTGCCCTGCGCGTCGACAACCGAGGTCGCTATCGGCAGTTCGCCCTGGTACTCGCCTGCCCCGATGGCGGCAATGGCGCCGTCGCTGGTGGCGAGCAGGTAGCCGGTAAAGGGGGTGTCCTGGCCCTCGGCGAGGGTGAGGATGGTGGCGTTCTCGACCAGTACCTGGGCGCTGCCGAGTGCGGGCAGGCAGGCCAGTGCCAGGCCGGCGAGGCATCTTGTATTCATCCGGTTTCTCCGTTGTCAAACCATCGGGATTGGCGCGAACCCGCGCCGGCGTTCGAGGAAGGCCACCGTGGCGGCGTGAATTTCTTCCAGCAGAGCGTTTTCGTCCGCGCGGCGGAACCTGCCGCCGGCGAGCAGTTGTTCGCCCTGTACCCAGGCATCGCGGACATCGCTGGCGCGACCGGCGAATACCAGGTTCCAGAGCACGGGATCGTGGCCCTCGGCCTCGGCGAGTGGCATCAGGTGCGGTTGCCAGAGGTCAACCGTGATCAGGTCGGCCTGCTTGCCGGGCTCCAGCGAGCCGATCTCGCGACCCACGCCGAGAACCCGGGCGCCCTCGATCGTGGCCATGCGCAGCGCCTCGCCGGCGTCGATCCGGGTGGCGTCCAGGTGAGTCACCTTCTGCAACAGGGAAGCGCTTTTCATCGATTCCCACATGCTGATCGCGTTGTTGCTGACTCCGCCGTCGGTGCCCAGTGCCACCGGAATACCCCGCTGGCGGAATTGCGCCAGTGGCGCGGGTCCGGAGGCCAGTTTCATGTTGCTCACCGGACAGTGGGCGACCCCGGTGCCGGTGTCCGCCAGTACCTCCAGTTCGCCCTCGTCGAGCCAGACACAGTGGGCCAGCAGGGATCCCGGCTTGAGAATGCCCCAGTCCCTGAATTTGTAGACCGGGCGTTCACCGAACAGGTCGATAACCGCGGCGACTTCCTCGCGCTGCTCGCTGGTGTGGGTGTGGATGGGCACCCCGTAGCGGTCGGCGAGGTCGCGGGCGGCGCGGAACATCGGTTCGGAGCAGTAGGTGATGTGCTCCAGCCCCACCCAGGCCCGGGTGCGCCCGCCGCGACAGTGGTCGAGGTCGCGGATGGCTTGCTCGGTGGTTTCCAGGGTTTCGAAAAAAGCCTTGCCGGGGTTGTCCGCAGCATAGGGGACGAGGTGGACGCGCAGTCCCAGCAGGTCGGCGGCGCGGTTGCCCTCGTGCATGAAGCGGTACATGTCCAGCAGTGTGGTGGTGCCGCCCCGCAATGCCTCCATGTAGGTCACCAGGCAGGCGTAGTAGGCGTCCTCGGCCCGCAGCGCCTGGTGTTCACGCTGGTACTCGGGCAGCCAGTCCATCAGCTGGGCGCTTTCCGAAAAGCCTTTCAGCAGGCTGGAATGGCAGTGGGCGTCCACCAGCCCCGGCAGTACCGCGAGGCGGTTGCGCCCGTCGATAACCCGGCTGCCGGGCGGGACGACGGTGGATTCGCCGGGACCTACCGCGGTAATCAGGCCCTGTTCGAAGATGATGGTGCCGGGGTTGAGGACGCGGAACTGCGAGTCCACGCAATAGATTCTGGCGTTGATGATCGCAGTACAGTGCTCTGGCATGAAACGGGCTGGGTCCGGCTGGGCTATTCGTTCCTGTACAGCATTTTTCGTACCAGACCGCCGCGGGCGCAGTCTTCGCGGGCCGGGACCGGAATTAAATGGACCAAATGGTCAGTAATTGGGCGAGGCTCGCACCGCGCTGGTGCGAGGGGTGGCCGGGGTGGCTCAGTGCCCGTCGCGCAGCGCCAGTATCGGTAGCAGCCAGGGCTTGTGGGTTTCGATTTCCGCCCGGCTCAGGCCCTGCAGTTCATAGGGCAGGACCAGCCATTCGTCGCTCTGGTGCAGGAAGTAGTCGGGCACCCGGCCGGTCCGGTTGCGGGACGGTTTGTAGTAGGGCACCGCGACCCGGGTATCCGCCGGCATGTTGCGTTTGCACTTCGCCTGCAGGCGCTCAATCACCGCCTCGATGTTGTAGCCGGTACTGAAAACGTCGTCGACAATCAGCAGGCGATCGTCGTGGTTGAGGTTCTCGTACAGGTATTGCAGGCCGTGGACGCGAATGCTTTCCGGGCTGCCGATGGTGCGCAGGTAATTTTCCATGCCCTGGTAGGAGGTGCGGATGGCGATGTGGTCGGTTTTCACGCCGAGGAACTGCAGGCACTCCTGCACATAGATGCCCACTGCGGAACCGCCGCGCCAGACGCCGACAATGAAGTTGGGGTGGAAGCCGCTCTGGTAAATGTTCACCGCCAGGCGGAAGGCATCATTGAGCAGTTCCTCCTCCTCGATGAAACGTTTTGTAACCGGTTGGTCCACTTTTCTCTCCCCAGGAACCGCCAGCCCAAACTATACTATGCAGGCCTACAGGGGGAATGACTTTTTGTCGGAGAAAATCTACATCGGAGCCCAGCAACTGCTCGAGGACGCGTTCCGCCTGGGCGCCATGGTGCTGGCGAGCGATTTCAAACCCTCGATCATCATCGCCATCTGGCGCGGCGGCGCCCCGATCGGCATCGCAGTCCAGGAAATGCTGGCCTATTCCGGGGTGGAAACCGACCACATCGCGATTCGCACCTCATCCTACGAAGCCCATATCGACGACCGCCGCAGCCAGATCCGGATCCACGGCATGAGTTACCTGGTCAAGCATGTCACTCACCAGGACCGCCTGCTGATCGTCGATGACGTCTTCGACACCGGCCACACCATCGAGGCGGTGATCGACGACCTGCACGCCAAGGCCCGCCTGAATACACCCGGGGAAATCCGCGTGGCCGTGCCCTACTACAAGCCCACCCGCAGCGAGGTCGCCCGGGTTCCCGATTACTACCTCCACGAGACCGCCGACTGGCTGAAGTTCCCGCATTCCCTCGAGGGCCTGTCGCTGGAGGAAATCCGCCAGCACCGCCCGGCCCTCTACGAAATTGTCAGTGGCAGTTTACCGGGAACCAATTAGGCTATAATTTGTTCATAGCTGTATCGCCGGCGCTATGCCGGTTATTGCACGCAAATGCTGCGTACCCGACGGGGCGCTGCGGTATGCCCCTCCGGGTGCCAGGTCCGGCACACGATAGGAGGCTCTTGCATGAAGCGCCACTACTTTCTTTCAGACAATCTCGATGTTCTCCAGGCGGTCGGCCGCGAACTCCAGGAGACGGGTTTCACCACGCCGCAAATCCACGTCCTCAGCGAGGACGACGCAGCGGTTGAACAGAAACACCTGCACCCGGTAGAAGCGGTGCTCAGGAAGGACGTTGTCCGCGGCACCGAGCGCGGCGCGCTGGTCGGCCTGCTCTGTGCCGCGGCGGTCGTGGGGCTGGGCTGGCTCACCGGTATCACCCACGGTATCGGCTGGGTGCCGGTGATTTTCCTTGCCATCGTGTTGCTGGGCTTCTGTACCTGGGAGGGCGGCCTTATCGGCATCCAGGAAAAACATGCGGACTTCCGCCGCTTCGAGTCGGCGCTGAAGGCCGGTCAGCACCTGTTCTTTGTCGACGCCGATATGAACGAGGAGTCGCAACTGCACCAGGTGGTGGCGCGCTATCCAGGCCTGCGCGCCGCGGGGCTGGGAGAAGCCACGCCCGGCATGGTGGTGCGCTTCCAGGACCGCTGGGCGCGTTTCCTGCAGGTAGCCCCCTGAGCCGCGGCAAAGCCTTGCAGCGGCGCCGCGTCAACCCGCAGGGGTGGTAGCGGTCGCCGCGAACCGGCGCCGGGCGCCCAGGCGTGCCAGGGCGCTGGCGATCACCACGTAAACCGCGGCGCCCACCGCCATGGCGTCCATGCTCATCCCGCGGTCGATCAGCCAGCCCATGACCAGCGGGGCGACGGCGGTGGCGAAAACCATGGTCGCGGCGGTGAAGGACTTGATCGCGCCGAGGTGGAGCGTGCCGTACATCTCCGAGTAAAAGGGTGACGACAGGGTGGAATAGGCGCCCACCGACACCGCCATCAGGCCCATGAAACCCCAGGCCACCAGGAAACTGTCGGAACACGCCAGCAACAGCAGGCCGGCCCCCAGGGGCAGGCAGACCAGCGGCACTGAGCGCACGGCGCCGAAGCGATCGACGATCAGCCCTGCGAACAGCTTGCAGACCACGTTAACCGCCGCATAGAACACGAACAGTTGCGCCCACAGCCCCAGGTCCCAGTGCTTGTCTTCCACCAGTTTTACCTGGTGGAAGATAAAACCGGTGAACAGCATGGGCTGGGCGATCAGCGCCGGCAGGAACAGGTAAAGCTGTGGATCGCGGATGACCTCGTTGCGGGTCCACTGGCGTTGCCGGCTGTTGGCCGCCGCGGCGTGGCTGTCGTCCAGCCCCTGCAGGTAAGCCGAATGCCGTGCACTGTGGCCGCGCAGTGCCCACAGGCAGATCGCCGGCGCCAGCAGCAGCGCTACGGCACCCCAGAGCAGCCAGGACTGGCGCCAGCCGACCAGTCCCAGCAGGGCGATGGCCAGGGTGGGCAGCAGGGCCTCGCTGAAGGAAAATCCCATCCCCACGATGGCATTGGCCTTGCCGCGATCTGTCGCCACGTAGCGCATGGTCGCGGTGGGGCCGGTGAGCCCGAGCAGGCCCTGGCCCATGTGCCGCAGCATGAAGATGGCGATAAGCAGGGTGAGGGCGCCCTGGCTGCCGGCGAGCAGCGCGCAGCCCAGGGCCAGGCCGAGGGCCACCAGGCAGGTGAACAGGCGCAGGTCCAGGCGGTCGATCAGCGCGCCGCTCCACACCAGCAGCACGGCGCTGGCGAGGGTCGCCGCGGAGTAGATGGCACCGAATTCACCGTGGCTGAGGCCCAGGTCCTCGCGGATCGCCCCGCTGAACAGGCCGATAAAAAAGGTCTGCCCGAAGCTGGAGCAGAACAACATGCCGAAACCGAACAGCAGCAGGGGCCATTCGGCGCGAATCAGTGGCAGGAAACTGCGCATCTAAAAATACCCCGGAGTGAAGGTGTGCACTCTAACCCGACGCACTTTCGGACGCCATTGGCCATTGGCTAACGAAGTGGCTGACTTTGAAGCTTATGCCACGGGTAGAGTGTGAGGCGGTTCCGGAGGGCAGGTTCTGTCTCACACTCTAACTTCGGTGCAAGTACCCAACAGGGTAGGTTGGGGTGCACTTCGACGTCCGCGCCGGTAAAGTAGCCCGGCGGGGCGCGGTGCTCCGTGCCCCGGGCGGCAGCCCTACTGCACAGGAACTCAGCGAAACATGGGTGACGGAACTCTCCACCGGTATTTTCTCAACAACGGCGACAAGCGCATCCACAAGTGGCTGCACTTTTTCGATATCTATGAGCGCCACTTCGAGCGCTTTCGCGGCAAGTCGCCGGTCATCGTGGAGATCGGGGTCAAGTGGGGCGGTTCCCTGCAGATGTGGAAGGACTATTTCGGGCCCGGTTGCAAGGTGGTGGGCATCGACATCAATCCGGATTGCGCCCGCCACGCGGAAGACGCCATCGAGATACTCATCGGCAGCCAGGACGATCCGGCGGTCATCGAACAGGTGTTCGAGCGCTATCCGCAGGTGGACATCGTGATCGACGACGGCAGCCATATCATGGAGCACATGATCGCCACCTTCGAGATGATGTACCACCGGGTGCAGCCGAACGGGGTGTACCTGGTGGAGGATACCCATACCTGCTACTGGGAAGTCTTCGGCGGTGGCCTGCGCCGCGAGGGTACCTTCATGGAGTTCACCAAGCACAAGCTCGACGAACTCAATGCCGTGCATACCCGCGAGGCACTGCCGGTGACCGAATTTACCCGCAGCACGGACTATATCGCCTGCTATGACAGCGTGGTGGTGTTCGAGCGCCGTCCGCAGGGCCGGCGCAGGGCGCTGGTCACCCACGGCATGTAGCGGGATCGGGATCGCGCGGGGTCGGGACGGCGCAAAGCGGTAAATATTTACCGGTAAGCAGGCCCCAAGTCAGGTAAAATGGCGTTTTCGCCGCCGTCCGGTGGCGAGCAATGAGCCCCTCGTTCCGGAGCGGGCCATGTCAATCGATTCTTGAGAGAGCAAAATGGCAAACAAAATCAGTGTGCAGCGCCCGCTTGTTATCCTGCATGGGGACGAGATGGCGCAGGTGGCGTTCGAGCGTATCCTGGACATGTTCATCACCAGCCGCCTGGCGATACCACTGGTTGAAATCGATCTCTCCGCCGAGAACCGCGTGGTGACCAACGGCGCCGTGGTAGCCGACGCCATCGCCGCGCTGCGCGAGCACGGGGTGGGCATCAAGAACGCCGGTATGACTGTCAACCGCAGCCAGCTGGACGACCTGCTGGCGCGCCACCCGGGGATCGAAGAGGCAAAACTCGACAAGCTCGCCACCAAGTCCCCCAACGGGGCCATCCGCAAGGGCATCCACGGCAACATCACCCGTGAGGACATTCAGTTCCGCAACCTCGAAGTGAAACATCCGCAGTGGATCGGCCGCGATATCGAGGTCTTCACCATGGAGCAGGGGGGGATCAAGCACAGCGCCAACGCCCTGACCCGCACCACCGGTGTGGCCAAGGTGATCTTTGTCGGCAGCAGCGGCGACCCGGTGGAGCTGCACCGGCGCACCCTGCGCAAGGGCGATCCCTGGTTGCTGGCGACCAACGCCCTGGATGACGTCCGCGCCTGGGCCCACGAATTCTTCCAGCGGGCCATCGCGGAGAAGCGCGACGCCTACCTGGGCCTCAAGGATACCGTGATTCCCGGCTATGACGGCGTCATGCGCAGCGCCATCGAGGAAATCTATCACCGTGATTACAAGGACCAGCTGGCCGCGGCCGGGCTTGCCTACCACTACGAGCTGATCGATGCCCAGGCCGCGCGCATGGTCGCCAACCCGCCGGAACGCGCCCTCTGGGGTGTCCCCGACAATACTTCAGGCCGCAAGCTGTACAAGCTGGTCAACGAGCTGAAGAAGTACGGCATCCCCACCCGCAAGTCCCACGTCTCCCTGTCGCGCATGAGCGCCGGCGGCGGCGACCAGTACGGCAGCTTCAACATGGCGGTGGAAGAGGACGGTATCCTCCGGGTGATGATCGACGGCGAGGAGATGCACGCCCGCGAAGTGGGCAAGGGTGACCCGATCCTGTTCATGTCCAACGACCGCCAGGCCATCAAGGACTGGGTGCTGCAGGTCTTCCGCGACGCCTCCAACAAGAACAAGGAGGTGTATTTCGGCCTCAAGCGCGAATACATGGAGTATGACGAGGTATTCAGCAAGGTGCTGCTGGAAGTGCGCTACGAGCTGGCCAATTCCGGGGTGCGTCCGCCCTCGTTCATGATCATGCGCCCCTCCAGCCAGCTGAAGAAGATGATCTGCGACCCGCCGCGCAGCGCGCTGTACCCCGCGCAGAACCTCGACGGCGACATCTTCTCCGACATCGCCGCCGCCCTCGGCGGCAGCCTGGCCACCGCCAGCTCGATCATCGAGAGCAAGGACGGCACCATGCTGTTCGAGGCGCCCCACGGCACGGCCCACGACCTCTACCTGCGCTACCTGGAAACCGACGGCAAGGAGGCGCACTTCAACTCCTCCGCGCTGATCTACGCCGTGGCCAACGCCCTGGAGACCATGGCCGAGCGCGAGGCCAACGAGGCCCTGGCGGACTATTCAGCACACCTGAAGAACGCCCTTATCGAAACCGTCGCGGACGGCGTCATCACCGGTGACCTGAAAGGCAAGACCACCACCCCGGAAACCGAGACGGTGGTGGATATGCAGGGCTTCCTTGATGCCGTTGCCAGCCGCCTCGACCGCCCGCTTCAGGACGGCAACGCGTAAGGCAGTTCCTTCATGACCAGCGGGTTGCCGCCCTCGAGCTGCAACCCGCCGCTGACTCCCTGGGCATTCACCGCCGCCAGGCAGAGAGTGTGGCCAGCCACCGCCGCGCTGTTCAGCAGCGTGCCGGTACTGTTGTCCTGCCCCGGCGTGAACAGTTTGGTGCCCGCGGCCAGGGCCATGTCTCCGTCCAGTTCCAGCAGGTGCGTACGCTGTTTCGGCTTGCCGCGGTAGTGCAGGCGCGCGACGATCTCCTGCCCCGTGTAGCAGCCCTTGGTGAAGCTGACATGGCCGGTGAGGTCATAGTTGAAGAGCTGCGGAATGAATTCACCCACAGTCTCCGCCTCCACCCGGGCGATGCCCTGGCCGATCTGCCAGGCCTGCCACAGCGCCTCGTCCGCGGCCTGCATGGCCTCTGCGATGCGCTGCAGGAACTCCGCCTGCTGCGCCAGTCCCAGGTATACCTCGAAATAAGGCAGGGCCTCGGCCATACGCACCACCGCACAGCCCTCGGTCATCGCGGCCGCATAGGCGCCCACGGGAATTTCCCCCACGATCGAGGACAGCAGCGATTCCGCATCCTCTCCCCAGCAGGCAAACACCGACCAGTCTTCGCGAGCCGCATCCAGCTTCGCCTTGGAAAACAGGATGTACTTGCCCAGCGTGGCCGCCGCGCTCGCCATGATCGAGCGCCGCATGCGCAGCACCACGTGCTCGCCGGCCAGCTGGGTGAGCAGGAAGTCGCAGACCATCCGCCCCTGGGGATTGCAGTAGGCGCCGGGCAGCGACTGGCTCGCACTCAGCGTGCGGGTGTCGCAGGTGGTCTGGCCCTGCAGGAATTTCAGTGTATCCGGGCCTTCGATATGCAGCAGGCCCTCGCTGCTCAGTTCGGCGTAAAACGCACTCACGGTGGTTACCTCATCTGGCCGGGGCACTCATGATAGGGGTTGCACGTCTCACTGTCAGTAGGTCGCGGATGATGCTGTGACGGTCGAATTCCGCAGGGAGTCGGGGCGGTTTACCCGGTTGAAACCGTGAGGCGAGAGGACGTCGCCGACCGAGCCTGGGCATGGATGCCCGCTTTTTGGCGTGTTTCAACCGGGTAAATCGCCCCGGATCCCGGAGGTCCGATGCAGGTTCGAAGGATGAATCCATGAAATCCAGTTTGATTATGTCCCTCCCGAAGACTACATAAGACGTTATAATGCCGCCCCCCTGACGTGGACCTGAAGAGACCAATCCCCCATGGTAGCAACCGACGACGAACTCAACCGCATGCGCTGGGCCGCCCGTCGCGGCATGCTGGAACTGGACCTCGTGCTCGAACCCTTCGTCAACGGCCGCTACCAGGTGCTTGGTGAAGAAGACCGCGCCCGTTTCCGCCGGCTGATGGAGAGTGAAGACCAGGACCTTTTCGCCTGGTTCCTGCGCCGCGAGATACCCCAGGACGAGGAACTGGCCGCCATTGTCAGCGACATTCTCGACTTCGCCCGAACTCCGCCTGCGGATCGCTGAATCCCGGTACCCACGCCTGTTTTTCCTCGCCCTCGCCGGGCTGCAACTCGCCAACCTGCTGCTGCTCGCCCGCGCCGGCGTCGCCCCCACCGCCATAGCCGGCCTGGGCCTGGCACAGCTCCTGCTGTTTACCGCGATTGCCCGCGACTATTCCCGGCGCCGCCAGCGGCTCCCCGGACTCTACTGGCGGCAGGGGCAGTGGTGGATTCAGCGGGAAGGCGAGGGGCGGCAGTTTATCCAGCCCCTGCACTGGCACTGCCTGCCCTGGTGCACCTGGCTCGCCTGGCGCGAGGAGGGTGGAGGGCGCGAAGCGCTGTGGCTGTTCGCCGACAGCGCGCCGCGCGACGGCTTGCGCCGGCTGCGGGTGAGATTAACCCTGCAGCGGGCTGTTTGAGGGGGTGAGCACCGTGTTCTCGGCCACCGGCAGCGTATCCGGGTAGTCCAGGGTGTAATGCAGCCCGCGGCTCTCCTTGCGCTCGATGGCGCAGCGGATCATCAGCTCTGCTACCATGGCCAGGTTGCGCAGCTCCAGCAGGTCGTTGCCGACCTTGTAATTGCCGTAGTACTCGGCGATCTCGGCCTGCAACAGGGTAACCCGGTGCAGGGCGCGCTGCAGCCGCTTGTTGGTGCGTACGATGCCCACGTAGTCCCACATGAAACGGCGCAACTCGTCCCAGTTGTGGGAGATCACCACGTCCTCGTCCGAGTCGGTGACCTGGCTCTCGTCCCAGGCCGGCGCGAGGGTCGGTACCGGCAGGGCGTCGATGCTGGCGGCAATATCCGCGGCGGCGGATTCCGCGTAGACGATACACTCCAGCAGTGAATTGGATGCCATGCGGTTGGCGCCGTGCAGGCCGGTGCAGGAGGTTTCGCCAATCGCGTAGAGCCCCGGCACGTCGGTGCGGCCCGCGGTGTCCACGATGACGCCGCCACAGGTGTAGTGGGCGGCGGGCACCACCGGGATCGGCTCGCTGGTGATGTCGATGCCGAATTCCGCGCAGCGCTCCATGATCGTCGGGAAATGGCTTTCCAGGAATTCCCGCGGCTGGTGGGAGATGTCGAGGAACACGCAGTCCAGGCCCAGCCGTTTCATCTCGTGGTCAATGGCGCGCGCCACCACGTCCCGGGGAGCCAGTTCGGCCCGCTCGTCGAAGGCCGGCATGAAGCGGGTGCCGTCCGGCAGCCGCAGTTTTGCCCCTTCGCCGCGCAGCGCCTCGCTGATCAGGAAGGACTTGGCCCTTGGGTGGTACAGGCAGGTGGGGTGAAACTGGTTGAACTCGAGGTTGGCCACCCGGCAGCCGGCCCGCCAGGCCATGGCGATACCGTCGCCGCTGGCGCCGTCCGGGTTGCTGGTATAAAGGTAGGCCTTGCTGGCCCCGCCGGTAGCGAGCACCACCGCCCGGGCCTGGAACAGGTCCACGTGCTCGCTGCGCCGGTCGAGTACATAGGCGCCCCGGCAGCGGCCCCCGTCGCAGACCAGGTCGACAGCCACCCGGTGGGTGAACACCTCGATATTGTCGCGCTCCAGCGCACGTTCGGTCAGCACCTCGGAAATGGCGCGACCGGTGCGGTCGGCGGCGTGGATGATCCGCCGGTGGCTGTGGCCGCCCTCCATGGTCAGGTGGAATTCCCGCCCCTCGGCGTCCAGCTGGTCGTCGCGCAGGTCGAAATCCACGCCCTGCTGCACCAGCCATTCGACGCAGTGGCGGCTGTTGCGCACGGTAAACTCCACCGCCTCGCGCTGGCACAGGCCGGCGCCCGCGGCCAGCGTGTCCTCGACATGGGAATTGATGGTGTCGCGGTCGTGCAGGACAGCCGCCATGCCGCCCTGGGCCCAGAAGGTGGAGCCCTGGTTGAGGTCGGCCTTGCTGAGCAGGGCGATACGGTAGTGTGACGGCAGGTGCAGGGCCAGGCTGAGGCCGGCGGCACCGGTGCCGATAATCAGTACATCGTGTTCGAATGCAGTGGGCACTGGACTGTCGCTTGCCGGCTCTGGAGGTGAAATATATCATGTGCCTCAGCAGCTTAGCGCTACCGGGCAGATTCGGGGCGAGTATAAACGACCTCCGGCAAAATAAGGAAATCCCGCGGTGGGGAACTTTTTCGAACGAGTGGTTTCATACAGTTGCCCGCGGACACCGGTGCCGGCGCGAGAAGGTCGCCGGGGCGGTCGGCGGGGCACAGATTTTATGGTCATGGCAGCACAGCCGTTAGTCATGGAGGGGTACACCGGGTGACGGCTGCCGAAACCGATCAGCAATTGGTCGCCAGGGTTAAACGTGGCGACACCAGGGCATTTGACCTGCTGGTGTTGAAATACCAGCACAAGATTTTTGGACTCATCAGCCGCTATGTGCACGATGCCGATGAAGTCCAGGATGTTGCCCAGGAAGCGTTTATCAAGGCATATCGGGCGTTACCGAAGTTCCGCGGCGACAGCCAGTTTTATACCTGGCTCTACCGCATAGCCGTCAACACCGCGAAGAACCACCTGGTTTCGCGCTCGCGGCGGCCGCCGGGCACGGACGTCGAGATTGCCGATGCCGAGTATTTTGAGGGCGGAGGCGCCCTGAGGGAAATCGAAACGCCGGAAAATGCCCTGTTCGGGGCTGAGCTGAAAGCGGTAGTCGAGGCGGCTATTGACGATTTGCCCGATGAATTGCGAACAGCGGTAACTTTGCGGGAATTTGATGGTCTGAGTTACGAGGAAATAGCGGAAGTCATGGAGTGCCCGGTAGGCACTGTCCGTTCCCGGATTTTCCGGGCCCGTGAAGCGATAGACCTGAAAGTGAAAGAGCAGATGGATGGTCAGTTTTGACCGTGGTTGTTTTCGACAAACATGTTCGGTGGCGCGTGACCGCGCAGTGCGGAGGAATGGCAAATGAGTGAACGGCTGCGGGAATCACTGTCCGCGATGTTGGACGACGAGGCCAATGAACTCGAAACCCGGCGCTTGATCAGGGCCCTTGATGAGGACCCCGAATTGCTCGAGACCTGGCGACGCTACCAGGTGGCAAGGGGTTCGCTGGCGGGAAATCATTTCCTCCATATGGATATCTCCTCCCGGGTGCGCGATGCCCTCGAGGCCCCCGGCGTGCGCCGCGCGGAATCCTTCGGCCAGAAATTGCGCCGTCCCCTCGCCAGTTTTGCCGTTGCGGCTTCAGTCGCCGCTACGGTGGTCATCGGCGGCCAGCAGCTGGCCGGCATCAATGCCGAGGACCCCTACGGCGAAGAGGCCGCGTCCACCGGCGGCGTATCCCCGGTCGGCCTGATCAACAGCATCGGTGCGGTCCCGGTGCGCGCCAGCTACGGCACCGAGTCCGTCGCCGCGCCCATCCTGCAGCCGTCCGCCCGCACCGCCTATGAAGAACTCGCCCGCCAGCGCATGCAGATCTACATGCAGGAGCATGCGGAACACGCGGCGCTGAACTCACCGCAGGGCCTGATACCCTTCGCCCGGGTGCCGGAGATTCACGAGTAATACGCCGGTGCCAGCATCGCGGTACACCTCCCGGCTGTACAAGGTACTGGCAGCCACCCTGATTTCCCTGCCGGTCACCCTGGCCGGCGCCAGCCCTGAAGGCGCAAGCTCCCCGACCAGCCATTGCTCTGACAGCGATATGGAAGCCCTGCAGTGGCTCGATCGAATGGTGCGCAGCGCCGACCAGGCCAATTATCACGGCGTGGTCACCCTGCAGCGCCAGGGCGAGGACATGCAGGTCATGCAGGTGGCCAGCTCGGTTGACGATGGCGCCAGCAGCGAACGGCTAACCCAGCTGACCGGGCAGGGCGCCGAGGTCCAGCGCCCCGAGCACCCGCTGCAGTGCATTCACCCGGGTCACCGACTGTTGCTGTTGCAGGATGCACTGGCCAGTGGCGAGTGCGGCCTGGCCGAGCACTACCGCTTCCAGATCAGCGAGGGCAGCCGGGTCGCCGGGCGCCGCGCGGTGCGCCTGGAGGCGACACCGCGCGATCTCTACCGCTATGGTTACGTCCTGGAACTGGATCGCGATACCGGCCTGTTGCTGCGTTCGGAAACCATCGACCGCGACCACCGGGTGCTGGAAAAGTACCAGTTCGCCGACCTCACCTACGACGGGCGGGCCGCGGACGGAGCCGAGATAAGTCTGGTGCACGAGGCCCACCACCCCGGGCCGGAAAGTCCGGTCGCGCAGGAAACCGTGTCTTCCAACTGGTCGCCCCACTGGTTGCCGAAGGGTTTCACGCCCACCGACGCGCCGCCGGACAACGGTTCGCGCAAAACCTTTACCGATGGTCTCGCCGTGTTCTCGGTCTTCGTTGAGGAACTCGAGCGGCCGATTCGCCCCGGAGAGGGGATGAAGCGCGCCGGCAGCACCACCGTCTATACCCGGGGCATGGAAGTTGACCAGATGCCGGTGCTGGTCACTGTCATCGGGGAGATTCCCGTCAATACCGCGCGCATGGTCGCCGACTCCCTGCGCTGGAGCCAGTAAGCCGATGCTGATCGAAACCGGCAGGGTCGTGGCCGTCGAAACCGACGCAGTCTGGGTCGAAACCGTACGCAAGAGCACCTGCGGCAGCTGCAGCCTGCAAAAGGGCTGTGGTCATGGCCTGATGAACCGGATGGCCCCCGGACGCCAGCCCCTGGTTCGCGCCCTGCCCGGCGACGTCCAGCCGGCGGATTGCGCCGTGGGTGACGAGGTGCAGATCAGTATTCCCGAGACGGTCATCCTGCGCGGCTCCGCGGTGGTCTATATCCTGCCCCTGCTGTGCATGCTGGCCGGCGCTGCCGGCGCCGCGTCCCTGTTCCCCGCCCAGGCCGAGGCGGCGGGCGCACTGGGGATGGTCGGCGGTTTTCTCGCCGGCTTCGCACTGGTGCGCGGCCACGCCCTTCGCCACCGCAACGACCGGCGATTGCAGCCAACCCTGGTAGGCCGGCGCCGCGGCCCGCCCGAGATTCTTCAAAGCGCCTGAGCCGACAATGTCGCAGGCCCAATTCGCAACTGATGGTGGATTAACCGCATGACTGTGATCAAGAGACTGACCTCCCTGTGCCTACTGCTCTGTGGGCTGGCGTTCAGCGCCCAGTCACTGGCGCAACTTCCGGAGTTCACGGGAATCGTCAAGAACAACTCCCCGGCGGTAGTGAAAATCATCGTCGAATCCAGCGGCGCCAGCGCCGCCGATGGCGAATACGCACCCGAGGAAATTCCGGAGTACCTGCGGCGCTTCTTCGAGTTTCGCGGCGGGCAACCGTCGACCCCGCACCCGCGCATGGGGCTGGGTTCCGGTTTCATCATTTCCGACGACGGCTACATCGTCACCAATAACCACGTGGTGGATGGCGCCGACAGCGTGCTGGTGCGGCTCAGCGACCGGCGCGAATTCGATGCCGAGGTCATCGGTACGGACCCGCGTTCCGACCTGGCCCTGATCAAGGTGGACGGCAAGGGCCTGCCCACGGTGAAGCTCGCCGAGGGCGACAAGCTCGAGGTCGGCGAGTGGGTGCTGGCCATCGGTTCCCCCTTCGGTCTCGATTACTCGGTTACCGCGGGCATCGTCTCTGCCATGGGCCGCAGCCTGCCCACCGAGAACAACGAGAACTACGTGCCGTTTATCCAGACCGACGTGGCCATCAACCCGGGCAATTCCGGCGGTCCGCTGTTCAACCTCGAGGGCGAGGTGGTCGGGGTGAACTCACAGATATTTACCCGCAGCGGCGGCTCCATCGGCCTGTCCTTCTCCATCCCGGTCAGCGTCGTGCACAACGTGGTGGACCAGCTCAGGGAGAACGGCCACGTCACCCGCGGCTGGCTGGGGGTGACCATCCAGGACGTGGACCGGAACCTCGCCGAGTCCTTTGGCCTCGACCGCCCGCGCGGCGCGCTGCTGGTACAGGTGGGCGAGGATACCCCGGCCGCGAAGGCCGGTCTCGAAGAGGGCGATGTCATCCTCAGCTTCGACGGCAAGGAAATTGGCACCTCCGGCGAATTGCCGCACGTGGTGGGCCTGGTGTCGCCCGGCACCAAGGTGCCGGTGGAGATCATGCGCGACCAGAAGCGGCGCACGCTGAAGGTCGAGGTGGGTGGCCTGGAGGCCGAGGACAGCTATGCGCTCAATGGCGCTGCCGCCGACGACCAGGGCGGCAAGCTCGGGGTGCTGGTCGGCGAGACCCCGCCGGAACTGCTGCAGCGCTGGGGTCTCTCCGGTGGTGTGCAGGTGCGCGAGGTGTTGCCGGGTTCGGCGGCAGCTGAGGCCGGTATCCAGCCCGGGGACATCATCACCCTGGTCGGGAACAAGCCGGTGAAGAGCCTGGACGCCTTCGAAGACGCGGTGGACGGGCTGAAAAGCGGCAGTTCCGTGCCGGTGCGGCTGATGCGTCGCGGCGCCCCGCTGTTCATCGGCCTGAAACTGGCGGACTGATCCGGCGGCTGCAAGGGCAAGGGCCGGGAGAATTCCCGGCATTCTGCCGCCAGCCGGTCGATAGCGAGCAGGCGGCCTTTGGGGTACAATCGCGCGTTTTTTGGCGGGCTGCCCCCGGGCGGCCTGTTGCATTTCAAGCGCATCGCGCTGTTTCCAGGCCCTGACGAGTGAGCGATCTCCAGTACATCCGTAATTTTTCCATCATTGCCCATATCGACCACGGCAAATCCACGCTGGCTGACCGTTTCATCCAGCACTGTGGCGGCCTCAGCGACCGGGAGATGGCGGAGCAGGTGCTCGATTCGATGGATATCGAGCGCGAGCGCGGAATTACCATCAAGGCCCAGAGCGTGACCCTCGATTACCAGGCGCGCGACGGCCACACCTACCAGCTCAATTTCATCGACACACCCGGCCACGTGGACTTTTCCTACGAGGTGTCCCGCTCGCTGTCCGCCTGTGAGGGCGCGCTGCTGGTGGTGGACGCAGGGCAGGGGGTCGAAGCCCAGTCGGTGGCCAACTGCTACACCGCCATCGAGCAGGGGCTGGAAGTTCTCCCCATCCTCAACAAGATGGACCTGCCCCAGGCCGACCCGGACAAGGTCAAGAAGGAAATCGAGGAGATCATCGGGATCGACGCCACCGATGCCTGTGCGGTCAGCGCCAAGACCGGCCTCGGTATCGAGGACGCACTGGAATACCTGGTGGCGAACATCCCGCCCCCCGAGGGTGACCGCAATGCGCCGCTGCAGGCCCTGATCATCGACAGCTGGTTCGATAACTACCTGGGCGTGGTGTCGCTGGTACGGGTAAAACAGGGCGTGCTGAAAAAGCGCGACAAGTTCATCCCCAAATCCACCGGCAGGTCCTACCAGGTGGACAGCATCGGAATTTTCACCCCCAAGCGCGTCGAAACCGGTGAGCTGCGCGCCGGCGAGGTGGGCTTCGTGGTCGCCGGCATCAAGGATATCCAGGGCGCCCCGGTGGGCGATACCCTGGTCAGCGCCGGGCATACCGATGTACCGGCGCTGCCCGGCTTCAAGCGGGTCAAGCCGCAGGTCTACGCGGGTATCTTCACGGTGTCCTCGGACGACTACGAGGATTTCCGCGACGCGCTGGCCAAGCTGACCCTCAACGATGCTTCACTGTTCTACGAGCCGGAGACCTCCGACGCGCTGGGCTTCGGCTTCCGCTGCGGCTTCCTCGGCATGCTGCACATGGAAATCATCCAGGAGCGGCTGGAGCGGGAGTACGATCTCGACCTGATCACCACCGCGCCGACGGTGATCTACGAGGTGGTTGGCAAGGGCGGTGAAGTGATCCACGTGGACAACCCCTCGGCCCTGCCCGACCCCGGTGACATCGAGGAAATGCGCGAGCCAATCGCCCGCTGCAACATCCTGACGCCGCAGGATTACCTCGGCAACGTCATTACCCTGTGCGTGGAAAAACGCGGCGTCCAGGTGGACATGCAGTTCCTCGGCAGCCAGGTGCAGGTGACCTACGATATTCCCATGGCGGAGGTGGTGTTAGACTTCTTTGACCGCCTGAAGTCCGTGAGCCGGGGCTACGCCTCGCTGGATTACAGCTTCGAACGCTTCGAGGCCGCATCCCTCGCACGTCTCGACGTGCTGATCAACGGCGAACGGGTGGATGCACTGGCGGTCATTGTGCACCGCGACCAGCTGGCGTACCGGGGACGGGCGCTGACTGAAAAAATGAAGGAACTGATCCCCCGGCAGATGTTCGACGTGGCGATCCAGGCTGCCGTGGGCGGCAAGGTCGTGGCGAGGCAGACGGTGAAAGCCCTGCGCAAGAACGTAACAGCCAAATGCTACGGTGGTGACGTCACACGCAAACGGAAGTTGCTCGAAAAACAAAAAGCGGGCAAGAAACGCATGAAGCAGGTAGGTCGGGTAGAAATACCCCAGTCGGCCTTCCTCGCTGTACTCAAGGTGGACTGATGAGCGGAGTAAATATCGATTTTCCCCTGATCCTGACGATCCTGGTGGCGGGTTCGGGACTGATCTGGTTGCTGGACGCACTGTTCCTGGCGCCGGGCCGCCGACAGACAGTATCCGCGCTGCAGCAGCAATTCCCCAACTGGCAGCAGGAGGGTCACCCCCAGTCCAGCCAGTACGCCGCGCGGGTCGAGGACAGCGCCTCCGAGCCGGTGATCGTAGAGTATGCGAAATCGTTTTTCCCCGTGTTGCTGGTGGTATTCGTCCTGCGCTCGTTTATCGCCGAACCCTTCCAGATTCCCTCTTCCTCCATGGTTCCGACGCTGGAAGTCGGCGACTACATTCTGGTCAACAAGTTTACCTACGGTATCCGCCTGCCGGTCACGCGCACCAAGGTCATCGACGTCGGTGAACCCGAGCGGGGCGACGTGATGGTCTTTTTCCCGCCGCACATGAACGACACCTATTTCATCAAGCGGGTGATCGGCCTGCCCGGGGATACCGTGAGTTATCGCAACAAACGGCTGTACATCAACGGCGAACTGGTATCCCATGAAGAAGTAGCCATTGTGCCCGGTCCCCACGCCCGTTACCGGCTGGGGATCGAGGAACTCGGGGATGCGCGCTTCACCATGCAGACCAATGACGCGCGCCTGCCCGACGATTTTTCAGTGGTGGTCAAGCCGGGTCACTATTTCATGATGGGCGATAACCGGGACAACAGCTCGGACAGCCGGGTCTGGGGTCAGGTGCCTGAAAAGGATATTGTTGGCCGGGCGTTTGCCGTCTGGATGCACTGGGAATCCTTCCTCAGCATTCCCAGTTTCGACCGGGTCGGCTTTATAGAATGATGATATAGGGGCAAGTCTTGGAGGGTAGGGAAATGCGTACGCCGCAGCGTCAACGGGGGATGGGGATTCCCGGCATGATTATCATTGCGATCATGGCCGGTTTCTATGTCATGTGCTTTGTGAAGATGATTCAACCCTACACCGAGTACCTGTCGATCAAGAGTATCGTCAGCCAGGTGGCCTCCGAGCACCAGCCGGGCACCACCTCGCTCACCGAGATCCGCCGGCGCATAGACCGGCTCTTTATCACCAACCAGATCTACGCCATTACCACCGGTGACGTCGAAGTCTACCGGGAGAAAGGCATCACCTATATCGACGCCAGCTACGAGGCCCGCATTCCCCTGGTCTGGCGTATTGACATCGTGCTGAAATTCGACGATCTCAAATTCGTGGCGGGCCAGCCAAATAGCCAGTGAGCAGTGACCGGGCGCGACAATTACTGGAGTTGCAGCAGCGGCTCGGCCACCGGTTCTCCGACGAGAGCCTGTTGAACCTCGCGCTGACCCACCGCAGTGCCGGTAGCCGCAACAACGAGCGCCTGGAATTCCTCGGCGATTCCATCGTCAACCACGTGGTGGCCGAGGTGCTCTACGAAAAATTTCCCGATGCCCACGAGGGCGACCTCAGCCGCCTGCGCGCCGCGCTGGTAAAGGGCGACACCCTGGCGCAACTGGCGCGGGAGCTGTCCCTTGGCGAGCACCTGCTGCTCGGCGGCGGCGAGCGCAAGAGCGGTGGCCGGCGGCGTGGTTCGATCCTCGCCGACGCGCTGGAAGCCGTCGCCGGTGCTATATTCATTGATGCGGGGCTCGTGGAGAGCCGTCGCTGTGTGCTGGCCTGGTACGGCGACCAACTGGACGAGCTCAGTGTCGCGGCAGTCGCCAAGGATCCGAAAACCCGCCTGCAGGAATTTCTCCAGGGCCGGGGTATCCCGCTCCCGGAATATGCGTTGTTGGGAGTGGAAGGCGAGGACCACAACCAGCGTTTCCAGGTCGCCTGTCGTATCAGCAAACCACAGATGGTAGCGGAGGGCGCAGGCAAGAGCCGGCGCAAGGCTGAGCAGGCCGCGGCCGAAGCCGCGCTCCAGAGGCTTGAATCCCATGGCAAGTGACACCACGCGCAGTGGTTACGTGGCAATCGTCGGGCGCCCCAACGTGGGCAAGTCGACGCTGCTCAATCACCTGCTGGGCCAGAAGATCAGCATCACTTCGCGCAAACCGCAGACCACCCGCCACCAGGTGCTGGGTATCAAGACTGAGGGCGATAACCAGATTGTCTTCGTCGATACGCCGGGCCTGCACCGCGCAGAGGGCAAGGCCATCAACCGCTACATGAATCGCGCCGCCAGCAGTGCCCTGCGCGACGTCGACGTGGTGGTGATGGTGGTGGACCGCACCGCCTGGACCGAGGAGGACCAGATGGTGCTGGAGCAGGTACAGGCCGTCGGCCTGCCGACCCTGCTGGTGGTCAACAAGGTCGACCTGATGGAGGACAAGGCCCAGTTGCTGCCCCACCTGCAGTCTTTGACCGAGCGCTACAATTTCGAGGCTATCCTGCCGCTCTCCGCCCTGCGCAACCTCAACGTGGTGGAACTGGAGCAGGAGATCCTGCGCTTCCTGCCGGAGTCGGCGCACTTTTTCCCCGAGGAGCAGATCACCAATCGCAGCCAACGCTTCCTGGCGGCGGAGATCGTGCGCGAGAAAATCATGCGCCAGCTGGGCGACGAACTGCCCTACTCGGTGGCGGTGGAGATCGAGGAGTTCGCGCTGGAAGGGGCCACGGTGCATATCTCCGCCCTGATCCTGGTCGAGCGCGACGGGCAGAAGAAAATCCTTATCGGCGAGAAGGGCGCGCGCCTGCGTTCCATTGGTACCGAAGCCCGCCGCGATATGGAAAAGCTCTTCGACAGCAAGGTAATGCTGCGCCTGTGGGTCAAGGTGCGCAGGGGCTGGTCCGACGACGAGCGCGCCCTGCGCAGCCTGGGTTACGACGACGTCTGAGACAGCCATGCGGGTTCAACTGCAGCCGGCCTACATCCTGCACCAGCGCGCCTATCGCGACACCAGCCTGCTGCTGGAACTGTTCACTGCCGAGCACGGGCGGGTCAGCCTGGTGGCGAAGGGGGTCCGGCGGCGTTCCCGGGGCGGGAGCAGCGCGGCCCTGTTGCAGCCCTTCATACCCTTGCTGCTGTCTTTCAGTGGCCGCCACGAACTGAAAACCCTGACCCATGTTGAAGCGGCTGCCGCGGGGCGGATACTGCGCGGCGAGCGCCTGTACAGCGCACTCTACCTCAACGAGTTACTGGTGCGCCTGCTGCACCGACACGATCCCCACCCCACACTGTTTGCCGCCTACAGCGAGGCGCTGGATCACTTGCAGGACGCCGGGTCGGTGGACCCGGTGTTGCGCCGTTTCGAGCTCGGCCTGCTGGAGGAGCTGGGCTACAGCCTTTCCCTCTCGGTGGAGGGGCTCAGCGGCGATCCATTGCGCGAAGAGGGCTGGTACCTGCTGGACCCCGAATACGGCCTGGTCCGCGCACCTGCCGGCGCCTCGCCCGCCTACCCCGGAGCCGACCTGCTGGCGATGGGCTGCGGTGAATTTGCCGGCCCGGCAGGGCGCACGGCCAAGCGCTTGATGCGCCAGGCGCTGGCGCTGCATCTCGGGCCGGAGCCCCTGAAAAGCCGGGAACTGTTCCGCGCGCGCTGGCGCGACGACAGCGCCGCGGAATGAAAGCCGGCCATCGGCCTGCGGGGCGGCGCCCCCTGCCGTCCCCGGCCACAGATTGCCCGGTGATACAAGCCCCGCAATGTGTCATGCACAGATGCGCCGGACAGGGTAAACTCCCACCGGATTGAGAAGCCAGAGTTTCTATGCGCGACTACCCCACCATTGAAGCCTGTATCGGCAACACCCCCCTCGTGCGCCTGCAGCGCATGCAGGGCGATACCAGCAACACCATCCTGTTGAAGCTGGAGGGCACCAACCCGGCCGGTTCGGTGAAGGACCGCCCGGCGCTGAGCATGATCAGCCAGGCCGAGGCCCGCGGCGAGATCCGCCCCGGGGATACCCTGATCGAGGCCACCAGCGGCAATACCGGGATCGCCCTTGCGATGGCGGCGGCGATCCGCGGCTACCGCCTGGTGTTGATCATGCCCTCCCACATGAGCGACGAGCGCAAACAGGCGATGGCGGCCTACGGGGCCGAGCTGGTGGAAGTCAGCAAGGACGAGGGAATGGAAGGCGCCCGCGACCTCGCACGGGAAATGGAAAGGCGCGGCGAGGGCAAGGTGCTGGACCAGTTCGCCAACCCGGACAATCCCCTGGCCCATGTCACCGGTACCGGACCGGAAATCTGGCAGCAGACCGGCGGCAGCATCACCCACCTGGTCAGCTCCATGGGCACCACCGGCACCATCATGGGCTGTTCCGCCTACCTCAAGCAGCAGAATCCGGACATCTGTATTGTTGGCCTGCAGCCCGAGGATGGCTCCAGCATTCCCGGTATCCGGCGCTGGCCCGCGGCCTACCTGCCGGCTATTTTCGATGCCGCACGGGTGGATCGCGTACTGGATATCTCACAGCGGGAATCCGAGGTCACCATGCGCCGGTTGGCCGCGGAGGAGGGCATATTCTGTGGCGTCTCCTCTGGCGGGGCGGTGGCCGGCGCGTTGCGCGTGTCCGCCGAAGTCGAAAACGCGGTGATCGTTGCGATTATCTGTGATCGCGGCGACCGCTACCTGTCCACCGGCGTCTTCGCCGGAGCCTAGCCATGGTACGCGTCCGGCAGGAAGACCTGTTAGATACCGCCGATGGCGAGATCGATCTCGACCTGTGGTTCAACAGCCTGCCCCTGCACGCGGAAGTGCTGGAGGATCCCCGCCTGCGCAGCGCGACCGAACTGGTACGCGAACTGTCCCGGGGGGCCGGTGTCGACCAGCCTGACTGGGCCCGGGGCAGCGACTGTTTTCGCGCCGGCCTGCAGGTGATGTTGATCCTCGCTGAACTGCACGTCGGCGCGGATTGCCTGATTGGCGGCATGCTCTACCGGGCTGTGCGCGAGGAGCGCATCGGGCTGGAAGATATTCGCGAACGCTTCGGCGCTCCCGTGGCGGACCTCCTGCAGGGCGTGCTGCGGATGGCGGCGATTGGCGAACTGCGGCTGCACCAGGACCGGCCGGTACTCGGCCAGGCCCACGCGCAGAAGGACAACATCCGCAAGATGCTGGTGGCGATGGTCGACGATGTCCGCGTCGCCCTGATCAAGCTGGCGGAGCGCACCTGCGCCCTGCGCGCGGTGAAGCACGACGACGAACGGCGCGAAGCCGTGGCCCGCGAAGTATTCGATGTCTATGCCCCGCTGGCCCACCGCCTCGGTATCGGCCACCTGAAGTGGGAACTCGAGGACCTGTCGTTCCGCTATATCTATCCCGAAGCCTACCGCAAGATCGCCCGGCTGCTGGACGGCAAGCGGCTGGAGCGCGACCAGTTCATCGCCGAGGTGAAAAACACCCTGGTCCGGGTGCTGCAGGACGCCGGCCTGGAGTTTGAGATCGAGGGCCGGGCCAAGCATATTTACAGCATCTGGCGCAAAATGCAGCGCAAGGGCATCGGCTTCTCCCAGGTCTACGATATCCGCGCGGTGCGTATCCTGGTGCCCGAAATCAAGGACTGCTACGCGACGCTGGGCCTGGTGCACGGCCTGTGGCGCAATATCCCCAACGAATTTGACGACTATATCGCCAACCCCAAGGAAAACGGCTATCGCTCGCTGCACACCGCGGTAATCGGGCCGGAGGGAAAAATCCTCGAAGTACAGATTCGCACCATCCGCATGCACGAGGAAGCGGAACTGGGGGTCTGCGCCCACTGGCGTTACAAGGGTTCGGACGGCGAGTCGGGCATGGCCAGTACCTACGAGGAAAAAATTGCCTGGTTGCGCCAGGTGCTCGACTGGCACGAGGAAACCGGCGACGCCGTGGGCGTCGCCGAACAGTTCAGCTTCGATGTGGCGCAGGACCGGGTCTACGTCTTTACCCCCCAGGGGGACGTGGTAAACCTGGCCCAGGGCGCCACGCCGCTGGATTTCGCCTACCACGTGCATACCGAAGTCGGGCATCGCTGTCGCGGGGCCAAGGTGAACGGTTCCATCGTGCCCCTGACCTACACCCTGAAAACCGGAGAGCGGGTGGAGATCCTGACCAGCAAGGAGGGCCTGCCGCGCCGCGACTGGTTGCAGCCGGGACTCGGCTACCTGCGCACTTCCCGCGCGCGGGCCAAGGTACAGCATTGGTTCCGCAGCCAGGCGCGGGAGGAAAACATCGCCGCGGGCCGGCACCTGCTGGAGCGCGAGTTCAAGCGCCTGGCCCTGACCAGTGTCGACTACCTGCGTATCGCCAAGAAGGTGCAGATGCCTACGGTCGACGAGATGTACGCCGCTGTAGGTTCCGGCGAGCTCTCCTCGGCCCAGGTACTGCACGCCGCCCAGGGGCTGGTGGAACGGCGCCCGGAACCACAGTTGAAAACCGTGCGGCCAGGCGCGACCCGCCTGCGCAGCGAGGTCCAGGTGCAGGGGGTCGGCAACCTGCTCAACCACATGGCCGGTTGCTGCAAACCGCTGCCCGGGGATGCCATTACCGGCTTCATTACCCGTGGGCGCGGGGTCAGCATTCACCGCAGCGACTGCGCGCGCCTGGTCAGGTTGTCCGAGCTCAGTCCCGAGCGGGTGATCGACGTCGACTGGGGGTCTACCCCGACCGACAACTACGAAGTGGAAATCGGTATCGAGGCCTACGATCGCCAGGGCCTGCTGCGGGATATCACCGGTCTTCTCGCCAGTTCCCATATCAATGTGCTGGCCATCAATACCCAGTCACTGGTCAAAACCAATACCGCAACCATGCGCCTGCGCGTCGAGGTGCCCAATCTCGCCGCGCTGTCCAAATTGCTCGAGCGCATCAACCGGCTGCACAACGTCATGTCCGCATTCAGGATCAGTGAATGAACGCAACAGGCAGCAAAGCGTACACGGTCGCGGACCTGCTGCGGGTGATGCAGCGCCTGCGCGATCCCGAATACGGTTGTCCCTGGGACCTGAAACAGGATTTCGCCAGTATCGTTCCCTCGACCATCGAGGAATGCTATGAGTTGGCGCAGGCGATCGAGCACCAGGACTACGCGCATGTGGCCGAGGAGCTCGGGGATGTCCTGTTCCAGGTGGTTTTTTACAGCCAACTCGGCAGCGAACGCCATCTGTTCGACTTCAACCAGGTGGTCAGCACCCTGGTGGAGAAACTGTTGCGCCGCCATCCGCACGTGTTCGCCAACGGCGAGATCGAAGGCGTCGTGACCGATGCGACGAGTGTCGAGGCGGTCAGCGCGAGCTGGGAGTCGATCAAACAGGTCGAGCGCAGCGCGCGGGAATTACACAGCGCCCTGGCCGATGTGCCGCTGGCCCTGCCGGCGTTGTCGCGCGCGCAAAAACTGCAAAAGCGCGCGGCGCGAACCGGTTTCGACTGGGAAAATGTAACCGGTGTCCTCGACAAGCTGGACGAGGAAATCGCGGAGTTGCGGGAAGCCCTGGCGAACCGTGACAGCCAGGCGACGGAAGAAGAGCTGGGTGACCTCCTGTTCAGTTGCGTCAATCTCGCCCGTCATCTCCGGCAGGATGCGGAGACGGCGCTGCGCCGTTCTTCAGAAAAATTTGAAACGCGGTTTCGCGCAATGGAAGCCTTTGCCGACGCCGATGGAACACAGCTGGACCAGCTCGACAGCGACGCACTTGAAGCGCTTTGGGTGCGGGCAAAGGAGAGCTAGCCAGGCCACCGGGCGGGGGTTGTAACCTACCCCTGCGCTGTGTATGGTTACTGGCCTTTTATTAACCGACATTACCCACCGATTGCCTCCGCGGCATTGATATCTAGTAACGAGGAAGTTCGCCTATGCGACTGATACTGTTGGGCGCCCCCGGCGCAGGCAAGGGCACGCAAGCCCAGTTCATCACCGAGCGCTATGGAATTCCGCAAATATCCACCGGGGATATGTTGCGAGCCGCGGTAAAGGCGCAAACCGAGCTGGGTTTGCAGGCGAAAGAGGTGATGGACGCCGGCGGCCTGGTGTCCGATGACATCATCATCGGGCTGGTCAAGGAGCGTATCCTCGAGCCGGATTGTGCCCGCGGATTTCTCTTTGACGGATTTCCCCGCACCATTCCGCAGGCCCAGGCAATGGTCGATGCAGGTGTCGATATCGATCACGTGGTGGAAATCGCGGTCGAGGACGAGGAAATCGTTTCGCGCCTGAGCGGTCGTCGCGTACATCCGGGTTCCGGACGGGTCTATCACGTTATTTACAATCCTCCGGGCACCGAGGGCGTCGATGACGAAACCGGCGAGGCCCTGGTGCAGCGCGACGACGACAAGGAAGAAACTGTCCGCAAACGCCTGGAAGTTTACCATTCGCAAACCAGCCCCCTGGTCGCTTTCTACCGTGACATGGAAGGTGACAAGGCGCCCCGCTATCACCGCGTTGTAGGCATCGGCAGCGTCGAAGAAATCAAGAATGCGATTTTTTCACAATTGGGTTCATAAGTATGACGGCAAATTAAAAGGGGAGCTCAGCTCCCCTTTTTTTTGTCCTCAAATTGATTTGGAAAGTAAAAACAAGGGTTTTTTTAATTTCTGTAAAAATTCGCTTTGAATATTTAAGGTTTTTTTCACCAAAAATGCTCTCAAAGTCATTGATTTTACCCGCTTTATTTCCCCTTCAGACTTGTTGTAAGCCCGGTTTTTTATTGCTATTTTTGCTTTGCGTTACCTTATTAACTACTTGGAGAAAAGCGTAATGGCAACGGCAAAGAAAAAAAGCGCCGCAAAAAAAGCTCCGGCTGCCGGTAAAATGGCTCCGGCGAAAAAGCGTCCGGCTGCTAAACGAGCCGCGGCAAAACAATCTCCTGCGAAAATTTCTGTGGTGAAGCAGGCTGCAAGCTCCCCCGCAGTTGTTCGTTCAAACGAAACCCTGAAGAAATTGCAAAAGGTGCTGGAAACTGAGCGTCAGAATGTAAAACAAGCAAAAACCAAACTTGACTCGGCTCGCAAGCAGGCTGCGGCCAAGGCGACTGCAGCCAACAAGCGTACGGTGAAAACCGCCCGCGCCGCGGTGGCCAAAAACAATGACAAACTGAAAATGGTGCGCAGCAAACTCGCTGAAGCCAAGCAATTGGTCAGCGAAACGGTAGACCACGCACGCCTGCAGGCCAAGAAGCTGGCAGCGGAAGAAAAAATGCTGGCGCGTAAAGCGGAACTGGCAGCGAAGGCAGAAGCCGACAAGTTGAAAGCCCTTGCGCAACACGCCCAGGCATGGTCAAAAGCACGGCTTCGTTCTGACGCCAAAAAAATCGCCGCGTTCGAGGCGCGCCTGAAAAAGGAACTTACTGCAGCGGAGCGTAAGCTGAAGGCAAAGATCAAGGCAGCGGAGAAAAAGGCAGCTGCCAAGGCGAAGAAAACCACCCGCAAGAAAAAAGCCGGCACCGCGGTAAAAGCGGCACCCAAGGCGAAGGCCGCAGCGCGGAAAGCACCGGCCAGCAAAAAAGCGCCGGCGGCCAAAAAAGCCGCCGCCAAGAAAGCGCCTGCAAAAAAGGCGGTCGCCAAAAAGGCGCCGGTGAAAAAAGCGCCAGTGAAAAAAGTCCCGGCGAAAAAGGTAGCCGCGAAAAAAGCGCCAGCTAAAAAGGCGGCGCCGAAGCGCGAGGCAGCTCCCAAGGCCTGATGGGTCGCAGCTAAGCGGGCCCACGCCCTTTCGGGGCGTGGGCTTTTTTGTGCCTGCTCAGCTTATCTGGTTGAGGTTGAGAAAACTTTCGGGCTGATCGTCAAAACTCACGGTGCCGGCGCCGAGTCCGGCGTACCAGCGGTGTACTGAGCGGTTGCCTGCATCGAGATAGGCCGGCAGTCCCTGCAGGACACTGCGCCGCAACAAGGCGCAGAGGTAATGGCCGTCGTTTCCGGTGGTTGCATAGACGACGTTCAGCCGACCGTTGCGCTGCAATTCGGCGTTCAGGCGCTGCGCCAGGTCCAGCGGCAGCAGTGGTGCGTCGCAGGGAGCGAGTAGCACCAGATCGCTTGAGAGGTGTGCCTGAGCTGCCTCCAGGCCAGCAAGGGGGCCCTGGAAATCCTCGCGCAAATCCGCCGGGGCGAGGGGCGAGAAGTTGGCGTACTGCTCCCGGTGCCGGTTGCAACTGATCAGCAGGCCCCCGACCTGCGGCGCGATTCGTTCGCAGACCTGTTGCACCAGTCGCTTTCCCCGCCACTCGATGAGGCCTTTATCCCGTCCTCCGACCCGTGTGCCGGCGCCCCCGGCAAGAATCAGCGCGGTTGTATTTTCGAGCGGGGTAATTGTGGTCTCTTTTGGCATCGGCGGTTTTTACAGGGGAAACAGTGTGGGATAATCCGCAGCCATTCTACCACCCGATCCCGTAACCAGGCGCGCACCCATGAAAGGCATTCTGGCGATTGAGACTGCAACGGACGCGTGCTCCGTCGCGCTCTGGCGCGATGGCGCTGTCACCGAATGCCACGAAGTCATTCCGCGTCAACACAGCCAGCGCCTGTTCTCCATGTTGGCCGAACTCCTGCCCGGTGGCAATTTGCGCGACGCAGGTGTCGAGGCCATAGCCTATGGCGCCGGTCCGGGTTCCTTTACCGGCTTGCGGGTCGCCGCCAGTGCTGTCCAGGGCTTGTGTTTCGCCGCCGCGCTGCCGGCGATTCCCGTCTCCACCCTGGCCTGCCAGGTGCAAAGCGCATTGCGGGAAGGGCTGGTCGAGGAAGGGCAACTGGTCGCCAGCCTGATCGACGCGCGTATCAATGAAATATACGGTGCGGTCTACCGTATCGAGGGTGGTCTGCCGCAGGAAGTCGTGCCGGCCCAGGCATGCGCGCCGCAGTATTTTCAGCCGGATGCGTCCGCAGGGCCAGTCACGGTCATTGGCAGCGGCGCACGTTTCCTTGAGGCGTTTTCCCCGGATTTCCGCCAGCGGATCGCCCAGGTGGAGGAGAGCGTGTTGCCTCATTCGGGTGACCTCCTGCCGCTTGCCCTGGCTATCGCCGCAACAGGTGGCCTGCAAAATGCTATGCAAGTACAGCCGGTCTACGTGCGGGACGAGATCAGCTGGAAAAAAATATCCGAACAGGGAAAACGCAAATAATGGATTTGATGCAGGCATTTGTGCTGGCGGTATTGCAGGGACTGACTGAATTCCTGCCGATCTCCAGTTCGGCGCACCTGGTGATACCCTCGTTGGTCCTGGGATGGGACGACCAGGGACTGGCCTTCGATGTCGCCGTGCATGTCGGCACCCTGAGCGCGGTGGTCATCTATTACAGTCGGGATCTCTGGAAAATGGCCTGCGCGTGGCTGGGTAGTCTGGCTGGCCGGGGCTCCTGCGAGGACAGTATTCTGGTCTGGAAACTGGCGGTCGCCACCATCCCTGCGATCGCCGTTGGACTGTTCCTGGGTGACGCCATCGAGGGTCACGCCCGCAACCTGCCGGTCATCGCGACAACCACGCTGGTGTTCGGTCTGCTGCTGGGCATGGCGGATCGCTATGCTATCCGGGTGCCCGGTGACGCGGCGATCGGCTGGCGCCAGGCGCTGCTGATCGGCGCGGCCCAGGCGCTGGCATTGGTGCCCGGTGTTTCCCGCTCCGGGGTGACGATTACCGCGGGGCTGTTCCTGAATCTCAGTCGCCAGGACGCGGCGCGATTCTCGTTTTTGCTGTCGATCCCGGTGATCGCCGGCGCCGGTTTGCTGAAGGCCATGGAACTGGCCGAGAGTGGCCAGCCGGTGGACTGGACGCTGCTGGGGCTTGCTGCCCTGGTCTCCGGGATCACTGCCTTTTCCTGCATCACTGTTTTCCTACGCCTGCTGGATCGCGTGGGTATGATGCCCTTTGTCTATTACCGCATCGTACTGGCGGGCGTGCTCTACGCCATGTGGCTGGTCTGAGCGGGGGAGCAAACCATGTCCGATCAGGTGCAATTCAACCGCGACCTCTGTCAATTCCTGGCCCGGGCGACGACGCCGTTCCACGCGGTCAGTGTCATGGCGCAACTGCTGCTGGAGTCCGGGTTCAGTCCCCTGGCGGAGAACGAGAGCTGGGATTTGCAGCCCGGTGGCCGCTATTTCGTTACCCGTAACGGCAGTTCCATTATCGCTTTCGGAATCGGCAGGCAGGCCGGCCCGGCCCGGGGCGTGCGCATGGTCGGCGCCCATACGGACAGTCCCTGCCTGATGGCCAAGCCGAATCCGGAGCGTGTGCAGCAGGGTTACTTCCAGGTTGGCGTCCAGGTCTATGGCGGCGCGCTCCTCAACCCCTGGTTCGACCGCGACCTGTCGCTGGCGGGCCGCGTCAGCTACCGCGATACGGCGGGAAAACTGCGCAGCGCCCTGGTCGACTTTCGCGACCCGGTGGCGATCATTCCCAGCCTCGCCATTCACCTCGACCGCGAGGCCAACAGCAGCCGGACGGTCAATCCCCAGACCGATATCCCGCCGATTCTCTGCCAGCTTGCGGACGATGAGAAGGCCGACTTCCGCGGCCTATTGCGCGAGAGGCTGCTGGCGGAGCACCCGGCGTGCGGGGTCGAGGAGGTACTCGATTTCGAGCTGAGCTTCTACGACAGCCAGCCCGCGGCGCTGGTGGGTTTGCGCGGCGATTTCATCGCTTCGGCGCGCCTCGACAACCTGCTCAGTTGCTTTACCGGCCTGCAGGCACTGTTGCAATGGGACGGCGAATCGACCAGCCTGCTGGTCTGCAACGACCACGAGGAGGTCGGCAGCCTCTCCGCCAGCGGTGCCCAGGGGCCCTTCCTGGCTACCGTGCTGGAACGCATGGCGGGAAGTCGCGAGGCCTACGCCACACTGGCGGACCGCTCGATGATGATCTCGGCGGACAACGCCCACGGTATCCATCCCAATTACGCTGATCGCCACGATGAGAATCACGGCCCGGTGCTCAACCGCGGGCCGGTCATCAAGATCAACGCCAGCCAGCGCTACGCCACCAACAGCGAGACTGCCGGCCTGTTCCGCCTGCTCGCGGCCCAGGAGGACGTGCCGGTGCAGTCCTTCGTGGTGCGCGCGGACATGGCCTGCGGCAGCACGATCGGGCCGATTACCGCCGGTGGCGTGGGTGTGCGCACCCTGGATATCGGTGTACCGACCTTCGCCATGCACTCGATCCGGGAACTGGCCGGGGCGGCGGATGGCTACAACCTGTCGCGGGTGCTGCGCCGGTTCTACAACTTTGCGGGCGAACTCGACGCCGGCTGATACCTGCGTGCGGGTCCTGCTGCTTTCCGCCTACGCCGCGCAGAGCCATCGCTACTGGCGCGACGCGCTGCAGGGCATGTTCCCCGACTGGCAGTGGCAGGTCATGGAACTGCCACCGCGCTATTTCAGCTGGCGGGTGCGCGGCAATCCGCTGCACTGGAGCATCGACCAGCGCGCACAGCTGGAAGCCGGTTACGACCTGCTGGTCGCCACCTCCATGACCGACCTGGCTACGCTGCGGGGGCTGGTTCCCGCCCTCGCCAGTGTGCCGAGCGTACTGTACTTCCACGAGAACCAGTTCGGCTTTCCGTCCTCACAGCAGCAGGGCAGCCTGCTGGAAGCGCAGATGGTCAGCCTTTACAGCGCGCTGGCAGCGGACCGGCTGCTGTTCAATTCCGCGTTCAATCGCGACAGTTTTCTCATCGGCCTGGACGGCCTGCTGCGCAAGCTGCCGGACTATGTTCCCGGCAACGTGGTCGAATCGCTGCGCAAGAAATCCAGCGTCCTGGCGGTCCCGATCCAGTCTGTGGAGGCGGAGCCAGGGGATCCCTGGCCCACCCGCCAGGGGGAGGAACTGCGCATCCTCTGGAGTGCACGCTTCGAATACGACAAGGGCGGCGATCGCCTGCACGCGCTGCTGTGGGAACTGGATGCCGGGGACGTGAACTTTCGCATCGCCGTTACCGGCGAGCAATTCCGGGCCTCGCCGCCGGTATTCCGACAGATTCGCGAGGATTTTGCCCATCGCCTAACGCAATTCGGCTTCGTGGAAAGTGTCAGTGAATACCACGCCTGGCAGCGCGGTGCGGACGCCGTCCTCTCCACCGCCATGCAGGAATTCCAGGGGCTGGCGGTGATGGAAGCGGTGCTGCGCGGCTGCGAACCCGTGTTGCCTGATCGCCTGGCCTACCGGGAGTATTTTCCGCAATCCTGCCGTTACGCCAGTCATCCGGATGATATCCGGGCGGAAGCCACCGCCGCGGCCGATCACCTGCGGGCACTGGCGCAGCGCAAGGCGCTGGCGCCGGATATCTCGGCCTGCACCCGGGACAGCCTGCAACCGCGCTACGCGCGACTGTTCGAGGCGGTGATGCACGGCGCAGGATAGCCCCCCATTGCCAAGCCCGGTATCATAGGCGCCTTTTCGCAGACCGGATTCAGCATGGCCAAGCAACGCGTTCTAACCGGAATCACCACCACGGGAACTCCCCACCTGGGCAACTACGTGGGCGCCCTGCGTCCGGCGGTGACGGCCTCCCGCGACGAGTCGGTGGACTCGTTCTATTTCCTCGCCGACTACCATGCGCTGATCAAGTGCCAGGAGCCGGAAAAGGTCCGGCAGTCCACGCTGGAGATCGCTGCTACCTGGCTGGCCCTCGGCCTGGATACCGACAGGGTGGTTTTCTATCGCCAGTCCGACGTCCCGGAGATCACCCAGTTGACCTGGGTGCTCACCTGTGTCGCCGCCAAGGGCCTGATGAACCGCGCCCACGCCTACAAGGCCGCGGTCCAGGCCAACGAAGAGGCCGGCGAAGACCCGGACTTCGCGGTAACCATGGGCCTGTTCAGCTACCCGGTGCTGATGGCCGCGGACATCCTGATGTTCAACGCCCACAAGGTACCGGTGGGTCGCGACCAGATCCAGCACATTGAAATGGCCCGCGATATCGCCGCGCGTTTCAATCACCTCTACGGGGAGACCTTTGTCCTTCCCGAGGCGGTAATCGAGGACCAGGTCGCCCTGCTGCAGGGCACCGACGGACGCAAGATGTCCAAGAGCTATAACAACACCATACCGCTGTTTCTCCCGGAGAAGCAGCTGAAAAAGGCGATCAACAAGATCAAGACCAACCTGCTGGAACCCGGCGAACCGAAGGACCCCGATGACTCCACCGTGTTCCAGGTCTGGGCGGCCTTCGCCGACGATGCCGAAACCGCGCGCATGCGCCGGGAGTTCGAGAACGGCATCGCCTGGGGCGAGGCCAAGAAGCAGCTGTTCGAACTGGTCAACAGCGAGCTGGCCGAGGCCCGGGAGCGCTACGAGGCGCTGCTGGCGGACCCCGCCCACGTCGAATCGGTCCTGCTGCAGGGCGCAGAGCGCGCCCGTGAGTACAGCGCGCCGCTGATGCAAAAGGTGCGCGAGGCAGTCGGTATCGGCCCCCTGCGCTGACCTGCTACCCGGTGTCGCGGGTCGCCGCCAGCAGGGCCCGGAACAGGCGCTGCTGGCGCCGGGATTGCGGCAGGTATTCCGGGTGCCATTGCACCCCGATCACGAAACCGTTGCCCTCATGTTCAATGGCCTGGGTCACCCCATTGGGTTCACAGGCGCTTACCCTGAGTCCTTTCCCCGGTTCTTTCACGCACTGCGCGTGCAGGGCGTTTACCTGGCATTCCCCGCTCTCCAGGATTTGCGCGAGGCGTGAACCGGCCTCTATGCGCACCCGCTTGCGCGGCAGCACGCTGCGCAGGTTGCGGGTGCCCTCCACGTAGAAGTGATCGATGCGCTGGTGCAGGGTGCCGCCCAGGGTGACGTTGATCAGTTGCGCCCCGCGGCAGATGCCCAGCAGCGGTTTGTTGCCTGCCAGCGCGTGGTGGACGAGGGCCCGTTCCATGGCGTCCCGCCCGGGGTCGTATTTTTCCCCGGAGTGGCGGGCGAACAGGATGCGCAGCAGCGCCAGCGGCAGTGCGACCAGCCAGTCGCGCAGCGAACTCGCAGCGGCGGTCTCTGCTGCAGCCTGCGGTAGCTCGCCGTAGTGCAGGGGGTCGATGTCGGAACCGCCGCCGATTACCAGGGCCGCGAGTTGCCCGGTATCGACCCTCGCACAGGGCCTGATCCGTCGCGGCCAGCCACCGGCGCGCCAGATGGCAAGTGCGGTCATGATCCAGGCCGCAAAGCCGCCGCGATCCGGCCCGGTGACGCCGATGACGGGTCGTTGCGCGCTGCGCATGGGCGTCAGGAGGCCAGGTACCTTTCCGCCAGCAGCGAGGTCAGTCGCCGCACCCAGCGGCTCGCCTGCGCCAGCCGGAATTCCTGGTAGTGATCCTGCCACGCGGCGATCAGGGCGCTGAGCAGGTCCTCGTCCTCGGCGATCCGTTCTATGTAGACCCAGCTGTTCCAGGCACTGCTGACATGCCAGCCGGGTTCATTGATGCGACAGTCGGGCAGCCGGTAGTGGAACGCCGGGCGGCCCTTGACCAGCCGGCGTTCATCCTTTGGCAGCGCCGCTTCCACCCGCGGTGCGTCGAGGAAGTGGAAAATGGGCAACATGTCCAGGGCGCGGTTGCGGGTCGGGTTGTGCTCCAGGTAGTCGTCGATCAGCGCAGGTAAGTCCGGTCGATAGCCGGGCCGCAATACCAGTTCCATGTAATCCTGGGGAAAACGGTCGATATACGGCGTCAGGTAGCGCCGGGTGCGATCGATTTCGCCGGCATCCACGAACCAGTCGTGGAGCAGCAGGAAGGACTGCAGTGAGCGCAGGATGCTGTCGCTGCCCTGATCGGCCAGCGAGGGGTTGATGTGCAGGCCGAAGGCGTAGGTCAGGGACTCGCCGGTACCCTCCGCGCCCATGCCCGCGAGGGTGCTCACCAGGTCATCGAGCAGTGACAGCTGGCGGAAGGGGATCGGCTGGGTCACCACCTCACAGGGAATCAGGCCGCGGCTGGCGTTATCGATATTGGATTCGATTTCATGGGCGATGGAACCGGGGGAAAACTCCACGCCGAGTTGCTCCAGCCAGCCGCGATAGCGCCGGGACTTCAGCAGGTCCGCGTCGCGCTCGATTTTAAGGCGGCCGATATCGGAGTCGTGGAGAATCGCCTCGAAGGGGCTGAGCTTTTCGAGGGTGCCGCCGAGGGCCTCCTGCAGCGCCTCGGCGGTGGCTGTAATCGGCAGGTTGCCGAACTCGAATTCGAAACCCGCGGCGCGGTCTGCGCCGCTCGCGTCATTGTTGCGCGGCGGCAGAAGATAGGTCTGTGGCATGCTTGGGAACCTCCGGGACTACCTGCAGTGTAGCCGCAATTGGGGACCGGGTTGCGGCAGGGTCAATCTTCCGCGGGCAATATGACGATCAGGCGCAGTCCACTGCCGGTGTTCTCGGCCCGCAATTCGCCGCCGTGTTGCATTATCGCGCGCCGGGCGATGGTCAGGCCGAGGCCGTAACCGCCGCCTTCCCGGGTGCGGGCAGTGTCCACCCGGTAGAATTCGTCGAAGATACGCGACAGTTCCTCCTCCGGCACGCCCGGCCCGCGATCCTCCACGATGATCCGGTACAGTGCGCCGTCGCGCGCCAGCGAGACCCTCACCGTGGTATTCGCTGCGGTGTGCCGCAGGGCATTGCGAATCATGTTGTCGAAGCATTTCTGTAACAGGTCGCTGTGGCTGGCGACCAGCGCCTCCTCCAGTTCGCTGTGCAGCACCACCGCCTTGCCCGCGCTGCCACCCTCGAAGCTGGCGTCATCGCACAGTTGCTGTAGCAGGGGGACGATGTCGATGTGGTTGTCGAGGATGATGTTGTCCTGCTGGGAGGACAACAGCTGACCGATCAGCTCCTCCAGCCGTTCGGTATCGCGCTCCATCCGCTCGAGGTAGTCCTGGCGCTTGTCCGGAGCATCCAGGGCCAGCGCCAGGGCCACCCGCAGGCGCGCCAGCGGCGAGCGCAGCTCGTGGGAGACATCGCTGAGCAGGCGCCTCTGGGCCTGCATGCGGGCCTGCAGCTGCGCTGCCATGGCGTTGAAGTCGCGGGCCAGGGCGTCGGTTTCGTCGCCGCCCTGGGCGGACACCCGGATGCGGGTTTCCAGGTCGCCGTCGGCGAGCCGCCGCGACGCGCGCCCCATCTCGCGCAAGCGGCTGGTGACCAGCCGCGAAAGGCCATAGCAGACCAGACCGCTGATCAGGACTGCCAGCAGCAGGCGCAGGCCGGGCTTGGCGCCCAGGATTCCCAGCAGCGGGTAGCGCGGCGGCGGCAGGGCGATTACCAGCCGCAGGATGCCGTCCTCGCGATACACCAGGTGGCCGAGCAGGTCCGCCTCCTTCGTGCGTTCGAAGGCCTTGCGGTTACCCCGGTCCAGCCGCCCGGCCAGTGCCTGGACCGGCGGGGGTACCTCCAGGTTGCGAATATCGCTGCCGTCGCGGCGCAGCAGCCACATGCGCAGGTGATGCTCCTGGCTGGTGCTCTCGATAATCACCGGCAGGGCGCCCAGCGGGGCGTTCTGCAGGCTGTAGATCAGGCGCAGGATGGAGCGCCGCGGCGGACCGTCGTGCTGGTGCCGCTCCTGGTCGAGGAAGGGCAGGTCGTCGAAGTACTGGTTCGCCAGCATCCAACTGCCCAGCACTGCTATCGATACCAGCCAGAAGCCGACAAAAATCTTGATGAACAGGCTAGTGCGCATGCCGGGGATCTTCGTTCTCCAGGGCGAACTGGTAGCCGGCGCCGCGCACACTGAGTATCAGGTTGTCGCCTCCCGCATCCGCCAGCTTGCGGCGAATCTTGCTGACGTGTACATCGACGCTGCGGTCGAAGGCGGCGAGGGGGCGTCCCAGCCCCTCCCTGCTCAGGGTGTCCTTGTCGACCACCTGACCGGCGTGCCGCAGCAGCACCCACAGGAGGTTGAACTCCGCGCTGGTCAGCGGCAGGGCCTGGCCGGCATGGTGGGCGGTGCGACTGGGCAGGTGCAGGTGGGTCTCCCCGGCCTCGATATCGTCGGCGCTGTCCGCTGCTTGCGGGCTTCCGGCGCGGCGCAGTATGGCCCGCAGGCGGGCGGCGAGTTCCCGCGGATTGCAGGGTTTTGGCAGGTAATCGTCGGCGCCCATCTCCAGGCCGACAATGCGGTCGGTGTCCTCGCCGCGGGCGGTCAGCATCAGCACCGGGGTGTTGTCGAACTCGCGCAACTTGCGCAGCACGTCCAGGCCCTGCATGCCCGGGAGCATGATGTCCAGTACCAGCACATCGTAGTGCTGGTTGCGCAAATGCCGCACCGCCTCTGCGCCATCGTGGATGGCGTTGCAGGCCAGGCCCTGTGACAGCAGGTACTCCTGCAGCAGGGCGCAGAGTTCGCGGTCGTCGTCGATTATGAGTACCTGTTCTTGCATGGCCATAGTCTGTGCAAGCCTTTGTGCTTTGTCACCAGCAATTAACAAATCTTTACCGGTATGGGGGAGAGCTTTACGCGGCCTGCGACTACATTGGCTGGTAACCGGATGGCATTGCCCCGGCTTTCGATTTGGCTACAGGAGAAATAGTGATGAGAACCAGTCTGTCAAAAATTCTACCCGGCACGCTGCTTGCCGCAACGATGCTGGTTTCTGCAGTCGCCTGGTCAGGTGGCCCGCACCCGGGTATGGGCCCCGGATTCGGCGACGGGCGGATGCTGATGCATCTCGCCGACAAGCTGGAACTGAGCGATACCCAGCGCGGGGAGATCAGGACCCTGGTTTCCGCCTCGCGGGATAGCGGCAAGGCGGACTTCGAGCGGATGCGCGAAATCGACAAATCGCTGCGCGACATGCGCACGGCCTTTAACGCGGACGAGGCCCGCAAACTCAGCACGGAACTGGGTGAGATCAGTGCGCGGGTAGCCTACCGCATGGCTGAAACCAACGCCGGTGTCTACGCGGTACTAACCCCCGAGCAGCAAGCCGAGCTCGATGCAATGGCCGCGAAGCGCCCTGAACGTGGTGAGCGCAAGGGCCCGCCTCCGCCTTCCTCCGAAGCGGAATAAATCACACCCCAAGGTCCATTTCCCGGCGCGGGCTGACCCCCTGCAGAACGCGCCGGGTATTTTATCCCGCCTTTTGCAATCCGGGTTCCAGCGTGGAATCCCTGTGGTAGAGTGCCTTTCCAGATTGTCGTCACGGGAGACTCACACCATGCGCTGGGAAGATATCGACAAGCAAATGTGTTCGGTGGCGCGCACACTGTCCGTGGTCGGCGAACGCTGGACCATGCTGATCATCCGCGACGCCTTCCTCGGCACCCGCCGCTTCGACCAGTTCCAGGCCAATCTCGACATTACCCGTCACCGTCTTTCCGAGCGCCTGGGCAAGCTGGTGGAAGCGGGCGTGTTGGTGAAGGTGCCCTACAGCGACCGGCCGGTGCGCTACGAATACCGCCTTACCCGCAAGGGCCTGGGCCTGTACCCGGTGTTGCTGGCGATGGGCCGCTGGGGCGACGAATGGATGGACGAAGGGGAGGGCGCACCGCTCGAATACATCCACCAGAAATGCGGCCACAAGATGCACCCGGTCCTGTCCTGCAGCGAATGCCACGCGCCCCTGCGACCGGAGGAAGTGACGCCGCGGATGGGGGCTCCCCTGCAACTGCTGGCCGACGAAGTGGCGGCTGGCGCCGCGCTGCCCGAAGGCATGGGCGCACTGCTCAGCGTCAAGCGCTAGGTCTGCCGCTGTTTTACCAGGCTGAGGGGCTTGGCCGGACGGATCTGTGCTGGGCATGGGTGCCGTACCTGCAGGTTCTGCAGCCACAGCAGGAATGACGCCAATTGAATCTCACTGGGATCCCGCTGGTGCGGCTTCACGCACGGCCTGCATCCGCTGGCACATGTCCGCGGCGCCCTGCGCGACCCGGGTGGTCGGTCGCTGGATCAGGTCCGGGTTGATGTGCACCAGCGCGTTGTGGCGCACGGCGCGCAGGTCGGGAAAACGCCGCCAGTCATCCAGCCATTCCGGCCGGGAGCGGTCCATGCCGCTGGCGATAATGACGTCGGGATCGGCGCCGAGCACGGCTTCGAGGTTGATCCGCGGCGCCAGTGTGGGCAGTGCGGCGAACACGTTTTCACCGCCGCACAGGGCGATCACCTGGCTGATCAGGTGCTCGCCGTTGATGGTCTGCAGGGGATCGTTCCAGATCTGGTAAAACGCGCGCAGGGCTGTTCCCGACGCGTATTGCCGGCGCAGGTCTGCGATCTGCTGTTCAAAGGCGGCGGCCGCAGCGTCTGCCTGCGCCGCACTGCCGGCCAGCCTGCCGATGTCGCGAATACTGTTGGCAATCCCGCTGAAATTACGCGGTTCGCTGACGTAGACCGGGAAGCCCAGCCGCTGCAGCTTGGCCAGGCCGTTCACGCCGTTGCCTGAACCCCACAGGATCACCAGGTCCGGAGACAGCGCGGCCACCTCCTCGAGACTCCAGGCAAACGCGCTGCCGACCTCGGGCAGCTCGCGGGCTTCCGGGGGGTAGTTGCTGTAGCTGACCGCAGCGACCAGGCGGTCGCCGGCGCCGGCGCTGAAGACGTTTTCCACGATGTGCGGCGCCAGGGCGACAATGCGGCGGGCGGGTTGTTCGAGGCGCACCTCGCGGCCCAGGGAATCCACCGCGGCGACCTGGGCGCCGGCGAGGGCCGGGAGCAGGGCGGCAAGCGCCGCACACAGTCTGGCGAGGCGGGCGAGCATCAGCGCTGGATGACCACCGGGCGACCGGATACCGGGTGGGGAATGACCTCCACCGGAACTGCAAACACCGCGTCGAATACCGGGCCGGTCAGGACCTCGGCGGGACTGCCGCAGGCATACTGGCTGCCATCGCGCATGACCAGCAGGCGGTCGACATTGGCGGACAGCAGGTTGAAATCGTGACTGGCGATAATCACCGCGCAGCCGCTGGCGGCCATGCCCGCAACCACCTCCATGACCATGCGCTGGTGGGAGGGGTCCAGCGCCGCGCTGGGTTCGTCGAGTAGCAGCAGGCGGGCCGCCGAGTCCTCGGGCCGCCACAACTGGGCTGCGGCGCGGGCCAGTTGCACCCGCTGCTTTTCGCCGCCGGACAACTGGGTGTAAGGCCGCTGGCGCAGCGCCGCGGTATCGGTCGCCGCCAGCACTTCCTCGAGGACCGCCCGGTCCGCGGCCCGGCCGGAGGCGTGGGGGATGCGTCCCAGCAGGATCACTTCCTCCACGCTGAAGGGAAAATTCAGCGCTGCGTGCTGGGTCTGTACCGCGAGGGCGCGGGCGCGCTGCAGCCGGGGCCAGTCCGCCAGTTCCCTGCCGGCCAGTGTGACTGTGCCGCCGTTGCCCGGGAGGCTGCCTGCCACGCAGTGCAACAGGCTGCTTTTGCCCGCGCCGTTGGGCCCCACCAGGCCGAGGGTCTCCCCGGCCGCGAGCTGGAAGTGAATGTCTCGCAGCAGCGGCGCGCCATAGGGCGCGGCACTCAGGTGCTGGACGTCGAGCAGGGCCGTCATCAGCCCATCCCGTAGTCGCGGCGGCGCCGCAGCAGGGAGACGAAAAAAGGCACCCCGACCAGCGCGGTGACCACCCCGACCGGCAGTTCGGTGGGTGCGATGACCGTACGTGCCAGGGTATCGGCGACCAGCAGCAGGATGGCCCCGGCGAGGGCCGAGGCGGGCAGCAGGTACCGGTGATTGGGGCCGATCAGCAGCCGCACCATGTGCGGCACCACCAGGCCGACGAAGGCGATGGTGCCCGCCAGTGCCACGGAACAGCCGACCGCCAGCGCCACCAGCAGGATAATCAGGCTCTTGGTGCGCTCCACATCGACCCCCAGGTAGCGCGCCTCGGATTCCCCCAGCAGCAGGGCGTTGAGTGCGGTGGCGAAGCGCGGCAGCGCGACACAGCAGGCCAGCGTCGCAACCAGTGCCACGGCGGTGCGCGGGTAGTCCGCGCCGTCCAGGCCGCCCATGCGCCAGAGGCTGATCCGGCGCAGGGTTTCATTGCTGGAGAACAGCTCGAGAATGTTGCCGCAGGCGCCGGCCAGGGCGGTGATGGCAATGCCCGCCAGCAACATGGTGGCGACCGAGGTGCCGGTGTCCACCCGCGCCAGCCGGTAGACCACCAGCACGGCGACGATGCCGCCGCTGAAGGCGCCCACGGAAACCAGGCTGAGCCCGCCGATGCCCTCGGTCCAGTGGCCGGCGAGGGCGATGACCAGGCTGGCGCCGAGGGTCGCACCGGCAGTCACGCCGATCAGCGAGGGATCCGCCAGCGGATTGCGGAAGATGCCCTGCATGGCGGCGCCGCTGATGCCCAGCATGGCGCCCACCAGCGCTGCCATCAGCGCCCGCGGCAGGCGAATCTGCTGCACGATGGCTGTGGCCTGCCCGCCCTGTTCGGGATTGAACAGGGCGGCGAGGCTCTGTTCCAGCCCCAGGCTGACACTGCCGAGGGACAGCGCCGCCAGCAGTGCGAGCGGCAGCATTACCAGTTGCACCAGCAACAGGCTGCGGGCGCGGGCGCTGCGGCTGCTGTTCAGCTGCATGCGGGCCACTGCGGGAACAGCCGGTCGAGCTGGAGGTGGCTCTCCAGGCAGTCCGCCAGGCGTTCGATTTCGCGCTCGCGCAGTTCGGCGAGATTTTCGCCGCGGGCGTTTTCCAGCCCGGCCCAGCGCAGCAGGGCGGCGCAGGCCTCCGGGTGGTCGAACACCCCGTGCAGGTAGGTGCCGGCGACCTGGCCGTCGCCGGAAACGGCGCCGTCCTCAATTCCGGAATCCAGCAGGGCGAAGGGGGCTGTGCCCGCCGTGCGCGTACTTTCGCCGCAGTGAATCTCGTAGCCGGCAACCGCGCAGTCGAGGCCGGCAATTCGTCCCTGTACCTGGCGCAGGGTCTTGCCGGGGAGCAGGGTGGTGTCGATGTCCAGCAGCCCCAGGCCGGGACTGGTGCCGGCCGCGCTCTCGATGCCATCCGGATCGGCGATACTGTGTCCGAGCATCTGCAGGCCGCCGCAGATGCCGAGCAGCTTGCCGCCGTAGCGCAGGTGGCGCTGCAGGTAACCCTCCCAGCCGTTATGGCGCAGCCAGTCGAGGTCCTCGCGTACATTCTTGCTGCCGGGCAGGATGACGAGGTCGGCGCCCGGCGGCGCGGCGCCGGCGCCGACATATTGCAGGTCCACCTGCTCGTTCAGGCGCAGGGCGTCGAAATCCGTGTGATTGGAAATGCGCGGCAGGACCGGCACGACCACGCGCAGGCGCTCGCCGCTGCCGGCCTGTCCGGTCTGGATGGCGTCCTCCGCGTCCAGCCGCAGGTTGTGCAGGTAGGGCAGTACGCCGAGCACCGGTTTGCCGGTGCGCGCCTCCAGCCAGTCGAGCCCGGATTGCAACAGTGCGAGGTCGCCGCGGAAACGGTTGATGACAAAGCCCCGGATGCGGGCCTGCTCGCCTGGAGAGAGCAGTTCCAGGGTGCCCACGAGATGGGCGAAGACGCCGCCCCGGTCGATGTCAGCCACCAGGATGACCGGGATGTCCGCGGCCTCGGCGAAACCCATGTTGGCGATGTCGCCCGCCCGCAGGTTGATTTCCGCCGGGCTGCCGGCGCCTTCCACGACGCGCGCCTGGTAGCGCTCGCCGAGGCGCTGCCAGGCACCCATCACCGTGTCCATGGCCACGCGCTTGTAGTCGTGGTATTCCCGCGCGTCGAGGTCCTCGACGGCCTTGCCGCAGAGAATCACCTGGGCCTGGCAGTCGCTGCTGGGTTTCAGCAGGACCGGGTTCATGTCCACGTGCGGAGCGATACCAGCGGCCTGCGCCTGCAGTGCCTGGGCGCGGCCGATCTCACCGCCGTCGGCGGTGACCGCGCTGTTCAGCGACATGTTCTGGGGTTTGAAGGGCGCTACGGCAATGCCGCGGCGCGCCAGTACCCGGCACAGGCCGGTGACCAGGATGCTCTTGCCGGCGTCCGAGGTAGTGCCCTGCACCATCAGGGCAAAGGGGGCGTTCAGAAGTCCACACCCTTGCGCGCCTTGATGCCCGCACGGAAGGCGTGTTTCACGTCCTTGACCTCGGAAACCGTGTCCATCACGTCCTGCAGGGCGCTGCCGCCGCCGCGTCCGGTCACCACGACGCTCTGCTCGACCGGGCGGTTACGGATGGCGGCGATGACCTCCTCCTCCGGCAGGTACTTGTAGGCCAGCATGTAGGTCAGTTCGTCCAGCAGGACCAGGTCGAACTCGGGGTTTTCCAGCATCGGTTTGGCCAGCGCCCAGGTGCGCTGCGCCGCGGCGATGTCGCCCTCGCGGTCCTGGGTGTTCCAGGTGAAGCCGGTGCCCATCTGGTGGAATTCCACCTGCGGGCAGTGGTCGCGCAGGTAGATCTCCTCGCCGGACAGCTGCTGCCCCTTGATGAACTGCACCACGCCGACTTTCTGGCCGTAGCCCAGGGCGCGCATCACCATGCCGAAGCCGGAGCTGGACTTGCCTTTGCCGTTGCCGGTGATGAGCAGGGCGATGCCCCGCTCTTCACTGGCCTCCTCGATACGCGCGTCCACTTTCGCCTTCTGCTTTTCCATCGAGGCCTTGTGTCTGGCGTTCTTGCGATCGTCGCTCATTGCTGTTACCTGCGTGTCAGAAGCTGTAGCGGACGCCGGCATAGGCCGCGGTGCCGCTGGCGAAGTAGGTGGGAACCTCCTCGTACTCCTCGTCGAAGAGGTTTTCCACGCGGCCGTAGAGGTCCAGCCCTTCGAGCAGGGCGAAGCTGACGCGCGCGTCCACCACGGTGTAATCGTCCATCGACTGGCCCACGGTGTCCACCGCGTCGCCCGAGCTGCGGGCGTGCACGGCGAGGCTCAGGCGCTGGTCCAGCAACAGCCAGGTCAGGCCGATATTGGCCAGCTGTTCCGGGCGGTAGGCGCGCTGTTCGCCGTTGGTGGTCTCGGTATCGTTCCAGGTGTAGTTGCCGCTGAGGGAAAGATTCTCCAGCAGCGGCCACTGCGCGATCAGTTCCACGCCGCTGGAGGTCGTCTCGCCCTTGTCCTGCAGGTAACCGGAGTAATTGATGAGGTCGTAGCGGATTTGGTTGTCCACGGCCTGGTCGAAGTACACCGCCTCCAGGTACAGGCCGTTGTTGCCGAACCAGGATACCGCGAGGTCGTAGCCCTCGCTTTCCTCTGCGTCCAGTGTGGTATCGCTGGCGGGAGCATAGGCCCAGGGACCTTCGTTGTAGGCGATTTCATACAGGCTGGGGGCGCGGAAACCGGTACCGTAAGTGCCGCGGAACTTTACTTCGCCGCTGCTCGTCGGCACCACCCAGGCACCGCTCAGCCGCCAGGAGGTGTAGCTGCCGAAGTCGTCGTTGTCGTCATAGCGGGCGCCGGCGGTGAGATAGAGGTTCTGCCGCCAGTTGCCCTGGTACTCGAGGAAATAGCCGAGGTCGTCGCGCGATTCGCTGACGCCGGCGTCCTTCAGGTTATCGGTTTCCAGGTCGACACCGTAGACGAGCCTGAGCTGTTCGCTGCCGGCAAAGTTGCCGAGGTAGGTCCATTTCTCCATTTCGCCCCGGTTGGCGAAACTCTCGATTCCGTCAGAGAAATTCACCCGCTCCATCTCGCTGCGGCTGTAGGCCAGCTCGTGGCCGAAGCGTGCGCCCTGCCAGTTGGCGCTGCCACGCCAGGATTCCTGCTGGTAGTCATCGCGGCAGCGGTGGGTGGTGGAGAAGTCGGCCGCGTAGCAGCCGTCGTAGTCGCTTTCACCATCGATACTGTTGCCGGCCAGGCTGAAACCGAGGGCTTCGGTAGCCTGGAAATTGACCTTGCCGTGCACCGTGGTGTTCTCGTAGCCATCGTCGTCGCGCAGTTCGCTGTCGATACTGCGGGAGTTGAACCCGTCGGTCTGGTAATCCGCCAGCGACAGGCTGCCGTTCAGGCGCTCGCCGCCGAGGCCGAGGTTGGCGGCCAGCTGGCCGGTGCCGTAGCGGCCGCCCTCGACACTGGCGTCGCCGGAAAAGCCTTTTTCCGGCGCCCAGCTGGTGATATTCACCACCCCGCCGGCGTCGGCGCCGTACATCATGCCCTGCGGGCCGCGCAGGATTTCCACCCGCTGGATGCCGGCGCTCTGCAGCTGCTCGATGCGTGGGGAAAACTGCGGCGAACTGGTATCCGAAATATCGATGCCGTCCAGGAATACCTTCGTACGGTAACCTTCCTCGCCGCGAATGCGCAGGGTGGAAACCTTGCCGGCGCCGCCGGTATTGGTGACGGCGATGCCGGGCTGGGTGCGCAGGATATCCTGCAGGGCGAAGCTGCCGTTGGCGCGGATGTCATTTTCCGTGATCACGGAAACCGAGGTGCCGAGCTGGCGCAGGGTCATCGGGGTCCGCGACGAAGTGACGACGATTTCTTCCAGTCGCGGGTTTTCGGCCAGTGCGTGGGTGCCGAGTGCGCAGGTCGCGACCAGCGGGAGTACAGGTTTGATTTTCATGTGATTCCTCAATGCCGTGTGGAGGCGATTGAGGGAGGGGATCAGGAGACGCGATGCGGGCATCGAGTGACCTTGAATGAAGCCCTCCGCTCCATCGGTGTCATCGTTTTGCAGTGGGATTCAGGGTGGTTCATTCCCGGTCGCGCGAACCGTAACTGCCCGCAGGAACACGCCAAAAAGCGCACATCCATGTGCAGGCTCGGGTGGCGACATCCCTGTCGCCACACGGTTCCTGCGGGCAGTTACGGTCCGCACGACCTCGCTTGGGCACTCGCCTGCAAGCGCACTGCTTCGTACCGGGCAGGTGTCGGACTCACAGTCTCCTTGGACTGCATACCGTTGCGGGGGCAGCGGTGGCATCTCACCACACTTCCCATTTAACCCACGCGCTTTTCAGCGCGGTGGCACCTGGTACGGGGCGCGATTGTGGGCCGAGCCCCGGTGCTTGTCAATTTCTATACGGTTTGAATGGCTAGTGCTGCCCAGTGCCGAACTCGCGCTGTGGGTAGAGTGTGAAAGGGAATCCGCCTGGTGGAACCGTGTGGCGACATGGATGTCGCCACCCGAGCCTGCACATGGACGTGCGCTTTTTGGCGTGTTCCACCAGGCGGATTCCCTTTCGCGCTCGGCGGAAACACTCCGATACCGGTCGCTAGACGCACAGGGTTATTGGTCGTGCCGACCGTCAAGGAATAGCGTAGAATCCCGCGCCTAAAGGGAGGCAGCGATGCACACAACAGTGACCGAAGCGCAAATCGCACAGGTCCGGGAATTACTGGGCCGGGAGCCCCGTGGGCTGGAGGAAGTCCCGGTCGCCCACGCGGATGGCCGGCCGATGGTCATTCGTGTTGCCTCGCTGGTAGACGACAAACCCTTCCCGACCCTGTTCTGGCTGGTGGACGCGGAGCTCAGCTACCGCATCGACGTGGTGGAGGCCGGCGGACTGATCGCCGAACTGCAGGCGCGCATCGACGCCGATCTGGCGCTGCGCGGCGCCATGGCGGAGGATCACCGCCGGCACATTGCGTTGCGCGAAAGTCATATGGATGACGCGACCCGGGAGCGCCTGCGGGAACTGGGTTTCGGTGACGTGCTGGCGAGCAAGGGAATCGGCGGTATTGCCGACTTCAGTCGAATCCGCTGCCTGCATACCTGGTACGCGGCGCACCTGGTAGTCCCCAATACCGTCGGCCAGCTGCTCGACCAGCATTGGGCGGGGGAATAATACCCCCTTGAGTGCCACGGTATGTTCACCGGCAGGTGGTATAGTAGAGGGCTTTTCACGCATACAGCTGTAGCGCTCCGTCGCGTTGCGGGGCCATTGGAATAAAGACTATGACGACCAATACAGACGATCTTCGGATCCAGAAAACCCGGGAACTGATGTCTCCCGAACAACTGATCGCCGACATCGGTGTCGACGAGAAAGCTGCGCAAACGGTAGCCGGGGCCCGCGCCGGAATCCACGAACTGCTCGCCGGCGATGACGATCGCCTGCTGGTAGTGGTAGGTCCCTGCTCTATCCACGACCCGGAGGCCGCGCTGGACTACGCCGCGCGCCTCAAGCAGGTCGCGGAGGAACTGGCCGACGACCTGCTGGTGGTGATGCGGGTCTACTTTGAAAAGCCGCGTACCACGGTAGGCTGGAAAGGCCTGATCAACGACCCGGACCTCAACAATACGTTCCAGATCAACAAGGGCCTGCACCTGGCGCGCCAGTTGCTCGCCGACCTCGCCGACCTGGGCCTGCCCACGGGCACCGAGTACCTCGACCTGATCAGCCCCCAGTACCTGGCGGACCTGGTCTCCTGGGGCGCCATCGGCGCGCGCACCACGGAGAGCCAGACCCACCGCGAACTGGCTTCGGGACTGTCCTGCCCGGTCGGTTTCAAGAACGCCACGGACGGGGATATCCAGGTGGCGATCGACGCCATCAAGTCGGCGTCCCGGCCGCACCATTTTCTCTCGGTGACCAAACAGGGGCTTTCGGCGATTTTCCAGACCACCGGCAACGAGGACTGCCACATCATCCTGCGCGGCGGCAAACACCCCAACTACGACATGTTCTCCGTGGACGATGCCAGTGCCATGCTGGCCAAGGCCGGCCTGCCCGCGCGCATCATGATCGATGCGTCCCACTCCAACTCGCGCAAGATTCCGGCGCGGCAGATCGATGTCACCCGGGATATCGCCAGCCAGGTCGCGCGCGGCAATCGCAGCATTTTCGGTGTGATGCTGGAGAGCAACCTGGAGGAGGGGCGCCAGGACGTGGTGCCGGGGCAGACGCTGACCTACGGGCAGAGCATCACCGACCCGTGTATCCGCTGGGACGACACGGCTCCGCTGTTGCGGGAACTGGCCGCCGCGGTACGGACGCGGCGCGACAGTTGATCGCGGCACCGGCAATGCGCTTGCTCCCGGCGCTGGCGGGCGCGGTTTGCCTGGCATTCAGCCTGCTGGTGGCGCAGCCCGTGGCGGCGGAGGATGCGCCGGTGGAGGTGCCACCCACCGTCCAGGAAATGGCCGCCAGCCTGCAAGTGCGGATCGACGCCCTGGGCACGCTGGACAAACAGATCGAGCAGGCGCCGGAACGCTACCGGGATTCCCTGGTCAACCGGCGCGACGATCGCGCTTTTCGCGCCCTGCAGGAACTCGGCCGCATGGGCCAGGCGGTGCTGTCCCTGCCGGAAAATGACCCACAGCGGGACGCGGGGCGCCAGTTCCTCGAGGGTTACCTGAATATTGCCGGGGAGCGGGTGCTGTCGCGCATCGGTACCCTGGAGGACACTATCGACCAGGCCTTCGCCCGGCTGGACGGGCTTTCCGGCGCCGAGCGTATCGAGGGCGAGGCGCGGGTGCACGCCCTGCAGGGCCTGCGCTATCGCTATTACAGCGCGCTGGTCGAAATCATCAAGGCCTGTCGCGGGCTGTCCCTGGCCTCCGATTCAATGGTCGAACGATTCCAGCCCATGCTGCAGATGCAGACCGAGGCAATGGTCGGGCGCATGGAGTACACCGGGATAGCCTTGCGCGACCTGCGCGCCCGCCAGTCCCTGGAAAAGGACAATGCCGACCTGAAGACCGCTATCGCCACGCTTTCGCGGCAGCAGAAGACGGACCTCCAGCACCTCACAACCATGATCGGCCTGCTCGAACAGCTGGGCGTGCAAACCCAGGAGTTTCGCGCGGTACTGGTGCAGCAGGGCCAGGGGCTGTCACTGGCGACCCTGGAGAGCGGCGCCATTACCACCCTGCTGGAGGAAACCTGGGATACGGTCAGGGATTCCCTGGTCACCCGGGTGCCCAACTTTCTCTTCAATTTGCTGGTGTTCTTCGTGATTGTCGTGGCGTTCTACATGCTCGGCCGGGTAGCCCGGCGCGGCATACGCGCCGCCTGCGAGCGACCCGGGGTGAAAATGTCCACCCTGCACAAGAATACCCTGGTGTCGATTACCGGCGGCCTGGTCACCCTGATGGGGCTGTTGATCGCGCTGGCGCAGATGGGTATTTCCCTGGGCCCGATGCTGGCCGGTCTCGGCGTCGCCGGTTTCATCGTCGGTTTCGCCCTGCAGGATACGCTGGGCAATTTTGCCGCGGGTGGCATGATCCTGATCTACCGTCCCTTCGATGTGGACGACTACGTCGAGGTGGCGGGTGTCGCCGGCCTGGTGAAGAAGATGAGCCTGGTGTCCACGACCATTGCCACCATCGACAACCAGATACTGGTAGTTCCCAACAGCAAGATCTGGGGCGATGTCATCAAGAACGTCACCTCGCAGAAATTGCGGCGGGTGGATATGGTTTTCGGGATCAGCTACGGCGACGATATCGAGAAGGCGGAGAAAATACTGGTCTCCATCCTCGAGGATCACGACAGTGTGCTGCGGCAGCCGGAATGGAAGGTGAAAGTGCACCAGCTGGGCGATTCCTCGGTCAATTTCATCGTCCGTCCCTGGGTGAAAACCGAGCATTACTGGGATGTGTACTGGGACATCACCCGCGAGGTGAAAATGCGCTTCGACCGCGAGGGCGTATCGATTCCCTTCCCCCAGCGCGACGTCCACATCTACCGGGAAGACGCTTGATTCCGGCGCCCGCGGGCCGTCAGTTGTTCCAGCCCAGGCCGGTGGTGATGGCGTAGTCGGAGGAACTGCCGGTACCGGAGTCGTTATCGGTATTCGCCCAGGCGGTGACGTCCCAGTAGAGGTCCTTGACCAGTTCCCAGCGCAGGCGCAGGTTGCTGCTGGTGCGCACCCGGCCGAATTCCGTCACGCTCGGGTACAGGTCGAAGTCGAGCACGATATCCATCTCCGGTGTGGTGAACTTCCAGGCCGCGTAGTGGGTGTTGAAAAACAGCTCCAGTTGCTGGTCGACGTTATCCCCCTTGTTATCCTCGCTGATGACCTGCAGCCCCGCGGTGCCACTGAGGGTGTTGCGGTGGGTGTCGACAAAATAGCGGCCGAGCCCCGCACCGGCGCTGAGTCGCCGGGTCAGGTCCAGCTCGTCGTTGCTCTCGTAGCTGGCGAAGATGGCGCGAAACACGCTGCTGCGGTCCCGGGTCCAGGTGTTCCGGGTAAAGTTGACGTCGGTGCTCGAGGTGTCGTCGTCGTTGGTCCGGGTGATATCCGTGCGCGCGGTAAAGTTGTTGGTCGATTTCTCGTTTTCGTAGCCGATGTTCGTATTCAGCGAGGCCTGTCCCACCGAGCTCGCCTTGGTGTAGGAGAAGGTTGTCGACAGGTAGATATCGATCCGGTCAATTACCCGTTCCTCGATGGGGCGGATTTCCACCACCTGCAGCAGCTCCACTTCGTGGCGGCCGTAGATGTCGACCAGGACCAGCTGGCCGGGCTTTGCCTTGTCCTTGAACGAGCCGTAGAGGCGGTTGCCGTCACTCAGGCGGACCTCGTAGTGGTAGCCGCTCTGTACCCCGGCAATTTCCGGCCACTCGATTTCAACTGTATCCAGGGCGTCAGTGGAAAGCTGCAGCTGGCCGCCATCCAGCGCTTTTATCTCACCGGTGATCCGGTCGCCGTTGTAGAGCGTGATTATGTCGATTTTCTGGCGGTCATCGGCGCGCAGGGCGGTGCTGCACAGGGCTACCGCCAGTATCGCAATCCAGGAAGAGAGTTTTGCCAGCACCGTGAATTCCCGCAGCCGCCTTTTGCCCGAGGTCCGGCTAATACTAGCCCGAAAAGCTCGCGACTGCGCCAGGCAGGGAGTGCCGGCTGTCAACGCTGTCCGAGAACGTGGGCAATATGGTCGAGGTAGGGGAAAATCCTGCTGCTCACATCCGCGTTCTCGCCACTGCCGCCTGGCGTGTCGTCCGCGCCCAGTGTGAGCAGTTCATAGTTGCCCTTCACCCGGCCCCACTGCACCTCGTCATAGCGGTAGTCGCGATCCCAGGGGTCTTTGGGGATGCTGTCGATGTAGCCGCCATCGGGAAAATGGAGCAGGGGTTTGTGGCGGTCCGGGATGCGTTCGACCAGTGCCTGCAGACCCTGGGCTTTGGTGGGGTAGTAGGAGTTGTCCTTGTAGTAGCGCTCGAGGGCGCTGGTAAGCGCGGCATAATCGGCGGAGATTTTTGCCAGGGAAGTATTGTCACTGGTATAGGGGCCGATGCCGAACTGTTGCAACAGCGCCTCGGCCGGATCCTTGCTGCAGAAGATCGTGAGTTGCTCCGGCAGGGGTTGCCGGTAGAGCGTGCCGCGCACGGTGATGAAGGGCTTGAAGTCTTCCTTGGGTGTGACGTACGACGTGTAGGCGCTGTATTCACCGCACACCGACTCCCCTGGATAGGTTTTCATCCTGCGAAACTCCACATCCTTGGGAATGGCGAGGTTGGCGGTGAGAATCTGTTCGGCGTCCTCAACACGGGCACCGCAGGCGCCGAGCAACAGCAGGACGAGGGCTAAACAGGTGGCGCGCAGCATTTATTTTCTCCAGTTTCCAGAGGACGCCAAGTATGGACTGGATGGTATGCGCGCACAATAAAATCACCGGGAGCCCCGCGACAGCGCGCGGTTGCGGCGCGGGGGGCTGTTTCCCGGGGGCGTCAGTACTGCCAGCCCGCCTCGACATCAACATAGCTGGTCGAATGAAAGCCGTTGAACCGGGTGGCAGTGGCGGAACCGTAGGCGCCGAGCAGGCCGAATTCGATGTAGTCTCCGCAGCGTATATCCACGGGCAGCCGCAGGGGTTTGACCAGCCGGTCAACCGGGTCACAGGTCGGCCCGAAGCAGTGGAAAGGGGCGAAGGGACCGTCCACCCGCTGACCCTCGCGCCAGACCCGAACCGGGAACTCGATATCGACGATGGACTGCTCCTGCAGGCCGCCGTATACACCGTCGTTGAGAAACAGGGTCTGGCCGTCACCGCGGCGGTGCGCCACCCGGGTGAGCAGGCTGACGCAACCCGCCACCATGGCGCGCCCGGGTTCGCAGATCAGCGGAACCCCCTGCATAGCCTCCCGCTGGAAACTGTCGGCAATGGCCGCGAAGTAGTCTCCGAGCAGCGGTGCGCTGCTGTTGCAATAAGCTTCGGCGAAACCGCCGCCGACATTCAGCAGGGCCAGCTCGACATCCGCTGCGCGGCTGATGTGCGCCGCGGCGGCGATGTAGCGCGCATACATCTGTGGGTCGGTGCATTGCGACCCCGGGTGGAAGGCCAGTGCCGGCCTGGCGCCACGGCGCCGGATTTCGCGCAGCAGGGCGACCGCGCCCGCTGCGTCGGTGCCGAACTTGCTGCCAAAGTCATAGGCGGCCCCCGCATGATCCAGCTTGAAGCGTACGCTGTAGACGACGTCCCGGTCCCCCGCAGTGCACTGCCACAGCTTCTCCAGTTCCGCCAGCTCGTCGAGGGCAAAGGAGCGCACGCCGAAGCGCAGGTAGGCTTCGCGAATGGCTTCTTCCGGTTTGACCGGGTTGTTGAAGTGCAGCATTGCGCCGGGACAGCAGCTCGCCACAGTGGCCACTTCCGCCAGCGAGGCGACATCGAAGTGGCGGACGCCGCTGCCCTGCAGGGTCGCGAGTATGCGCGCTTCGGAGTTGGCCTTGACGGCATAGCTCACCGCGCCGGGAAATCCCTGCAGGAAGGCCTGCGCGCGCTGGGCGAGGGTTTCCCGGCAGAACAGGTAGAGCGGCTCGAGGGGTTTGACCTGGCGGGTGACTTCGGCACAGTCGCGGTAGCGGCCGATGGCGGGAACCTGCTGGAAAGCGCTGGCGATGCTGCCGGTCATGGGCGGTCTCCCCGTGAGTGTTACTGACTTTTTGTTCCCCTTATTGTGGTTAGTGGGAGTGCCAAGCGAACAGTTGCAGAGTTTGGGCAATTTGCATCATTATTGGTCAAATTGAATATGTGTCTAGGCGAACTGACTACATGACTTGGGACACGAATCCGCAGGCTTCGGCTGTTACGCCTGCTGGAACACGCCAAAAGGCGCACATCCCTGTGCAGGCTCGGGTGGCGACGTCCTGTCGCCACACGGTTCCAGCAGGCGTAACAGCCGAAACCCGCTCGCTTCCGGTGAGCCGTATGGTTGCCGGGCACATTTCGAGGTCGGAGGGCCTATGCCAACGGAATTGAATCAGACCGATCGCCGGATTCTCCGCGCCTTGCAACAGGATGCCCGCAAATCCGTGAGTTCCCTGGCGCGCGAACTGAACCTCTCGCGCACCACCGTGCAGAAGCACCTGGCCCGCCTCGAGGAGAGCGGCGTGATTGCCGGCTACCAGGTGAAACTGGGCGAGACCTTCAGCTCCCGGACCTTCCAGGCCTACGTCAGCCTGGTGGTGGACCCGAAGCAGTCGGCGCAGGTGGCTGCGGCGCTGCACAGGATGCCGGAGGTCGAGGCGCTGTTCACGGTCAGCGGCAAGATCGATTTCGTGGCGCTGGTCCGCGTGCAGTCGCCACCGGAACTGGATGCGGCGCTGGACCGGATCGGCGCAGTGGGCGGCGTACGCGACACGGATTCGGCGATCGTCCTGTCGACCAAGTTCGACCGGCGCTAATGGTGGGGCGAGAGCGGGCCTAGGCCTCGATAGTGCGGCAGGTGTCCATCCAGCACTGCACCGAATCCAGCGGATAGCGCTGGGCGGGCAGGGCGAAGTAGAAGGTGCGGCGCATGTCCCGGCGCGGCAGTTGCAGCGGCACCAGGTCGCCGTTGGCGAAGTTGCGCTGCAGTACGATCTGCGACAGGCAGCCGATGCCGAGACCGGATTCCACCGCATTCTTGATCGCCTCGTTGTGCTTGAATTCCATGTAGACGTTGAGTTCCGGCAGCAGGCCGGCCATGGCCTTGTCGAAGGTCTGGCGGGCGCCGGAATCCGGTTCGCGCAGGATCCACGCAGCCTCCTTGATGTCCCGGGTGCTGAGCACCCGCTTGCTCGCCAGCGGGTGGTTGGCGGCGCAGAACACCACCAGTTCGTCGTCCCGCCAGGGGATCAGCTCCAGTTCCCGGTGTAGCACCTCGCCCTCGATCATGCCGATATCCACCTCGTAGTTGAGCACCTTGGCGACGATCTCGGGAGTGTTGGCGATCTCCAGGCCGACGTCCGCCTTCGGGTAGCTGGCGAGGTAACCGGCCAGGCAGCGGGTGGCGAGGTGGTTGCCAATGGTGAAGCTGGCGCCTACCTTGATATGGCCCAGTGCTTTGTGGGACTTCAGCACCTGCTCGAAATTGACGCAGTGGTCGAGCAGGGTCTGGGCCTCCTTGCGTACGCTGTGGCCCACGGCGTTGAGCGCCAGCTTGTTGCCGACGCGGTCGAACAGGGCGATATCGTAGGCGTGCTCGAAATTCTGCAGCGCCTCGCTGGCGGCGGACTGGGACATGTGCAGGATCTGCGCAGCGCGCGAGATGCTGCCCTGGCGGGCCACTTCAAGGAAGATTTGCAACTGTCTCAGGGTGTATTTCACGGCGGTAATTCCTGCTATCGGTATTTCCGATGGACACAATCATAATATCCTGTTTTACATGAAGCGCCTATGGTCTTAACCTGCGACCACTCTTATAACTCCCAACCGCGCCGGTGAAGCAGGTGCGGCCGCTCCCGACTGACGAGGACAAGTGAACATGGCAGAACAAAAAGCAACCAACGTGCACTGGCACGAGGGCGATATCACCCGCGAACACCGTGAAAAACTGCTCGGCCATAAGGGCGCGACCCTGTGGTTCACCGGCCTTTCCGGCAGCGGCAAGAGCACCGTGGCGGTGGAACTGGAAGGCCGCCTGCACGAGATGGGCGTGTCCTGCTACCGCCTCGACGGCGACAACGTGCGTCTGGGCATCAACAAGAACCTGGGCTTTTCCGCCGAGGACCGCGCCGAGAACATCCGCCGCATCGGCGAGATCGCCAAGCTGTTCGTGGACAGCGGGCAGATCGCCCTGTCCAGCTTCGTCAGCCCCTACCGCGCCGACCGCGACGGCGTGCGCGAACTGCACGACGCGGCGGGCATGGATTTTATCGAGGTTTTCGTCGATTGCTCCCTGGAAGCGGCGGAAGCCCGCGATCCCAAGGGCCTGTACAAGAAAGCCCGCGCCGGCGAGATCAAGAACTTCACCGGTATCGACGACCCCTACGAAGCCCCCGAATCGCCTGAACTGCATCTGCACTCCGACCAGCAGAGCCTGGAAGAGGAAGTGGAGCAGATTCTCGCCTTGCTGCGCGACCGCGGCATCATCAACCAATAAGCTGGAGTAATCCCATGATCAAGCCCCATGGTTCCGATACGCTGAACCCGCTGTTCGTCTACGACAGCGAGAAGCGCCACGCCCTGCTGGCGGAAGCGGAAAACCTGCCTTCTATCCTGCTCAACTCCGCCGCGGCGGCCAACGCCGTGATGCTCGGCGGCGGTTACTTCAACCCGCTTACCGGGTTCATGAATCTGGCCGATGCGCTCTCGGTGGCCGAGAGCATGCACACCACCGACGGCCTGTTCTTCCCGGTACCCATCGTCAACCTGACCGAGGCGATGGGCGTCGAAGCGGGCAGCCGCATCGCCCTGCGCGACCCCAACGTTGAAGGCTACCCGGTGCTGGCCATCATGGACGTGGAGCAGGTCGATCCGGTGTCCGACACCCAGATGGCGTTCATGGCGGAGCGTATTTTCCGCACCCTGGACCCGCAACACCCGGGCGTGGCCACCTTCACCAACCTCGGCCGCAGCATGCTCTCCGGCCCGATCCAGGTGCTGAACTTCTCCTACTTCCAGACCGACTTCCCGGATACCTTCCGCACCGCGGTGGAAATTCGCAACGAGATCGCCGAGCGCGGCTGGAACAAGGTTGTCGCCTTCCAGACCCGCAATCCGATGCACCGCGCCCACGAGGAACTGTGCCGTATGGCCATGGAAGACCTCGGCGCCGACGGTATCCTCATCCACATGCTGCTGGGCCAGTTGAAGCCGGGCGACATCCCCGCGGAAGTCCGCGATGCGGCGATCCGCAAAATGGTCGAAGTGTATTTCCCCCCGAACACCGTGATGATCACCGGTTACGGCTTCGACATGCTCTACGCCGGGCCCCGCGAGGCGGTACTGCACGCGTTGTTCCGCCAGAACTGCGGCTGTTCCTACCTGATCGTTGGCCGCGACCACGCCGGTGTCGGTGACTACTACGGCGGCTTCGACGCGCAGACGATTTTCGACGAGGAAGTGCCGGAAGGCGCCCTGGACATCGAGATCTATCGCGCCGACCACACCGCCTACAGCAAGAAGCTGGGCAAGGTGGTGATGATGCGCGACGCCCCGGACCACGAGAAGGACGACTTCGTGCTGCTCTCCGGCACCAAGGTGCGCGAGATGCTGGGCCAGGGCATTGCGCCGCCGCCCGAATTCTCCCGCCCGGAAGTGGCGAAGATCCTCAGCGATTACTACCAGGCGCTGGATAGCTGAGTAAGCCGGCCCGCGGGCTGTCCTGCCCGCGGGCCGCTTGAACCGATCCGCAACTGGGCACGCGAGGCGCATGGCAAATCGTCGGGCGAACCGGAAGGCAGAAGATCTCCGGGCAAGCCGATACGACGGAGCCGCGCAGGGGCGTGTGTACTCTGAATCGCAAATGGGGCGAACTATGGATTACGATATTTTCAACGGCGACGCGGATGGCATCTGTGCATTGCTGCAGTTGCGCAAGGCGGAACCGCGCGATGCAACGCTGGTAACCGGCGTCAAGCGCGACATCAACCTGCTCGACAAGATCGAGCCCGCGGCGGGCGACCGGATCACGGTACTCGACGTCTCCATGGACAAGAACCGCACCGCGCTGGATGGCGCGCTCGGCGCGGGCGCGTCCGTGTTCTATGTCGACCACCATTTTCCCGGCGAGATTCCCGAGCACGCCAACCTGACCAGCATCATCAACGAGGCGCCCGACGTGTGCACCGCGGCGCTGGTCAATGGCCACCTGCGCGGCGCTCACCTCGACTGGGCAGTCACCGGCGCCTTTGGCGACAACCTGAAGAATACCGCACACAAGCTGGCCGAGGGCCTGTCCATCTCCGCCGCCGACCTCGCCCTGCTGGAGCGCCTGGGTACCTGCATCAATTACAACGGTTACGGCCCGGCCATCGAGGACCTGCACTTCGATCCCGCGGACCTCTACCGCACGCTCTACAGCGCCGCCGGTCCGCTGGAATTTGTCGCCGCATCGCCGGACTACCGCAAGCTGAGCGAAGGCTACGATTCCGACATGGGCCAGGCGGAATCGCTGCAGCCGGAGCACGCGACCGAGCGCGTCGCGGTGTTCATCCTGCCCGACGAGGCCTGGGCGCGCCGGGTCAGCGGCGTGTACAGCAATGACCTCGCTACCGGCAACCCGGGTCGCGCCCATGCGGTGCTGACGATCAAGGACAACGGCAACTACCTGGTCAGTGTGCGTGCGCCGCTGAACAACAAGCAGGGCGCCGCGGAACTGTGCATGCAGTTCCCGACCGGCGGCGGCCGCGCGGCGGCAGCGGGCATCAACGATTTGCCCGCTTCCGAAATGGAAAACTTTGTCGCCGCATTCTCAGCCGCATATAGTGGCTGAGCGAATCCCGCCGCGGGAATGACTCCAGCGGCGGGACACAGGGATTACTATAAAACCGCCGTTGCGGCCGGCCGCAGGCGGTTGCCATAACGACACAGGGAGGCGGGACTACATCGATGATCGACCAGTTGCTGATTACGGGGCTTTTCGTGATCCTGCTCGGCAGCCTGATTTTTACCGACTGGCCGGCGGTGGGCATTTTTACCTGTACCATGCTGGCGGCCTATTTTCTCGGCCTGGTCGATACCGAAGATGTGCTCACCAAGGCATCCAACAGCGGCCTGATGACACTGATCATCCTGTTGCTGGTGTCGGTGGGGCTGGAAAAGCTCTCCTGGCTGAGCCGTTTGTCGGACAAGCTGATATCGCCCAGTTATGCGCTCAGCCTGATCCGCCTCGGCGGCGTGACCGCGTTTTTCTCCGCCTTCGTCAACAATACCGCGGTGGTGGCGACGCTCGCCCACACCGTGCGCAGCAACCGCTACCACCCCGGGTCCAAGCTCCTGATCCCGCTGTCCTATGCCGCGATTCTCGGCGGCACGATGACCCTGATTGGCACTTCCACCAACCTGATCGTCAGCAGTTTCCTGCAGGACGCCACCGGCAAGGGCCTCGCGTTTTTCGATTTTTTCGTGGTCGGTATCACCGGTACCGTGCTGGGCATGCTGGCGATGTGGTTCGGTTCGCGCCTGCTGCCGGTGTCCGAGGATGGCGATATCGAGCTCAACGAATACCTGATCGAGGCCGAGGTCGGCGCGGATTCCGGGCTGGTGGGCAGGAGCATCCTGGAAAACGGCCTGCGCGACCTCGAGGACCTGTTCCTGGTGGAGATCGTGCGCGGCGAGCAACTGATCTCACCGGTGACCCCGCAGGAATTCATCGAGGCGGGCGACAAGCTGATTTTCTCCGGCGACATCAAGCAGGTCTCGGTGCTGGACGCGTTCGCAGGGCTGCAACTGTTCGCGGTGGAAGAGGGCCTGTTGCAGGAGAACATGACCGAGGTCATCGTCATGCCCAACGCCTCCATCGAGGGCAAGACCATCAAGGAAAGCGCCTTCCGCTCCCAGTTCGATGCCGCGGTGGTCGGCATTCGCCGCGGCGGCAAGCGGCTGTCCGGCAAGCTCGGCAACATCACTATCCAGGCCGGCGACAACCTGGTGCTGGCGGTCGGCGCGGACTTCAACGAGCGCAAGAACCTCGACAAGAACTTCGCGGTGATCGACGACTCGGTCGGCCGCATCCGCACCAGCCCGCTGCAGAACTATTTCATTACCGGCGTACTGGCCGTGGTGGTCGTGCTGGCCACCACCGAGACCGTATCGTTGATCAAGGGCATGGTATTCCTGCTGCTGTGCATGCTGGTGATGGGGGTGGTGCGCGGCGCGGAGCTGCGGCGGCGCTTCCCCTTCGAGTTGTGGTTGATCATCGCCTCGGCGCTGACGCTGTCCCAGGCGCTGACCAACACCGGGGTGGTCAGTGTGCTGTCGACCTTCCTGCACTCGCACCTCTCGGTGCTCGGCCCCTACGCGGCGCTGGCCGGCATCTACCTGGGCACGCTGTTGCTGACCGAACTGATGACCAACAACGCCGCGGCGGCCCTGGCCTTCCCGATCGCATTCGGCCTGGCCGACAGTTTCGGCGTGTCCCACATGCCCTTCGTCATGGTGGTGGCCTACGGCGCCAGCGCCAGCTTCCTGACGCCCTTCGGCTACACCACCAACCTGATGGTGCAGAACCTTGGGGGTTATTCCATGGGGGATTACTTCCGCGCCGGACTGCCGGTGTCGGTGGTGTATTCCGCGGCAGTGCTCGTGCTGGTGCCGCTGGTGTTCCCGTTCTAGGTGCCTGGCGGCGACAGCAGTCGCCGCCGTGGATCATTCAACCCAGCTGAGTTCGACGAAAGCCCCCCGGGGCTGGCCGACGAAATAGCGGTATTCGCCAAAGCCGAAATCGGCGCGCTCGGCGTAGTCCTCGTCCAGCAGGTTGGTGACCCGCAGCCCCAGCTGCCAGTGGCTGGCGACACTCGCGGACAGGTGCAGGTTAAACAGTGAGTGACCGTCGTACTCGGCGCTGTTGTCCGGGTTCACGTAGTAGTTGTCCATATACACCCATTCCAGTTCCCCGCTGATGTCCTCGCCGAAGTTGCGTCCGATACGCGCGCTGCCGAAGGCGTGGGGGGCGGTGTCGATATCGTTGCCCTTGATATCGGCGCTGGAATCCAGCAGAACCGTGTGGCTGCTGTAGCGGTGGCGGGCGAAGTTGGCGCTGGCGTCCATGAACCAGTCGCCAATGGCGTAGTTGAGACCAATCTCGATACCGCGGTGCTCGGTGCTGGCGCCGCTGACGTTGTAGCGGTTGGCGTCCTGGAAAATGACGTTGTCCTTTTCCATGTAGTACAGCGCCAGGTCGTAGCCGAAATTACCGCCGAAATTGCCGCGCAGGCCCAGCTCGATATTGTCCAGTTCCTCGGAATCGAGGTCGGCGACGGCCTGTCCGGACTGCAGGCGGTACAACTCGCTGGCTTGCGGCGCGCGGAAGCCGCGCGCCAGGCGCAGGTAACTGATGTGCTGTGGCGCGAGGGCGTAGCTGGCCCCGACATTGGCCGACAGGTTGGTGAAATCGTCCTCGCGGTCCGCGGGCCGGTAGAAGCGGCAGGCGCTGGCCTCCGGGCCGCAGGCCGGGCCATCGCCGGTGCGGTTGTCATAGTCGTAGTTGCTGTACTCCAGGCGCAGGCCGCCGGTCAGTTCCAGCGCGTCGCGCTGCCAGCGCAGCTGGCTGAACAGGGCCGCGGTGGATGCCAGTACCGCGTAATCGTAGTGCGTTCCCGCGGGCTGGTTGGGGCTGAAGGCGTCTGCCTGGATCTCCTTCAGCCAGCCGTCGGTATAGTCGAGGTCGACGCCGTTGATCCAGTTGATGTCGCCGAGGTCCGAGTGCAGTGCGGCCTGCAGGCCGAGGCTGCGCTGGCCGTTTTTCTCGACCGGTTGCCAGGGTACGAAGTGCATCAGGAATTCCATGCCGTTGTCGCGTACGTAGGGCGTGACTACCAGCTGGTGGCTGTCGCCGAAGTCGCGGCTGGCGCGGCTGTAGGCGAGTACCGACCAGGCGTCGCGGTAGGCCTCCGGATTGGGGTTGGTCTTGCGCAGGTCGCTGTCCTGGTAGGCCTTGTAGCCCTGGATATACCCGGCGGTCTCCTGATTCAGGTTGCTGTAATCGATGGCGCTGCTGAAGGACCAGACATCGCCGTCGTAGTCGTGGCGCAGGGTGGCCTTTTGCTGGTCGTAGCCGGAATCGGCCTGGTAGCCGCCGTCGCTGCTGCCGTTGGCGCTGACGCTGATGCCATTGCGGCCGAAGGTATTGCCGTAGTGGTACTTGCCCCGGTAGTAGTCATTGGGCCCCGCCTCGACGGACAGGCGCTGTTCGCGCGTCTCCGAGGGCGCCTCGCTGAGCACGTTGATCACCCCGTGCATGGCGTTGGAGCCGTAGAGTGCCGTTGCCGGGCCGCGAATCACCTCGATGCCACCCGCCTGTTCCAGATTGGCGTCAAACAGCTGGTTGACGTTGCAGAAGCCGGGCGCCCGCAGGCTGATACCGTCGCTGGCCATCAGGAACGAACCGCAACCCCCGGCCCCGGTGAGTACCGGCGAGCGCAGGGCGGGCAGGCTCTCCTGGCCATTGCCGCGGCTGATCCAGGCGCCGGGTACGCGCTGCATGATTTCACTGGCATGGACCGCGCCGGTCATGGCCAGGGCGTCGTTGTCGATGCTGGTCCAGGCCAGCGGCAGGGTGAGGGCGGCTTCGGGCAGGCGGCTGGCGCTGACCAGGACCTGTTCCTGGGTGCCGGTTTCCGCGGCATGGCTGGCGGCAGCGCCGGGCAGGGCGGCGACTGCGGCCGCGCAAATCAGGTATTTCATGGACACCGGGTCTTATACTGAGGCTATCAGGTCGGGGTTATCGCCGGGGTCCTTGTCGCGGTTGCGGATGGCATCGGCGATCCGGAACAGCGGTACTTTGAGCATTTCGCGCAGTTCCTCGCTTGCCCCGGTGCGTTCCAGGGCCCGCTCCATGCAGAACAGCCACTGGTCGCGCAGGGCGGGCCCGATGGCGTAGGGCGCGTGGGGTTCGGTCATGCACACGCCGCCGTATTTCTGCGCATACAGGGGCGGGCCGCCCATCCAGCCGATCAGGTACTCGGCCAGTTTGGTCTTCATCGGCGCCAGGTCCCGGGCGTGGAGGGCGCGCAGTTCGGCGACCTCCGGCAGCTCGTCCATCAGGTCGTAGAAAGCCGAAGTCAGCTGGCGAATGCCGTCTTCGCCGAGAATCTGGTAGGGGGTCGAAGGTTGGTTCATGTTATTTTCTAGCGATCAAGCGCGTCACAGTACAGGGGAGTGACCAGCGGGCTTCGCCACGCGGGTCGGGGTAGAAAGCCGGGTTGCATTGTCGGCGTTGGGGGAAGTAACTGCAAGTGGACAACACATACATGAATCTGGGTGAGGAGTGGCCGGTGCGCTATGCCGGGGCCCGGCGCCTGGCCAGCCTGGTGGCGCTGGTGCTGGTCAACCTGATCCCCCTGGCCGGTGTATTGCTGTTCGACTGGGACGTCGCCGCGCTGATGATCCTCTACTGGTCGGAAAACCTGGTCATCGGCTTCTACACCCTGGTCAAGCTGGTGGTCAAATCGCCCATCGGCGGCTGGTTCAGCGGACTGTTTTTCCTGATCCATTACGGCGGATTCTGCGGCGTCCACGGCCTGTTCATCGTCACCATGCTGTTGGACGAGAAGTTCAGCGCGTTTCCCGATGACCCCTGGCCGCTGTGGCTGGTCTTTCCACAAATCCTGTTCAACGTGATCGGCCACGTGATCTCCCTGGCCCCGCCCGAGTGGCTGTGGTCCTTTGCCGCCCTGTTCATCAGCCACGGTGTGTCCTTCGTGGCCAACTTCCTGCTGGCGGACGAGCGCGACCGGCTCAGCAAATCCCAGATCATGAACGCACCCTACGGCCGGGTCATCGTTCTCCACCTTGCCGTGCTGTTCGGCGGCTTTGCCGTGCTTGCACTGGGCCAGCCGATGTTCATGCTGGTGATACTGGTGCTGCTTAAACTCGGCGTCGATATCGCGTTCCACCTGCGGGAACACGGCAAGACGGCGGAGCGGGGAGGGGAATAGATCCCAGGCCAGATTGCCAGGGTTTCTGCCCAGTCAGTTTCAGGGGCTGAAGGTAGCGTGTGAGGCGGATGCGGCCCGCTGGAACCGTGCGGCGACATGGATGTCGCCGCCCGAGCCTGCACAGGGATGTGCGTTTTTTGGCGTGTTCCAGCGGGCCGCATCCGTCTCGCACGCGGGACTCTATCCCTGCATCAGATCGAGGTAATTCCTGTACCTCATGACGGGTGCCCGTCACCACAGTCTCTGGTAGAATTGCCGGCTTTTCCGCGGGCCCGCGCCCGCTGTTCCGACAACTTACTGGATTACCGACTGGAAGGCTGCCCATGAGTCTCGCTGATTCCGTTCTGGCTGTTAACAACGACCTGCCCATCCGTACCGATGCCCCCGTGCACAGCGGCAAGGTGCGTTCCGTCTACTGGCTGACCGCCGCCGACAGCGCGCGGTTGATCGCCGAGCGCGGCTACGATGTCGCCGCCGACGCGCCGCTGGCGATCATGGTGATTTCCGACCGTATTTCCGCTTTCGACTGCATCTGGCACGGCGAGGGCGGCATGGCCGGGGTGCCCGGCAAGGGCGCCGCGCTAAACGCCATCTCCAACCACTGGTTCGAGTGCTTCCGCCAGCAGGGCCTGGCCGACAGCCATATCCTGGAGATTCCCCACCCGCTGGTGTGGATCGTGCAGAAAGCGAAGCCGGTCATGATCGAGGCGATCGCCCGCCAGTACATCACCGGTTCCATGTGGCGCTCTTACGGCAAGGGCGAGCGCGAGTTCTGCGGTATCCAGATCCCGGATGGGCTGCAGAAGGACCAGAAACTGCCGGAACTGCTGATCACCCCATCCACCAAGGGCATCCTCGAGGGGATTCCCGGCGTGCCGGCCCAGGACGACGTGAACATCACCCGCGCCGATATCGACGCCAACTACGCCGCCTTCAATTTCCGCAGCCCGGAAGACGTGGACCTGTACGAGAAACTGCTGCGCGAGGGTTTTGACCTGATCAGTGACCGCCTGGCGGCACTGGACCAGATCTTCGTCGATACCAAGTTCGAGTTCGGCTATGTCACCGACAAGTCCGGCCAGGAAAAGCTGATCTACATGGACGAAGTCGGCACGCCGGATTCCTCGCGCATCTGGGACGGTGCCGCCTACCGCGAGGGCAAGGTCGTGGAGAACTCCAAGGAGGGCTTCCGCCAGCTGCTGCTCAACCACTTCCCCGACCCCGACATCCTGCTCAACAAGGACCGCATGCCCGAGCGCCAGTCCCTGGCCCGCGACAACGCGCTGCCCACCGAGGTCCTGATGGAGGTCTCCAGGACCTATACCGGCATCGCCGAGAAGATCATCGGCAAACCGGTGAGCATTTCCGACAACCCGAAGGCGGAAATCATCGATATCCTGCGCCGGGACTACGGACTGGTCGACTGAGCCGGGGAGGGGGCTGAAGCCCATCCCCGGTATGCTGGACGACCCGCTTTTCTATCTTGTCAGCATCCCCGCGGTAATGCTCTACGGCGTTGCCAAAGGGGGCTTCGGCGGGGCGATTTCCGTGCTCTCGGTGCCGATGATGGCGCTGGTCATGCCGCCCACCCAGGCGGCGGCTATCCTGCTGCCAATTCTCGTGGTGATGGACGCCTTTGCCGTGCAGACCTACTGGGGCCGCTTCGACCGCCGCGCCCTCGGCCTCCTGCTGCCCGGTGCGGTGTTCGGCGTGGTGATCGGTTACCTGACGGCGGGCCTGTTGAGCGAGGCCATCCTGCGCCTGATGGTGGGCGTGATCTCCCTGCTGTTCGCCCTGCAACAGCTCACCGGCTTTCGCGCCCGGGCCGCGGCCCGGCACAAGCCCCTGGCTGCATCCTTCTACGGTACCATCGCGGGTTTCACCAGCTTCAATATCCACGCCGGCGGGCCGCCCTTCACCATGTACCTGATGCCCAAGCGCCTCGACCCCCTGCTGTTTGCCGGTACCGCCGCGGTGTTCTTTGCGGTGGTCAACCTGGTCAAGCTGGTACCCTACGCGGTGCTCGGGCAGTTTACCGGCGCCAACCTGCTCTACTCGCTGGTGCTGGTGCCGCTGGCACCCCTCGGCGTGAAGCTGGGCCACGCCCTGACCCGGCGCTCGTCACCGGGTATCTATTATCGGGTCATCAGCATTTTCCTGCTGGTCGTCGGTGTTAAACTGTTGTGGGAAGGTTATCGCGCACTTTGACGCCAGCCTTTGCCATCAATTGAGTCTGGAGAAAAAGATGCAAGCCTATAAACTCACCGAAACACTCGCGGTCTGCGGCCAGATCAGCCCTGCGGTGGTGGCGGAAATTGCCGCGGCGGGCTTCAAGGTCCTGATCAACAACCGGCCCGACGGCGAGGAACCGGGACAGCCGGGCAGCGCCGAAATCCGGGCAGCGGCCGAGCAGGCGGGTCTCGAGTATTACTACATGCCAGTGAACGCCATGACCTTTCCCGGTGAGGATCTCGCCGGGATGGGCCGCCTGTTCGATGACCCGGAGCGCCCGGTATTCGCCTATTGCCGCACCGGTACCCGCTGCGCCAACCTGTGGGTCGCTTCGCGGCCGGCAGGGGATCGCGAGGCCGCTACCGTACTGGCGCAAAAGATCGGCTTCGATCTCTCGCTGGCCGCGCGCATCAGCTGAACCGTCATCCGCATAGCTTCCGCAACTCACTGGATACACTGCCTACCATGAGCCAGGCCCAGACGATCGCCCCCGCCAGCACCGTCGCTCTCTTGCGCGATGGTGCGGACGGCATTGAGACCCTGCTGCTGCGGCGCAGCGAGAAGCTGGCCTTCGCGCCGGGCCGCTGGGTGTTTCCCGGCGGGCGCCTGGACCCGCAGGATTACGCCCTCGCCAATGGCTGCGAGGAAGCGGCTGCGCGGGCCGGTGCAGCCAGGGAGTCGCAGGAGGAGTGCTGCCAGCGGCCCGACCCCGCGGCCATGGTGCTGCTCAGCCGCTGGACCACGCCGGAAGGGCACGCCCGCCGGTTTTCCACCTACATCTTCGCCGCACCGCTGGCGCAGGTAGGTGAAGTAGTGGTCGATGGGGAGGAGATCGACAGCGCCTGCTGGCTCGGCGCCGGGGCGGCACTGCAGCAGCACCGGGCGGGCGAGCTCGACGTCATGCCGCCGACCATGATCACCCTGCGCCTGCTCGATGCCCACCCGACGGTGGCGGCGTTTCTACAGGCGGCGCGGGAGGCGCTGGTGCCCGAGGTGTTTCCCAATCTCTGCCGCAGCGAGGCCGGCCTTGTATCCATGTATCCCGGCGATGCGGGATACGCCGCCGGAGACCCCTCCCTGCCCGGTGCCCGGCATCGCGCGGTGCTGGTGGACGGGGAATGGATCTACCTGCATGAAGGGGTGGACGCGGCGTACCCGCCGCTGGTGCCGTGAACGAGGAGCACGCATGACAACTGCCAATGCCCTGTGGGACATTCCCACCCGCCTGTTCCACTGGTCGCTGGTGGTGGCGCTGGGCCTCGCCTGGTGGAGCGCGGAAGAAGAGCGCTACGGGGTGCACGAATGGACCGGCTACACGATCATCGTCCTGGTGGTGAGCCGGATTGTCTGGGGTTTCCTCGGCAGCCGGCACTCCCGGTTCAGTGACTTCCTGGCGGGGCCGCGCCGCATCGCCGCCTACCTGCGCGGCGAGGGCAGCGCCACCCCCGGGCACAACCCGCTGGGCGGCTGGTCGGTGCTTCTGCTGCTGACCCTGCTGCTGCTGCAGGCGGTCAGCGGCCTGTTCAACAGTGACGACATCCTGTTTTCCGGCCCGCTGTACTACGCGGCGTCCGGGGAATTCCGTGACGCCATGGGCGAAATCCACGAAATAGCCTTCAACGTCCTGCTCGCTTTCGCCGCCCTGCACGTGCTGGCGGTGTGCTACTACCAGTTCCTGCGCAAGGACCGGCTGATCAACGCGATGCTGCTGGGCCGCGCGCAGGGCAAGGTTGGCGTCGAGGCGCCGCGCAGCTTCTGGCTGTACCTGGTGGTGGTGCTGCTGGTAGGGGCTGCGCTGTGGTTCGGCCTGCAACAGGCACCGCAGCCGCAGTCGATCTGGTAATTGGCCTCAGGCGCTGAAGTTCAGCTCCACGCCCAATCCGGCGGGGTCGAGCAGGAATAACTGCACGAAACCGCGTTCCGCGGAAAAATCGTTCTTGCGGTAGGGCGTGCCCAGTTTCTCCAGCCTGCGCTCGGTGGCGGCGAGGTCGCTGCAGGTCAGGGCGATGTGGTCGACCGGGCTGTGGCTGGCGCTGACCTCCGCCGGCCCATCCTCCCGGCAAACCATCATGTGGATGATCGGCTGCCCGCCGGCGTACAGCCAGTAGCCCCTGACGCCGAAATCCGGTCGCGAGCCGTCCTCGAGGCCTACCACCTCCACGTAGAAATCGCGCAGGGCCCGCAGTTGTTCCGCGGGAGCGCGCAGGTTCACGTGATTCAATCCTTCAATGGCCATACTCAGTATCCTCTGGTCATATCCACCGGGTTCAGCAGCGCTTCCCCGGCGACGTAACGCCGCAGGTTTTCCTGGGCGATGATCGCCGCCCGGCGGAAACTGTCTCCGCCGGTGGCGGCCACATGCGGGGTGATGATCACCCGCGGCATGCTCCACAGCGGGTGATTGGCGGGCAGGGGTTCGGGGTCGGTGACGTCGAGTCCGGCGGCGTAGAGCTGCCCGGAGTCCAGTGCCCTGACCAGGTCCGCGGTGACCGTACTTTCCCCGCGGCCCAGGCTGATGAAGATCGCGCCCGGTCGCAGGGCGTCGAAAAACCGCCGGTCGAAGAGGTGGCGGGTCCGGTCGGTGAGGGGCAGGGAGTTGACCACCACGTCGGCCTCGCCGGCCAGTTTGTACAGTTCGTCGGCCAGGCCGACATAATCGACATAGGCGGGGCCTTCGCGGGAGGAGTTGCGGGTGGCGATCACCCGCATGCCGAGGCCGTGGGCGCGGCTGGCGACCTCGCTGCCGATTCCGCCGAGGCCGGCCACCAGCAGGGTTTTTCCCGCGACTTCGCCGAAGCGCTCATTGCCGGCGATGCCGCGATCCCAGTGTTCCTGCTGTTGCGCGCGGTAGTAGTCCGGGAGTCCGCGCGCCAGCGACAGCAGCATGGCAATACCGTGCTCGGCCATGGCGGGGCCGGAGAGCCGCTTGCTGTTGCTGAAGACCTTGCCGGTAAATGCGGCGTCCCCGACCGCGAGACAGCCGTCGACGCCAATACTGTAACTGTGCAGCCAGAAAAGGCTTGCGCCGGTAGCTGCGATTACCTCCGGTTCGCAAAAACCGATGACCGCATCGGCGCCGGCCAGCAGTCCGGCGACGGACGCGGAGCCGCCGTCGACAAACAGCAGGTCGATGTCCGTTCCCGCTGCGGCGCGGAAGCCTTCGCGGAAATCGGACTGGGTGGATGCCACCCGCTGCGGTACATACACCACGACCTTGCGCGGAGCCCAGCCGGGCATCTCGCGCAGCGGCGTCGGGGATTCCGCAAGACCGCGGGCTTTCACTATTGCGGTGACTTCCGCGTCGGCTTCGGCCGCGCTCAGTGCGGCGGGGAAAAGCAGCCCGGCGAGCAGCAGCGCCGGGCAGAGCAGGTGAATACGGACAGCCCCCTCAGTAGAGATAGTCCTTGGACTTGTAGTCATCGTGGCAGCTCTTGCAGGCCTTGCCGGTGGCGCCGACGGCCTGGGCGATTTCCTGTTTGTCACCGCCTGCGGCGGCGGCCTGCAGCTGGTTCACCGCGGTTTGCAGGTCGGTCAGCTTGGCCTTGAAATCATCCATGTTGTCCCATATTTCCGGTTTTGCACGGGTTTTGCCCTGCTCTGAACCGGGGGGGAAGGCCCGTGCGACATCCATGCTGGTCAGCGCGGCCATATCGTTGGCAAACATCTGCAGTTTCGCCTGGTCCCAGGGCATTTCGCCTTTCAGCATGGCGCCGATGGGGCCGAAGTTCATGCCCAGCAGGGCGAACCAGGACTGGCGGTAGGACTGCATCGGTTCCTTGTCGTCGAGGTGGGCCACTGCCAGCACCGGCAACATGAGGCCGAAAGCGAGTGCGGGCAGGGTTGCCTTGCGAACAATGGAGCGGGGTGACATGCGCATGGATGATCCTCCAGAGTGGGACGGTTGGCTGAAACGCCTGCAAGTGTAGGCAGGAAATTTGCCGGCGGGCAAGCACTGCCGCGCGCTAATAGCTATACCAGTGGCCATCCTCGTGGTAGAGGTTGTGCTGTTCGGCACAGTCCCGTTCAGCGCCGGCCCCGGTGACGCCCATGCGGCTGGCCGCGTAGCGTTTCTTGGCCATGCATTCCTGCATCAGCGCATCGCTGGTGCCGGGGTCATTGCCCGAGCGGGGTTGGTTGGAATAGAACCAGAATCCTGCTGCCACCAGCAGGCAGACGACAATCCATCGCATAGGTGAGCCCCTGTCCTGTAATAATGCCCCCCGGCCACTGTAGCAGGAGGTTCCCCGCTTGGGGTATGGTTTGCTGCCGAACACTCCAGTAGGTTTGCAGCACCCCGGCCAGCACCCCGGCTATCCCCTGATTTTTGCCCCACAGCCAAAGAGATACGCGCATGACGACGCAGCATTCACTTTCCCATGGCCTCAGCCGGGAAGACCTTGAATCCCACTGGATGGCCTACACCGGCAACCGCCAGTTCAAGGCGGATCCCCGGATGATCGTCGCCGCCGAGGGTGCCTGGTTTATCGATGACAAGGGGCGGCGGATTTTCGATGGCCTGTCCGGACTGTGGTGCTCCGGACTCGGCCACAACCGGCCCGAGATTACCGAGGCGGTGACCCGGCAGTTGCAGACCCTGGACTACTCCCCGGCCTTCCAGTTCGGCCAGCCGCGTTCCTTTGAATTAGCCAATCGTATCAGGCAACTTACCCCGGAGGGACTGAATTACGTCTTTTTCACCAATTCGGGTTCCGAGTGTGCGGACACCTCCCTGAAAATCGCCCGCGCCTACTGGCGCCTGAAGGGCCAGCCCTCCAAGACCAAGCTGATCGGCCGTGCCAAGGGCTACCACGGCGTCAATTTCGGCGGCATTTCGGTCGGTGGTATTGGCGCCAACCGCAAGCTGTTCGGCACCGCGGTGGACGCGGACCACCTGTCGCATACGCTGCTGCCGGAAAACGCCTTCACCCGCGGCATGCCCGCGCGCGGCTGGCAACTGGCGGATGAGCTCAACGAGCTGATTGCCCTGCACGACGCCTCGAATATCGCGGCGGTGATCGTCGAACCGCTGGCGGGCTCCGCGGGGGTCATCCCGCCTCCCGCGGGTTACCTGCAGCGCCTGCGGGATATTTGCGACGCCAACGACATCCTGTTGATTTTCGACGAAGTCATCACCGGTTTCGGCCGTATGGGTGCGATGACCGGGGCCGAGGCCTTCGGGGTCACCCCGGACATCATGAATGTCGCCAAGCAGCTCACCAACGGCGCGGTGCCCATGGGGGCGGTGATTTCCACCAGCGAGATCTACCAGACTTTCATGGCCCAGGGCGGTCCCGAATACATGCTGGAGTTTCCCCACGGCTATACCTATTCGGCCCACCCGGTAGCCTGCGCCGCCGGCCTCGCCGCCCTGGAAGTACTGGAGCAGGAAAACTTGCCGGCCCGGGTCGCGGAACTGGCGCCCTATTTCGAGGGGGCCCTGCACGAGCTGCGCGGCCGCCCGCACATAACCGACATCCGCAACTACGGTTTTGCCGGGGCGCTGAGCCTGGCGGGCTACCCCGGTGAGCCGGCGCGGCGGCCCTTCGAGGTCGCCATGCGGATGTGGGAGAAGGGTTTCTACGTCCGCTACGGCGGCGACACCATCCAGCTGGGCCTGCCATTTATCGTGGAAAAAGCCGAGATCGACAGCCTGTGCAGCGCACTGGGCGAAACCCTGGACGAACTGGCCTGAACCGGGGTAGCCGACAGTGACAGGTGCGGGCGCGGGAGAGCTCTTCCTCACCAGCCTGCGCGTCTCCCTGCCGACGTTCGGCTGGGTGGTGGCGGGCATGCTGCTCGGGCGCTTTGGGCTGTTCCCGCAGTGGCTCAACGACCGCATTTCGCGCCTGGCGTTTCGCTTCGGCATACCCCTGATGCTGTTTACCGGGTCCGCGCGGGTGGATTACAGCGAGGCCCTGCATTCCCGCTACGTCCTGGTCGGCATCGTCTCGACCCTGCTGGTCACCGCGCTGGCCTGGTATTACAGCCGCTGGCGGCAGCACCCGCTGGCTGAGCGCGGCATCTTCGTCCAGGGCGCCTACCGCTCCAACCTGGCCATCGTCGGCCTCGCCCTGTGCATTTCCGCCTACGGGGAGCGCGGCGCCATGCTCGGGGCGCTGCCGGTGGCGCTGATGACCAGCCTCTACAACGTGATTATCGTCTTCGTCTTCAACGCGACCCTCGGCGGCAGTACCGGCCTGCGGGCGGCCCTGCTGGGAATCGCGCGCAATCCGCTGATCATCGGCATTGGCGCCGGGGTGCTGTATTCGCTGTCGGGACTGCCGCAGCCCGCGCTGCTCGCCCCGGCGAGTGTCTGGCTGTCCGCGTTTTTCCTGCCCCTGATGCTCCTGTGCATCGGCGCGGCGATCCGCCTGGGCGACCTGCGCCGGGCCGGCGCGCTGGCCTGGGATTCCACCCTGTGGCGCCTGCTGGTTGCGCCGGGCATCGCGGTGCTGCTCGCCCTGGCCTGCGGGGTGAACGGCGAAGCGCTGGGCGTGCTGTTCCTGCTGGTGGGTGGGCCGGCGGCGGCCTCGGGCTATGTCATGGTGGTCGCCGCCGGCGGCAACGGCGTACTGGCGGCGAACATCATTGTGCTGACCACCCTGTTGTCTGCCGTCACCCTGACCCTGGGCCTGTTCCTGCTCTCGCTGCTCGGCCTGGCGGGCAGCATCGGCGGCTGAATCCACCCCCGGAGGGTGATAGCAGCGGGCGCCCCGGCTGCTAGAATTCGCTGGTATTCATTCTTACCCAGTTGCAGAGGTGCAGGGCATGCGCGATTACCGGCAATTCTATATCGACGGCCAGTGGGTCGATCCCGTTTCAGCCAATGATTTCGAAGTGATCAATCCGGCCACCGAGGAGGTGTGCGGGGTGATCTCCCTCGGCTCGGAAGCGGACGTGAACCGCGCGGTCGCCGCGGCGAAGCGGGCGTTTGAGAGTTACGGCCGCACCAAGCGGCAGGAGCGTATCGAACTGCTCGAAGCCTGTGTCGCCGAGTACGAGCGCCGCTACGACGACGTGGCCACCGCGATTCGCGAGGAGATGGGGGCGCCGCAGAAGTTCGCCCTGGAAGAGCAGGCGGATACCGGCCTCGGCCACCTCGAGGAGGCACTGCGGGTACTGCGCGACTTCGAGTTCGAGGAAGTGGTGGGCAACGCCCGGGTGTTCAAGGAGCCGATCGGCGTGTGTGGCCTGATTACCCCCTGGAACTGGCCGGTCAACCAGATTGGTTGCAAGGTGGCCCCGGCGCTCGCGGTGGGCTGTACCATGGTCCTCAAGCCCAGCGAGATCGCCCCGCTGTCCGCGCATATCTGGACGGAAATCATGCACGCCGCCGGGGTGCCCGCCGGGGTTTACAACATGGTCAACGGCGACGGCCCGGTGGTCGGTACCGCTCTGTCGAAACATCCCGACGTGGACATGATGTCCTTCACCGGCTCCACCCGCGCCGGCGTGCTGGTGGCCCAGAACGCGGCGCCAACGGTAAAGCGCGTGACCCAGGAACTCGGCGGCAAGAGCCCCAACATCATCCTCGACGACGCCGACCTGGAGGATGCGGTGACTCGCGGCGTGTTGCACATGTGTGGCAACACCGGCCAGTCCTGTAACGCGCCGTCGCGGATGCTGGTGCCCTCCCACCTGGTATCGAAGGCGGAGGAAATTGCCGCCCGGGTGGCGGACAGCGTGCGCGTGGGCGACCCCGCGGCGGAAGGCGTGCGCATGGGGCCGGTGGTGTCCCAGGCCCAGTTCGACAAGATCCAGGGCCTGATCGACACCGGCCTCAGCGAAGGCGCAAAACTGGTGGCCGGTGGTCCGGGTAAACCGGCGGGGCTCGAAAAGGGCTATTTCGTGCGCCCCACCGTCCTCTCGGTGAAGGACAACCAGGCGACCATCGCCCGCGAGGAGATTTTCGGCCCGGTGCTGACCATCATTCCCTACCACTCCGAGGAGGAGGCCATCGCCATTGCCAACGACACCCCCTACGGTCTCGCGGCCTACATCCAGAGTGGCGATATGGACCGCGCCCGCAAGATCGCCGCGCGTATTCGCGCGGGCAACGTGAAGATCAATGGCGCCTTTGGCGGCTACTCGGTGCCCTTCGGCGGTTACAAGCAGTCCGGCAACGGCCGCGAGTGGGGCGAGCACGGCTTCGCCGATTTCCTCGAAATCAAGGCGGTGGAAGGCTACGGCGGATAAACTGCCGGTCCCCCGCCGCCCCGGTTGCCTGCAGCGGGTCGGTTTGATTGGATTATTGTTCAGGAGAGCGAACGCCCATGCTCTGGAGCGAGGGTAACAGTTCCGTGTCGTTCCCGTGATAGCCCCTGATCTGTGATCGCCCGCAGTTTAACCCGGCCCCGCAATCGGAGCCGGGCGCGGGTTCAGCAATGGCACATACCGTCGCGTTCACGTAATCTTTGCTCTCAGGGGGCATCGAAGCGGCTCCTGGTGGCTTCGCAGTGACAGCTTGCAGGTTCGTATAAACCGTGTTTACAGGGAGAGGGGCGATGTCGGCTTTTGTACTGGCGATCGATCAGGGCACTACAGGCAGTACCGTCGCGCTGATGGACGCCGGCGGCAAGCTCCGCGCCAGCGTGAACTTCGAGTTCCCGCAGATCTACCCCCGGCCCGGCTGGGTGGAGCACCGCCCCGGCGAGATCTGGACATCGGTGGTCAAGGGCATTCGCAGTATCCTGCGCAAGCGCATCTGCAAGCCCTCGGAGATCGTCGCCATCGGTATCACCAACCAGCGCGAGACCTCCGTGCTGTGGGATCGCGAGACGGGCGAGGCATTCAACAACGCGGTGGTCTGGCAGTGCCGGCGCACCACGGATTTCTGCGAGCAACTGCGCAGCGAGGGTCACGAGAAGCTGATAAGGCGGCGTTCCGGGCTGGTCCTGGACCCCTATTTTTCCGCCAGCAAATTCCGCTGGCTGCTGCGCAATACCAGCGGTATCAAGCGCCAGTTAGCGCGCGGCCGGGTGCGGGCCGGCACCGTGGACAGTTTCCTGGTCTGGCAGCTCACCGGCGGCGCGGCGCACGTCACCGATATCTCCAACGCCTCGCGCACCTCGCTGATGAACCTGGAACTGGGCAGTTGGGACCAGGAACTGCTGGAACTGTTCGAGGTGCCCGGCGACATCCTGCCGCGCATTACCCCTTCCAGCGCGGTGCTCGGCCATACGCGGGGCGTGCCCGGCCTGCCCGACGGCATTCCCATCGCCGGGGTCGCGGGGGACCAGCAGGCCGCGCTGTTCGGCCAGGCCTGTTTCAATCCCGGTGAGGCCAAGTGCACCTTCGGCACCGGTTCCTTCATCGTGATGAATACCGGCAGTGAAGTCGTGCGCTCCGGGGCCGGCTTGCTCAGCACGGTGGCCTGGCAGCTGGGCGAGAGCGGCAAGCCGGTGTACGCGCTGGAGGGCGGCGCGTTCGTTTGCGGTGCGGCGGTGCAGTGGCTGCGCGACGGGCTGGGCATCATCCGCAAATCCGCCGAGGTGGAAACGCTTGCCGCCAGCGTGGAGGACCACGGCGGCGTGGAATTCGTGCCGGCGCTGACCGGTCTCGGCGCGCCGCACTGGGCGCCGGAGGCGCGGGGTACGATTACCGGGCTGACCCGCGGCAGCACCAGCGGGCATATCGCCCGCGCCACCCTCGACGCCATGGCCCTGCAGAACGCGGATATCCTGCGTGCGATGGAGGATGAACTTGGCCGCCGGATGAAACCCCTGCGGGTGGATGGCGGGGCCGCGGCCAACAACCTGCTGATGCAGGTACAGGCCGACGTGCTGGGGCGCAGGCTGATTCGCCCCCAGGTGATCGAGACCACGGTCGCCGGCGCCTGCTATCTCGCCGGCCTCGGCGTCGGCCTGTGGTCCGGGCAGAAAGACATTCGGGGAATCTGGGCGGCGGAGCGGGAGTTCGCCGTGGCAATAACTCCGCGGGCCCGGCGCGACCGGCTCGCCTCCTGGAACGACGCCCTGAGGCGCACGCTACTGTAATGGCTGATATCATCCCGTTCCGCCGCCCGTCGCTGAAGGACAAGCACCGCGGCAACACCCTGTGCCGCAACAACCACCACAAGTGGGAGGTGGACAAGGCCAAGCAGTTCGATGTGAAACAGGGTAAGCTGGTCACCGTTTACCGCTGCGTACGCTGCGGCAAAACCCGCGTGAAATCCCATTAGCGCCGTTTACAGCTTCGGCTGTGATCCGGCCCCGTTACCGAAAGACAGGGTATGAACGAAATTCTCCACTTCCTCACCCAGCGCAGCTCCGCCAGCCGCCTGACCGAACCCGCCCCCATTGGCGAGGAACTCCAAGCCATCTTCGCCGCGGCGCTGCGGGCGCCGGACCACGCCCGCCTGCGGCCCTGGCGATTCCTCAGTGTTTCCGGAGAGCGCCGCATAGCGCTCGGCGAGCTGTTCCGCGAAGCCCTGTTGCTGCGCAACCCGGACGCCGACCAGGCGGCCCAGGACAAGGCCGCCAATGCGCCGCTGCGCGCGCCGCTGGTGGTGGTCGTGGTGACCCGCCTGGCGGAGCATCCCAAGGTGCCTTACGTGGAACAGCGGCTATCCGCCGGCTGCGCCGCCCACGCTATCCTGCTGGCGGCGGAAGCGCTGGGTTATGCCGGTATCTGGCGCACCGGGGAGGTCGCCTTCGACCGCAACCTGATGCGCATGCTGGGACTGGCGGATAACGAGGAGATTGCCGGTTTCGTCTACCTCGGCACTCGCGAAGGGGAAGTGCGCCCGGTCCCGCAGCTGGCGGTCGCCGGGTTTGTCACTGACTGGTAGCCCGCGCGGGCGCGGGCCGGGGCGTCAGGGATTGCCCGGCCAGTCTTCCATGGTAATGAAAGGATGGAAGGCCAGCTGGATGCCTTCCTCGATATGGCTCTTGTTTTCCAGCATGGCGCGGCGGCGGGCGAAGCGCTCCTTGCGGGTATCCACGGCGTCGGTGGCATCGAGGCCACCGCGGCTGAAGAACACGCGCTCCAGGCTGTTGTCGAAGATCGCAATCTGCAGCGACGCCGCGGCGGCCATGGCGCCCCAGTCGAAATCGGCGGATACGCTGTTGCCGGGGCCCTGCACCGGCGGTTCCCTGGAAACCCCGTCCCACTTGGCCACGTGCTTGAGGCCGCCGTTGAAGGTGACCTCGATTTCGACCAGGTCGGTGAAGACAAAGGCGTCAAGTGCAAAGGACTTGACCAGGTCGTCGCGCACCGACTGCATGATCAGCGAGAACGACTTCATGTTGGTGCGCCCCGTGGTGGGGTCGTATGGGTCGCCGTAGGCGCGCACCGCGGTATTCCAGCGCTGCTCGAACTCGCGCTGGGGAATGACCTTGTAGCCATGCTCTTTCAGGTAGGCGCTGATCTCGCTGTCGATGCGCGGCGCGGCTTCCTCGAGGTAGTTGCGCGATGGCGGGCCGAGATTGACGTGAGGGATAATCACAGTCTTGATATCATCCGCCGCAATTTTCTCCGCATTTATTTCATAGGGGAACACGGTCGGGTTGTAGGTCGGCGTGCCGGCGCAGGCACTGAGCAACAGGCCGAAGGCGAGCGGGAGCAGGGCTTTCAGGCCGGTAGTGACTGAATTGCGCATTATTGGATCCATCAAATCAACGAGTGGGGCATGGTAGCAAAATCTCCAATCTGGCACAGCACCGCGGGCGAAGGTCCGCCGGTCATCCTGTTGCACGGCCTGTTTGGCGCAGGTTCCAACCTGGGCGCACTGTCGCGATCGCTGGCCGATCGCTTCACCGTATACAGCCTGGACCTGCCCAATCACGGTCGTTCCGGCTGGGTCGAGCAGGCGGGGCCCGCGGACATGGCGGTCCTGCTGGGGCAGTGGATGGAAGAGCAGAGGCTGGCCTCGGCCGCCTGTGTCGGCCACTCCCTGGGGGGCAAGGTCATGATGGAACTGGCCCTGTCGCAGCCGCAAAAGGTGCGCGCGCTGGTGGCCGCGGATATTGCGCCGGTCGAATACCCTGCGGGCGGCCACGACAGCATTTTTGCCGCCCTGGAAGCGGTGGCGGCACAGGGCGTGGGTTCGCGCAACGAAGCCGCCGACATCATGGCGCGCTACCTGGATGAACCGGGGGTCATCCAGTTCCTGCTGATGAGTCTGCAGCGCGGAGAGGACGGCGTGTTCAACTGGCGCTTCAACCTGCGCGCCATGCGCGACAACTACACGGCGGTGCGCGGCGCGCCGCTACACCGTGCGCCCTATGCCGGGCCGGTACTGTTCGTCAAAGGCGGCGATTCCAGTTACATCCTGCCCGAACACCGCGCGCAGGTGCTGGCCCTGTTCCCGCAGGCAGAGATGAAAGTCATGCCCGGCTGCGGCCACTGGCTGCACGCGGAACAGCCCGAGCAGTTCAACCGCATCGTGGGGCGCTTTCTCGATCACCACGCCAGTGCAGGCTGAGGCACGCGCATGTATATCAGTCTCGGTGAAGTGGTGGTGCTGTTCATGGTCGGAGCGGCGGCGCTGTACGTGTTTTCCTCTATCCGCATTCGCGAGCTGGCGCTGCAGCACGTGCAGTCGGCGAGCCAGCGCGACGGTTTCCAGTTGCTCGACGAATCGGTGCAGATCCAGAAAATGTCCCTGAGCCGCGATCGCGGCGGGCAGTGGCGGGTCTGGCGCCAGTACCGTTTCGAGTACAGCCTCGACGGGGTGGAGCGCCGGCAGGGTCACGTGATCATGCTCGGCAGGCGGCTGGTGTCGGTGGTGGTCAGCGAGCGGCCACGGGTACTGCACTAGCCCTGTACGCCGGACGGGCATCCGGGCCGGGAGCCTTGCCGGCGCAGATGCGGATGGCCAGTCAGTACCCATCCATTGCGGCCTGCGCCGGAGTGCAATCAGTCGCGGCAGTTCAGCTTCGTTTCAGCTTCACAGGTTTTCATAGCAGCCTCCAATACCGATAACGAAGACGAGGCTGCACAGCTGTGATGCGCAGAGGCAACTGCCCGGCTCCCCCGTGGGGGAGCGACTGCCCATGAGTACCATTCGGCGCCGTCTGCGGAGCCTGCTGGTCGCGCTGCTGGCCGTGGCGGGCGCCGCCCTGGCCTATGGTTTTGTCGCCGCTGGCGAACGCAGCGTCCCTGCGCCGCTGGCAAGCTATGGCGCCACGCTGGAGCAGGGTGCGTACCTGGCGCGCGCAGGCAATTGCCAGACCTGCCATACACAGGAAGGGGGGGAGCCCTTCGCCGGCGGCCTGCCGTTCCATACACCCTTCGGCGTGCTGTATTCCACCAACATCACCCCGGATGCAGCCACCGGCATCGGCAGCTGGAGCTTCACGGATTTCCACGCGTCGATGAAGCACGGGGTCCGCCCGGATGGCAGTCATCTCTACCCCGCCTTTCCCTACAGCGATTTCGCCCGCCTTACGGATGCGGATATCGCCGCCCTGTGGCTCTACCTGCAGACCCTCGCGCCGGTGAACCAGTCCGTCCCGGACAACGCGCTGGACTTTCCCTATAACCAGCGCGCGCTGCTGGCGGGCTGGAAGGCCCTGTTCCACGACGACGCCACTTTCGAGCCGGATCCGGCGCAATCCGATGCCTGGAATCGCGGTGCCTACCTGGTGGAGGCAGCCGGGCACTGTGGCGCCTGCCACACCCCGCGCAATGCATTGGGCGCGGAGCGGGAAACACTGGCGTTTACCGGCGGAAGCTACCTGGACCGGGTCCGCTTTGGTTATTACCGCCGCTGGTCCGGGGTCAACCTGACCTCCGATGTAACGGGACTGGCGGCCTGGAGCGAGGAAGACATCGTCGACTACCTGCGCGACGGGATCAGCGGCAACGCGGTCGTCCACGGCCCGATGCGTGAGGTGGTGCTGAACTCCACCAGTCAACTCAGCGACGGGGACCTGCAGGCCATGGCCGTCTACCTGAAAAGCCTGCCCGCCAATGCCCAACCTCCGGGTCCGCGGCCCGGCGCGGCCACGGTCGCCGCCGGCGAACTGGTGTACACCGTGCACTGCGGGTCCTGCCACCTGCCCTCGGGCGAGGGCGACGGGGTGCTCGGGGTGTCGCTGCTGGGCAACCCTATCGTGCAGGCGGCGGATCCCGCCTCCCTGCTCAATGTGATTCTCTACGGCCCCCACCTGCCGCCGCGGCTGGTGGTGGGACGCAGCGCCATGAAAATGTTCGGCAAGCGCCTGTCCGACACGGACATCGCGGCAGTGGCCAGCTATGTCCGGGAGGAGTTCGGCAATGGCGCCGGGGGCGTCACGCCGGAACAGGTCAAGCGCCAGCGCTAGCTGGCTGAGTGTGGAATCGGGAAGAGACAGTTATGCGTGAATCCGGCCGAGACAGATTACTGCGCAGTGCAGGCCGCCTGGTGGTCCTGGCAGCCGCCGCGGCAGTTCCGCCCTGTACGCTATCCGCCGAGCCCGGGTTCGTGCGCGACGGTCGGGCGGGTTTCGTGGTGTCGTATATCGAGTATGCGCTCGCCGACGATTTCAGCGAAAACGGCGCCTGCCCCGCCGGCAGTCCGCTCAACCTGGTCGAGATCCACCAGCTCACCCCGCAGGGCCAGCGCAGGCCCGGTGAGTCCGACGAGGATTACCTCGAACGGATGCAACAAGCCGCGCGCCAGCTGGGCACCAGCGCCGACGGGCAGGACCTGTGCATGCACCCCGAGGTGGCGGCGCCGGACCCCCACTTCAAAACGGTGGCGGGTTCGGCCGTGCCGGTGTGGGGGATCGACCTCGACGGACAGTCCGGCGCCGAGGATTTTCCCGGCAAGGAGGGCGGGGAGGGCGTCGACAACCAGTGGTACCGGGTGGTCGGTTGCAGCCGCTCCTACCAGTCCGCCGGGCAGTCCAACGGTTTCAACATCGCCATGCTGACCGGCTCCTGGGGCATCCTGTTCGCACTGGAGGGCGTGGACGACATCCGCAACGATGATGCCGTGACGGTCCACCTGTACGCCAATGGCGATCCGATCCGCCTCAGCCCGGCCAGGGAACCCCTGGCATTCGCCACCTACACTGCAAAGCCGGAACCCCGCTACAGCGCAACCACCACCGGGAAGATTGTCGATGGCGTGTTGACCTCGGTGCCGGTGGACGTGGTCTTCCAGAACGAGACCAACAGCATGTACAACGAGCGGCCGTTGCGCGCTGCCCGGCTGCAGGTGAGCATTGACGATGCAGGTACCGCGCGCGGTTACCTTGCCGGTTACACGCCGGTGGAGGCCGTCTACGATTTCGCCTACGCATTTCGTTCCGGGGTGAAGGCCGACGGCCAGCTGGCGCCGCTGCCGCTGCGTGCCGGTTCCGCCAACGGGGCAGCCTTCGTGCTCGGCCACACCTGCCAGGGCGCCTACCAGGCCTTGTGGGCCAATGCCGACGCCTATCCAGACCCGGAAACCGGCGCGAATACGGCCATTTCCATGCAGTACCGTATCGAGGCGATCCCCGCGTTTGTGGTGGCGCCACAGGGGGTGAAGCCATGACTTCCGTATACCGGGCATGTTCGCGCGCTGCGGCGGGGCTGCTCGCCGCGGCGGCATTGCTGGCGACACTCGCGGGTTGCGGCAGTGACAGCACCGATCTGGCGGTGCGCGAGCCCGCCCCGGTGGGTGGCCCCGCGCTGTTGCGGCGCCTCACCGAATCCCAGTACCGGGCGACGGTAGCCGATATTTTTGGCCCGGAAACCCCGGTTGTCGCCCGCTTCGAACGGGCGCTGCGCGCGGACGGGCTGGTCGCCGTGGGTACCAGCGAGGCGGGCATGTCGGCCTTCGCCGTGGAGCAGTACGACAGTGCCGCGCAGGGTGTGGCTGACTACATTTTCGCCGCAGAGCGGCGCGCGTCGATCCTGTCATGCAGTCCCCCGCCGGATGCTCCGTTCGATCGCGACTGTGCCCGGGAATTTATCACCCAGTATGGTCCCCGGCTGTTCCGGCGGCCGCTGAGCGAGGAACAGGTCGGCCGCTACCTGACGGCGGCGGAACTCGGTGCACAGACTCTCGGTAGCTTCTATTCGGGGCTCAAGTACGCGCTGGTCGGCATGATGACCGCGCCGCAGTTCCTGCTGCGCATCGAACGCGCGGAAGCCGACCCGGAGCACCCCGGCCTGCACCGCCTGGATGACTGGTCCGCCGCCACCCGGCTGAGTTATTTCCTGACCAATTCCACGCCGGACCGCGAGCTGTTGCGCGCTGCCGGCAACGGCGAACTGCGCGATCGCGAGGGGCTGGAGCGGCAGGTGGACCGCCTTATCGCCGCCCCGCGCTTTGAATCCGCCGTGCGGGCATTTTTCCAGGACATGCTGGAGTTCGACCTGTTTGCCGACCTCGCCAAGGACAGTGAAATCTACCCCGCCTTCAATTCCGAGGTGGCGGCGGACGCGCAGGAACAGACCCTGCGCGATATCGTCACCCTGCTGGTCGAGGAACAGGGCGACTACCGTGACCTGTTCACCGCAAGGGAAACCTGGATGACCCGCGATCTCGGCGTTGTCTACCGCCAGCCGGTGGCTTCCCGGGATGGCTGGGAGCGCCTGCCGTTATCCTATGACGGGCGCCGGCGGGGTATCCAGAGCCACATTTCCTTCCTCGCCCTGCACGCCCACCCGGGGCGTTCCTCGCCGACCCTGCGCGGCGAGGCCATCCGCAACGTGTTTCTCTGTCAGGAGGTTCCCGATCCGCCGGCGAACATCGACTTCAGCGTGATCCAGAACCCCTCGCCGGACAACATGCCCACGGCGCGCGACCGGCTGAGCGCCCACAATAACCAGCCCGCCTGTTCCGGCTGCCACAAGGTGATGGACCCGGTGGGACTGGCGCTGGAGAATTATGACGGGCTGGGCAGCTATCGCAGCAGCGAATACGGCGCGCTGATCGACGCCAGCGGTTTCCTCGACGGCATGGCCTACAGCGATAGCGCCGGGCTGGCCCAGGCCCTGCACGATCACCCGGAGACGCCGCGCTGCGCCGTGGAAAAAATCTACCGCTTCGCCGTGGGGCGCGATACCGAGTGGGACGAGCGGGCCTACATGGACTACCTGGTCGCGGCCTTTGCAGCGGGGGGGTATCGGCTGCCGCAGCTGATGCGGGCCATCGCCCTGAGTGAAAATTTCTTTGCCATCACACCGCGCGGTGCCGCGGTGGAACTGGCGCAGTCCGCAGCTGAAGGGAGGAAGGGTCATGAGTAAATTATCCCGCAGGGGGTTTCTCCGCGGCACCCTGCAGGGCGCTGCGGTCGGGGTCGGCCTACCCCTGCTCAACTGCATGCTCAACAGCAATGGCAGCGCCTTTGCCGCCAGCGGCAAACGTATTCCCGTGCGCTTCGGCACCTGGGTCTGGGGTTGCGGTTTTATCCCCGAACTGTGGATTCCGGAGAAAACCGGTCGGGATTTCGAGTTTCCCGCCCACATCGCCATGCTTGAACCCTATCGGGAAAAACTCGCATTGTTCTCCGGTTTCGACGTCAAGCTCGACGGTGTGCCGAACAAGCCCCACGTGACCGGTTGTTTCGGCCTGCGCACTGGTATTCCGGTGCCCGACTATAACGTCAAGGCGCCGACCCTGGATGTGCTGATCGCCGACCAGATTGCCGATACCCGCTTCAGTTCGATCGAGCTGTGTTCTGCCGGCATCGAGCGCTCCTATTCCTACCGCGACGCGGGCTCGCCCAACCCCAGTGAAACGTCCCCTTTGGCGCTGTACCAGCGGATATTCGGCGAGGGCTTCCAGGATCCCAATGCCGCGGAGTTCACTCCGGACCCGCGCTACATGGTGCACAAGAGCGTGCTCGCGGCCACCGGTGAAGAGCGCCGGCAACTGATGCGGGAAGTGGGCGCGGAGGACCGCCAGCGCCTCGACGAGTATTTCACCTCGATTCGCGAGCTGGAACAGAAACTGGCACTGCAACTGGAACCGCCGGCGCCCGTGGAAAACTTCGACATGCCCGCTGCGCCGCCCGATACCATTGTCGATTCGGAAATGGGCAACGTGATGGAGAACCACAAGCTGATGGCCGGCCTGCTGGCGCGCGCCCTGCAGTGCAACCAGACGAAGGTGTTCAATATGTTGTTCTCGGATACCGCGTCCAACCTGCGGCGCCCCGGCAGTTCCTCGACCCACCACACCCTGACCCACGAGGAACCGGAGGACCCGGAGCTGGGACACCAGCGCGAAGTCGCCTGGTTTGCGCAAAGGAGCATGGTCGCCTGGAAGGACTTCCTCGACGCGCTCTCGGCCATTCCCGAGGGCGATGGCACCCTGCTCGACAATTGCCTGGTTCTCGCCCACTCCGACTGTTCGATCGCCAAGGCCCATGCAGTGGAAGGCATCCCGGTCATGGTGGCGGGCAATGCCGGCGGTCGGGTTCGCACCGGCTTTCACATGGCCGGCAACGCGGACCCTATCTCGCGGCTCGGCCTCACCGTCCAGCAGGCGATGGGCCTGCAGGTGGACAGCTGGGGCACCCTGAACATGGCGACCAACCGCAGCGTGACCGAACTCCTGGCCTGAGCCGGGGGGAAGCGAGGCCGCGGGTTTCTGGTGTAAGCTCCCGGAATAACCTGTTGCGGGCCACACTGAACAATAACGATGCGCGTACTACTGGTCGAAGATGACAGCTTGCTCGGTGATTCCGTGAGCCAGGCGCTGGCCGCGGAGGGCTACGCGGTGGACTGGCTGAGCGACGGCTCGCTGGTGCTGGCGGCAGTCCAGGCGGGCACCTTTGACCTGCTGGTGCTCGACCTGCGCCTGCCGGGACTGTCCGGCATCGAGATACTGCACGCGCTGCGCGGCGCGGGTATCCAGACACCGGTGCTGCTGCTGACAGCCTGCGATGCGTTGTCCGACAAGGTCGCAGGTCTCGACGCCGGCGCCGACGACTACCTCACCAAACCCTTCGAGATGGACGAACTGTTCGCCCGGGTGCGTTCGCTTTTGCGGCGTACCGGCCAGAAATCCCCGGTCCTCAGGGCCGGCGCGCTGGAGCTGGATCCCGCCAGCCGACGGGTGGTCTTCGACGGCGTGGAACAGGCCGACCTCACAGCCAAGGAGTATGCGGTGCTGGAATTGCTGATGCGCAACCGCGGGCGCTTCGTCACCAAGGCGCGCCTGCTGGAGGGTTGTAACAGCTGGGACGAGGAGGTCGAGTCGAACACCGTCGAGGTCTACGTCTCCCGCCTGCGCAAGCGCCTCGGGCGGGATTGCATCGAGACCCTGCGCGGCGTTGGCTACAGGCTGAAGTAATGGTCCGCTCGCTGCGTCGCAACCTGGTCCTGACGCTGCTTTCCCTGACGCTGTTGTGCTGGGTAGTGGCGGTCATCATCACGGTTGTGCTGGCCCAGCAGGTGGTGGTGCGCCAGGTGGAGCGCCAGCTGGTCCAGTACATGGACATGGCGCAGCATACCCAGGGCCTGATTTTCCGCAACGACCAACTGCAGGAACACTTCTGGAACGACGACATGCTGCTCTCCCGCGAAGCGGGTATCACCCGCGTGCGCGGCTTTGGCACTGAGGGCAGCGGCCAGGCCCTGAACCTGTGGTTCGGGCGGGACCAGGTGCTGGTCGGCGAATTTGCCCCGGCGTTTCCCGAACCGCTAGCGGAGGGCTTTGTCACCTGGCAGCAGCGCACGGGCAGCAACCGGACTTTCTGGCGGGTGCTCTACCGCCGGGATGTGCAGCTGGGGGTGTGGACCGCGGTGGGTGTGGACCTGAGGCACGCCAGCAGCCTGGGCCGGGCGGCCCTGTTGCAGGCGATGCTGCCGCTGGTGGTCGTCCTGCCCCTCACCGTGCTGCTCCTGCTCTGGGGCGTGCGTCGCGGACTGCGGCCCCTGGACCGGCTGGCGGCGACCATCGAGGCGCGCAAGCCGCACTCCCTGGCGCCGCTGGCCGCCGACGATGTGCCGCTGGAAATCCGTCCGCTGGTGGAATCCCTCAATGGCCTGCTGGGACGCCTGCAGCGCGCACTGGCCAGCGAGAGCCGCTTTACCGCCAACGCGGCACACGAATTGCAAACGCCGCTGGCGGCGATCAAGGCGGAAGTGCAGCGCTACCAGCGGCAGGTCGCTGACACGGACAGCCGGGAGATGCTGGAGCGCATTGCCACCCGGGTGAGCCGCGCGGCCGACACGGTGGCGCAATTGCTCACACTGGCCCGGTTGGATCCGGAACAGGAGTTCCAGCGCGAAGCGGTGAGACTGGATACCCTGGTGATCGATGCGGTCGCCGAAGAGGGCGCAACTGCGGTACAGCGTCGTCTCGAGGTAAAGATTCCCCCCGCGAGCGGGGCGGCCGTTGCCGGGCAGCCGGACTGGCTGCGTATCCTGGTGCGCAACCTGGTGTCGAATGCATTCCGCTATGCCCGGGAGGGCAGTGTGGTCGAGTTTCGCCTGGCGCGCGGCGCCGATACCTGCTGCCTGGTCATCACCAATGAATGCGAACCGCTGGACGATGAGTCCCTGCGGCGACTGGCGGATCGTTTCTACACGCCGCCCGGCAACACGGCCGGTGGCGTCGGGCTGGGGCTTTCCATCGCCACGCGCATCGCTGAACTGCACGCTGCCCGTTTACAGCTTACCCGCTGGCAGGAGGGGAGAGGTTTGCGGGTGGAGGTCTGCTTTCCCTGTGACGCGGTTCCATGAGGTAGCACTTGTGTCCCGGTGCGCTGGCCTGCCTCCACCAGGATCGTTGTTGCAAATGTGAACTGGATCACACTTTTGGGGGTGGTGCTTTCTGCTCGTTTGTGAAGCGCCACAATGTATATACAAATTGGCTTCCAGGGGATTTTTTACTTTTCCACAGATTCTGTGGATAACTCGGTGGGTAAATTGTTTAACTGGCCCCCTGACGCCCATGTCCGCCCAGTTGTGACGGATTGATTAAATTTCGTACAAAAGCTAAAAACTCAATATAAATAGATACTTATGATAATGAGTTAAAGCCGGGGGAGCGCTAAGTGAGGTAACTGTGTGAATCTTTATTGACCAGTTTCACGGTGTGTATAACATTTTTCAAAGTGCTACGCGCGGTAACTATTCCCAAATTTTGGGAACAACGGGAGTTGAATTTCCCCGGGGCCCAATCTGGTCTGTGGCGGCGAAGTCCTTTATTTGTAGATTAAGAAAATACGTCAAGTAGTTTGCAGGAGTGTTACCAAAAAAAGACAGCAGACCCTAGTCGCCCCGGTAGATACAACCGCTGGTACAGGTCTCGCGAATCTCCACTGCGCTCAGTTGCGGCAGCTGCGCCGCCAGGCGTCGCCAGATCCAGCGGGCGATATTTTCACTGGTCGGGTTCTCCAGTCCGTCGATCTCGTTGAGGTAGTAGTGATCGAGTTGCGCCAGGATCGGCTTGAACGCGGCCTTGATGTCGCTGAAGTCCATCACCCAGCCGCTGGGTTCGGCGGCATCCCCGCTGACCGTGAGGCGCACATGGAAGGAGTGTCCGTGCAGGCGGGCGCACTTGTGGCCCTCGGGCACGTTGGGCAGGCGGTGGGCCGCCTCGAAGTGAAAGTCCTTGTAGATTTCCATGCGTGAATTCACCCTTGATGCGAGGCCCCGTGAAGCCGGGGAGGTCTGGAATATCGCGCGAATTTTACTCTGAAAAGCGCTGATTTTTCAGTGTACCGAAAAGCGGAAAGTTTTTTTCACGGAAGGTTTGACAGCCAAGGCGAAATCTCTATAATGCGCCTCTCGGTTCGGGGGTGATTAGCTCAGCTGGGAGAGCATCTGCCTTACAAGCAGAGGGTCGGCGGTTCGATCCCGTCATCACCCACCACTTCCGAAACAGAAAAATCTACCGAATTTGGACCGGTAGTTCAGTTGGTTAGAATGCCGGCCTGTCACGCCGGAGGTCGCGGGTTCGAGTCCCGTCCGGTCCGCCATATACGCAAGAGCCTCACCCATCGGGTGGGGCTTTTTTGTTTGGGGAAAATGAAGTCAGGGCCCTTTTTTCCTGGTGCCCAACGAGGGCAGAGTGGACGTAATCACCAAAGATTGCCCTGAAAGGCGCCGCCCCCTTTATCGCCCCTTATCCTGCATAACCACATCCATCGCCTGCGCGATAAGCTCGCTGTCGGCGCCCGCGTCGTTACACATTACGATCAGCGACGTTTCCGCCGCCGGATAGCGTCGATAGAAGGTCGACGTGCCCAGCCAGCCGCCGTCGTGGCTGTAGGCCGTCAGGCCGCGGCTCTCACCGACAAACTGGCCATTGGCATAGCGCCATTTTCCCGCCCGGTGGTCGCTGTTGGGCTGGTTCATCATTGCGATCAGTTCAGCGGGCTTTGACCCTACCTGGGGATGATAGAAATTCTGGTCCCACTTGAGCATGTCATCGAGGTTGGTGTGCAGGCCGCCGTCACCCACCCAGAACAGGTTGGTCATGTCATTGACGTACACTCCATCACGGTTGCGCTTGTAGCCGTAGGCCCTGTGCTTGACGATTTCCGTCGGCTGGTCGCTGAAGAAGGTCGAATGCATTCCCAGCGGCTTGAATATCCGGCGATCGGCAAACGCACGCAGGCTTTCGCCGGAGACCTCCTCCACCAGCATGGAAAGCAGGAAATACGCGAGGTTGCTGTAGCGGAACTTCCGCTCGGGTTTTAGCGCCAGCGGCACCGTCTTGACGACATCGTAGAACTCGGAGATCGTGAGGTAGTCTTCGTTGCCGAGCCTGAATTCACCGCCCGCCGCTGAACGCAGGTCCACCGCTTTCCTTGAGCGCGGCCCTTCATAGGAACTCCCGATCAGGTCGTAGTCACCCATCCCGGAAAAATGCCCCAGCATCGCATTGACGGTTACCTTTGATCCGTAGTCCGGCAACTCTGGTAGGTAGCGATGGATATCCGCGTCGAGGTCGATTTCGCCGTCCTGTACCAGCAGCAGCACCGCCATCGCGGTGAACTGCTTCGAGACCGACGCCATCCGGTGCATTTCATTGCCGGTAAGGGGAACGTCCAGTTCAATGTTGGCGAGTCCATAACCCTTTTTGTGGACCAAAACGCCCCGCTCGACGACCCCGACATTACAGCCGGGGGCATCGGGCGGGATGGTTTCGAAAATGGCATCCAGTTGCGTGGAAAAATTGCCTTGGCTAAAGGCTGGCTGGGCAAGAGCCAGCGCCAGGGCGAGGCTGGCGCATTTCAGAATGCGGATGATGGTCAAGACAGCTCCCAAAATTCTCGTTCTTGCGTGGATATCGTGAGAATCTACGGGCAGCATGCAAGGAAAAAAAGGGGTCAGAGCCCTTTTTTCCCAACCGCACAATGCGGGCAGAGTCGAAGCATTCATCAAAGATAGCCAAAAAGGGCTCTGACCCTTTTATCCACAGGGGGTGGTTTTGGACGCTTTTAATCGAATCTGGCTGGCGCCTTCCATCGTCCTTGGCCTTGGGATTGCGCGGTTGTTGTCTGATGCCGTATTACTGTTCAGGTCGAGATTGCGCGCAAAGATGGATTGGGTGCCGTTGATCTGGGCTGCCTGCATATTCCTCTGGCAGGTCCAGTACCTGTGGGCTGTTGTCGAGCTTCCCTCTCTGTCTTCCACATGGACGGTTGTCGACTTTGCCCTGTTGCTCACACTGTCACTGCTGCTATTCCTGGCCGGCGCGCTGGTCCTGCCGGATTCCGAAATGTCTGCCGGTGCCAGTCTCGAGGAATCATTTCGACAGGACGGTCGCTGGGCGCTGGTCGCCCTGTCCCTGTGGTGCGGGTGTGCGGTTGTCGTCAACTGGAAGTGGTTTGATGTATCGCCGGCCTCTGCGCAAGCGCTGATTATGCTCGCCATAGCGTCGGTGCCACTGGTGTATCTGGTAGCCCCATCCCGAAAAATACGTGAGTGGGTATCTATAGCCAACATCCCATTGACCTTATGGGCAATCTGGATGCTTTCACCAAAATCATACTAGGCAGGAGGAGGACGTCAGAGCCCTTTTTTCCCCTTTTCCAATTGCACAAATGCGGGCGCAGTGGATGCAATCATCAAAGATGGCCAAAAAGGGCTCTGACCCCTTATCCCTCAGCCGAAGTTGGCCTGCAGTCGCATCTTCAGGTAGTCCTCCGCCGTGATCGGCTCGTACACCTTGCCCGGCCCCTGGATGACCGCGCGGCTGTTGGCCTGGCAGAAGAAAGCCATACTGTAGCGCGAGTGGCCAGCTTCGCCGGGGCGTGGCATGCGCACCCGGTGTAGGGTGGACTTCAGGCGGTCGTCGCTCCAGCGCATCAGCATGTCGCCGATATTGCAGGTGATGATCCCGTCGCGGGGTTCCACCGGGGCCCAGGCCTGGCTGGTGGCGGCGTCCTTGCCGGCACAGACCTGCAGGCCGCCCTGGCCGGTCTTCTGGAAGACCATGGTCAGGCAGTCGAAATCGGTGTGGGCGCCGGCGCGCCAGACATTCGCGGGAACTTCCACGCCCTCTTCCAGCGGCAGGTAGTGGAGCAGGCGCAGGGTGCTCTGGTAGTCGGGCTGCTCGCGATCGTGGGCGCGGGTGAAGAACTCGCGGTCGAAGCCGAGTTTCAGGGCGAAGCAGCTGAGCACGCGCATGCCCAGTTCCCAGGCCCGGCGCTCCAGCGCCAGTGTGTCCGTTTTGAACACCGGCAGGTCGCTCGCGTCGGGCCACAGGCCGTCCATGCGCGGCAGGGTGATCTGGTAGGATTCCTTGCGGTCGGCGATACCGACTGAAGGCCGTACCTGGGCCTGGAATTCCCAGCCCACGTTCTGGCCCTCCCGCAGGGGAAACTGCGCCTTGAAGCTTTCATCGCGAGCGAAAAAGTCCGCCGAGGCGTCGAAGGCGCGGTTGATCATCTCCAGCGGGATGCCGTGGTTGTCGAGCTGGAAAAAACCGACTTCAACCGCGGCCTGCCAAAGCTGGTCGGCAATCTCGTCCTCGCGGCGATCGAAATCGCTGAGGTCGATCAGCGGGATGACCGCGCTGCTCAATTCTTCCCCGGCGCCGCCGATGCGGCTCTCGAAGTTCAATTCGTCCAGTTGGTAGGTGCTGCTCATTTTCTCAGTAGTCATGACCGTACTCCTTGTCGTGCTCGGTTACATTGGAAAATGGAGCAATGCCGGGATTGGACCTGCCGCTTCTACTCCGCTGTTGTGCCACAGCTGTGGCGCCGCTGACGGCGGTTGCCGGCGGGCAGTCAATGCGCGCATGCAGGGGGGTGTTTTATCAACATACCCCAGGCGACCCGCAGTAACTGTAAGCCAGGCTAACGCGGGTACGACAAAGACGGGGGAGGGGGTTCTTGCGTTGAAAGCACCGCCGCCGCCAGTCCGTACACCGTGTACCGACCGTTGCGAGCAATGCCCCGGAACCCGGTTGATAGCGCGAAAGGCACGGCGCCGGGAACCTGACAGCTTCTACTCGTTTGTCCGGACCATCAATACCGCAAGGCCGGACTGCATCCCCGAGTATCTGCAACTCAGGGGGTGAAACTATTGCGCGAATATACAGGAATTGTGCTGGCCCGGACAATCCCTTTAACGTTCGGGCTGCAATGGGGACAACCCCGGGTCCCTTCCCGCCCCTGACGGCAGGGCAAGAGCCCCGGGTCTCACCGCTGAGCGTCCCCGGGACCGCTTATCCTGCGGCTCCCGCCAGGCCGGGCAAATTGCGGGCATCGGTAACTCTGGTCTGCTATCGTTAGTATCTGGCGTCCCATTGGGGAGGGACAATGAGCCTGTTCAGGGAGTTAAAACGACGCAACGTGATTCGCGTGGCGGTCGCCTACGCGGTGACGGCCTGGCTGTTGGTGCAGGTCGTAGACCTTGTGCTGGACAATATCGGCGCTCCCGACTGGGTCATGCAGACCCTGCTGCTGATACTCGCCGTCGGATTTCCTATCGCCATCGTTTTTGCCTGGGCCTTCGAGATTACCCCGGAAGGTGTCAAGCGCGAGTCCGAGGTCCAGCGCAGCGAGTCGATCACCCGGATTACCGGGCGCCGCCTGGATTACATTACCTTCGGCCTGCTGGCGCTGACCGCCGTGTATTTTTTCTGGGAGTCGCGCTTCCACAATCCGCAGCCGGTGACGGAACAAACGCCTGTCGCGACATCCGCCGCTGCGCCGGCGCAAGCGCCCGCCAGAACTGACAACGCACCGCCTTCCATTGCCGTCCTGCCCTTTATCAACCTCTCCTCCGATCCCGAGCAGGAATATTTTTCCGACGGTATTTCGGAAGAACTGCTCAATGTCCTCGCCCAGATTCCGGACCTGCGGGTCGCCGCGCGTACCTCGTCCTTCCAGTTCAAGGGCGACAACCGCAACATCAGTGAAATCGCCCAGTTGTTGAAGGTGAATCATGTCCTCGAGGGTTCGGTGCGCAAGGCGGGCAAGCGCCTGCGCATCACCGCGCAGTTGATCGACGCCAGTAACGGTTATCACCTCTGGTCAGAAACCTACGACCGGGAACTGCAGGATGTTTTCGCCATCCAGGACGAGATTTCCGCTGCTATCGGCGAGGCACTGAAAAAGACGCTCAGCGTTGGGGAAGCGACAGCCGCGTCTGCCGCGCCGAGAGTGGCCGAAACGGCCAATACGGCTGCCTACGAGGCCTACCTGCAGGGGCGCTACCTGATCAACCAGCGCGGCAACCGCGCACTGACCCAGGCGGTGCAGGAACTGGAAAAGGCAGTGCGCCTCGACCCTCGCTATGCCCCTGCGCACGCCCAACTGGCGATTGCCTATACCTTGCTCAGTTATGACAATTATGGCGATCTGCAACGCGACGAGGTCGTGGCAAGGGCGCAGCCGCATATTGATCGGGCGTTCGAGCTGACCGCGGTGTCGGCAGAAGCCTGGGGCGCCAGGTGCCTGCTGGCCTCGACCGTCAACGAGTCGCGCGCGGCCATCGAGTACGGGGAGCGGGCGCTGCAATTGAACCCGGCCTATATCGACGTCATGAACTGGGTGATGAATACCGCGACGGCAATTGGGGATTACCCAACCAGCTATGCATTACTCCGGCGCATGCAGGAGGTCGACCCGCTCTCGTTTATCGGTCGCGCCAATTTTGTCACCATGGAACTCGCCTTCACCGATCCGCAGGAGGCCCACCGGGTCGCGGATCAACTGGTTCCGGTCAATCCCGCCCAGGGTTATCTCACCCACGCCAGTACCAGCTTTATTGAAGGCGAGTTCGCGGCGTCTTTGCGTTGGTCTTTGCTGGCTTATCGGGCAAATCCACTGGACGACTCCCGCAATCTCAGTCTCGTGTTCCACCTGGTAACACTGGGTTTGCCCGAGGAAGCCGGGCGCCTGTTCCCCGAAGCACACCTTTACACGGCCACCAACCCGGCCGAGTTCAAGGGGAAACTGGCGGATATCTCCCGGGCCGCGGCTGGGTCCCCCGGCAATCTCTTTTTCAATGTGATCCTCGCCCGCGCCTATTTTTTCACCGGCCAGTACACCGCCGCACTGGAAACCTATGCGGGGGTCAAAGCCGATTTTCCCGACACCGAGGCTGTAGTCCCCGGCATACCCGTAACGTCACTCGAGTATGCCTGGTTGTTGCGCCACGCCGGCGATGAGGTTGGCGCAGAGGCCATGCTGGCGTATGTGGAAACGGACATCGAAAACCGCCGCGATACCCCGATGACCCTGTGGCCGCAATACCTGGAGGACCGGGTGGTCGTCGCCAGCCTGCGGGGTAATGTCGACGAGGCGCTGGAACTCCTGCAGTCCATGTCCCCGCCTTTATCCTGGGTCGGCTATGAACTGGAGGGCCCCCTGTTCGATCCATTGCGGCAGGAACCCGGGTTTTCCGCGTTCCTGGAGCGCCACCGGGCATGGATTGCAAAGTCGCGTCAGGAGGTTATCGCCATGATGTGCCAGGACAATCCCATCCCCGACGCATGGCAACCCCTGCCTGAAACCTGTGAACCGGTGACGCTGGCAGCAGGCAACTGAGGGCAACGCCAGACCCATTCGATGCGGTCGGCAACGCGGCGAATCCGCAACGCGAATCCATCCCCGAGATGTGGGCAGCGGGGGTTATTTCCCCTTGTAGCTGGGCTCCCGCTTTTCCAGGAAGGCCGACACCGCCTCGCCGTGGTCCTCGGTATTGTGGCTGATGCCCTGGTACACGGCGCAAAGGTCGAGGAAATCGCGCAGTTCCGAGCGCTGGGCCTTTTTCAGCAGGCGCTTGGTGTAGCGCACCGCCTGGGGCGGTTTGCCGGCGAAGGCCTGGGCCAGTTCCAGTGCGCGGGGCAGCAGGGCGTCGGGTGCGGTCACTTCCAGCAGGATGCCGATCTCCTGCGCTTCCTGTGCTTTTACCAGCCGGCCGGAAAAGGTCAGCTCCGCGGCGCGCTGGTAACCCACCACCCGCTGCAGGAACCAGGCGCCGCCGTCGCCGGGGATGATGCCGAGGTTGATGAAGGTCTCGCCAAACAGGGCTTCGGTCGAGCCGATACGGACATCGCACATGTTGGCGAGGTCGAAGCCCGCGCCGATAGCCGCGCCGTTGACCGCGGCGATGACCGGTACTTCCAGTGCATCGATAGCCAGCGGGATGCGCTGGATGCCCCGGCGGTAGTTGGCTTCCAGTTCGGCGACGTCACCGGCGAAATCCGCCGTGCGGTCGCGCATGTCCTTGATATTGCCGCCGGAGGAGAAGGCCTTGCCGGCGCCGGTGATGACCAGTACCGAGATGTCCGGCGTGGCGTTGATCCACTGGCAGACCTCGATGATTTCATCGACCAGGGCCGACCCGGTGAGCGCGTTGCGCAGGTCGTCGCGATTGAGGGTCAGCAGCGCGACGCGGCCATTGATATCAAGTGTCGAATCGCTCAGTTGTGGTGTGTTCACGGTGTGCCTCTCGTATTTCCGGACGGTGGTGGCGGCGCTGTCGCGCGCCAGTGGCATGCTACCAGAGCCGGCGGGCTTTGGGGCCAGTGATCGAGGCGTGTTGGTGGGGTGTGATGTTGGGGCGAAAGCCGGGGCGGGAGCCCCGGAACCGGGATCAGGCGACGTCGCGATTGACCTCGCCCACCTTCTTGCCGTCCTCGAAGTAGCCGAGGCCGTAGTCGCCCTTGATGGTAGTGCGCAGGGTCTGTCGCTCGTATTTGGCATCGCAGCCTTCCACCGCGTGCAGCATGCGGTGGTTGTCCCAGATCAGCATGTCAGTTGGCGACCAGTCGTGCCAGTAGGCGCTGGTGCCTTCACCGAGTCCGTTGAGGGTATGGCAGACCTCGTCGAGCAGGGCGTCGCCCTCGGGGTCCTCGTGGTGCTCGATGCCGAGCGCCATCCAGGGGCCGACGTGAAAGACTTTCTCACCGCTGTCGCGGGTCCAGACCGCGGGATGCATGGCCCGCGGGAAGATGGCGGCCTCCTTGAGCAGGACTTCGTTGATCGGGTCTTCTTTCACCGACCTGAAATTGACCCCGAAGCGCATGGTGCTCAGGCGCGTGTCCAGCGAATAGATGATGTTGAGCTTTTCAATTTTCTCGCGCAGCCCGGCGGGGAACTGCCGATAGCACTCGATGCCGTCGATGAAGCCGGTGCGTCCGCCGACTGGCGGATTGATCGGCGCCCGCAGCACCCCGGCCAGGTTCAGTTCGTCGTTGTAGCAGTGGTCGAAGTGCCAGGGCGAAAAACGCGCCAGCACCTGGCCCTGGAACTCGACCAGGCCGCCGGAGGCGTGTTTCTCGTCGCCGGGGATGTAGTGCATGTCGATCACGCCGGGGGCGGCGTCGCCGGTCTCCTCGTCGCGCGGGGTGGTCTTGGTGGGGTGGTCCTTGATGGGGCCGAAGACCTCGCTGATGGCCACCTGCATTTTCGAGCTGGGCTCGACATCCCTGAACACCAGCACACCGCGCTCGTGGAAGGCCTGGCGTAACTGCTTGCGGACGGTTTCGTCTTCGAGCGTTGCAAACGTCAGGCCTTCAACCTGTGAGCCAAAGGAGAGGTCTTCACTGAGATGGGTGATGGTGACGCGGGTCATAGGCAACTCCTGAATCCTCCCGGTGAGTCCAGTGTTACTCTGTGACCGGGCGCTTGTTATTGTGGGGATTCATAATCCCCCTATCGATTCAGGAAGACAAGAGGGCTGGATCCGGAGCCGCAGGTCGGGCACTGCGGCAGCGAGCTTTTCATGCAGCAGATTGGCAAATTACGCCGCAATACCCGCCTTCAAACAGATACAGCTTGCAGGCAGGATTCGACGGGACGGCCCAACCACATAAGCAAGTGGTGGACGATGTCCCGCGCGTCGTCACCCGCGCCGCAGATGAAACTCGATTTGCGCCGGCGCATGAAGGGCAGGCCCATGAAATACACCCCGGGAAGCTCCGCCACGCCGCCGCGGTGCGCGGGCATGCCTTTGCCATCCAGCAGCGGCAGGTTCAGCCACCGGTAATCTGGGCGGTATCCACAAGTCCAGAGCACTGTGCTGAATTCGCCGGAAGCGAACTTGACTGCCAGGCGGGGCTTATCGCCAGCGGCTGTGAGCGCGGGCCGTTCGGCCGGGTCGGCTGGCAATCCGCGGGACTCGATGTGCTCGTCGATGGCGTCCAGCAGGCGGTTCATCTTGAGGTCCGCGAGCTTGATCACGTTGGCGAGGGAGCCCGAAAACTGCAGGCTGTTGCCGGCGACACCCGCCAGCCGTCCCAGGGTCTCCACCCCGACTGCCCGGAGGGTGTCGAGGTCCATGTCCCGACCTTCCGGCGTGCCCGCCAACTGCGGTGAGGGCAGGCGGCGCAGGCGCGGCAGGTCCTCCACTTCGCGCCAGGACTCGTCGAGCAGGCCGCTGGCCTGCATCCAGTACTGGATATCCCGACCCCGGTAACGGCGTGGCATGCGCAGGTGCTCGCCGACCGCGAGGCTGACCCGGCGTCCGCTGCGAGCGAGTTCGTGGGCGATCTGCACGCCGGACGCGCCGGCGCCCACCACCAGCACGCCGCCGCTGCGGAGCTGGTCGGGGTTGCGGTACTGGTGCGAGGTCAGTTGATCCATATCCGCTGGCAGGGAGGCCGCCAGCGCTGGCACGTTGGCACGGGCAAAGGCCCCGCTGGCCACGATCAGCCCGGCACACAACCAGTCGCCCCGGTCCGTGGACACCCGGTAACCGCCGGTGCAACTGTCCACCCGCAGCACACTGGTGTGCTCCTCCACCGGGGCATTGCAGTGTGCTGCGAAACCGCTGATGAACTGTGCCACCTGCGCGCTGCCCATGTAGCCGTCTGCATCGTCACCGCGATAGTTGAAGTCCGGCAGGGTACTCTGCCAGTTGGGGGTGAGCAGGCGCAGCGAGTCCCAGCGCTGGCTGCGCCAGGCTTCCGCGACCCGGCCGCGCTCCAGCACCACGTGGTCCACGCCGAAGCGCGTGAGGTAGTGGCTGCACGCGAGGCCGGACTGGCCGGCCCCGATCACCACTACTGCCGTGCGCCCGCGCAGGCCGCTGGAAACGCTGCAGTTCACCGCCGCACCTCGACCGACACACTGGAGGGGTTGGTGATGATGTCGTAGACAGCGGAGCGCTTCTGCGACTGGGCGACCAGGGCTTCAATTTCTTCCGGGGTAGCGTCGGCGTCGATCTCGAAGGTGACCTGGATGCCCTCGTAGCCGTTGCGTACGTCAGGATCGGCGCCGAGGATGCCGCGCAGGTCCATGTCCCCGCAGATGCTGGCGCGGACCGAGTTGAGCTGGATGTTACGGTGCTGGGCGATGGTCGCGATGCCGGCGGTCAGGCAGCTCACCAGGCCAACCAGTACGTATTCCACGGGCGTGGCGCCCTCGTCCTCGGCAGCGAAGAGTTCCGGGTGATCCGCGTCGAAGCGGAAGCAGCGTTTGTGGGACTGGCCCGCGCCAAGGCCCTGGAAGTGCTCGACCTCGGAACGCGAGTGGGTGCCATTGACCCACTGGCAGGATGCGCGCCACTGGAACCGGGCCAGCTCGGGGGCGCCGGCCAGGGCCTCGCGGGCTTCGGTCAGTGCGGCGACGTTGACGCCGTTGTCGACGATTCGGGTGTAGGTATTCATATTCCGGTCTCCGTTGGTGTTGCGGCGAGTCACTCGCCCGCCGTTGGAGACCAGCATCCCCCCCAGGCGTTGGAGGGGGCGTTGAAGCCAGCGTGTTTTTTTACTCGAGTATGTTCTCGGGGGTGAAATTACGGCAGGCCCAGACCCGCTCGAAGGGCATCTCCGCCTGCTCCTGGGTGCGCCGCACGGATTCGGCGTCGGGCGCCTGGTACACACAGAGCATGCGCCGGAAGTCGGTGGAGAAGAAGGAACGCAGGAAGGTCACGCGGTACTCCTCGAGGCACCAGGCCGCGGCTTCCTCACGCGCCTGGAGTTCGTCCATGCTGGCCGGCGCCGCGAAACTGCGCTCCACTACAACGTTGGCCAGGGATGCGAGGTTCGGCCCGTGTACGCTGCCCGACCAGACGTGTTTCTCCCGTGGCGAGTCCCCGCGGGTGACCAGGCGAATGGCCTCGGCGTCGGGCGCCTGGAAGCGGCACAGCAGCCTGCTGCCGTCCACCGCCAGGAAACTCTCGAACCAGCTGGCCCGGTAGAGGTCCAGGCAGCCCATGGCCGTCTCGCCCATGGCGACAAATGCGGCTTTATCCAGCGGGGGATCGAAGACCCGCTCCAGCACTACGTCAGGCATTGCTCTTTACCTCTTCCGCGAGCAATTGCTCGCCCCGTTCCCGCGCCCAGCTGGCGATGCTGCCAGCCATGATCTCGCGGATTTCCCTGCCCAGGGATTCCGCCTGCAGTTCCGGTTGCGCCCGGTGTACCCGCTCCAGGCTGAGCAGGGCCAGGACCACCTCTGAAGGGCGTTCCATCAACCGCGCCAGTTCCAGGGCCTCGCGGGCGAACGCCGCGGCGCGCGCGAAATGACCGCCATCGACACTGCAGCGGGCCGCCCGGTTCAACACGAAGGCCAGTCGCTGCTTGGCATCCGCCACCCGCAGTGACTGCAGCGCACTTTCCAGTGGCTCGACCTCGCCGCTGATACCGTAGTGGCACAGGGCCTGCACGGCGCCGGCGAAGGGGCGTTCGCTGCCCTCCCGCAGGCGCTCGCCGATCTCCACCATGGCGCGGGCGTGGCGCTGCGCCGCGTGGCAGTCGGAGCGCTCGATCTCCACCATCGCCAGGTACTCATTGACCATGTATTCCGAGATCCGGTCGCCCTCCGCCTTGGCCTGGGTGCGGGCCTCCTCCAGGTAGTCGACCGCCTCGTCGAGCTTGTCCTCGTAGTAGCGCAGGATACCCAGCGTGATCGGAATGGCGACGCAATCCCGGCCCGACTGGCGGGCCAGCGCCCGGGCTTCCATGACCAGGGCGTCAGCCTCCGACAGGTCCCGCTCGAGCAGCGCAAGGCACTTGGCCGCTTCCGCCTGGCCGAGGACCTGGGCCTCCTCGCTGGCGCCACGGCTGACCCGTTCCGCCTGCTGGGAGAAGCGCCGGGCGGCGCGGTTTTCGCCGTGCATCCAACGCAGGTGGGCGGCCATCTGGTAGCCGATCCGGGCGTGGCTGCGCGAGCCGTGGTCCATGGCCTGTTCCGCCAGGCCGACGAATTCCTCCACCAGTGCGGACCAGTCCTCCTCGTGGTGGGCGTTAAGCCGAATTTCCCCCAGTTCGAGGCTCAGGCAGACGCGTTGGGCATCGCCCAGCTGTGCCGCGAATTCCAGCCCCTGCCGGTACAGGTCCATGGCGGTATCGTTGGCATAGAAGCGCAGGCAGAGGCGGCCGGCGGAGACCATGGCCTTGCCCGCCAGCCAGGGGTCACCGGACCGGCGCGCGTGGTGGGCGAGGTCAGCGGCGAGATCGAGGTCCAGCGCCGCCTCCACTTCCAGCAGTTCCGCCACCCGCCGGTGCATGGCGTGCCGGCGCGAGGGGCTGAGGGATTCGTAGATGGCCCGGCGAATGAGTTCGTGGGCGAAGCGCAGCCCGCGCTCGCCGGGCAGTAGCAGGCCCTGTTGCTCGGCGCGCTCCAGCGCGGCGTCGATCACCGGCGGCGCCAGTCCGCTGGCCTGCTCCAGGCTGCGCACATTGATCCGCGGCGCCAGTACCGAACACCAGGCCATCAGGTTGCGCGCATTGTCGTCGAGCCCGGCCATGCGTTCCGCCACCAACTCGGAGAGCGAGCTGCCGCCCTCTATTCCGGCCCGCGCCAGCTCCAGGGCGAAGAGCGGGTTACCGCCGCTCTCGCCGGACAGTGCCGCAGCGTCCGCGCCCGGGAACTGCTGCTGGACCAGCTGGGTGATCTCCGCTGCAGAGAGGGGCTGCAACATGATCTCCTGCAGCAAGCCGTCGGCGCGCAGGGCACGGACCACCTGCTGCAGGGTCGGGTGCTCGCGCAGTTCCGCCTCGCGGGAGGCGATGATCACCCGCAGTGGCTCGTTGCGCTTGTTGCGCAGGACGTAGTGCAGGGCGTTGAGGCTGGAATCATCCGCCCAGTGAATGTCGTCGCACAGGGCGACTACCGGGTGTCTTGCCGTCGCCGACATGAGGTCTGCCACCAGGCTGTCGAAGACCTGCTCCCGGCTCACCTGGTCGCCGCTGGCAAGCAGGCGGCTGGTGGCGTTGTCGGGGAGGGCGCGGCGCAGGGCGTCGTTCCACACGCCGAAGGGACGCATGCTCTCCGACTCGAAGGCGCTGGCCTTGAGTATCCCGGTGCCGGCCTCCCGGGCGATGGCGGCGGCCGCCTGCAGCAGGCGACTCTTGCCCAGGCCCGGTTCACCGCGCAGCAGCAATACGCGGGCGCCGTCGGTCCCGCCGATGTGCGCCTGCAGCTGTGCCAGTTCCGCGTCGCGCCCCACCAGGGAATAGTCCGGAGTAGGCCGGCGGACGGGGGTGGAAGCCGCCGCGGCCCTGGGTGCAGCCTGGCGCAGGGCGCGACCCAGGATGCCGGTTCCCTGGGCGCCCAGTTCGGCCAGCTTCTGCAGGCCGATGCGGTGCTGCTCCTCTGCCTCCTGGCGGCGGTCCAGTTGCATTAGCAGGCGCACCAGATCCGCTCGCGGCGCTTCCTCGAAAGGCTGCAGCGCCACCCTGGCCTGGGCGTATTCGAGAGCCACTTCCGGCTGGTCACCCAGGCGGGCGCAGAGTTCCTCCAGCACCCGTGCCCGAGAGCGGATGGTGCGCTCGCGTTCGCCCACGCACCAGGCGTGAAAGTCGTGGAAGTCGGGGAGATCGAGGCCCTCGAGGAAGGCCCCCTGGCCGTGCCGGGCGAGTTCGCGCAGGGTATCCAGCGATGCCTGCTCCACGGCGGCTGCCGCCCGGTGCAGGTCCAGTACGTCGATGGCCACGCCGCTGGCATCGAAAGCCACGGTGGCGCGGTCGGCGATGATGCGCGGGCAATCGTCCTCATCCACCAGCTTGCGGATCTTGGACAGGCTCCAGCGCAGGGAGCCGCGGGGGTCGTCGGGGATTTCCCAAAGCAGTTCGCAGAGATGTTCCCGCCGGAACGGGCGTCCCTGCAGGGCGAGAAACGCCAGCAGGCCGCGCGTCTTGCGCGACGGCGGCAGGGCCTGGGCGCGACCGCCCCGGATCACTTCCAGGTCGCCCAGCACGTGTAATTGCAGTCCCGACATCTTCCCCCTACATCCTGTTAGGCATCGCCCGCAAGTATAGGTAGGACGCGCGGGCGAGTCGAACTCCCCATAACCTGCTAAGCTCCCGTTTTCGCTGAAAAAACGCGCGTGACAGGCAAATACCACGCTGGCTTACACGCTGCCTACAGCGCTCGCGCCGGAGAATAGCCCCATCTTGAGAAACGGCTGGAGACAAGCCCATGAGTTTCATCAGTACCACAGCACCGGAGAACGCCCACGGCCCGACCGGGGCCCTGTACCAGCGCCTCGGCGCCGGGGGCTACCTGCCCAACTACGCGCGGCTTTTCAGCCACCGGCCCGAGTTGATGGAGCACATCAGCCGCCTGATGGACGCCCTGCGCGAGCCGCTGCCGCCACGCCAGTGGAAACTGGCCAACTTTGCCGCCGCCCGGGCCTGTAACAGCTCCTACTGCTCGCTGGCCTACGCCCGCAGGTTGCTCGACGGTGAACTTGAGGAAGCACAGGTTCATGCTCTCGCCGAGGGGCGTGAAGCAGCGCTGGAAGACGCAGAGCAAGCGCTGGTTGAGTTCGCCACGCGGGTGGCGAGCGACCCCGCGCATATCGAGCAGGCGGACATCGACCGCCTGCGCGCCTGCGGCTACAGCGACACACAGATATTCGACCTGGCCGCCGCGGTTTCCTATCGCTGTTTCTTCTCGCGCATTGCCGATGCGCTCGGTGCCCCGCCGGACGCGGAACTCGCAAACGGGCTGGACTCCGAACTCGTCCGGGCGCTGTGCACGGGGCGCGCTCCCGCAGCGCCGGCCTTTCAGCAATCATAAGAGGGACTGCCTGATGAACCGCATCTACAACAGCATTCTCGAGACCGTGGGCAACACCCCCGTGGTGCGCATCAACCACCTGGCTCCGGAGCACGTCAATCTCTACGTCAAGATCGAGTCCTTCAACCCGATGTCCTCGGTCAAGGACCGACTCGCCGTGGGCATTATCGAGGCCGCCGAGCGCGACGGCTTGCTGCAGCCGGGCCAGACCGTGGTGGAAGCCACCAGCGGCAACACCGGCATCGGCCTGGCCATGGTCTGCGCCCAGAAAGGTTACCCGCTGGTGATTACCATGCCGGAGAACGCCAGCGTGGAGCGGCGCAAGATCATGCGTTTTCTCGGCGCCCGGGTAGTGCTAACCCCAGCTGCCGAGAAGGGCACCGGCATGCTGCGCAAGGCGGCGGAACTGGCGGAAAAACATGGCTGGTTCCTGCCGCGCCAGTTCGAGAACGAGGCCAATGCCGACGCCCACTCGCGTACAACCGCGCCGGAAATCCTGCGCGCCTTCGAGGGGCGGAGCCTGGACTACTTTGTCACGGGTTTTGGCACCGGCGGTACCCTCAAGGGCGTGGCGCGGGTGCTGAAAGAGGCACGCCCGGACATCCGCATCATCGCAACCGAACCCGAGAACTCGGCTATTCTCGCCTCCGGTATTGCCCAGCAGTACAGCGCCGACGGTACGCCGGCGGCCAGTCATCCCGGATTTCGCCCTCACCTGATGCAGGGCTGGTCGCCGGATTTCATCTCCAAACTGGCGGGCGAGGTTCTCGACGCCGGGCTGGTGGACGAATTTGTCGGAGTCAACGGCGAGGCCTCCCTGCGCCTGGCCAGGGAACTGGCCTCGCGCGAAGGGATTTTCTGTGGCATCACTTCCGGCGCGACCTTCCACGGCGCCCTGCAGGTAGCAGAGCGGGCCCCCGAAGGTAGTAATATCCTGTGCATGCTGCCCGATACCGGGGAGCGCTACCTGAGCACGCCGCTGTTCGATGACATCCCCGCCGATATGACCGAGGATGAACTCGCGCTCTCCGAATCCACCCCGGGCTGTCGTTTCAGCGGCGGCAGTAGCACGGCAGTGCCGGCAACGTCAGTTGCTGCGAAAGACAGCGCGCGGGAGTACCTCGAGCAGGCCATACGGAATCGAGAGCAGCCAGTCGTAATGTTTGCCCTGGAGTGGTGTGAATTCTGCTGGTCCGTGCGCAAGATGCTGCGTGAACTGGGTGTGGATTACCGCTCGATAGACCTGGATTCCACCGCGTTCCAGCAGGACAACCTGGGCGGGGACATCCGCGCTGCCCTGCAGGAGCGCCTCGGTTCACCGACGATTCCCCAGGTGTTTATCGGCGGCGAGTATGTGGGCGGGGCGACGGAGACTTTCGACGCCTTCAATGGCGGCCAGCTGCAGCCGTTGCTCGAACGCCATGGCGTCGATTACGACCGCGATATGTGCTTCGATGCCTACAGCTTCCTGCCCCGCTGGCTGCAGACACGGAGCGGTTAGTAAAGCCTGGCGAGCGTTGCGGTGCTCGCCTTTTCCTTTCCCATACGGATGCTGTCAGCCTTGCCGTGGTCGGGTGAAAACCACTGCCTGCCAAATCGTCGCAGTTGTAAGTCTGCCCGGCCAGGCGGGGTGCGGCTTCAGGCGTCACAGCTTGTATTTCGCCGGGTCGAGGTGTTCGCTGGCGCGTGCCTGCATTACACTGTCGAAGGTTATTTCATGAGGGTCCCGGGATGTTAGTGGAGCAGCTCAAGCAGGCGCGCCTGTTGCCGGTCGTCACGGCCGTGGATGTGGATTCGACCCTCCTGCTTGCGCAGGCCCTGCAGCGCGGTGGCATGCTCGCGATCGAGGTAACCCTGCGTACCAGTGCCGGTCTCGACGCAATCATAGCGGTAAAGCAGGCCTGCCCGGATCTGTGGGTCGCCGCCGGGACCGTCACCCACCCCGCGGAGCTGGAAAAGCTGGCCGCCATGGGCATCGATCTCGCCCTGAGCCCCGGCGCATCGCTGGAACTGCTCGACGCGGCCCGCGACCTGCCCCTGGACTTCGTACCTGGCGTTGCGACGCCCTCGGAGGTTATGGCAGCCCAACTGCGTGGCTATGAGGTGTGCAAGCTGTTCCCCGCCACAGTAGTGGGTGGGCTGGGCATGCTGAAGGCCCTCTCCGGCCCCTTCCCGGGGATGCAGTTTTGCCCCACCGGCGGGTTGACCCCCGACAACTTCAGAGATTTTCTCTCCCAGTCCAATGTCGTCTGCTGCGGCGGCTCGTGGATGGTCGCACCGAACCTGGTCAGGGAAGGGTGCTGGGATGAGATCGAGCGCCTGTCGCGGGAGGCGATGTCCGACGCCTGAACCGTAGCCCCACCCGGTCGCCGTCCCCACCCCAGCCCCAGCCCTTCCGGCCAGCCCCAGGCAGAACCCGCCTATTACATTCGAGTCATAATGCTGACTGTAATTTGCATCTTTGCCCCCGGGCGGCGACAATGCAGCGGGCAGGCTGCCACCGGCCGGCTACGATAAGCACCAGAACGGGCAAATTTCATGACTACAACAATTGAAAATCGCGGGCAATCAACCGCCCGCCTGACAGTATCCGCTTGCCTCGCCTTTGCACTGGGAGCGGGCAGCACCGGCACGGTAGCCAGCACGGTGGGCGACCACCAGCTCGGCACCAAGTTTTCGTCCCTGAGCCAGATCAATCGCGGCAACGTCACCCAGCTGGAGAAAGCCTGGGAGTTCCACAACGGCGATGACCCGACTGCAATCCAGGGCCTGGTGGCGCTGGAAGACCAGCCGACCCTGATCGAAGGCAACCTGATCGTATGTTCCGTCCACCGCCGGGTGATCGCCCTCGACCCCGCTACCGGCGAACAGCGCTGGGAGTACGATCCCGAAGACCCGATGACAGGCATGCGCAAGTGCCGCGGCGTCGGCAACTGGGTGGACCCGCAAGCGGAAGAGGGCAGCCTGTGCAAGAGCCGCCTGCTGCTGGGCACCACCGACTACCGGCTGATCGCCATCGACGCCCGCAGCGGCAAGACCTGCCCGGGATTCGGTGATAACGGCATCGTGCAGATGCCGACCAGCAAGCCGGTGCTCTGGGACGGTGAGGTGATCGCCAGTTCCAACCCCGTCGTGGTCAACGGGGTGGTCGTCGTCGGCTCTGCTGTCGCCGACAACCAGCGGGTGGACGCCCCCAGCGGCCGGGTGCTCGCCTATGATGCGCGCAGCGGCGACTACCTGTGGCAATTCGACCCGGTACCCCGCGACCCCAACGACCCCGCCATGGCGAGCTGGGGCAAGGGCACCGACGGATTCGGCCAGGCCAACGTCTGGAGCTCCATGGCCGTGGACAACGACCTGGACCTGGTTTACCTGCCCACGACCAGCGCCTCCGATGATTTCTACGGCGGCGAGCGTCCCGGTGACAACCACTACTCCACTTCGGTGGTCGCCCTCAAGGGTGCGACCGGTGAGGTCGCCTGGCACCAGCAGCTGGTCCACCACAATGTCTGGGACTACGACATCCCGACCCGCCCGATGCTGATCGATTACCCGAAAGACGGCCGGATGGTGCCGGCGCTGGTCCAGAACACCAAGATGGGCCTGGTGTTCATCTTCGACCGCGCCACCGGCGAAGCGCTGGTGCCCATCGAGGAACGCCCCGTGCCCCAGTCGCCCAAGGCGGAGGGTGAAGTGCTGTCACCCACCCAGCCCTTCCCGGTGGGCATGCCGGCACTGACCCCCCAGGGTTACGATCCGGAAACCGCCGGCGGTATCACTTTTATCGACGACTATCTCTGTGCGCAGGAAGCCGAGAAATACAACTACGGCCCGATCTACACCCCGATCACCGAGAAAGGTACCATCATGGCGCCCGCTGCCGGCGGTGGTCCCAACTGGGGCGGCGCCTCCTACGACCCGGACAGCCATGTAATGGTCGTGCCCAGCACCCATGTGCCGATGGTGGTCAAGCTGATCCCCCGCGCGGAAGCTTCCGGCCTCGATACCAAAAAGGTCGAGGGCAGGGGCACCATGAACTTCGCGGTCCCCGGCTCCAGGTACGCGCTGGAAGTGAGCCCGCTGATGTCGCCGCTGGGCACGCCCTGCGGTTCACCGCCCTGGGCCTCGCTGATCGCGCTGGACCTGGTGAAGAAGGAAATCCTCTGGAACGTGCCGCTGGGCAGCATCAAGAAACTGGCGCCGATCCCGCTGGACGTCCACCTGGGCACCCCGGGCGCCGGCGGCCCGCTGATGACCGCGGGCGGGCTGGTTTTCATCGGCTACACCCTGGACGACACCGTGCGCGCCTTCGACGCAGACTCCGGCGAAATCCTCTGGGAAGCCGACCTGCCCGCGGCGGGGGTTTCCATGCCGGTGACCTACGAGGTCAACGGCGAGCAGTACATCGTGATCGCCGCGGGCGGCCACAGCATGTATGGCTCGACCATGGGTGATGCGGTAGTGGCGTTCAAGTTGCCTGCCAGGTGATGTGCTTGCGTGACCGAGCCGTCTGGTGCGGTCACGCGTCATTACAGTGGTAAAACTCTGGTCGACGTGCTTTTTGCTATTCGTGGTTTCGTGGTGGGGCACTGCGCTAGCGGCGCAGAACCGGATATCCCCGGCGAAACACGCCAAAAAGCGCACATCCATGTGCAGGCTCGGGCGGCGACGTCCTGTCGCCTCACGGTTTCGCCGGGGATATCCGGTCCTGCACCTCTGTCAGGCAGTTATACCAATTCAGAGGCTTCGTTCACCAATGCTCGATCTGGGTGAGGTCGGTCTACTGCGCGTTCACTTATTGAGAGCGCAGAACCGCATTAACGCAATTTAAAGCACTGCGAGAAAGAATCTACCTTCAATCGACCCACTCCGAACCAAGGTGTAAACCCGACATGCACTGGTGAAACCGTGAGGCGACATGGATGTCGCCGCCCGAGCCTGCACAGGGATGTGCGCTTTTTGGCGTGTTTCACCAGTGCATGTCGGGTTTACGCCGCCAGCGAAGTGCCTCCGTTCGAACCCGAACCCGAACCCGAACCCGAACCCGAACCCGAACCCGAACCCGAACCCGAACCCGAACCCGAACCCGAACCCGATCTAATACCAAAACCGAATCAGGGCTCACTCACCGGTACGGGTATGGTGCCAGTAGATGCCGCCTTGCCGCGATGCTGCGCAATAAACGTATACACCACCGGCAACACAAACAGCGTAAACAGCGTCCCCACCGTCATGCCGGAGACAATCACCAGGCCGATGTGATTGCGGCTCACCGCCCCCGGTCCCGAGGCGACCAGCAGCGGGATCACCGCCATCACTATCGCCGCCGTGGTCATCAGGATCGGCCGCAGCCGCACCGAGGCCGCTTCGATAATGGCTTCGGTAAATTCCAGGCCTTCCTCCTGCAGGCGGCGGGCGAAGTCCACCACCAGGATGCCGTGCTTGCTGATCAGGCCCACCAGGGTAATCAGGCCCACCTGGCTGAACAGGCTGAGCGTCGCGAAGTCCAGGCAGAGGAAGATCAGCGCGCCGCACAGCGACATGGGTACCGTGACCAGGACCACCAGCGGGTCGCGCAGGCTTTCGTACTGGGCTACCAGGAACAGGTAGATCGTCAGCAGCGACAGCGCGAAGGCCCACATCAGGGAGTTGCCCGATTGCAGGTAGGTGCGGGCCTTGCCGCCGTATTCGGTGCTGTAGCCCTGGGGCAGCATGTCCCGCGTGGTTTGCTCCAGGTAGTCGAGCGCCTGCTGCATGGAGACGCCCGGGGTCATCGCCAGGGACAGGGTCGCGGCGTTCATGCCGTTGAACTGGGTGCGTTCGGAGGGTTTGCTGGTCAGGCTGGTTTCTACCAGCGCGCCCAGCGGGACCAGGTCGCCGCTGGCGGTGCGCAGGTAGTACTGTTCCAGCCAGCTGCGATCGAGGCGCTGCTCCGGGCCGGCCTGGGGAATCACCTCGTAGCTTTCGCCCTGGTAGCTGAAGCGATTGATATAGCCCTCGCCGAGCAGGACCGCGAGGGTGGTGGCGATGTCCTCCATGGAGATGCCGAGCTCACCGGCCTTGTCGCGGTCGATGCGGACGTTGACCTGCGGGTTGGCGTACTTGAGGTCGCTGGCGGCAAAGGCGAAGTTGCCGCTGGCGCGCACGGCCTGCAGCAGGCGGTCGCTGACCTCGGCGAGGTGGGGGAAGTCGTCGGTGGTCTGCACGGCGAGCTGGATCGGCAGTGCCGCGGCGCCGCCGGCCGGGGAAATGTCGATGATAAAGGCGTTGGCCTCCAGCCCGGGAATCCTGTTGAGTTCCTGCTGGACGCCGGGCAGGAGATCAATGGTAGAGACGTCGCGCTCGTCCCAGGGTTTCATCTCGGCGATCGCTACCGAGGCGCCATTGGGCATCATGCCCTCCAGGCGCATCGAGCCCGCAACACCGGGGAGCGAGTGAATCACGGTTTCCAGCTGTTGCGCCTGTTCGCTGATGTAATCCTCGTTGAGGTGGCGCGGGGTGGAGAACGCCATGTGCAGGTAGCCGGTGTCTTCTGCGGGGACGATTTCCTTGTCCGAGAGCAGGAACAGGGCGGGAATGGCGGCGATGACCACCAACGCCACCAGCAGCCAGACGGGGCGGTAGCGCAGCGCGTTGCGCAGCATGCGGGCGTAGACCCGGCGCAGGCCGTCGAAGCGTTCGTCCAGCCAGTGGGCGATGCCGGTTTCCTGCTGCTTGGCGAGGATCCGCGAGCAGAGCATGGGCGAGAGGGTCAGCGCGACCACGCCGGAGATGACCACCGAGCCCGCGAGGGTGAAGACAAACTCGGCGATCAACTCGCCGCTCAGGCCCTCGAGGAAACCGATCGGCAGGAACACCGCCACCAGGGTCAGGCTCATGGCGATAACCGGGGAGAGTACTTCCCGCGTTCCGGTAATGGCCGCCTCGATCGGCGGCATGCCGTGCTCGATATAGCGGTGGATGTTCTCCACCACCACGATGGTGTCGTCCACCACCAGGCCGATGGCGATCACCAGGGCGAGCAGGGTAAACAGGTTGAGCGAATAGCCGAGCAGCCACATCACCAGGAAGGTACCCACCAGCGACAGGGGAATACTGATCAGCATGATCAGGATGGAACGCAGGCTGCCGAAGAACAGCAGGGTGATCAGCGCCACGATGGCCAGCGCCTCGAACAGGGTCCCGGTCAACTCGCTGAGCGACTTGGCGACGAACTGGCCGATGTCGAAAAATACGTCCGCTTCGACGTTGGGCGGCAGCTTGTCCTGCATCGCCGCCACTGCCAGGCGCACGTTGTGGCTGAGGGCGAGGGGGTTGGAATCGGGGGTCATGGAGACGCCGGTCAGCACGCCGGGTTCGTCATTGAAAAAGCCCTTGCGGCGCTGGGGTTCGGAGGCGAGTTCCACTGTCGCCACGTCGCGCAGCCGGACCACGGCTCCCTCGTGTTCGCGGATGACGATATTGCCGAAGGCCGCGGCGGTACTGAGGTCGGTCTCCGCGCGCACCGGTTGCACGTTGAAGGTGTCGCGGACTTCGCCTGCCTCGCTGATAAAGTTGTTGCGGCGCACCGCCGCCTGCAGGTCCCCGGCGGTCACGCCAACCGCGGCCATACGCACCGGGTCCAGCCACAGGCGCATGGCAAAGGGGCGTTCGCCGATGACCGTCAGGTCGGCGGCGCCGTCGACGGTGAGCAGGACCGGGCGGATAACCCGGTAGAAAAATTCGGTGAGCTGTTCCGGTGACATGCTGTTGTCGTTGGCGCGCAGCCGGACCCAGACCGGCGGGGTATCGCCGGAATATTTGTGGATCACCGGCTCGCGCACGTTGTCGGGCAATTCGCCGCGCACCGCGGCCACCTTGCCGATGATGTCAGTGAGGACCTTGTCCGGGTCCTGCCCCTTGTTGACGTGAATGCTGATGGTGGACACGCCGTCACTGGTGTTGGAGGTGTAGTAGTCGATGCCCTCGGCGCCGACCACGGCCCGTTGCAGGGGGCCGGTGACAAAACCCTGTACCACGTCTGCGGGCGCGCCGGGGTAGGCGGTGCTGATGGATATCTGCGCGCTGTCGACCTTGGGGTAAGGGCGCAGGTCGAGGTAGCTGAAGGCGACGATACCGAACAGCAGGATCAGGGAGTTCAGCACCCAGGCCAGCAGGGGGCGTCGAATGAACAGGTCGGTAAACTGCATCAGTCGGCCTGCTCCCCGGCGATCACTGCGTCTGCCGGTTTGCTCCTGGCGGCGCCTGCAAGCACTTCGGGGTTGACGATGACGACCGGCGTACCCTCGAGCAAGCGGTTCTGGGTGTCCAGCGCCAGGATGCTGCCTGCGGGGATGCCCTGCACCGCGATTCTGCCGTCGCGCAATTCACCGCTGGTGACGGCCCGGCGGCGGGCGAACCAGCGTTGCTCGCCAGCGGGTTCCTGTTCCAGCAGGTAGACGGTTTCCCCGTACAGGGAGAAAGCCACGGCCTGCCGCGGCACGGTGACCACCTCGCTGGCCTCGTCGAGGATGACCGAGATGCTGGCAAACATGCCCGGCAGCAGTGCGCGGTCGGCATTGTCCACCAGCGCGCGGACCAGCACATTGCGGGTGGTGGTTTCCACCCGCACATCGATGAAGCGCAGCTCGCCGGTAAATTCCCGGTCGCCGTGGGTGGGTACCCGGAACACTACCCGCTGCCCCGGGCGCAGGCGTTCCAGCTCCTTTTCCGGCAGGCTGAAATCGAGGTAGAGGGAATCCAGTGCCTGCAGGGTGACGATTTCGTCGCCCTGTTCGAGGTATTGGCCCGCGTTGAGGCTGTGGATGCCCACCGTGCCGGCGAAGGGCGCGCGGATGGTTTTCCGGTCGATGATGCCCTGGGTCTCCTCGACCAGGGCCTCCGCGCTCTGCAGCTCGGCGCGGCTGTCCTCGAACTGTTCCTCCGAGAGCAGGGAGCGCTCAAACAGTGCGCTGTCGCGCTTGAAATTGGAGTGGGCGCGTTCCAGCCGCACCCGGGCGCTTTTCAGGGTGGCGCGATCGATGGTGTCGTCCAGTTCCACCAGCAGGTCGCCGGCCTGCACCACATCCCTGGAATTGACGTGGAGTTTGCGGATGACGGCATTTACCTCGCTGCGGATCTCGATGCCGCGGCGGGCGCGCAGGGAGCCGATGGCCGGTAGCCGCTGTTCCCAGGTGTCGGCCCGGGATACCGTCGCGCGCAGTGGGACGGCGGGATTCCCGTGCTCGGCAAGATAGGCGCGGACTGCCGCCTGCTTGTAGAGCTTGAAGCCGATGACACCGCCGAACACTGCGGCGAGCAGGATCGCGGCGAGGAAAATACGTTTTATCATGCCAGGTCGTCACATTCCGTGTTCTTGGAGAACCCCGCGCGTTGCTGTAGCCGGCACGGAGGTACTGCGGGTAATAAAAAACAGGGTTTTATTACGCCAAAGGCCTATGCTACCGCAAAACCGTAGGCCGGCGGGAATTGCTTAACGATTTGTAACGCGGGCTGGCGGGGGGGCTGTCAGCCGCTGGCGAGCGCCTTGTCGATATTGTCGAAAAGGATGTTGAGGTCCGCTACACCGGTGAGCGAGGCGTGCTCGCGTACCGTCTTGACCAGCTGGTGCAGGTGACGCTCGGTCTCCTCGTCGAGTTGCCCCAGCGATTTCATGCGCCGGGTGAGTACGCCGACCATCATCAGGGAGAGGATGGCAATATGGTCTGTCTGGTCCTGGGGCTGCATACCTGGGTCCTCCGGTTTGCGCTCACTGGCTGTTATGGTTGGCCGCCATTGCGCGGCCCCCGCGTCAGGTGTTGCCAGTCTTTCCAGACTAGCACAGTATTTTCTATACTGAGGCCCGGTATGCCACTTCACACTGTCTATGATCCAGCACAATTACGGCCTGGTCATCGAAGGCGAGCGACTGCTCGTTACCCGGTCGCCAAAAGCCAGCTTTTTTGACCCGCGGTATCTCGTGGCGGCCCTGCTGGAGCATGTCGCCCAGGGGGACGGGCATGTCTGCGAGCGCGAGCTGGCGACCATGATTGGCCTCGTGGCAGAGCATTTCGGGCTGGCCGAACACCTCGCCGAACGCAGGTTCAGCCAGGCCCTGGGGGTCTATGCCCGGAGCCTGGAACTGCGCGAAGTCGGTGCGTTGCTGCAGGAAATTCTCGACGCCGGTGAGCGGCACCAGGTGCTGGTCATGCTGCTGGAGGTGATTGCCGCCGACGGTCGCCAGGGGGCGGATGAACTGTCCGCCCTGGACGAGGTGGCCGCAGTCCTCGATGCGACGGCGGAGGAGCGGCACGCGGCGTTTGAAACTTTTTTTGCGCGCCCGCGGGCGCGCCGCGGACGACGGATTCACTTGCGGCGAAAAAGTGCGCTATAGTTCGCCTGGTATACACTTCAGTAGCTGATTCATGGATTCGGACAGCAAGCAAACGGGGTCATTTCTTAGCGAGTTGCGCAGGCGCAAGGTCATTCGTACCTGCCTGTTGTATATCCTGCTTTGCTGGGGTCTCCTCCAGGTGGTCGATATCGTCGCCCCGGCGCTGGGCTATGATGACGACCTGGTGTCCCGCTACGTACTCTATGCGTCTGTAGCCGGTTTCCCGATTACCTTCGCCCTGGCCTGGTTTTTCCAGATATCCTCCAGCGGTATCGAGCGCACGCGTTCCTTCGTGGAGCGCCGGGTGCTCAACAATATAGCCCCCATCAACGACCGCCGCCGCCACGGCGTCTCCGGCTTTCTCAAGCGCAACCCCGAGCAGGAAGACGATTACCAGTGGGTTATTTCCGCCGAAACCGGGCCGTTGAGCGGCCTGAGCTACGCGGTGCGCGAATCGCTGGTGCTGGGGCGGGCGCTGGAGTGCGAACTGGCCATCGTCACGCCGCACGTTTCGCGCCAGCACGCCCGCCTGGAGGTGGAGGAGGGGTGTCTATATATAGAGGACCTGGGTTCTTCCAACGGCACCATGGTCAATGGCAGGCGGGCGGTAGCGCGCCAGCAGTTGCGTCACGACGACGAGGTGCGCCTGCACGATATTATTTTCCGGGTCACCGAGCGCCTGTCCCGCCCAAGCAGTGAACGCCAGGCCACGGACCAGACTACCTTCATCCACGTTTCCGAACTGGAGCGCGGGGGCTGAGCAACTCGCGTCCGGATGCAGCCAGCGCGGTTGCGGCAGGGTCTCCAGCCCGCTGCTTCAGATCACCAGCCAGACCAGTGCCAGGGCCGTGACCACGGCGAGGACCATCCAGGCCGTCTGGCCGATGGTTTTTCTGGTGACATCCGCGCTCACCGCCCTGCCGGAATCCTGGGTCCGCTCGCGCCCCATCCCGGGCAGGCTGAATCCGGCTTTTTTCTCGCCAACCACGATTGCCGTGATGTTGTCGCGCCCCCCGGCATCCAGCGCGGCCTTGATCAGTGCGCCCACCTGCTCCTCGGGTGTTGCGTGCTCGCGCATCAGGGTGAGGATGAGTTCATCCGGGAGTTCGTCGGTCAGCCCGTCGCTGCACAGCAGGAACTGCTCGCCGTTGCGGGACTCCCCGCGCACCCGCTCGGGGTTCAGACGGATGGATTCGGAGACTCCGAGGGACTGGCTGAGCACGTTGCGCTCGGGGTGGTGGGCGGCCTGTTCGGCGGTGATGATACCCCGGGCAAGCAGTTCACTGACCGGGTTGTGGTCGCGGGTCAGCTGGCGCAGGGTTTCCCCGTTGAACAGGTAAGCGCGGCTGTCGCCAACCCAGGCGACTTCGTATTGGCTGCCCTGGCTCTGCAGTGCAACGACCGTGGAGCCCATGTTGTTGCTGGTGGGGTGCCTGGAAATCTCTTGAAGGATGGCCTCGTGGGCGTGGCGAATCGAGTCCACCAGTGGCGTGCCCCGGGTGACGTCGCTGACCAGGGTATCGCGCACGATGGCCGACGCTACCTCGCCATTGGCGTGTCCGCCAACACCGTCGGCAACGAGCCAGAGCTGGATTTCCGGGGCGGCCTTGAAACAGTCTTCGTTGTGGCTGCGTTTGTGCCCCTGGTGGCTGTCGGCGTATGAGGCAGTCATTTATCGGTGGTGATTTTCATCCCTGACCCGCATTTGGGCATTGAGTGTATAACAAACTCATGTCGGATTACGCGAAAATTTCACGCTTTGAACGTAATTGTGTGTAAGCTGAGTAGCCTTTATGCTAACACTCGCTAACTGGCATTTTTCTGGGTCTCATGGCTGATTTCGAACTACCGGGGTATGAACTCTACGAGCGTCTTGGGCGTGGTGGAATGGCCACAGTCTATCGCGCGCTGCACCTGAACCTCGACCGTGAAGTGGCGATCAAGGTGATGGATCCCGCCATGAATGCGGACGAGAGCTTTTCCGAGCGTTTCATCCGCGAGGCGCGCATTTCGGCACGCCTGACCCATCCCCACATCCTGCAGATCTACGACGTCAACACCTTCAATGGCCTTAACTATATTGCCATGGAGTTGCTCGGTGGCGGCGAACTGGCGGACTTCATTCACAACGCAATGCCGCAACAGCAGATCTATACCATCATCAAGCAGATGGGAGAGGCCCTCGACTACGCCTCCGGCCGCGGCTATGTGCACCGGGACATCAAGCCGAGCAACATCATGCTGCGCGCGCCCGGCGATTATGTCCTTGCCGATTTCGGTATCGCGCGGGCCGCCAACTCCGGCACCCAGATGACCCAGACCGGCTTGATGGTCGGCACCCCCAGTTACATGAGCCCGGAGCAGGCCAAGGGTGAGGAAGTCGATGGCCGCTCCGACCTCTACGCCCTCGGCGTGCTCATCTACGAGATGCTGACCAAGCAACTTCCCTATGAATCGGAATCGGCGGTGACCACCGCGGTAAAGCACCTGACCGAGGCGATTCCGACGCTGCCCGAGAAGCTCTCGCCCTACCAGGACTTTATCGACCACGCGCTGGCCAAGTCGCCGGACGATCGCTACCAGAGCGGCGCCGAACTCTACCAGGCCTTCATGGCAGCCAGCGCCGGTTTTGGGGACGACGAAGTCCTGATGCCGGCAGCACCGCCGCGGCCCCCACGCAACTCTTCCACCTCGGTGGCAAACGCGGAGCGCACCTCCCTGTCCGGTGTGGATTCCACCCGGCTCAGCGGGTCCTCCGCATCGGTGGGGCCCGGCTCCTCGCGGCCCTACCGGCTCGAGGGCAGCCAGCAGCGCGAGCGGCTGGTCAGCGGGACCTATGACAGCGGTCGCCGCCGGCAGAAAAAGTCCGGCGCCGGACTGCTTCTGTGGGTGTTTATCGGCCTGCTCGCAGCTGGTGGCGGCGGCTATTACTGGTGGCAGGGGCAGGGCAGTAGCAACACCGACAGCAAAAAGAACGTGACCGCGGAACTGGCGCGGGCCTACAGCGCGATGAACCAGGACAACCTGCCCGTCGCGGCGGCCTCTTTCTACAATATCCTCAACGTCGACAGTAAGAACACCGCTGCCCAGGACGGCATGCAGGAAGTGGGGCGCCTGTATACCGCGGCCGTGGAAAAAGCGCTGGAGCAGCGCGACCCGGTCAAGGCAGGTGCGTTGCTGACCGACTACGGTCTCTATTTTTCCAGTGCCTCCAATCTCGAGGGCTTGTCGTCGCGGGTGGACCTGCTGAGGGAAGAATTACAACTGGCTTCGGTGAAGGCCAAACGGGCGGACAAACTGCTCGGCCAGGCGGCAGACGCCATTGCCGCGGAAGATTTCGATAGCGCCGACGACCTGATCTCGCAGGCCGCGGCGATCAATCCCGACCACCCGCAGATCGCCAGCCAGCGCGAAGTGCTGGCGGCGGCGCGCGCCAGGTCCGAAGCCTACGAAGCGCGCTGGGCTGGGTTCAGTCCCGAACAGCGGGAAGCCTTCATCGCTGCGATCACCGCAGCGGACGGCGCACTGGATGCCGGTGACCTGGCGGTTGCCCGGGAACAGCTGGATGCTGCCGGGGCCATCGCCCCGGAGGCCCAGGAACTGCTGCGTCGCAAGGAGCGCTTGGCAGCGGCGGAGAACGAAGTGCGTGCCGGGGCGCTGGCCGAGGCTACCACGCGGCTGGACGCAACCGACGCCGCGGTCGCGAAGCTGTCCAGTGATTCCGGCAACGTTGCCGACCTGGTAGAGGCCTATCGCGAGGTCGGCGAGCAGTTTCCCGGTGAAAGCCGGGTGGCGGACGGGCTGGCGGCCATTGAAACGTGGTACCTGGAGCGGGCCCGGGCCGCGGCTGCCGAGGGCGACTTCAAGTCCGCCGGGAGCATCGCCGCGGAGGGCACGACATTACTCCCCGAGGCCTCCCAGCTGGCGAAGCTGGAATCCGCCTTGCCGGCACAGGAAAAGGCCTGGGCTGACCAGGAGGCCGCCGCAGAAAAAGAACGTGAACAACTGGCCGCGGCGCTCAGGAAAGCCGAGACGACTGTTCGCAATGGCCAGAACGCGGTGCGTTCCGGCGACCTCGACGCGGCCAGTGAAGCCTATGAAACCGCCAGGACCGACTACCCCGACCTGCCCGCGGTGGCGGATCTCGGCAAGGACCTGCTCGAAGCCTACGCGGGCGTAGCCCGGGAACAGATCGGGCTCAACGACCTGGAGTCTGCCAGGGCCTCCGTTGACCGCGGCGAACAGGATTTCCCGAATGACCCTGTGTGGCAGAAGCTGCGGGTGGAAATCGAGGAAGCCAGCAGCAGTAGCCGGCGCCGGCTGGGTGTGTACTGAGACGCCGGGCATTTCTCTGCTAAACTTTCGCGCTTGAGCGCGTATTTCGCAACCGTCTGCCTGTACCGTTTACCCGGACAGGCACTGGCGAGTCAATGGTTGCATGCGCGTCCCTGGGGCACTGATCCAATGGAGTTTCAATGAGCGTATCCCGTAGAGCACTCACCCGCGTTCTCCTGCGCAATTTCACGGCACTGGCGCTGGCCGTATTGCCGGTCGCAGCGGTCCAGGCCCAGTTCGTGCCGCCGCGCAACCTCGACCCGGCGGGGGCTGCTATCCGCCTCGACAGCAGTTTCCAGAACGATGCATGGCTTGTCTACGCTTACGATATCGATGAGACCGGCAAGGTCGTGAACCCGCAGATCTACAGCTCCAACGGGGTGCTCGAGGTAGAGCAGGCCATCCTCAGGCAGCTCAGTGCGATGCAGTTCCAGCCCGCAACGCGCAACGGCAAACCGGTGAAAGTACCCGCGGAACCGGTGGTCTACACCTGGATCCTGGACCTGCCGCGGAAGATGTCGCCGGCGTTCGAGGACGCCTACCGCAAGGCCTGGGACCTTTATTCCCAGGAAAATTACGATGCGGCCTTCGACCAGGCGGTGGAGCTTAAGAACTTTCCCGGCCGCAACGCGCTCGAGGAAGTGAAATTCCAGATCCTGGCGGCCTCGCTGGCCAGCCGCTGGAAAGACGACGCCGCGGAGATGCAGCACCTGTCACGGGTGGTGGAACTGCAATCCCTGGCCATGGACAACAACTTCAAGAATACCTACGTCACCCAGGACCAGTTCCTGAAAATTCTCAGCCGGATTCTCGACCTGCAATTGCAGCGCATGATGCTGGCCGACGCTGGCGATACGCTGGACCGGATGCAGAGCCTCGGTCGCGGCACCCAGGTGGTGGATGAGGCCGCCGCCCGCTACCGCGCGGCGGAGGCTGATTTCCGCAGCCGCCCCGAGGTCGTGGTGTCTGGAGAACTGGTACCGCTCTACCAGGGGGGATCAGGTTCCTGGAAAAGTGGCCTGACCTGGAGCGATTTTTCGATATCTGATGTCCGCGGCAAGGTCGGGGGCGTTTATCTCGTCTGCGGCGGCCGCGAACAGGGCCTGCATTACCCGACCAAAACCCGCTGGACCGTGCCCGTGGGTTGGAACGACTGCGCAGTGGAACTCGTGGGCAAGGCCGGTACCCGGCTGAAGCTGCACCAGTTCGCGCCGGGTAACTGACCCGCCGCGGCGCTCAGGCGCTGAGCAGTTCCCTTACCCGGTCACTGAAGCCCCGGCTCACCTTGAGCTGGACTTCGCCCGCCAGGCTCAGCATGAACTCGCCGTTGCCCAGGGTGTGCGCCCCGGTGATGGCGTTCATGTTGACCAGGGTGGAGCGGTGGATGCGCAGGAACTTGGACGGGTTCAGCATGGCCTCCAGTTCCTTCATGGTGATACGCATGATGTGGGTAGTGCCGGTGGCGTGGATGCACATGTAGTCGCCGGCGGCGTCCACCCACTGGATGTCGCTGCACTGGACCAGGTGGATATCGCTGCCGTCCTTGATCACCAGCTTTTCCGGCCATTTACGCGGTGCTGTCTCAGCCTGCACCATGTCGTCGATGGTGCTGGCACTGGCTCCGGTCATTCCCATCATCAGTTCCACCAGGCGCTGTTTCGAGCGCTCCGAATCCTCCTGTTGCTGCAGGGCCCGGGCGCGGTCGATGGCCTCGTGCAGGCGGTCGTCGTCGATCGGCTTGAGGACGTAGTCCACCGCGTGCACCTTGAAGGCCTCCACCGCGTACTGGTCGAAGGCGGTGACGAAGATGACCATTGGCATGTTGTCGGATTGCAACTGGCGGATCACGTCAAAACCGTTGATTCCCGGCATCTGGATATCGAGAAAAACCAGATCCGGGGAGTAGGTGGCGATGGCCGCCAGGGCTTCCTGTCCGTTGGCGCATTCCGCCACCACATCCACTCCGGGAATATGTTGCAGGCGCAGGGAGAGGCCGCGGCGGGCCAGGGCTTCATCATCAACGATAATGGCGTTGAGCTGGTTCATGAGGAAATGCCGGCTGTTTCCAGTGGGATGCATATAGTTATAGTCAAACCGTGAGGGTCGGTGGTACTGAGTTCAAAGGATTCGCGGCCCTCGTAGAGGACCTCCAGGCGGTCGCGGCAGTTGGCGATGCCGACGTGGCTGTCGTTTTTCGCCGGGATGTGGGGGATATCCATGCCGGGACCGTCGTCGATGACCTGCAACTGCAGTGTCCCCGGGTCGCGCAGGCCTGCGGTAATCGTGATCGAACCGCCGTTGATCGCCCTGGAGATTGCATACTTGATCGCGTTCTCCACCAGCGGTTGCAGCAGCAGGCTGGGCACGAGCGCGTTGCGGGCCGCATCCTCGATATCGAATACCAGCTTCAGGCGCTCGTCGAAGCGTACTTTCTCGATATCCAGGTACAGGCGCAGCGCCTCCACCTCCTCCGCCACGGTGACTTTCTGCATCGGGTCGTTGTCGAGGGTATGGCGCAGGAAGCGACTCAGGCGGGTAACCATTACATTGGCCAGCTTATTGTCCTGGTCGAGAATCAGTGTGGAGATGGCGTTCAGCGTATTGAACAGGAAGTGCGGGTTGAGCTGGTAGCGCAGCATCTTGAGCTGTGCCTGGTGTGCCATGGACAGCGCCTTCAGGCTGCGCTGGCGCTCTTCCTGCACCGCGAGGTAGTTCTTGATGCCGAAATACAGGGCGCTCCAGACCAGCATGACCCAGAAGGCGGAGACCGCTCCCTGGAAGTGGGCGAAGACCATCTCCAGCCCCTGCAGGTCCTTCTCGGAGCGCTCATCGGGGAACATGTTGTAGAACAGCACCCCGCGAATCGACATCCAGACCAGGCCGGCCGCGTAGGACCCGGCGATGATCGCGATGATGCGCCGGGGCAGTGCCATTTCCCACATGTAACGATACAGGGCGCGCAGTGCCAGGGTCAGCGCCATGCCGATGGTGGCGATGATCGGCGGATACCAGTTGTAGGCCGCGGGCACGTCGGTCCAGACCACCACCCCGAGATAGAACGACATCGCCCAGCCGCTCCAGCCCGCAAATTGCAGGGCCCAGAACAGGTGGCGTTGGTTTTTGAGCAGGGCGTTGAAATCCATTGCGGAATTATACGGCGAGGTGTCGCCCGGTTGCCGCAATTCGTCGCACGCGGGATGCCACTCGTCTCAAGCAGTCGCCGGTTTTGTGACGGAGTTGGTGTTTTCGGCCCGCTGCTGTGCCAGCCAGAGCGCCGCGTAGGCGCCCTGCTGGGCGAGCAGTTCAGCGTGGCTGCCGCTCTCCACGACGCGCCCGCCCTCCAGCACCACGATGCGGTCCGCGTCCACTATAGTCGACAGCCGGTGGGCAATCACCAGCGAGGTGTGTCCCCGGGCGATTTCCCGCAGGGCCTGCAGGATGGCCTGCTCCGAGTGGCTGTCCAGGGACGAGGTGGCCTCGTCGAAGACCATAATCGGCGGGCGTTTGAGGATCGTCCGGGCAATCGATACCCGCTGTTTCTCCCCGCCGGACAGCTTCAGGCCGCGTTCGCCCACCAGCGTCTCGCCGCCCCTGGGCAGGGCGGCGATAAAGTGGTCGAGGTGCGCCAGGCGGATTGCCTCGGACACGTCTGCATCGGAGGCCCCGGGATTACCGTAACGGACGTTCTCGAAAATCGTGTCGTTGAACAGCACCGTGTCCTGGGGAACGATGCCGATCGCGCGGCGCAGGCTTTCCTGGGTGACGCCGGCGATATCCTGCCCGTCGACCTCGACCCGCCCCGACTGCGGGTCGTAAAACCGGAACAGCAGTTTCACCAGCGTGGATTTGCCCGAGCCACTGGGCCCGACCACCGCCACCTTTTCCCCGGGATTCACCCGCAGGCTGACATCGTGGAGAATCTGGCGCTCCGCGCTGTATCCGAAATTGACTCCTTCGAACACGATACCGCCGGCCTTGAGGTCCAGCGCTCCAGCACCCGCCCGGTCGACCACATTCGGTTGCACCGCCATCAGTTCGAACATCTTCTCGATGTTGGCCATCGAACCCTTGATTTCGCGGAACACGAAACCGAGAAAACCCAGCGGCAGGAACAACTGGATCATGAACTGGTTGATCAGGATAAAGTCGCCCAGCGTGATGTCGCCGCTTTTCACCTGCCATGCCGCCAGCCCGATGATCGCCGTCTGCGCCAGCGCGATGATCAGCGCCTGCCCGCCATTCAGCACGAAGAGCGAGAGCCGGTTGTTGCGCCGCGCCATCTCCCAGCGCTGCAACTCGCTGTCGTAACGGCGCGCCTCGAAATCCTCGTTGGTGAAATACTTCACCGTCTCGAAATTCAGCAGGCTGTCCACCGCCCGGGTGTTGCTGGCGGAGTCAGCCTCGTTCATCTCCCGCACGAAGCGGGTGCGCCACTCCGTGGCGTAGAGCGAATAGAAACCGTAGGCAACCACGGCGACCAGCGTGACCAGGGCGTAGGAGGGACCATAGTTGAACAGGAAAATGCCGACCACCATGCTGATCTCGAACAGGGTCGGGGCGATGTTGAAAACGAAAAACCGCAGCAGGAAACCAATGCCGGTGACCCCCCGCTCGATATCCCGCGCCAGCCCGCCAGTGCGCCGCCCGAGGTGATACTCCAGATCCAGCGAGTGCACGTGGCGGAAAATCTGCAGCCCCACCCGACGCATCGCCCGCTCGGTCACCCGGCCGAAGATCGTGTCCCGCAGTTCGCCGAAGAACACATTGGCAAAGCGCGCCCCGCCATAGGCGAGCACCAGCCCGAGCAGCAGCGCCGGCGCCAGGCTGGCCAGGTCCGCCCCGTCCAGGGCGTCCACCAGGTATTTCAGCAGGAAGGGGATCACCAGCACCGCGCCCTTGGCCGCGACCAGGCAGGCCATGGCGAGGATCACCCGGTAGGGGGATTCCAGCAGGTAGGGGACCAGGTGACGGAGTATGCGCCAGTTGATACTGGTGTCGGGATCGAAAGTGACTTTGGAGCTGCGCGGCATCGGGGGATTCTACGCTGTGGTGTTTGTTCCGGCCAGCCAGTTTCTGGTTGGGTTGTCTTCCTGGTCCGGCAGATTCTTCGCCGGCATGGCTGCAGTCCTGGGTGCCCCGAAAACCGCAAAAGCCCCATCCATGGCAGCTTGGCTTCGGCCATGCCCGAAAAGAGGGGCAGGCTCTCCATGGCCTCAGACATTTTCGCGGCACCCAGGACTGCATCCATACCTCTACGCTGCCAACCTGGCTTAACAGTGGTTGTCTGACAGTTGGTCTTACTCCTGACTGAGGTGCGGGGAAAGGCATATGGGTGAGCGGGGCGTCCGAGGCCATGGATGTCCGAGGCCGAGCCTGCACATGGATGTGCGCTTTTTGGCGGTCCCGAACCGGGGTGATCGAGTATCCCGTGCCGGCTCGGCAAGGCTCCCAACCGGACTCGCCAAGCCCGAATACCGCGCGGTAAGTCATAAACAGCCCACATCGCAGCCAGCCGCGACCTCCTGTATAATCAACGGCCAGAAATTTCACCTCCCAGGTCGATTACCCATGTCCGAACCGGAGCTCATCCCCGTCCAGCAGGTCCCCAGCGGCAAGAAATTCGTCAACGACCGCGGCATCACCGCGATCAAGGACGGCATCAAGGCCAGCGCAGGCGCCGGAGCGGCCATGCGCAAGCCCGACTGGCTGCGGGTGCGGATCAAGGGCGGCGAGACCTTCGAGAAAGTCAGTGCGATCGTGCATGAGCACCGCCTCGCCACCGTCTGCGAGGAGGCCAAGTGCCCCAATATGAGCGAGTGCTGGAGTTCCGGCACCGCCACCATCATGCTGATGGGCGACGTCTGTACCCGGGCCTGCCGCTTCTGTTCTGTGAATACCGGCAACCCGAAGGGCTGGCTGGACCCGGAGGAGGCCGAGAACACGGCCCGCTCCGTGGAGCTGATGGGCCTCAAGTACGTGGTGCTGACCTCCGTGAACCGGGATGACCTGGAGGACGGTGGCGCCGGGCACTACGCTGCCTGCGTACGGCGGGTGAAAGAGGTCAACCCGGAAACCGCCGTGGAGGCGCTGACCCCGGACTTCCTCGGGGTGCTCGCAGATGTCGAGACCGTGGTCGATTCCGGTATCGAGGTGTTTGCCCAGAACGTCGAGACCGTCAAACGCCTCACCCACCCGGTGCGCGACCCGCGCGCCAGTTACGAACAGACCCTTGCGGTGCTGGCGCACGCCAAGCAGTACCGTCCAGCGGTGCTGACCAAGACCAGCCTGATGCTCGGCCTGGGCGAGACCGAGGAGGAGATCCTCCAGTGCATGGACGACCTGCGGGCTGCCAACGTGGATATCCTCACCTTCGGCCAGTACCTGCAGCCGACCAAAAACCACTACCCCATCGACCGCTACGTGACGCCGGAAGAGTTCGAGAAGTACCGCCAGATCGGCCTCGACAAGGGCTTCCTGGAAGTGGTGTCCGGCGTCTTCGTGCGCTCCAGCTACCGTGCGGAAAAAGTGCTGGAGAAAAACAACGTCGGACTGGCCTGAACCGGTCATGTGGCACGCCTGTAAAACGCGTGTCACCTGCCGCAGGTAGATTACCGGGCCCATGATCGCCGACATTACCCGCCAGCTCTTCGCCGACCCGCCCCGGGAAACGCTCTACCATTACACCTCGCTCTCCGGCCTGCTCGGCATTGTCGACAGCGGGGTGCTGCGCGCCTCGGACATCCGCTACATGAACGATTCGGCGGAACTGCGGCACACCCTGGATCTGCTGCAGAGCCATGTCTCCCGGCGCATTTTCGCCGGCACCGACAACCCGGCGCTGCTCAACCAGTTACTGGAGTGGCTGTCCCACCGCATCGCCAGCGGACCAATGCTGTTCGGCGGGTCCTTTCGCGCCAACGGCAACCTGCTGAGCCAGTGGCGCGGTTACAGCGTGCACGGCAAGGGGGTGAGCCTGGGCTTTGCCCCGGATTTCATTTCCGCCTGTGCGCGGCGCCAGGGCTTCCAGGTAGGGCGCTGCCTGTATGGCGAGCGCCAGCAGCTGATCCTGATCGAGCGGATCGTCGACGCCATCGAGGCGCTGGCGCTGGATACCCCGGTGGACGATCGCGACTGGTCGCCGGTGTTCGAGCGGGCGGAGGAGGACCTGCTGCGCATGGCCGCGATCCTCAAACACCCTTCCTTCGAGGAGGAGCAGGAGTGGCGGATCGTCTCGCCGGCCATCGGCTCCAGCGAGGACGCGCCGGTGCATTTTCGCGAAGGCCGCGCCCTGCTGGTGCCGTACTACGCCTTCGACCTCACTTCGCCGGGGCGGGGCCAGCTGCAGCTGGAACACGTCTACCTCGGTCCCACCGCCAATATCGAGCTGTCGATGAAGTCCCTCGACCTGTATTTGCAGACCCGTGGCGCCGCCCCCGCGCGGGGGATCAGCTATTGCCAGATTCCCTATCGCCAGCGTTGAAACGGGGGCCCGAACCGATTGCGGCGCGCTCGCCCGCGCTTCGCGCTTACCACTGGCAAGCGCTGCACGGCGAGACGATGTTTTCCCTGCCTGAGACCGACGCATGATCCAGTCCCTCGCAGGCAGGCAACTGGATGGATTGCCCCTGGACAACATCAGCGTACTGCGCCTCGACCAGCTCGGCGGTGCCGCGCCCGGCAACAAGTCCTTCAAATTGCGCCTTCACCTGCGCCGGGCGCAGGCCCGGGGCGTCACCCGTATCCTGAGTTTCGGCGGCGGCTGGTCCAACCACCTGCATGCGCTGGCGGCGGTGGGCAGCGAGCTGGGGCTGCAGACCATCGGCGTGGTGCGCGGTGGCGATACCGACACCGCGATGCTCGAGGATGTCCGGCGCTGGGGAATGCAGCTGGTTCCCGTCAGCCGCGAGGACTACCGGCGCCGCGACCAGGCCGACTACCAGCGGCAACTGGCTGCCCGGTTCGGGCCCTGCCTGGTTATCCCGGAAGGGGGCGCCGGCAGCGCGGGCCTGCTCGGCAGCCGCGCTATCGCGGACCTTGCCCGGGTTCCCTGGCAGTGGTCGCGGGTGGTGGTGGCGGTGGGTTCAGGCACCACCCTCGCCGGCCTGGCTGCCGGCCTGGAGAACGCACGGGAACTGGTCGGTATTTCCGCCCTGAAAGGCGCCAGCGACCTGGAGTCGCGGGTTACGGCGATGTTGGCCGGCGCGGGCCAGCAGGCCCGGCTGCCCTGGCATATCGACCACGACTGGCACTGCGGCGGCTTCGCCAGGGCCGATGAGCGCCTGCGGCAGTTCATTCCGGCGTTTGCAGCGGCCACCGGCATCCCGCTGGAGCCGGTCTATACCGGCAAGCTGTTCCTGGCCCTTTACCACAAACTGGCGAGTGGCGAATGGCGGGCCGACGAGCCGCTGCTGGCGATCCATAGCGGTGGCCTGCAGGGGCGTCGCGGCTATGCCTGGCTGACCACCACGGACGTGGCGGACTGAGCGGTCAGGGCTGCAACTGCGGCCAGTTGTCGGGCACCACGAAGGTCCGTTGTGCCTCTCTCCCGTCCGTCTCGAGGCGGGCAATCTGCAGCGGTCGCATGTAGGTCGCCATGGCGGATTGCACCGCACTGTCCAGCTCCCGGGCGGCAACGCAGCGGGCGTCGCGCGCCATCACCGGTGCCAGCCACTGCTGCCGGTCGAGGAGTGCGTAGTGCATATCCGCGGGCAATGTCCCGGGCAGTTCGCGCAGGTACAGCCAGTCGTCCGGCAGCGGACTTTCGCCGGTAGCACCCGCCGCTCCCGGCGCCGGGCCCGGTTCGCCGCGGTGGCGGTAAAGGCGGCCTTTCAGGGCGATTTCCCGCTCCACGTGATGCACGCCCAGTCCGGCCAGTACTGCCCGGCCGGCGTCGGTGTCGGCCAGGTGTAACTGGTGGTCGCGCATGCGCCCGATCTTGCGGTCGAGGCGATCGCGGCTGTTGGGGCCGAGCCAGTTGCGCCAGTCATTGTTCGCGCCGGCGCGCCGCAAATAGAATTTTACCGCCAGTTCCAGGTGCGCGTGGCACTGGCGGCGGCGACAGAAATAAATGACATCGAACTCCCCGAGGGTCAGCCCGCCAGACCGCACCGGCAGGTTGTGGGCGACCAGCTCCACCGCCGGGTCGCACTGCAGGAAGAAATGCCAGAGGCGTTCGAAATACAGCCCGATGCGTCCCTTGCGGCTGTCCTCCAGCCAGTCGAGCAGGGGCTGCGGATCGGCGTCCAGCGCTGCCAGCCAGTGCCTGCGGGGGGTGTCCAGCGGGAAATCGCAGTAGTGCAGGCCCGGCTCGCCGTCGACACTGCGGCTATCCAGCAGCTGCGGGGAAAAGCAGGCCCAGGCGAGGTCGCGCACCGCGGGTGTGGCGAGCTGCTCGAGAAACTCCTGGCAGGGGTGGAATTGGATGTCTGCTGCTCCTCGCATCGCCGCGTGTTTCCTGCAATTTAGCACTGGGTGTCGGCGGATAGCAGCTGATGCCCGGCCGCCGCACGTGGCGCAGGCTGTCGGCGCGCAACTTTTTTACCGTTACCCGCGCACTGGCTGGCTGATCCGCGCTAGGATTGGGCGCAATAAGCATAATCAGGAGAGTAGCCGATGCATATGCAGGGCTGGCAGTTTAACGGCCTCGAACAACCCCTGGAACTGGTCGAGCGCGAGGTCGCTGCACCCCGGGCAGGCGAGGTGCTGGTTGCGGTGCGTGGATCGGGCCTGTGCCACAGCGACGTCGGCCGCATGGATGGCACCCTGACGCCATTCATGCCGAAGCCGCCGCCCATTATCCTGGGGCATGAAATTGCCGGTCTGGTGCTCGCGGTGGGAGAGGGCGTGAGCGCCTTTGCTGCAGGCGACCGGGTCGTGGCCTCCGGCACCCAGGCTTACTGTCCGGGGCGCAACTCGGACGGCGGCTACGCGACCCACTGCCTGCTGCCCGCCAGTTGCCTGCTGCCGCTGCCGGATGCGGTCAGCTTCGTCCAGGGCGCGGCGGCGACCGATGCGGGACAGACCTCGCACCACGCCGTGGTGACGGTGGGCAAGGTACAGCCCGCTGAGCGCGTCGGCATCGTCGGGCTCGGTGGGCTCGGCATGACCGGAGCGCGCATCGCCGTGCTGCACGGCGCCACGGTGTATGCCGCGGAGCCGCGTCGGGAGGCCTGGCCGGCAGCGCGGGAACAGGGGGTGACCGAGGTGGTCGCCGATGTCGAGGCACTGGCGGAATACGCCCTCGACATGATCGTCGACTTCGCCGGTTTTGGCACCACGACGGCGGGCGCGATCCGCGTCGTGCGGCCGGGGGGGCGGGTTGTGCTGGTAGGGCTGGGCAGCACGGAAGCCCTGATTCCCACCATGCCGCTGATTGCCAAGTCGGTCGCCCTGCTCGGTTCCGGCGGGGGTATGCCGGCGGATACGCGGGCGGTGCTCGACTTCATGGCGGCCGGCGAGCTGACCATCCAGGCCTCCACCATCGGTTTTGGCGAGATTCCCGAGGGCCTCGAGCGCCTGGCGCGCGGCGGGGTGGTCGGCCGCATCGTCGCGAGTATCGAATAGTCCGTGCCGGGGAGCCCCGATTGCGTCCAGCGCGGACGCAGCGGCGCGATAATCCGCCGCAAGCGCAAAACCCGGGTATTTCCGGCAGGGCGCGGCGCGTGTTTATAATGTTGTTCGTACACTAGCGGGGCGTGGGGAATGCCGGGTTCCTTCAAGAAAATCGGCCTGGTTGGCCGCAGCCAGCAGGACGGCCTGGACAGCGTCCTGCAGGACCTGCTCAGGCTGCTTTCCGATCGCGGTCACCAGGTCATCCTCGAGGACCGCCTGGCCGAGCTGGTGCCGGGCTTTGAGGTCAAGCTGGGCAGCCGGGATGAAATCGGCAACGAATCGGACCTGGTAATCGTCGCCGGCGGCGACGGCAGCCTGCTGAGCGCCGCGCGCACCCTGGCCAGGTACGACACGCCGGTGCTGGGCGTCAACCGGGGGCGGCTGGGATTTCTCACCGATATCAGCCCCGACCAGATTCACGAGCAGGTGTCCGCGGTGCTCGACGGCCGTTTTACCCTGGAAAACCGCTTCCTGCTGGATGTCCACGTGGTGCGCAAGGGCGAACAGATCGCTCGCGGCGAGGCGCTCAACGATGTGGTGGTGAATTCCGGTACCTCGGCGCAGATGATCGAGTACGAGCTCTCCATCGACGATACTTTCGTCTACCGCCAGCGCGCCGACGGGCTGATCGTCTCGACGCCCACCGGTTCCACCGCCTATTCGCTGTCCGGCGGCGGACCGATCATGCACCCGGCGCTGAATGCCGTGGTGCTGGTGCCGATGTTCCCCCACGCGCTGAGCAGCCGCCCGATCGTCGTCGACGGTGATTCCGAGATCCGGGTGGACATACTGGAGCGCAACCGCATACATCCCCCGGTCACCTGTGACGGCCAGGTCAACATGACCGCCCGTCCCGGGGATAGCGTGGTGATCTGCAAGCATCCCCACCGCCTGACCCTGCTGCACCCGCTGGGCCACAGTTTTTACGCCAGTTGCCGCGACAAGCTGCGCTGGAGCAACGCCCTGGTCGATTGATGCCGAACACCTACACCGTACTCAGCACCTCCCTGGAAGAGGACCTGCTGCCGCTCACCCTGCTGTTGCGTTCGAAGGGCCTGCCGCACCAGATTTTTGAAGAGGGCGGGCAGCAGGTGCTGGCGGTTTTCGAGGAGTCGCATGTCCAGCCGGTGCGGGACCTCTACCGCGCCTGGCGGGCTGGCGAGGTGCGCATCGAGGTGCAGCCGGGAGAGCAACCCGCCGCCCTGCGCAGCCGCTTGCAGTGGCGCCAGTCGCCGGTATCCGTCGCCGTGGCGCTGCTCTGTATCGCCGTGTTCCTGCTGATGTCTTTCGGCAGCCGCCCCTGGCTATCCCTGCTCGGTTTCCTGCCGGTGCAGTTCGTCCACGGGCAGCCGGTGTTCAGCGCCATGGGCGCGGAGTACTGGCGGCTGGTCACGCCGGTGTTCCTGCACTTCGGCTGGCTGCACATCGCCTTCAACCTGCTGTGGTTCTGGGAATTCGGGGCGCGTCTCGAGCGCGTGCTGGGCAAGCTGAACTACCTCGGCATCCTGCTGGTCATCGCCGCGGTGAGTAACTTCAGCCAGTTCCTGGCCAGTGGCCCGTCGCTGTTCGGGGGGCTGTCCGGGGTCGTCTACGGCCTGCTCGGCTTCTGCGCGGTAGCCCCGCGCATCCAGCCGGCCTGGCAGGTGGCGCCGCCGACACCGGTGCTGCTGTTCATGATTGGCTGGCTGGTGGTGTGCATGTCCGGCCTCGTGGAAGCCGCGGGTTTTGGCGCCATCGCCAACGCTGCCCACCTCGGCGGCCTGCTGGCGGGCGCGGCGCTGGGCGGCCTGTTCGCGGCGCTTTCGCGCTCCCTGCGGGCCTGACCGACCCGCTCCCCCGCAGGTGCTTCTGCGCGCTTATGGCGTCGCACAGCCGCTGGCACTATACTCCGTGAACCACAATAACAGGAGGGCTGCCATCGTGAATTACGACGCCACGCAGCACAGCCTGCAATGTCCCAAATGCGGTCACGGCATGCTGGAAGTCATCTACAGCGAAGTCGTTATCGACCGCTGTACCCACTGCCAGGGTCTCTGGTTCGACGCCAACGAGGCCCTGCAGCTCAAGTCCATCCCCGGCAGCCACCTGCTGGATGTCGGTGACGCGGAAATCGGCGTGCACTACGATGCCCGCGCCGATATCGGTTGCCCCCGTTGCGGCAAGCCCATGGAGGCCACCTCGGACGCGAAGCAGAAGCACATCTGGTATGAGCTGTGTATCGAGCACGGCATGTTCATGGATGCCGGCGAGTTCCGCGATTATCGCGAGGAAACCCTGCTCGACTGGTTCCGCGGCGTGATCAAGGGCGATCGCTCCACCGTCTGTCCCTGACCCGGTCCGGGCCCGCCTGCCCCTTAAGGGGTCTAAAATAGTCTGGCGCGAAGGCGTATAATCCCCGGCTTTTACCTGCCCCGCGAAAAAGCCTATGGATTACCGCCAGATGATCGCGTCCATGACGCCCGAAATTTATCGCAGCCTGCGCCGCGCCATCGAGATCGGCAAGTGGCCTGACGGCAATCCGGTCAGCCCTGAACAGCGCGAACACGCCATGCGCGCGGTTATCGCCTGGGGGCAGGAAAACCTGCCGGTGGAGGAGCGGGTCGGCTATATCGACCGCGGCCACAAGGCCGGCGAGGTCTGCGACGATCCGCAGGAAACGCCGCTGAGCTGGAAATAGGGGCGCAGCGTGAGTGAAGTCCTCGCCACCGGCCCGGTGCGCAAGATGAAAACCCAACTGGCGGATGCGGTGGCTTACCGACTGCCGCTGGGCGACGCCGAAGTGCCCATGAACGCGCTCCTGGGCCAGCAGCTGCAACTGCGCTATACCGGCGCCATCAACTGCATCCACTGTGGCCGCAAGAGCAGCAAGAGTTTCAACCAGGGCTACTGCTTCCCCTGTTTCCGCTCGCTGGCCCAGTGCGACAGCTGTATCGTGTCCCCGGAAAAATGCCACTACCACCTCGGCACCTGCCGGGAACCGGAGTGGGGTGCGGCCAACTGCATGATCGAGCACGTGGTCTATCTCGCCAATACCTCGGGTCTCAAGGTCGGCATTACCCGCCACAGCCAGGTGCCCACCCGCTGGATGGACCAGGGCGCGACCCAGGCACAGCCTATCTTCCGCGTCGATTCGCGCCTGCACTCCGGGCTGGTGGAGCACCTGTTCAAGGATCACGTGGCCGACAAGACCAGCTGGCAGGCCATGCTCAAGGGCGACGCGGAACCGCTGGACCTCGAGGCCCAGCGACAGCGCCTGATGGAAGTATGTGCCGGCGCCGTGGAACAATTGCGCGAGCAGCACGGTCTACAGGCCATCACGGCACTGGAGGCGGCCGGGGAAACCCGTATCAGCTACCCGGTGCTGGAATACCCGGTCAAAGTGAAATCGTTCAACCTGGACAAGACACCCACTATCGAGGGCACCCTGCTGGGCATCAAGGGCCAGTACCTGATCTTCGACACCGGTGTCATCAACATGCGCAAATACGGCGGCTATGAACTGGCCGTTTCCCGCATCAACTGAGGTTTTTTATGCGTGAAGCAAATCCCGGCGCCATCTATCTCAAGGATTATTCCGCTCCGGCGTTCCTGATCAACCGCACCGAGCTGCACTTCGAACTGGGCGAGGAGGAAACCCTGGTCCACGCCCGCCTGCACCTGCTGCGTTCACCGGAACACGCGGGCCAGGCGCCGCTGGAGTTGCAGGGCCAGAACCTCGAGCTGGTCTCCGTGGGCGTCGATTTCGACGAATTGAGTCCCGACCAGTACCGCGTGGACGAGGACTCGCTGGTCATCGACAAGGTTCCCGAGCAGTTCGTGCTGAAAACCACCACCCGCATCCGGCCCCAGGACAATACCTCGCTGGAAGGGCTGTACAAGTCCAGCGGCATGTTCTGCACCCAGTGCGAGGCCGAGGGCTTCCGCAAGATCACTTATTACCTGGACCGCCCGGACGTGATGGCGGTGTTCACGGTGACCATCACCGCGGATCCCGCCCGCTACCCTGTCCTGCTGTCCAACGGCAACCTGCTGGACGATAAAATCCTGGCCGACGGGCGCCGCGAGGTTCTCTGGCACGACCCCTTCCCCAAGCCCTGCTACCTGTTTGCGCTGGTGGCCGGCGACCTGCAGTACGTGGAGGATACCTTCACCACGATGTCCGGGCGCGAGGTGAGCCTCAATCTCTACGTGGAGGAGAAAGACCTGCCCAAGTGCGATCATGCGATGGATTCCCTGAAGCGCTCGATGCGCTGGGACGAGGAAGTCTACGGCCGCATGTACGACCTCGACATCTTCAATATTGTCGCGGTGGACGACTTCAACATGGGAGCGATGGAAAACAAGAGCCTCAACATCTTCAATACCTCCTGCGTGCTCTGCCACCCGGATACCACCACCGATGCCGGTTACCAGCGGGTCGAGGCGATCGTCGCCCACGAGTATTTCCACAACTGGAGCGGCAACCGGGTCACCTGCCGGGACTGGTTCCAGCTGAGCCTGAAAGAGGGCTTTACCGTCTTCCGCGACGCCGAATTCTCCTCGGACATGGGCTCGCGCACGGTCAAGCGGGTGGAGGATGTCAGCGTGCTGCGCACCGCCCAGTTCGCCGAGGACGCCGGCCCCATGGCGCACCCGGTGCGCCCGGAGTCCTATATCGAGATCAACAACTTCTACACCCTGACGGTCTATGAGAAGGGCGCGGAAGTGGTGCGCATGATCCACACCCTGCTGGGGCCGGAACTGTTCCGCGCCGGGTCCGACCTCTATTTCCGCCGCCACGACGGCCAGGCCGTGACCTGTGAGGACTTCGTCCGCGCCATGGAGGATGCCAGCGGTTGCGACCTCGGCCAGTTCCGTCGCTGGTACTCCCAGGCGGGCACCCCGGAGCTGCGGGTGTTCGACGAATACGACGAGGACGCCCGCACCTATACCCTGCATGTCAGCCAGAGCTGCCCCGCGACACCCGGGCAGGCCAGCAAGGAACCCTTCGTGATTCCACTGGCGGTCGGTCTGCTCGGCGATGCCGGCAACCTGCGCCTGCAGGTGGCGGGGGAGGAGCCTGACTACGAGACCGACGACAACACCCACCGGGTGCTGGTGGTGGACCAGGCGGAGCAGTCCTTCGTCTTCACCGACGTGGGCGAACACCCGATCCCCTCTTTGCTGCGCGGTTTTTCCGCCCCGGTGAAGCTGGATTACCCCTACAGCCGCGGCCAGCTGTGCGAGCTGATGAGCCGCGACGATGACGGCTTCGTGCGCTGGGACAGTGCCCAGAGCCTCGCCCGGCGTGTCATCGAGGAGGTACAGCAGCAACTGGCGGCGGGCCAGGCAGCGCGGGTTGACGTCCTGCTGGCACAAGCCTGTGAACGCCTGCTGGGCGACAGCTCGCTGGAGCCCGCCATGGTGGCGGAGATGCTGACCCTGCCCAGCGAGAACTATCTCGCGGAGCAGGCGAAGGAGGGCGAGGCCGATGTCGAACTGATCAGCCGCGCGCGGGCCGCGGTGAAAGCCGCGGTGGGTGAAGCCTGCGCCGGGCTGTTCCTGCAGCGCTACGAGGAACTGGCGATCACCGAACCGTATGCCGCGAGTGGCGAGCAGATTGGCCAGCGCGCCCTGCGCAACCTGTGCCTCGATTACCTGGCCTGCGCCAACAGCGATTACCTGGCGCTGGCCCGCGACCAGTTCGGTGCGGCGGACAACATCACCGATCGCCTCGCGGCCCTGCGCGCGCTGGCGTTTTACGGCGCCGAGAGCGACTGGTCGAAACCGCTGCAGCGCTTCCTCGAGGACTGGCGCGGCGAAACCCTGGCGATCAACCAGTGGTTCACCGTGCAGGCCCTGATGTCCGACAGCGGGGCGGTGGAACGGGTGCGGGAGCTAATGCAGCACCCAGCCTTCGACCCGCGCAACCCGAACAAGGTGCGCGCTCTGGTAGGCGCCTTCTGCGCCCAGAATCCGCGGCAGTTCCACCGCGAGGATGGCGCGGGCTACCGCCTGCTGGGCGAGGTCGTCGAGAGCCTCAATCACAGCAATCCCCAGCTGGCCTCGCGCATGCTGACGCCGCTCACCCGCTGGCGCCGCTACCGCGGCCGGGCCGAGCTGATGCGCGCAGAGCTGGAACGCCTGGCGGCGTTGCCGGACCTGTCACCGGATGTGTACGAACTGGTGAGCAAGTCGCTGTAAATGGCAGGGCAGGGCCGGGTCTCCCGGCCCGGTCGCGGCGACACGCCGGAATGACCACCAACGCGCCGCGCTGCCTCAAGACCCCTGTAATTCGCCCATCTGCTGTTGCAGCAACGACCTGATCCGGGTTGCGGCGGGCGACAGGGTGCGCTGGCTGAGGCTGTAAAACATCAGCCGGTAGCTATCCACGCGCAATCCAAAACGTTCCGCCGGCAGGTTTACCAGGAGTCCTTCTGCCAGTTCCCCGGCCGCGGCGATATCCGACGCGACCCAGATGGCGTCGGTTGTGGCGGCAATTTTCGCGGCTGTACCGTAATCCTCCACCAGGTGCTGCGCTCCCGCCAGGGCGGGAACGGCGGCAAAGCGCGCACCGGCCGAACCGCGCAGGTGGTCGGGGACCAGCAGCGGATAGCTGCGACGCCCGGATTGCCGGCCGCGCAACAGGGGGTGCCGCGGCCTTACCAGCAAGCGCAGGTTGCAATGACCGAGGGATACCGCCCGCAGCGGCGCCGTGTCCGGCAGTTGGCCATCGGCACAGACAAAAAACTCCAGTTGTGCGGCCTGCAGGAGGTTGAGCAGGGCCTCCGCGCGGCGCACCGTCACCCGGGTAACCAGCTCCGGGGTTTCTGCCAGTACCGTCTGCAGGCAACCCGCCAGCAGGGCCTTCGCCGGCATGGGCGCCATGCCGAAGGCGACATCCCCGGCGGCGGCGCCGGATTCCAGCAGCAGCGAGCGTTCCAGTTCGTCGGCGTCGCGCAGCAGCTGTTTCGCACGCTCCACGAAGCGGCGGCCGACAGCCGTCAACTGGACTCCGCCGCGGTTGCGGTCAAACAGCCGGGTCTCCATGCGTTGTTCGAAGCCCTGGATACTGCGCGAGAGCGCCGACTGGGTCAGGCCCAGTTCCTCCGCGGCGCGGGTATAGTTCAGGGTGTCCGCCAGGGTCGCCACATGGCGCAGGCTGCGCAGGTCCATATTCTTATGACTCATCAAAATACCCAATCATATGCATTGGATGTATTTCTGTATTCAAGCGCACAATGGGTCCCGTGGAAAGATCTGGAACCCTGATATGACGAATCCCTTTACCTGGATTACGGTGGTGGTGCTGCTCATGCTGCTGGTGGAAGTGTTCGCCGGTCGCCACCGGGGCGTTCATAGCCGGGATGAGCTGCTGGTCAATGGCCTGTGCATCCTCCTCGGCGTCAGCGTGCGACCGCTGCTTGCGGCGGCCGTTGCGATGCTGATCGCCGTCCTGCTGCCCGCCGGGCGTGGCGCGCTATCCGGCCTGCCGTTCTGGCCTGCGCTGCTGGCGATCGTGTTACTCGCCGAATTTGTAAACTACTGGGTTCACCGCTGGGCGCACAATGCGGAGCGCCATCCCTGGCTGAACTGGCTCTGGGCCTTTCATCGCACCCATCACACGGCGCCCTATATGAATGTCATGCTGCATTTCAGGGTGCATTTCGCCTGGGCGCTGGTCTCGGGACTGACCTGGGTGATCTCGCTGGCGATCTATCTCGGGCAGGGTGTCGCGGCGGGCGTGGCGGTGATCATCTTCGGGGTCTACGGTGTGCTGACCCACAGCCACTTCCGCTGGGATGACCGCCTGCGGGCGCACCCGCGCTACGGCCGGCTGTTCCGTGCCATGGAGCACGTGCTGGTGTCGCCGGGCATCCACCACAGCCACCACGGCTTTGGCCGCGATGGGGGCAACTACCGCAATTTCGGCATTTTCCTTTCCATTTACGACTGGTGGTTCGGGACCCTGCACATTCCTGCCGGCCGACCCGCGCACTATGGCATCCCGCGGCGCAAGCTGCACTGGGCAGAGGAAGTGTTCTACCCCCTGTACCGGGGGCGGGCGCTGGCCTTCGCGCCCGGCGAGCGTCGCGAATAAACCTAATTGCCGGGGTAGAGCGCGAACTCGCGCTGGGTCGGTGCGGCGTTCCTTCCGCCCGGCCCCTGCTTGCGCAGGCGCTCGGCCACTGCCTTCAAGCCCGAGCCGTCCCAGCTTCCCGCACTGCGGCTGTACAGGGACGCCTCCAGTTCGGCCAGTGCCGCATCCAGCGCATCGTCTGCAAACAGTAGCCTGGCGTCTCCCAGCGAGGTGACGCGACCGTGTTCGGACAGCGCATTGGCCCAGCCGATCAGCGCGTTGCGGGCGGGTGCCGCGGCGCCCGAGGTGCAGGCTGCCACCAGGTTGCGATAGGCGCTGCGAGCGCCTTCCGTCTCGGTTTCAGGTGTGCCGCTGTCGGCGGCCGGCGGAGTGCGCCGGCGCCAGTACAGGAACAGGGTCAGCGCCCAGCCCAGCGCGCAGAACAGCGCCAGCAGGGGCCAGAACAGGCCGGGCGAACTGCTGGCCTGGCCTGCGGCTCCGGGGTCGGCGGCTACGCCCGACTCCGCCGTTGGCGTGGGAAGTACGGGGGTGGCCGCGCCAGTCGCGGCGGCGATTTTCAGGCTGTGGGCGGGAATGACCGCCTTGCGCAGGCTGTTGGTCGCGGTGTCCCACCAGGGTATTTCGATGGCGGGAAGGTCGATGGTGCCGGCTTCCAGCGGCACGATGGCGACGCTGTCCTGGCGTACACCCTGCAGGCCGCTGGCGATTTCGCGGTCCTCGATCTTCGGCTGGTCGGGATAGAATTTCAGGCCGTCCTGCTGCGGGAACAGGGTCGGCGGCAATTGCGCGCCCTGCAGGCCCTCGCCGCGGATCCGGATGGTGCGGGTCACCGATTCGCCGACCTTCAGGTTGGCCGGGTCCTGCGACCACTCCTCCTCGACCTGCAGGCTGCGCGCCGGCAGCCAGTCGGCGCTGGCGGGGTAATCCAGGGGCTTGGGCTGCACGGTGATCTCGATCGGGTCGGTGTCGCGGCGAATGACCCGCCCGCGGGAACCGGGGTTGAACAGGCTGCGCGGTGCGATGCTCTCGCGCGCGGAGAATTGCTGTGCCGGTATTTCCAGGGTGCCGCTCTGTTCGGGGAAAATGGCGTAACGCACTTCCTGCACCAGCCACAGGCGGCCGTGCATGCGACGCTGGTAGGATTTCTGCTCCAGCGGCACCACGAAAGCATTGGGCAGGTCCAGCTCACTGACGCCCGCCCGTTCGAGATTGACCGACTGCTGGATGCTCAGGGTCAACAGCACCTGGCCCTGCACATAGACCTCATCGGAATCCACCGCGGCCGAGAACAGCACGACCTCGTCGCCGGGGTCCACCTGCGGCCGATCGCTGACGCTGACCGGTATCGCCCGGGTGCGGCTGCTGCCGATGGCGAAGGGCGGGATGACCAGTTGGCCCGCGCGACGCGGCGCGATCTCCATGGTCAGCTCGCGCTTGTGGGTCTGCTGGCCGTTGATCAGGGTCATGCTGCTGCGCAGGTTGCGCGACAGGACCTCGAAATCCGCAGACAGGTGGCTGGTGTCCACTCCCTGCAGGTTTTCGTCATCGGCACTTGCCGACAGGGTCAGTACCAGGGTGTCACCGAGGGCGACGTCGCTGCGATCCACGCTGGCCGAGACCTCGGCGCGCGTCGCAGCGGCGAGCAGCAGTAACGGCAGCGCCAGCAGCAGCGCCAGCCGGCGTATCGGCTTACCAGTATTTCTCATCATTACTCGTATTGCCATGTTGTTGCCGTTGCCGGCTCTCGTAGCGGAATTTCTCGCGCAGCAATCCGGCGGGATCATCCGGCACCCGACGCAGCCACTGTTCCAGCGCCTGGTCGCGCTCCTGGTCCTCCGCTTCGGCGCCGCCGGTGGCCTTGCCGGCCTCATCCTCGCTGTCGCCATCGGCGGGTTCTGCGGCGCCATCCGCGCGGCCGGCATTTTCAGGCTGGGCCTCTTCAGCGAATAGTTCGTCTGCCTGCCCCGTGTCCTGGTTATCAGCGGATTGTTCGCCGGATTGCTCCCCGGACTGCTTGTCCTGCCCCGGCGGGTTCTGCTGCTGCTCCTGGCCGGATGACGGGTCGGCCGCGTCCTGCTGGTCGGCCTGTTGGTCACCGGATTGTCCCTGCGAATCCGGCTGCTGCCCTTGCTGGTTTTGCTGGGAGCCCTGGCCTTCATCGGACTGGTTCTGCTGGCCGCCGGATTGCTGGTCCTGGTCCTGCTGGTCACCGGATTGCTGCTGATCCTGCTGCTGTTGCTGCTGCTGTTTCAGCAAGTCCTCCACCAGTTGGTGATTGGCTTCGGCGTCCTCTTTCCCCGGTTGCAGTTGCAGGGATTTTTCGTAGGCCTCCAGCGCCTCGGGCAGCTTGCCCTGGCGGGCGAGGGCGTTGCCGCGGTTGTACAGGTCGTCGGCGCTCTCATCGCTCGAGAAGGCCTGTGCTGCCGCCTCGTAATTCTCGTCGCGATAGGCGGCGGTGCCCGCCCATCGGCGGTCCTTGAACAGCTGGCCGGCGCGTTCAAAATCCTTCGCCTGCAGTGCGCGCTGGGCCTGCTGGTCGCGGGTCAGCCAGAGGTCGTCCCAGCTATTCGCCTGTGCCTCGGGCGGTGACTGCATCAGCAGCAGCGGCACCAGGCAGACCAGCCAGCCGCGGCGGAACAGCAGCAGCACGGCGGGCAGCAGGCACAGCACCAGGATATAACCCTGGTCCTCCCAGGTGTCGGTATTGCGGCCCAGTGCCTGCAACTCCGCGGGCCGCTGCAGGGGCGACTCGGCAAGCAGCGCCTGGAGATCGCTGTCGTCGAGTTGCATGCGCCGGTAGCGGCCGCCGGTCTCTTCGGCGGTGCGGCGCAATTCGTCCTCCTCCAGCCGGGGCGTGACGATCGCGCCTTTCTCGTCCTTGAGGAAGCCGCCGGCGGGCAGCGGCAGGGGCGCGCCGGTGCGGGTGCCGATACCCATGATGGAGAGGTCCACGCCCGAGCCGCGCATGACCTCCACGATCTTGTTCCGGTCGCTGTCGTCGATGCCATCCGTGAGCAGCAGGATCCTGCCCTGGCGCAAGCCGGCGGAACGCAGCAGTTCCAGCGCCTGCTGTAATGCCTGCGCCGGCTGCGATCCCGGCAGGGGCATGATCCCCGGCTGCAGGGCGGGCAGCAGGTTGGCGATGGTGGGCGTATCGTCGGTCAGCGGGGTGACCACATGGGAGTCACCGGCGTAGGCGATCAGCGCGGTCTGGCCCTCCTTGCGCTGCGCCAGCAGGTCGCGCAGCTTCTGCCGGGCGCGATCGATGCGCGAGGGGCTGAGGTCGCCGGCATTCATGGAGTAGCTGAGATCCAGCACCAGCACCAGCGCGTCCTCGGTAGTATGCACGGGCTGGGGAATCTTGCGCAGGCTGGGCCCCGCGGCGGCGAGGCAAGCGATTACCCAGAGCAGCAACAGGAACGGCGCCAGGCCGGGTCCCCGTGTGCCTTGCCATTCGCCCTGCAGCAGGTGCGGTAGTAACTCAGGGTCGATAACGCTGCTCCACTGGCCCTGCCGGCGTGAACTGCGCCACAGCAACAGTGCGAACAGTACCGCGGGGACCAGTGCCCACAACCACTCCGGGCGCAACAGGTGCAGGTTCACGGCGCCACCTCCAGCGGCGGCCTGCGTCCCGGCAGGGCCAGTCCGCGTTGCTGCAGCAACCGGGCCAGCGCCAGGGCGAAACTGATCAGCAGCGCCAGCCCGAGGGGCAGGTAGCCCAGCGACTGGCGGGGCCGGAAGGTGGCTACATCGAGTTCGATGGGTTCGAGCTGGTCGAGCAGTGTGTAGATGTTGGCGAGTTCCTGCGGATTGCGCGCGCGGAAATAGCGGCCGCCGGTGAGCTCGGCGATTTTCGTCAGGGTGGCCTCGTCGAGCTCCGCGGAGGGGTTGATCTGCCGCGCGCCAAAACTGGTGCCGAACATGCCGGGCATCAGCATGCGATCGGCGCCGATGCCAATAGTGTGGATACGGATGCCGAGCCCGGCGGCAAGTCGCGCGGCATCCAGCGGCTGCACCGAACTGGCATTGTCGGCGCCGTCGGAGAGCAGGATCAGCACCCGCTGGTCGGCGGGGCGCTCGCGCAGGCGCTTGACCGCCAGCCCGATGGCGTCGCCGATGGCGGTATCCTGGCCGGCGAATCCGATCTGCGCTTCCTCGAGAAAGCGGCCGACCGTAGTGGTGTCGAAACTCAACGGGGATTGCACGTAGGCATTGCTGCCGAACAGGATCAGGCCGAGGCGATCGCCGCGGCGCTCGTCGATAAACTGCTTGCCCAGCTGTTTCACCGCCTGCATGCGGCTGATCATGCGTTGGCCGGCCTGCATGTCCTCGATCTGCATGGAACCCGAGATATCCACCGCCAGCATCAGGTCGCGCCCGCTTTCCGGCAGTTCCACCGCCTCGCCGATCCACATCGGGCGGGCCGCGGACAGTAACAGCAGCAACCAGATAGCCCAGAGCGCCGCGAGCCGGCGCCAGGAACCGCCAGCCATGCCCGTGCCCTGGTTTTCCGCCAGTGCGGCCCAGTGCTGGAAAAACGGGGCGCGAATCGCCGGTTCCTCGCCGCTGGCCTTGGGCAGTACCCGGCGCAGCAGCCAGGGCAGGGGCGCCAGTGCCAGCATCCAGGGCCAGATCCACTCGATCATGCGGGCCTCCGGTGCTTGCGAATCCACTGTTCGCTGGCATCGAGATGGCGACTGACGTCCTGCACCGGCGGCGTGGGCCGGTACTGCGCCACCAGCAGTGCGGGGTCGAAGCTTTCCTCGCCCTGGCTGTCGTTGAGGAAGCGCAACCAGGCCTCGCCGCTCATGCCGGCGACGTCGCGCCGGGGGAATGCGCGCAGGGCGACACTTTTCAGCAGTTCGTTGCTGGCGATCAGGCAGGCCAGGCCGTCGCCATTGCCGGCATAGGTCGCGCGAATGTCCGCCAGTGCGGCCAGCGCCCGCACCCGGTAGGCTTCGCGGCGCCGGCGCCGCAGCCACCAGCGCGTGGCAAGCACCAGCGCCAGCACCAGCAGTCCCGCCAGGATCCACCAGCCGGGCGCGGGCGGCCACCAGCCGATCGCCTCGGGTTCACGCAGCGGACGCAACGCGGCCAGTGGATCGATCCCGCCGTTCGTGGATGGCGCGTTCACCGCCGCGACTCCCCGAAGTAGGTTTGCAGCAGGCGAAACGGCGATTCGTGGGTGTGTGCATCCAGCAGGGGGATACCGAGGCGTGCCATCTGGGCCTGTAACTGCTGGCGGCCGGCCTGCTCCTCCTGCTGGTAACGCTGGCGCAGGCGGCGGTCGGCGGTATCCAGCTGGCTGCGCTGTTCGCCGTCGGTAACCGCGTAATTGCCCGCCTGCGGCAGTTGCTCCTCGAGGGTGTCGCGACAGCACACCGCCATGATCTGCACGTGCTGCGCCAGCTGGAACAGGTGTTTGCCGGCTTCCTCGCTCTCGGCCCCGCGAAAATCGCTGACCAGGTAGACGCTGCTGCCGGGCCGTACCACCCTGCGCAGGGCACTGAGCATGCTGCTGAAGCCGTTGCTGTTGTTGCCGCCGCTGGCGGGCAGCGCGTGGTTATAGGCGGTGATCTCGGAGAGCAGGGCGAGCACACTGCGCCGCGAGCGCCGCGGCTTCAGGTCGCGGTGGCGAGTGCCGTCGAAGACCAGGCCGCCGACCCGGTCGCCTCCCTCCAGCGCCGCCCAGGCAAACAGCGCGGCGAGTTGCGCCGCGAGTACCGACTTGAAACAGTGGCGGGAGCCGAAAAACATGTCCGGCCGCTGGTCGACGACCACCAGTACCGGGCGCTCGCGTTCCTCCCGGAACAGCTTGGTGTGCGCCTCACCGCTGCGTGCGGTAACCCGCCAGTCGATGCTGCGGATATCGTCGCCGGGCTGGTAGGCGCGGACTTCGTCGAAATCGATGCCGCGGCCGCGGAAATTGGACTGGTTGGCGCCCGCCAGGCGGGCCAGGGCGCGTTTGCGCCGGGTGAGCTTCAGCTGCCGCGCGATGAAGCGCAGCGCAATCAGGGTCTCGAGTTCGACGTAGGCGCCCCGGGCCGGACTGTCAATCAGCTCGCGCTGCATCGAGGCGTTACCCGACGGGAACCAGTGCCAGCAGTTCGGTAGTGACCTGGTCCGGGGTGATGCCGCTGGCTTCGGCCTCGAAACCCAGCAGCAGGCGGTGGCGCAGCACGTCAGCCGCGACCGCCTGCACATCGTCCGGGCCGACGAAGTCGCGGCCCGCCAGCCAGGCGTGGGCGCGGGCACAGCGGTCGAGGGCAATGGTCGCCCGCGGGCTCGCACCGTATTCGATCCACTGTGCGAGCTGTGGGCTGTAGGGGCCCGGTTCCCGGGTGGCCATGACCAACTGCACGATGTACTGCTCCACCGGCTCGGCCATGTGCAATTCGAGCGCTTCGCGGCGCGCGTTGAAAATGCTCTCCTGGGAGACCGGTGCGGGACGCCGGCTCTCGCCGCCCGCGGCTTCCTCCCGGGTCAGGCGCAGGATGCGGGTCTCCGCCGCCGCATCCGGGTAGCCGACGTTCACGTGCATCAGGAAACGGTCGAGCTGGGCCTCCGGCAGGGGATAGGTGCCCTCCTGCTCGATCGGGTTCTGGGTCGCCATCACCAGGAACAACTGCGGCAGCTGGTAGGTCTGCGAACCCACGCTGACCTGGCGCTCGGCCATCGCCTCGAGCAATGCCGACTGCACCTTGGCCGGCGCGCGGTTGATCTCGTCGGCCAGTACCAGGTTGTGGAAAATCGGGCCGCGCTGGAATTCGAAGTTGCCCAGCTGGGGCCGGAAAATATCCGTGCCAGTGACATCGCCGGGCAGCAGGTCGGGGGTGAACTGGATACGCTGGAAGTTGCCTTCGATACCGTCCGCCAGGCTCTTTACTGCCCGGGTCTTGGCCAGTCCGGGAGCGCCTTCCACCAGGAGATGGCCGTCGGCCAGCAGCGCAATGATCAATCGTTGGACAAGGTGTGACTGGCCAATTACCTGGCCACTGAGCCACTCTTCGAGGGCTCGCAGTTCAGCGCTGCTCACGCGGTCTCCTGTTTTTCTGGTTGATTCTGCCCAATCGGGATGGCCGGCATTGTAACGCAGCCTGCGTGAGGGTACAGGTGCCTGTGCCGGACGTGATGTCTGACTTTTGTGTGCTGCAAAAGTTCACCCGTTTGTATAAGGCCTTGTTTGCCTCAGGTGTTGGGGGTTCCAACCCGGCCTGGATACGCTACAGGGCGACCCGAAAAACGCAAAAACGCCATCCATGGCAGCTCGGCCTCGGCCATCCATGGCCTCGGACGTTTTCGAGTCGCCCTGTAGCGCATCCAGTCCTCTCCCAGTGGCCCGCTTACGGTTGGGCACTGCGTACGCACAATTAATAGTGGCGTGCGTCAGTGCCGATAGGTGAGTATGGCAACGCCAGAGGGGTGTCAATCCAAACATGCCTCACCGGGGCGTCCGAGGACATGGATGTCCGAGGCCGAGCCTGCACATGGATGTGCGCTTTTTGGCGGTCCCGGTGAGGCATGTTTGGATTGGCGACCCGGGTTCAGGCGCGCCCTTCCCGACGTAGGGCAAGTCCCTGTCACCGAACGTATTCGCCAATTGACGCTTCCAATGTGACAGACGTGGATTGACTACCCAAGTTAGAGGAGCTTCATTCCGGCGATGGGCACCCAGCCATTTGCCAACCCCAAGGAATACCAAATCCTGCCCCAAGGAATACCAATTCCCTCCACGATGTCTTTGCTAGACTTGGACACAACAACCGCCCGCAAGCGGACAGCCAAAAGACGACAGGAACCGGACGCATGATCTGGGACACACCGAAGCAGCACCTGCTGGCCGAACTGGACAACTACATCAATAAACACGCGGACGAGGGCGACCGGCAATCCCTGCGCAACCTCGCTGACAGCTTCTACGGCCGCTGGGGCGTCGAAGACCTGCGCAGCTGTGCCGTGGAAAACCTCTACGGCAGCCTTTATTACATCCTCCACAGCATGCGCGACTGGTCAGCGGAAGCGCCGCGGGTAGAGTTCTTCAATCCCGGCGTACAGAGCCACGGCTGGGAGAGCCCGAACACCGTGCTGCTGATACTCTGCCGGGGCATTCCCTTCGTGACCGCCTCCGTGCGCGGCGAGATCAACCGCCGCAACCTGCCCATCCACATCGTCGCCAGCTCCAACCTCGCGGTGCGCCGCAACCGGGAAGGAGAACTGCTGGCCATTCTCGGCAACAGCGAGACCTGCATGCCCGGGGAGGATGAAAACTGCAGCAGCGAGGCCGTGGTGTTTTTCGAGCTGGCGCGGCAGTCCCAGCCGGAAAAGCTCGATGACCTGCGCACGACGATTCTCGGGATCCTGGCGGAGGTGGCGCAGGTCGTCGACGACTTCGCCGCGATGACCGCAAAGCTGGAGCTGGTGGCCGAGGAGTTGGCTGCGACGGCCTCTGCCGATGGCGACATACGCGAGGAGTCCACTGCCTTCCTCAACTGGTTGAGCCAGCGTCACATGACCCTGCTCGGTTACGAGTACCTGCAGGTAGACCGCAGCGGAGCGCACCCGGTGGTCAGCGCGCTGGAGGAAAACCGGTTGGGTTTGCTGCGGCACCGGGATACCCGCGGGGTGGCCGATCTCGAGGCGGACCTCGCCCAGTTCACGCCGCAGCAGCTGCGCGATGAACCCCTGAATTTTTCCAAGTCGCGGCAGCGCTCGCGGGTACACCGCCTGACCTATCCGGATTACATCGGCGTACGGGTCTTCGATGAAGCGGGTGAACTGGTTGGCCTGCATCGCTTTATCGGCCTGTACACCTCCTCGGTCTATACCATGCATCCGCGGTTTATCCCCATCCTGCGGCGCAAGGTGCACGCGGTGCTCGAGAAATCCAATTCCGACTGGGCCGAGCATGAAAGCAGGGAACTGGCCCGGGTGCTGGAGCTGTACCCGCGGGACGAACTGTTCCAGTCCTCGGTGGAGGAGCTGTATCACACGGTCAACGCCATAAACCGCATCCAGGAGCGGCGCCAGACCCGGCTCTTCGTGCGTACCGACCCCCACGGCAAGTTCGTTACCTGCATGGTCTATGTGCCGCGCGATCGTTACACCACGGAGTTGCGCGAGAAAATCGAGGGTATCCTCGGCGAGGCCTACAAGGCGGAGGAGTCCGAGTTCACCACGCTGTTCACCGAATCCATTCTGGTGCGGGTGTACTTTGTGCTGCGGGTGAATCCCGCCCTGCAGCTCGACGTCGACATCGCCGCGCTGGAACACCAGGTGGTACAGGCGGCACTGGCCTGGGAGGACCGCCTGCACATTCGCCTGGTGGAGGAATTCGGCGAGGAACTGGGGCATGAATACAGCGCCCTGTTGGCGGACGGTTTTCCCGCCGGCTATCGCGATGACTGTGACCCGCGCATCGCGGTTGCCGACATTCGCGAGTTGTTGCGCCTGCTGCGCGGCGAACCGCTGGCCATCTCGCTCTACCGGCAACCCGAGGACGGCGAGCAGGACCTGCGCCTGCGGCTCTACCACCGGGGAGACAGCCTGCCGCTGTCCGACGTGCTGCCGATCCTGGAAAACCTCGGCCTGCGGGTGGTATCGGAACGGCCCTACGGCATCCGCAGTACGGAGGGCGAGACTTTCTGGGTGCAGGAGTTCGGCATGCTCTATACCCTCTCCCAGAATATCGACCTGGAGGAGGTCAAGGAGGAGTTCGAGGATGCCTTCGCGCGGATCTGGTTTGGCGAGGCCGAAAGCGACTCCTTCAACCGGCTGTTGATCGGGACCCGCCTCAACTGGCGTGAAATCGCCCTGTTGCGCGCCTATGCGCGCTACCTGCGGCAGCTCAACTTTACCTACAGCGTGGAATATATCGCCGAGACCATGGCGGACCACCTGCAGATCACCGCGTTGATCGTGGAGCTGTTCCTGAGCCGCTTCTCGCCGGTGTTCGACGGCGATGAGGACTGGCGGAACCAGCACGAAGAAAAAGTCGAGCAGGATATCCTGGCCTCGCTGGAGCAGGTGGAGAACCTCGGCCAGGACCGCATCATCCGCCGCTATGTCACGACCATCAAGGCAACCCTGCGGACCAATTTCTTCCAGCAGGACGACAGGGGCAACCTGAAGTCCTACCTGTCGCTCAAGTTGCGACCCGCGGATATTCCCGAGGTGCCGAAACCGGTGCCGCTGTACGAGATTTATGTCTACTCCCCCCGGGTCGAGGGCGTCCACCTGCGCGGCGGCAAGGTGGCCCGCGGCGGGCTGCGCTGGTCGGACCGGCTGGAGGACTTCCGCACCGAGGTGCTGGGGCTGGTGAAGGCCCAGCAGGTGAAGAACGCGGTGATCGTGCCGGTGGGCGCCAAGGGCGGTTTTGTCGCCCGGCAACTGCGCGCCGAGATGAACCGCGACGAGGCCCAGGCGGAGGCCATCGAGTGTTACAAGCTGTTTATTCGCGGCCTGCTGGATATCACCGACAACCGCGGCGAGGTCGCCATTATCCGGCCGCCCCACGTGGTCGCCAAGGACGACGACGACCCCTACCTGGTGGTCGCCGCGGACAAGGGCACCGCCAGCTTTTCCGATATCGCCAACAGCATCTCCGCCGAGTATGACTTCTGGCTGGGCGACGCCTTCGCCTCCGGCGGCAGCGCGGGCTACGACCACAAGGCCATGGGTATCACCGCCCGCGGCGCCTGGGTGTCGGTGCAGCGGCATTTCCGCGAACTCGGCGTGGATGTGCAGAACGAGGATTTCACGGTCGTCGGTATCGGCGACATGTCCGGCGACGTGTTCGGCAACGGCATGCTGATGTCCGGCCACATCCGCCTGGTGGCGGCTTTCAACCACCTGCACGTGTTCATCGACCCGGATCCGGATGCCGCTACCGGTTATGCTGAACGCCGGCGCCTGTTCGACCTGCCGCGCTCCAGCTGGGCGGACTACAACCGCGAGCTGATCTCGGCGGGCGGCGGGGTGTTTTCGCGCAGCGCCAAGTCGATCACCATCACCACGCAGATGGCGGCGCGGTTCGGCATCGACGAGCCCCACCTGACGCCCAATGAACTGATCCAGTATGCACTGCAGGCCCAGGTCGACCTGCTATGGAACGGCGGTATCGGCACCTATGTGAAAGCGTCCACGGAATCCCACGTGGCGGTGGGCGACAAGACCAACGACGCCCTGCGGGTGGATGGTCGGGACCTGCGCTGCCGGGTGGTGGGCGAGGGCGGCAACCTCGGACTGACCCAGCTGGGGCGCGTTGAATACGCCCTGCACGGCGGGCGGTTGAACACGGACTTTATCGACAACGCCGGCGGGGTGGATTGCTCAGACCACGAGGTCAATATCAAGATCCTGCTCAACGCCGTGGTGGCGCGCGGCGACCTGACCGGCAAACAGCGCGACAAGTTGCTCGAAGAGATGACCGACAGCGTGGCGGAACTGGTCCTGCACAACAATTACCGCCAGGCGCAGGCAATCAGCCTGGTGGAATCCCAGGCGCAGGCGCGCTTCGGGGAATACTGCCGCTTCGTGGAAGTGCTGGAATTCGCCGGCTGGCTCGACCGGGCGCTGGAATTCCTGCCCAGTGACGAGGAACTGGTGGAACGGCGCGGCCGGGGCCAGACCTTCAGCCGGCCCGAGCTATGCGTACTCGTGTCCTATACCAAGGGTATCCTCAAGGAACAGCTGATGGACGCCGACCTCGGCGGAGATGTTCACCTCGCCAGCCTCGTACAGTCGGCATTTCCCGCGCGCCTTGTGGCGGAGTACCCGGAGGAAGTGCACGGCCACCGCCTGCACCGGGAAATCCTCGCGACCCAGCTGGCCAACGATGTCGTCAACCGTATGGGCCTCAATTTCGTCATGCGCCAGAGCCGGGCCACCGGCGCCAGCATTGCCGATGTGGCGAGGGCCTATATCGCAGTGCTGGAAATGTACCAGCTGCGCGAACTCTGGGACTGGATCGAGCTGCTGGATGTCAAGGTCAGCTCCGCGGTACAGGGCGACATGCTGCTCAACCTGTTGCGACTGGTGCGCCGCACCACCCGCTGGCTGCTGCGCAACCGGCGCCACGAACTCCTGCCCGGCAAACTGACGCAGGAATTCCAGCCGGGACTGCAGCAGCTGGCCGAGGCCCTGCCCGCGCTGTTGCGCGGCCGCGCTGCCGGAGAATTTCGCGATCGCCGCGAACGCTATATCAATGCCGGCGTGGACGAGGCCCTGGCGGAACGGGTGGCCGCAACGCCACTGGCCTATACCGCGCTGGGTGTTGTGCAGGCGGCGAGCCAGGAAGGCGCGCCGCTGGAGCACGTGGCGCGGCTGTATTTCAGTATCGGCGAGCGCCTGGACCTGGACTGGTTCAGCGCCCAGATACTGGCCGCCAACGTCGACAACGAATGGCAGGCCATGGCCCGGGATACCTACCTGGAGGACCTCGAATGGCAGCAGCGCAGCCTTGCGGTGGGAGCCCTGAGTTATATGGGGACGGAAGGGGATATCGATGCCTGCCTGCAGGCCTGGGAGCAGCAGCAGGAACCGCTGTTGCAGCGCTGGCGCCTGATGCTGGCGGAATTGCATGCGGCGGAAGCGCCTGATTTCACGATGTTCGCGGTAGCCAACCGGGAACTGCTGGACCTGGCCCAGAGCAGCGCCCGGCTGGCGGAACTGCAATCCTGTGGGCCTGAAGGAGTCAGGCCCGGTTGAACGATAGGTGCGCGGTTACAGCGTGCGTAACTTGTGTACTCCTGAAACCCCGGTCAGGCCATCCCACTGGTCTGACCGGCCCTCGCGCCAGCCGGAAATCCAGTTTTGTCGGTGGGTCATATTTTCGTGCGGGCAGTAATCCATACTGCGGCCGCTGACCCCCGCCTGGTAGCCCTTGTCAAATGCCCGGGAGTTCATGTCACGCTTCCGTCTTTTCATAGAACAGCCTCCGATTGTGGCGTCGGCACCGCCGTCTGTGGCCGCGGGAGACACTTCGCGCCCACCGCGGGCGGTGGTCGATAGGATGTATTGTCGCGTGTTTCTGGTTGAATGATTACTTTGCGGTACTGCACTTTTCGCCTGGCTTACTGCGCCGATTGCGAGGCATTACAGCGGTGGGTGCCGAAAGGCACGTCCCCATGAAAACAGACCACCGGCAGGGGTGCAAACAACGTTTTGTTCTGAGGCATCAAACCCGATATAACAAAACTGTCATATTGTGCTGAATCGACTGTTTTCACCCGTTTGGGGCAGGATGCGCTGAACTTCCCCCCGGCTGACGCGGTCAGAGCCCGCTTGCTGTGACAGAATCGATCAGCGTTTTCTGCACAAAACCGGATTCACCCTATAGTTCCACCGGGGTTCACTTGATAGGATGAACGGCCCCGGAAAGAGTGAGGTAAGCACCCCGATGTTTGAACGCAATAAGAACCGGCCGGCGCCGCCAGCTCCCCAACCGGAAGCGGCAAAACCTGCCCTGTCACCTTCAACGCCGCCGCCTCCCGCGACCCCGGCACCTGTAACTACCAGGAGTAGAGCAATGATTGGACCCAGCATTGAGATCAAAGGCAGTGTCAGCGGCGACGAAGACCTGTTAATCCAGGGCAAAGTCGAGGGCACCATCGATCTGGGTGCACACGAGGTTACCGTAGGTGAATCCGGCAAGGTGAATGCAGACATTACCGCGCGTACGGTGCGCATCGACGGCGAAGTTTCCGGCGATGTCCGCGGCACCGAGAAAGTGGTTATCTCCAAAACCGGCAACGTGAAGGGCAACATCATTGCCCCGCGGATGACCCTGGAGGACGGCGCGATCTTCAAGGGCTCCATCGACATGGATCCGGGCGAGCCCGCCAAGGTTTCCCTGGCACCCAAGGCCACACCTGCCGCACCTGCTGCGCCTGCCGCGGCCGCGGACAAGACGCCTGGCCTGGACCTGAAGCAGGGCTGATACCCGCGCAACCCTATGAGCGAGCAGCAGAGTAGCCAGCTGCTGCCCGGTCTGTTCGAGCGGCTTAACGAAGAAGTCCGGGTCAATGTACTGCACATTGGTCCGGCTCTGCCGGAAACGGTGGAGTTCTTTTCGGGTTATCGTTGCAAGCTGTTCTTCGTCGACCTCTTCGCCGAACTGCCACTGGCATTCGAGGAGGGCGACGAACTTACCGTGCAGCAACGCATGCAGGACATCCTGGATTTCGACCCCGGTACCAATTTCGATTTGTGCCTGTTCTGGGATGTGTTCAATTACCTCGACGAGGAATGCATAAAGGCCTTCATGGCCTGCCTGCGCCCGATGTTGACACCCGGGGTGGCAGCGCATGCCTTTGGGGTGCACAACACGCGCGCCGCGCAGAAGGCGCAGCGTTTCGGCATCCTGTCCCGCAGCGAACTGAACCTGCGGCCACGCCCGGCGCCCCTGCCGGGATACGCGCCGCTTCCCCAGGCCCGCCTGCAATCCCTGCTCAAGGGACTGACAGTGCAGCGCTCCGTGTTGCTGGCGGAGAGCCGCCTGGAACTGTTGTTCCGCGGCGCCGGGCTCGGCGAGTCACTGGTATCGCCCCGCGGCGGGGCAAGGTCCGGCAGCTGAACGCGCCGCTCCCCGGTAGTTGGCGAGTGGGCGGATTGGCGCCGGAGCCACGCGCAACGCTACACTTGCGCTTTTGACGGGGGATAGCGGATGACGTCCAGCAGGAGAATGGGTCCCATCGATTCCGAGATGGGTGTGGGCATGCTCAACGCCGCGGAAGATATACTCAGGGAAGAGGGCTACGCGGCGCTGACCTCGCGCCGGGTGGCGGAATATCTCGGGGTCAAGCAGCGCCTGGTGTATTACTACTTCCGCACCATGGACGACCTGGTCCTCGAATCCTTCAAACGACTTGCCATTCGCGAAATCGGCCGCCTGCGCGAGGCGCTGGCCTCGGACCGGCCCCTGCACGATGTCTGGGATATCTGCATTAACACCAGTGACGCCCGCCTCATATCCGAGTTCATGGCCCTGGCCAACCGCAGCGAAGGTGTGCGGGCGGAAGTCATCGCCTTTATCGAGGAATCGCGCAAGATCCAGGTCTCGGCGTTGCGCAGGGCGATGGCCAGGAGCGGGAGCCTCGACAAGGGCCTGTCGCCGGACGTGATTGCGTTCATGGGAACCAGCCTGGCGCTGGCGCTCAACCGGGAGGCCTCGCTGGGGGTGACCCGGGGGCACCGGGCAGTGAAGAAAACCATCCGGGAGTTCTTCAACCAGCTGGAGGCCTGATGCTGTAGCAGAAGCGCTGGAAACGTTACCCGCTATCCCCGCGAAACTGCTGTATTAATCGCGCAGTGACCTGCAATTTCGGCAGTCCGCCCGCCGTGGTCCCGGCGGGCGTTCTGCAGCTGCGCTCAGGCTGCGGTTTCAGTTTCCGCGATGGTGGTGGCGTGCTTGTTGAACATCACCGCCAAGTCGCCGGAGGTAACCGGGCGATCCACGCCTTCCTCGACCGGACGGGCGCCGCCGGTGGATACCGGGCTGGTGTCGACCCCGGCTGCTGCCGCCTGTGCCCGCAGCGCACCCACAGTCAGCTCCTCGCGCTTGAAGTGCTTGAAGGGGTCGAAGCGGAAGAAGCGCATGGCGTTGCGGTGCGTTACCTTGTCGATCTGTTCCTGGGTCAGGTGCTTCAACTGTTCCCAGAGATGCTCGGGTGCCTGCGGCCAGAGGGCGTCAGAATGCGGGTAGTCGGTCTCGAAAGCGACGATGTCCTCGCCGACATCGTCGAGGTGCTTGAGGCCGAAGGCATCGTCGATAAAGCAGCAGAGGAAGTGACGGCGGAACATCTCACTGGGTTTCATGTCCTGGAAACGGGAATTGGTCCAGGCCTTGTGCCGCCAGTTGGAGAAGTCCGCCCGCTCGAGGAAGTAGGGAATCCAGCCGATACTGCTCTCGGAAAGGGCGATGCGAAGATTGGGGTAGTCGTGCAGGGCCTGCAGTTGCATCCAGTCCGCCGCCCCCACGGAGATTGACAGGGGCATGGTGCTGATCCAGGCCTCGATCGGCGTTTCCATCGATGCATGCGGGACCGGATTGCCGGAGCCGATGTGCAGGGCGATGGCCATGTCGTGGTCCGCCACCGCCTTGAAGAAGGGCGCCCAATATTCATTGTGGATACTCGGCAGTCCCTGCTTGGTGGGGTTCTCGGACATACTGACCGCAGTGCAGCCCTTGTCGGCGACGCGCCTGATTTCCTCCACGGTGGCCTTCATGTCCCAGTTGGGCAGGATGGCCAGGGGGATAAAGCGGCCCGGGTACGCGCCGCACCACTCGTCGATGTGCCAGTCGTTCCAGGCCCTCAGGTGGGTGAGGGCCAGATTCTTGTCCGGTGCCTGGTGGAAGGTGTCGTTATCAAAGCCGATTGAGTTGCCGAAATTCATCTGCACGGCTATGCCGTCGGCATTCATGTCGTTGATGCGACCGTGTACGTCGTAGCAACCATCGCGCATGTCGTGCAGCGCGTTGGGCTCCATTCCGTATTCCTCGAACGGGCGCCCGACCACTGCGTTCAGGCCGATCCCCGGTTTGGTCTTGCCCTGGTAGCTCCAGTAGTTCTTGCCGTTCTTGTCGGTTTTGAGCTTGGGTGCCGTGGCAAGCGCTTCGCCCGACAGGTGGTTGTCGAACAGGGTGGGGGGTTCGCAGATGTGATCGTCGGTACTGATAAGCACCATGTCATTCATATTGCGTGTCATCGTGGAGCTCCTTTTGTTATGCGGTAGCTGGCGGGTTTGCGCTTACGACGTTAGCTCCTTTGATTATAGTCTTCATTGATCTGGATCAAGCCCGGCGCCGGGTGCCCGCCCGGTGAGTGGGCTGCTGATAGACGATCACCCGGATTCCCCCGGGCATGAGTAATTGGATCTGTGGGATCACCATGCCTGCGAGGTAATGAATACCAACTTCCTGCTCTTGCCGGCCCACCACCCGCTGGAAGTGGCGGTTTTCCTCGCCGCCGTGATGGAGGTCGTCGAGGCTGAGGTCACGGGTACGCGCGAGAAAGCGCTCGATGGCGATACGCGACTCCAGGGCCCCGAGTGGCGCACCGATGCAGGCGTGCCTGCCTTTGCTGAAAACGACGCGATCGCTGGCGTTGGCGCGTTCGATGTCAAATTTTCGCGGCCGATCGAAATGCGCGGGGTCGTTGCTGGTGCGCGTCAATGTCGGTGACCGGCAGGATGGTCGACACACTGTGCCTGACTGCGGGAGGGCGGCTGATCAGTCGCCGTTCTGGGTACCGCTGCGGTAGAGTCTCATGCCGCGGGACTGGTAGTTGGCCAGCGCGCTCGGGTGGTCGAGCGTGCAGGTATGCACCCACACCCGCCGGGTTGGCCCCCAGCGCCAGGCCTCCTCGATCGCGCGGGTCAGCAGGTGGCCGCCGAAGCCGCGGCCGATAAATGCCGGCGCCAGTCCGAAGTACTTGATTTCAACTTCGTCCCCGGCCTGTCGCTCGAGGTCGAAATAGCCCGCGGGGGAACCTTCGCACCAGGCGACCCAGGTGCGCAGGTTGTCCGACTCGGCGTAGTCCCGCCACTGTTCGTCGCTCCAGCTGAGGCGGTCGGTCCACGCCCAGGGGGCGCCCACATGCTGGTAGAGAAAGCGGTTGAAGGGGAACTGCTTGATCCGGGCCTCGCGAACCTCGAGCTGGTCGGCGGGCTTGCCCGGGCGCAGCTCCTCCGGGGAGTGCATCTCCAGGTAAAAGATCCTAACCGGTTCCATCTCAGTCCTGCCAGATCACCTTGCGGTTTTCCGCGTACCACTGGTCGAGGAAGGGTTCGAATGCCGCCTCGATCACATCGCGCTTCAGTTTGAGGGTCGGGGTGAGGAAGTTGTTCTCGATGGTCCAGGCCTCGCGCGCCACGGCGATGAACTTGATCTGTTCGAATTCCTCAATCGCGTTGTTGACCCCGGCGAGCAGCGATTCCAGCTCCGCTTCCGCCTGGCGGCGAAAGGCCGGATCGTCGTAGCGCTGGTGGGCGCTTTCCGAGAGATGCACCAGGGCATAACAGGCCTGGCGGCCGGACCCGCTGACGCAGCTCATTTCCACCAGGTTGCTGGCATTGAGCAGGTTTTCGATCGGCACCGGGGCGACGTACTTGCCCTTGCTGGTCTTGAACAGTTCCTTGACCCGCCCGGTGATCCGCAGCAGGCCATCTTTGGAAAACTCGCCGCGGTCGCCGGTCTTGAAGAAGCCGTCCCCGGTCATGACCTGGGCGGTCTGCTCCGGGTCCCGGTAGTAACCCATCATCAGTCCCGGGCCGCGCAACTCGATCTCACCTTTCCCGGAGATACGGGATTCGACCCCCTTCAGCGGCTTGCCGACATAGCCGATCTCCCGCGAGCCCGGCAGGCTGACATGGGAATAGGCGAAATCCTCGGTCATACCGTAGCCTTCCATGATGGGCAGGCCCAGCCGGTCGTACCAGCGCAGGAGTTCCGGGGTCAGCGGGGCAGAGCCGGAGATGGCCAGCCGCACGTCGCCGAGGCCCAGGCCGTCGAGCACCTTGCGCTGGACAATGCCCCTGAGCAGCGGGATTTTCAGCAGCCGGCGCAGTTTCTTCTCCGGCATTTTCTCCAGTACGCCGGACTGGAACTTCTGCCACAGGCGTGGAACGCTGAGGAACACGGTGGGGCGGGCCCGGCGCATGTCCTGCAGGAAGGTGTCAAGTTCCTCGGCGAAGTAGATGTGAACGCCGTGGTAGATGCCGCCGGATTCCACCACCGCGCGCTCAAACACGTGGGCCAGCGGCAGGTAGGAAAGCATGCGGTCCGCGGAGCTTATGTTGAACACGTCGCCCACCAGGCAGGCGGGGGCGGACACCGAGTAAAAGGAATGCATGACCCCCTTGGGGTTACCGGTACTGCCGGAGGTATAGCAGATCAGGGCGCGTCGCTCCGCCGGCCACTCCGGGTTATCGCCTATTGGCGGGTGGTTCGCGACAATATCGTCCCACTGCGGGTAGTCGTTCGCCGGGGCCAGGGGGAAGGCGATCAGCGGCATGTCCGCGGGCACCCCCGGGTGCATCGCCTCCCAGTCATCCAGCTTGCCGACAAACAGCAGTCTGGCCTCCGAATGGCCGAGGATATAACCGACGGTTTCGGCATGCAGCGTCGGGTAGAGGGCCACCGTGCAATGCCCGGCCATCCAGATGGCCAGCTCGGCGATGACGAAGTGGGCGCAGTTCTTCGACACCATCGCGATATTGCTGTTGTCGGGCAGGTCGAGGGAGCGCAGGTAGGCCGCCATGCAGCGCGCCTGGCGCATGGTTTCCCGCCAGCTGTAGTCGACTACCCCGTCCGGGGTCGGTTGGGTCAGGAAAACGCTGTCCGGCCGGTTGGCCTCATGCTCGTAGGCAGCCTGCAACAGCAGCTTGTCGATGGGATAATTCATGCCAAGGGATTCCCCGGTTCAAGGGCGCCGTGTGGGGCGCGGCCAAAACTTCGTCGCGGGCATCAGGGTACTACAGTCCGGGGGCGTGGCGAGACTCGCGATCACCCTCCGGGGATTAATTCCGCTATTCACAAGTGTAATACCACCTCGCGGGTTCCGCGAAAGCGCCGGTGCTCCCACAGGTAGATACCCTGCCAGGTGCCCAGCATCAGTTCCCCGTGCTGGAAGGGTATGCCCAGCTGGGTCGCGGTGAGCGCGGCCTTGATATGCGCCGGCATGTCGTCCGGCCCCTCCAGCGTGTGGGTGTACAGGGGGTCGTTCTCCGGCACCAGCCGGTTGAGCCAGTTTTCCAGGTCGCGCCGGGCGCTGTCGTCGTAGTTTTCCTGGATCAGCAGGCTGGCCGAGGTGTGGCGGATGAACAGGCTGCACAGGCCCTCGTCCCGGCCCGACCGGGCGACGATCCGCTGTACTTCCGAAGTGAAGGGGTGCAAACCCTGCCCCGACACGGTTATGGGTAGTGTGACGATCACGCGCTTTCTCCTTTGCGACCGCCATTGTAAAGCATCCCATGAAGCGGCCTGTAACCCCATCCGCTGCAGCTGCGGCGGCGCCCCAAAAAAAAAAGGGCCGCCGAAGCGACCCGGGAGGGGTTCAGGAAATGGACCTAGCGTGCCTGCAGGCGCAGGAAAGGATTGACCGGACGAAAGCGCCAGTCGGTAAAGCGCACCGGGGCATCCAGCACCCCGACGCAGATACAGTCGCGATCGAGGGTCGCGGTCGGGGAGTGGCGGTGACTGGCGTCGCGCTGGATAAAATCGCCCGCCCTGTAGTGGCCTTCCTCATCGGAAAAACCGCCTTCGAGCACCAGGGTCAGCTCATTGCCGCGGTGAGTGTGGTGCGGGATGCTGCCGCCGGCGCGAATGTGGTAGAGGGCGAACTCGTTTTCCCGGTCCCCGGTGCGCAGGTGGCAGACCTGTACGCTGGAGCCGATATGGCGCCAGTCGAGATCCTTGAAATCGCCCTGGATCAGGCGCTGCACCAGGTGCGGGCTGCCCTGTGCCGCGGGCGGTGGCCGGTGGCTGAGCGGCGCCTGCTCCTCGTCGATGCGGGCGAGCACGGTCTCCAGCAGCCGGTCGGGTACGCTGGCCTCGGCCTGGCGCTCGAACAGCGCGGAACCGAGGTCCTGCAGCTGGCGGTGGGCGCGGCGGCACTGGTCACAGACATTCAGGTGCAGGGTGACACAGATCGAAGGTGCCAGGGCCAGGGTGCCGGCGGCGTGCTCGGTGAGTGTGCGATTGTCGGGATGGTGGTGAATCATGTCCTCAGGCCTCCTCCACCAGCAGTTGCAGTTTGTTCAGGGCCAGGCGCACGCGGGATTTGACGGTACCCAGGGGCAGGTCGAGATCCGCTGCCGCCTCCGACTGGGACTTGCCCTCCATATAGATCTTGGTGAGTACCTGTACCTGTTCGTGGGGCAGTTCGCCCAGCATCTTGCGGACGCGCGCCGCGTCGCGGTGCATCTGCACACTGCTGAACAGTTCCACGCTGCCGGTATCCGGCCAGATATCCTCGGCGTTGAGTGGGGTGTCGAATTTTTGCAGGCGGCGGTACATGTCGGTTCGGCTGTTGCGGGCTATGGCGTATACCCAGGTGCTCGCCGACGCCTTGCGCGGGTCGAATCCGGGCGATTTCTGCCAGACCTTGATCATCACTTCCTGTACCAGTTCCTCGGCATGGCTCGCCGCCAGCGGCGAACCGCCCAGGGCAAAGGCCTTGACCAGGGGGGCGAAATGGCGGAACAGGCGGGCAAAAGCGTCGCGGTCGCGGTTGGCACCGACCCGTTCGAGGTCCCGGCTCAGCTCGTCGTTGCGCTGTTCAGGGGCCTGCGGTCCTGTCTCTGTAGTCATGTGCCTCACGATGATGTCGGCCTGTGTCGCTGATCCGGGGTCTGGTTACGGTCGTTTATACGCCGGGCCGCCGGGTTTGGATCACTGTGCCTTAGCGTTGATCCGGTTGCATCCGGACCGCGTATTCTCAGTAAACCAACTGTGTACAGTCGCCGGGGGCAAACAGTCAATGAAAATCGCCGTAATCGGCGCGGGGATAGCTGGGCTGTCCTGCGCGCGCTACCTGTGCCGCCAGCACGAAGTACATGTGCTGGAGCGCTCGGAGCGGATCGGTGGCCACACCGCCACGGTCGACGTCGCCGTGGGGGGGCGCCGGTTCGCCGTCGATACGGGGTTCATCGTCTATAACGACTGGACCTACCCCAATTTTATCGCCCTGATGGACGAACTGGGGATTCGCGGCAAGCCGACGGAGATGAGCTTCAGTCTCAGCGATCGCGCCAGCGGGCTCGAGTATGCGGGCTCCAACCTCAACACGCTGTTTGCGCAACGCCGCAATCTCCTTTCGCCGCGTTTCCTGGGCATGCTGCGCGACATCCTGCGCTTCAACCGCGATGCGCTCGCCGATCTCGAGGCGGGGCGCGTGCCCGTGGACACCACACTCGGTGAGTACCTGGGCCAGCGCGGCTACGGCAATGCCTTTCGCGACTACTACATCATTCCCATGGGGGCGGCGATCTGGTCGGCCGACACCCCGGTAATGCTCGATTTTCCGCTGGCCTTCTTCCTGCGCTTCTTCCGCAACCACGGCCTGTTGAGCGTATCCGACCGGCCCCAGTGGCGGGTGATCGAGGGCGGCTCCCGCGAGTACCTGCGGCCGCTGGTCGACCCCTTCGCCGGGCGGGTGCGCACCGGTGTTGAAATCAGCGCGGTGCGCCGGGAAACCGGTGGCGCGCGCGTCCTGTTTGCCGGGGGCGGCAGCGAGCATTTCGATGCGGTGGTCTTCGCCTGCCACAGTGACCAGGCACTGGCGCTGCTCGCCGACCCCAGCGAAGCCGAACGCGAGATCCTCGGTGCGATCCCCTACCAGCCGAGCTCGGTCGTCCTGCACACCGACATCCGCCTGCTGCCGGCCAACCGCCGCGCCTGGTCCAGTTGGAACTACCTGCGCCGGCCCGGCTCGCAGCGTGCCACGGTCACCTACAACATGAATATCCTGCAGGGTCTCGACGCGCCCGAGACCTTCTGCGTTACCCTGAACGATCGCGAGGCGATCAACCCGCACAAGATTCTCGGTGAGTTCGAGTATTCCCACCCGGTGTTCACGCTGCCCGGAATGCGCGCCCAGCAGCGCTGGGAGGAAATCAACGGCGGCGCGACCTGGTACTGCGGCGCCTACTGGCACAACGGCTTCCACGAGGATGGCGTTTGCTCGGCCCTGCGCGTCGCCCGGGGCCTGGGTGCCGCGGCCGCGGAAGACCGCGGGCCGTTGGGCAGCGCCGCGTGAACAGCGCCATTTACAGCGGCTGGGTCACGCACCGCCGGCTCGAACCGGCGGGTCACGCCTTCCGCTACCGGGTGTTCATGCCGCTGCTGGATCTCGACGAGTTGCCGGACCTGCTGGCGCGCTGTCCCGGCTGGTCGGCACGGCGCTGGTCACCGGCGCGCTTCCGGCGGGAGGATTTTTTCGGCGACCCCGCGCTGCCCCTGAAGCAGGCGGTGCTCGACCGGGTCGAGGAGGCGACCGGTGAGCGCCCGCCCGGCCCGGTGCTGATGCTCGCCAACCTGCGCTATTTCGGCTACCTGATGAACCCGATCAGCTGCTATTACTGCCTCGACGCCAGCGGTCACGTGCACAGCGTGCTGGCCGAGGTGACCAACACGCCCTGGGGCGAGCGCCACGCCTACGTGGTGCCCGGGGATGCTGAAGGCGACTGGCTGGAAGCGTCGTTCGGCAAGGCCATGCACGTGTCGCCGTTCATGCCCATGGACATGCGCTACCGCTGGCGCAGTAACCGGCCGGGCGCGGACATCAGCCTGCGACTGGCCAATTACGCCGGCAATAAACGCCATTTCGAGGCCCGCCTGCACTTGCGGCGGCAGGGCAGCTCTCCCGCCGTGTTTGTCCGCTACCTCGCCCTGTATCCCTTCATGACCCTGCGCGTGGCAGGGGCGATCTACTGGCAGGCATTGCGCCTGTGGCTCAAGGGGGTGCCGTTCATACCCCATCCGAAAACCCAGAACAGAGAGAGTCAAGCATGAGTAGTAATGCAAGCAGCGTCCGTGCGATAACCCTGCCGTCATTCCGGGGAGTGCGCAGTGGTGCGGATATTACCCGCGGACTGGTTTACGCCCTGTTGCAGCGCCTGCGCGGCGGAACCCTCACCATCCACGAGCGCGGTTCGTCACGGCATTTTGGTGACGATGCTCCAGGAGGCATCAGCGCCGAGGTGATCGTGCACGACCCCCGTGTTTTCCACAGTGTCGTTTCCGGCGGCACCGTCGGTGCCGGCGAGGCCTATATGCAGGGCTTCTGGACTTCCCCGGATCTGGTGGCGGTGATGCGGCTGTTTTCCGCCAACCTCCACGCCATGGATGCCATGGATTCCGGCGGCTCGCGCCTGCAGCGCTGGGGTGCAAAACTCCTGCACTGGCGCAACCGCAACAGCCTGAGCGGTTCGCGCCGCAACATCAGTGCCCACTACGATCTCGGCAATGATTTTTTCAGCCTGTTTCTCGACCCGACGATGATGTACTCCTCCGCGGTGTACCCCTCGCCCGAGGCCAGCCTGGAGGAGGCGTCAATCCACAAGCTGGACCTGCTGTGCCAGCAACTGGAACTGTCCCCTGAAGATCACCTGCTGGAAATCGGCACCGGCTGGGGCGGGCTCGCGGTACATGCGGCGACCCACTACGGGTGCCGGGTGACCACCACCACGATTTCCCGCGAACAATTCGACTATGCCTGCGCCCGGGTCGAGGCGGCCGGCCTGCAGGACCGGGTCACCGTATTGTGCAAGGACTACCGGGAGCTGGAGGGACGTTACGACAAGCTGGTTTCGGTGGAGATGATCGAGGCTGTGGGCCACGAGTACTACGCCGACTACTTCCGTCGCTGCGGCGAGTTGCTGGCGCCCGGCGGCAAATTCGCCCTGCAGGCAATCACCATCGCCGACCAGCGCTACGCCCAGGCGCGCGACGAGGTCGACTTTATCAAGCAGTACATCTTCCCCGGCGGCGGCCTGCCCTCGGTGGAAGTGATCGCCCGGCACGTGGCCCGCAAAACCGATATGCAGGTGGTCAACCTGCGCGACATCACCGCGGACTATGCGCGGACCCTCGCCGACTGGCGAGCGCGGTTCCTCGCCGCAGCGGAGGAGGTGCGGGGCATGGGCTACGACGAGATGTTCCTGCGTATGTGGGAGTTCTACCTGTGCTACTGTGAGGGCGGTTTCCGCGAACGCATCATCTCCACTGTGCAGGTAACCCTGGCGAAGCCCGGCTACCGCTTCGGGGAGTAACCGTCTTGTGGCGCAATCTCGTCAATGGCCTGCTGTTCAACGTCATCTGGTTCGCGGTGATCGCGAGCCAGTCGGCCCTGCTGGCCTGGCCGCTGGTCATCTTCTACGTGGCTGCGCACCTCATCTGGCTGGGCCGGGGGAGGGCGGAGCTGGCCCTGATCCTCAGCCTCGCGGGCTTTGGCCTGGTGCTGGACCAGTGCCTGTTTTTCTCGGGGTTGCTGATCCGGCCGGGCGCCGGTGGCACGGCACCGCTGTGGCTGTCGGCCCTGTGGCCGCTGTTTGCGACGACCCTCATGCACGCTTTCTCGGGGTTGGCTCGCGCGCCGCTGGTAGCGGCGGTACTCGGCGCGGTGGCCGGGTACGGCAGCTATCGTCTGGGCGCTGCCATGACGGATATCAGCTTTGGCCAATCCCCGCTTACCGATATCGCATTGACAGTATTGTGGGCCCTGCTGTTTCCCGCACTGCTGCTGATTGCCGCGAGATTGGCGGGCGCGCAGCCCGGGGGCCGGAGTAGCTATGCATCGTGAGTGGCGGGCCGTGGTCCTTGCCGGCAGTCTTCTGCAGGCCTTGCCGGTGGCGGCGCTACAGGCCGTGGGCACGGCGGTGGACGCGGAGAACGGTGAACTGCGCTACCGCGAATACCACAGCTGTGAACCCGGCAATGTCGACTGTAGCGTCGAGTACCGCGAGCCCGGCGGTGAGCTGATCGCCCGCAAACAGCTCGATTACAGCGCTGCGCCATCGGCGCCTTCCCTGCTTTTCGAGGACCGGCGCCTCGGCGAGCGCATTGCAGTTGACGCTGAAAATTTTCCCGAGGGTGTCGTCATCGATGCCGGTTTCGATAATTTCGTGCGCGAAAAATGGCCTGTGCTGGCGGCCGGCAAGCCCGTGACATTCCGCTTCCTGCCGGCGGGCCGCGACTCGGCACTCGCGATGCTGGCCTGGGCCGATGAGCAGGCGGATTGCCCGGCGGAGCGGCTGTGTCTCAATGTCAGGCCGAAAAACTGGCTGGTGGCGCTGGTCGGGGGTGAGCTGCAGCTGGTCTATTCCCGCGCCGCCCGGCGCCTGCTGGAGTACCGCGGGGTGAGCAACATTCCCGCGGCAGACGGCGCCGCGCAAAATGTCGTCATCCGCTACGAATACGCTGTAGCGGCCCCCTGAACAGCGCAGCGGTTCAGGCGTTGACCTTGAACTGCCGCGCGTCGATCCCCAGTTTTTTCAACCGCGATGACAGTGTCGTGGGTTTCAGCGCCAGCAGCTCGGCGGCGCCGCCAATGCCGAAAACCTTGCCATTACAGTGTTTCAGCGCGGCGATGATGTTCTGGCGCTGCTGCAGGCGCAACTCGTCATCGGAGGCGATGGCTTCCCGCTCCCGGGCGAAAACGGGGCTCTCCGCCAGTGCCTCGGTCCGGTCCGCGGGGAAAAAGTGCGGCTCGAATTTCACCACACTGCCGCGGGTGAGAATCACCTGGCGTTCAATGACGTTTTCCAGCTCGCGGATATTGCCCGGCCAGTGGTAGTTGCACAGCCTGTCGACCTCCGCCAGCGGCAGTTTCAGTTCACCCTTGTTGGCCCGCTGGCAGGCCTTTTTCAGGAAGTGCTGGGTGAGCAGGGGAATGTCCTCGCGCCGCTGCCGCAGTGGCGCCGACTCGACCGGGAACACGTTGAGGCGGAAATACAGGTCCTCGCGGAACAGGCCCTCGCGGACCAGCGCCGCCAGGTCACGGTTGGTCGCCGCTATGATGCGCACGTTGACGTCCCGGGTGACGGCTTCGCCGACCCGTTCAAACTGCTGCTCCTGCAGCACCCGCAGTAGCTTCCCCTGCAGCCGCAAGGGAATCTCGCCCACCTCGTCGAGAAACAGGGTGCCGCCATCGGCAAGTTCGAAACGCCCGGCGCGGTCGTCGGTGGCGCCGGTAAAGGCACCCTTGCGATGGCCGAAGAATTCGCTCTCGAACAGCTCCTCGGGAATCGCCGCGCAGTTGACCCGGATCAGCGAACGCTGCGAGCGCGGGCTGATCTCGTGGATGGCGCGGGCGATCAGTTCCTTGCCGGTGCCGGATTCGCCGTGGATGAACACCGTGGCGTCGGTGGGCGCCACCAGTTCGATCTGCTGCAGGGTTTTCTGGATCGCCGCGCTCTTGCCGACGATGCGGTGGTGGTTGAATACCGAGTTGATCTCTTCCTGCAGGTAGGCGTTTTCCAGTTCCAGACGGTGCTTGAGGCGTTCGACCTCTTCCAGCGCCGCCTCCAGCCGGCGCCGGTCAGCTTTTTTCTGCGATACGTCACGAAAGATCACCACGGTACCGACGATGATATTGTCGTCGCGAATCGGGGTGCTGGTGTATTCCACGTCGATGGGTTCCCCGGACTTCGACCAGAACACGTCGTTGTCCACCCGGTGGACGCTGCCGTCGCGAAAGGCCGCAAAGATCGGGCAGGCGTCGATCTGGTAGTGGGAGCCGTCGGCGTGGGAGTGATGCACCATCTTGTGCATGTTCAGCCCGGCCAGTTCCTCCGCGCTGTAGCCGAGAATCCGTTCCGCCGCCGGGTTGACGAATGTGGTGTTGCCGTTGGCGTCCACCCCGTAAATGCCTTCCCCGGCGGCATCCAGCAGCAACTGGTTTTCCCGTTCGAACTCGTGGAACACCTGGGAAACCCGGCGCCAGTGGGTAATGCCGGACAGGTAGTGCCGGTGGGCATCGGCCCGCGCGCGCAGTTTGTCCAGCTCTGCGGTCTTCTGCATGCTCAGGTGCAACAGCCGTTCATCCCCCGATTCGCTGTAGCGGCCGGTCAGCTCGATGTGTACGGGTTCCTCTGCCGAGAGCACCTGTAACTGGTCGGACCAGCCGCGGCCGCGCTCGATCAGTTCCTGGGTGAAGGCGATGAAGCCGGGGAAACTCGGCGAGAACAGGCGGCTGGGGCGTTGTGCCATGGTGGTTTGCAGGTCCATTTGCAGCAGGCGGCAGGCTTCCTGGTTGGCTTCGATGATCGCGTCTTCTGCCGGGTCGATGATCAGCTGGGCGGTGGCAGAAAAGTTGAAATGGCGGTTGTAGGTGTTCATGTGTTCTCTGGTTTTACGGAGTGTTGATCTTTGGTGATTTCGGGTGTTGGAGGGCCTACCCGTTGTCGGTGGACCTACCCGGCCTGAGTCGCAGTCAGCCCCACTGGAACGCGCCAAAAAGCGCACATCCATGTGCAGGCTCGGGCGGCGACATCCATGTCGCCGCACGGTTCCAGTGGGGCTGACTGCGACTCAGTCCTCGCATTGCGGTTAACCCGGATCTTTGGTGAGTTCGTTCAAACAGAAACTAATCGGGAATGGGCTTTGATTTGTCGTTTGGTATTTCTTGATCACACACTTGCTCCCGATTCCCGATTCCCGATTCCCGATTCCCGATTCCCGATTCCCGATTCCCGATTCCCGATTCCCGCGCCTTGGTTCGAGAATGGATTCCTCCAGCGCACCGCACTCGCTCGAAACGGAGGGCTGTGCAGGACTATGCCTGTTGGAACCGTGTGGCGACATGGATGTCGCCACCCGAGCCTGCACACGGACGTGCGCTTTTTGGCGTGTTCCAACAGGCATAGTCCTGCACAGACCGGGGAGCCACGCACCGCCCCCAAAAACCTCCCGATTACACAAACACAGTTATTCAAGAACCAGGCCAAACTACGAAAATTCGTAATCAAAAACTACGAAACCCCGTGATTTACGAAATTTCGTACCCCCAGGCATCTCCGGCCTAACCCAAATAAATCAACACATAACAACAAGTTAAGCCAGTACCGACAGTTTGGCACCGGAATTGCTATCTACCTGTCAGCGGCTGCGCAAAGAGTGCCGATCCGGCGGAAGCCGGCCGAAAGCAGGGCAGCAAGCAGGGGCAACATGAGCAGAGAGCGACCCGCGCGATCCACCTGCGCACCAACTTGAACCACACAACGACAACCGGATGAGGACACACCACCATGAGCAACAAGAGCCTTGGCAATCCCTTCGATGCCGATACCCGACTGACCCATACCGCCAGCTGCAGTTGTGATGCCTGTTCAGCGGAAGCGGCGAACCCCGGGGGGCTGGGAGACAGGGAGCGCCAGATACTCTTGGAACGCCAGATCGAGGCGGGCGCCAGCCACGCGCACACGGCCCCGGCGGCGGGTCCCGCCAGCCCGCAGTTCGACAGCTCGGAGGACATGATGGACCGGGTGATCGAGAGCGCGATCGTGCGCGGGGTGTTCGGCCACAACGACGCCGACCGGCGCCAGTTCATCAAGCTGGTGGGCGGCGGCACCCTGGCGGCGGCGCTGGGTACCATCCTGCCGATGGATAAGGTCAAGGCGGCGGTGAAGGATTCCATCGGGCCGCTGGAAAAAACCAAGCTGAAAGTCGGTTTCGTGCCGATTACCTGCGCCACGCCGATCATCATGGCCCAGCCGATGGGTTTCTACGCCAAGTACGGCCTGGACGTGGACGTGATCAAGACCGCCGGCTGGGCGGTGGCGCGGGACAAGTCGCTCAACGGCGAGTACGACGCCTCCCACATGCTCACCCCGATGCCGCTGGCGATGACCATGGGCGCGGGTTCCACGGCGACGCCCTATATCATGCCGGCGGTGGAGAACATCAACGGCCAGGCCATCGTGCTGCACAACAAGCACAAGGACAAGCGCGACCCGAAACAGTGGAAGGGCTTCAAGTTCGGCGTGCCCTTCGACTACTCCATGCACAACTTCCTGCTGCGCTACTACGTGGCGGAACACGGCATCGATCCGGACCAGGATATCCAGATCCGCGTAGTGCCGCCGCCGGAGATGGTGGCCAACCTGCGCGCCGGCAACCTCGACGGCTATCTCTCACCCGACCCTTTCAACCAGCGGGCGGTGTACGAGAAAGTCGGCTTCCTGCACACCCTGACCAAGGACATCTGGGAGGGTCACCCCTGCTGCGCCTTCGCCTGCAGCCAGAAGTTCGCTACCGAGATGCCCAACACCTACGCGGCGCTGTTCAAGTCCATCGTCGACGCCACCCACTACTCGCACAAGGCGGAGAACCGCGCGGAGATCGCCAAGGCCATCTCGCCGAAGAACTACCTCAATCAGCCGGAGATCGTGGTCAACCAGGTGCTCACCGGGCGCTACGTGGACGGCCTGGAGAAGAAGGTCTACGACGTGCCCGACCGCATCGACTTCGACCCCTTCCCCTGGCACTCGATGGCGGTGTGGATCCTCACCCAGATGAAGCGCTGGGGCTACGTGGAGGGCGACATCGACTACACCGGCATCGCCGAGCAGGTCTACGTGGCCTCGGAAACCGCGGAGGTCATGAAGAGCCTCGGCTATGAGCCGCCGGCCAAGACCTACGAGAACTACACCATCATGGGCAAGGAGTTCGACTACACCAAGCCGGAAGAATACATCGCCAGCTTTGCCATCAAGCGGACCTGAACCATGGCCTCACTGAATGTTCGCGCGACCCTGGTGTCGCTGATGATCCTGGTGGTCTGCCTGGGCCTGTGGGAGGCGCTGAACCAGCCTCCCGAGGCCACGGAGGCGATGTCCGAGTTCGAACTGCTGATGGGCGGGGCCGACGACGAGGCGCGGGTGCCCCCGCCCTCGGACGTGATCAAGCACGCCTGGGCGGAACTCAGCGATCCCTTCTACGACGCCGGCCCCAACGACAAGGGCATCGGCATCCAGTTGGCCTATTCATTGTTTCGCGTACTGACCGGCTATTTCGCCGCGGCCCTGATCGCAATCCCGCTGGGCTTCGTGGTGGGCATGTCGCCGCTGATGTACAAGGCGCTCAATCCGTTCATCCAGGTGCTGCGGCCGATCTCGCCGCTGGCCTGGATGCCGCTGGCGCTGTTCATCATCAAGGACTCGGAGCAGTCGGCGATCTTCGTGATTTTCATCTGCTCCATCTGGCCGATGCTGATCAACACCGCCTTCGGGGTGGCCAACGTGCGCGAGGACTGGGTGCGGGTGGCCAAGACCCATGAGCTGGGCCCGCTGAAAACCGCCTTCCAGGTGATCCTGCCCGCGGCGGCGCCAACCATCCTGACCGGCATGCGGATATCCATCGGTATCGCCTGGCTGGTGATCGTGGCCGCCGAGATGCTGGTGGGTGGCACGGGCATCGGCTACTACGTGTGGAACGAGTGGAACAACCTGGATCTCAACAGTGTGATCTTCTCCATCCTGATGATCGGGGTGGTGGGCATGGCGCTGGATCTCATTCTCGGACGGGTTGAAAAACTCGTGCAGTACGAGGAGTAATCATGACCAAGCATTTCCTCAGTATCGAGGGGCTGGCGCGCAAGTACCCGTCCAGGGACGGCGAGATGGTGGTCTTCGAAGACGCCAACTTCACCATCGACAAGGGGGAGTTCGTCTGCATCATCGGCCACTCCGGCTGCGGCAAGTCGACCATTCTCAATGTGCTGGCGGGGCTGGATACACCCTCCGCGGGCAATATCATCATGGACGGCAAGGAGGTGCTCGGCCCCAGCCTGGAACGCGGCGTGGTGTTCCAGAACTACAGCCTGCTGCCCTGGCTCACCGCGCTGGAAAACGTCAACTTCGGTGTGCGCGCGCGCTTTTCCGAGTGGAGCAAGAAGCAGGTTACCGAGCACAGCACGAAGTTCCTGGAGATGGTCGGCCTTGGCCACTCCCTGTACAAGAAGCCCTCGGAGCTGTCCGGCGGCATGCGCCAGCGGGTGAGTATCGCCCGCGCTTTCGCCACCAGCCCCAAGCTGTTGCTGCTGGACGAACCCTTCGGCGCGCTGGACGCGCTGACCCGCGGCATCATCCAGGACGAGCTGATCAAGATCTGGAGCGAAACCCACCAGACCGTGTTCATGATCACCCACGACGTGGACGAGGCGATCCTGCTGGCCGACCGCATCCTGCTGATGACCAACGGCCCCCACGCCCGGGTGGCGGAGTCGGTGAAGATCAGCATCGATCGCCCGCGCAACCGCGGCGAGATCATCGACAACCCGGCGTATTACCGCATCCGCAATTACCTGGTGAACTTCCTCGTCAACCGCTCCGGCGAATTGTCGGGACCCGGCACACCCGCGGGCGCACAGCCGCGCGAGGTGGACCCGGGGGCGGAAGGCGAATCAGCGGAAACTGAAATCACATCGGGGCAGGGCGCCCCGGAATCAACGACATCGGCGGTCAAGGCCGCCATCTGACATCACCATCGCGAGCAAGAGGAAAATCCTGATGGATAAAATCACCATGACTGAAACGATCGTCGCCACCAAGCTGGCGAAGGGCCTGAGCTGGGAAGCGATGGGCAAGGAACTGGGGATGTCGCCGGTCTGGCTGACCTCGGCCTGCCTGGGCATGAACAGCGCGCCGCCGGAAAAAGCGGCGGCCATCGCCGAGTACCTGGGCCTGGGGCCGGAAGTGGCGACCGCGCTGGAAGCTTTCCCCACCAAGGTCTGGGAGCAGACGGTGCCGACGGACCCCCTGATCTACCGCCTCTATGAAATCGTCGGCGTCTACGGCGATACCCTGAAAGAAGTCATCCAGGAAAAATTCGGCGACGGCATTATGAGCGCCATCGACTTTTCCATGGAGGTGGACAAGATCGAGGATCCCAAGGGCGACAGGGTGCTGCTTACCATGAACGGTAAATTCCTGCCCTACAAGAGCTGGTAAGACAGTGAGTGCCAGTTCCCTGGTAGCGCCTGACGCGGAGGCCGGGATCGAGCCCAGGCCTCCACTGCCGCCCTTCAGCTACGAGGAGGCGGTACTCAAGGTGCGCAAGGCAGAGGACGCCTGGAACAGCGGCGATCCGGAAGCCATTGCGCTGGCCTATTCGCCGGATTCGGTGTGGCGCAACCGCACCGAATTCCTGCGCGGACGCAAGCAGATTGTCTGGTTTTTGCAGCGCAAGTGGCAGCGGGAGCTGGACTACCGCCTGATCAAGGAAATCTGGGCCCACAGCGATAACCGCATCGCGGTGCGCTTCGCCTACGAGTGGCACGACGACAGCGGCAACTGGTTCCGCTCCTACGGCAACGAGAACTGGGAGTTCGACGAGTACGGCCTGATGCGCGCTCGCCACGCCAGTATCAACGACCTGAATATCGGCGAGTACGACCGCAAGTTCTTCTGGCCGAAGGGACCGCGGCCGGCTGATCATCCGGGATTGTCGGCGCTCGGGCTCTAGTACAACCGGTTATTCCCGGGGTGATCGCAATCGCTCTGTCTGCTGCTGGAGACAGCGGTGGGCATTGTTTTCATATTCCCGAAGTTAGCCCTCAAATGTCGTTCTATACTGCTTGTCGGTAACGGCCAATAAGACCATCCCGACAGGTGAACATTATGAAAAAGCTCTTACTTCCCGTATTGCTCGTACTCCTTCCCGTTTGCGTCCAGGCCGAAGAGGAAGGCAATTGGGACAAGGCAAAGGAATCCAGTGCCGAGGCCTGGGACAAGACCAAGGAAGCCTCCGGTGACGCCTGGGACGCCACGAAGGAAACTTCGAAGGATGCCTGGGACGCCACCAAGGAGGGTAGCGAGAAAGCCTGGGACGCGACCAAGGAGACCTCGGGCGAAGCCTGGGACGCCACTAAAGAAGGCAGTGAAAAAGCCTGGGATGCTACCAAGGAGGGTAGCGAGAAGGCCTGGGATGCCACCAAGGATGCAGTCGGCGCCGGTGAGGATTGATCCGGTCCGCGGTTGAAGGCGTCCCCCTACTTTTTACTGGATAAACCCGGTCGGCTCCTCGTCGTGGCCGAGCAGCTTGATCTTCACCGGCGAGGCGTGCCAGATATCCTCGCAGTATTGCTGGATCGAGCGGTCCGACGAGAACTTGCCCGAGCGCGCCGCGTTGAGGATCGACATGCGCGTCCAGTGCTCGCGATCCAGGTAGGCGCGCGAAACTTCATCCTGGCAGCTCACGTAGGACGCGAAGTCGGCGAACAGCATGTAGGGGTCGTGGTGCAGCAGGCCGTCGGTGAGCCCCCGAAACAATTCGGTGTCAAAAAGGGGCTCTGACCCCTTTTTTCGTTGAAAATTTTCACGCGCGAATCGGTTGCCAAGCTGCACAATGGACCAGGCACACAGACAGGGCTCCTCTCTGGTGATTACGGCCCTCGCAGCTTTTACCTTGCTGGAACGATTGGACCACACAATAACCGGCGGTCGCATTTGGCCAGGTCCAGAATGTCACTGCCTTTTGTGTTATGTCTGGACCGTCCCGTGAATTGCCGTTCCTGCTCCGGATATCGAGTAGCGAAAGTGACTCTGATGCCAAATTCGTGAAACTCTTGCGGTTCTCCTTTGCTACCGTCTCAAGGCACGATCACCCGAGAAAATAATGACGTGAACTTGACGAATCGTAAATACTGGACTAGACCCATTCTTTAACTTCACTGTGCTTCGAAACAGCACGCTGCGTGATCAGGGATGGAAATGCATAACTATCCCCATTCTTCCTCATATCACGCAAAGTCTCAGGCCCTGTTTTCCAGGGTAGCCAGTCTTCCGGAGGTTCGCCGATTAGCGGGTGAGCTTTTTGCGGGCTGGATTGAAAATCTTTAACTGCATTTTAGTCGAGCGCCAAAATGATCTATGGCCTTGACGCTGTCATGCAACAAGAATTTTGTGACCGTGTGAATTGGGATGTCAGCTTTTCCTGTCGGTCACAAATAATCGGAGAATCTGAAGAGAGGTCAATTATTCAGTAGATCCAGATACCAAAGCGGGTTCACGCCCCTATTCGCATGCAGTTGTTCTTACGGAGGGAGTAAGACATGAACACAGACTGTATATGTAACCGTTGTGAACGCGCGACAGGAAGGTCGCCGCGATTGATCACTCGATCATTTACTGGAGTGGCGTTAGCGGTGCTATCGCTCGCTGCAACTACCAGCCGAGCTGATTTTCTTTCGAATGGTGATTTCCAGAGTGCACCACTGTCAGCCGGTGAGGCTTACACTATCAGCAGCAATCTGGATCAGTGGATCACCTTCTCGAGCCAGTACACGCTGGAAGCAAAGACTGCCGATCCTACAGATTTCTTTGCCAAACACCGTGAAACCGGTGGTGGGCAGGATGAAAAACTTGTGCAATTCATCGACGCGAGCGGGATCAGCGGTACGCTGGCATTGAATCTGGATTACGTCTACACGGATTCTGTCGGAGCACAATCAAATCCACAGGGGAGAGTGTCTCTTATCGGCATTGCCGCAGACCGCATGTATTACATGTACGGCGGGAGAGGGGTAGATGGTTTCCCCGCTCCCCCTACCCCAGATGGATCCGGGGATTACGGGGTAGCTCCACCGGACAGTTTGCTCGCCCAGGTGCAACTTCCGTTCTCCAGTTCATGGACGCCTGCAATAACACTCATCGCCAATGTGCCAGCCGGCACCTATGACTACATCGGTGTGGTCGTACAATCAGGGTGTTACGAGGGCGGCGGTACTCCAGACTCCTGCGAAACGTTACGGGGCGTCGACAATTTTGCCTTGTATGTCGATGAAGAAGGTCCGTTCACCAAGCACGTCATGGGAACGCCCAATGCGGCTGTGTTTGGAACACCCTTTGTCATTACTGCAGTTGTTGATGACACGGAACGCGGAAACTCCACCATTAAAAGCGCTGAATACAGGATTCTCGACGGTGGTGGCGAGGTAGTTCCCTGGACGCCGATGAACGCGGCGGATGGGGCATTTGACATGTCATTCGAGGAAGTATCGGCTAACCATGGTGGACTCCCCATCGGTAATTATGAAATTTGCGTCCGGGGAACGGATGTGGTCGATAATACCGGCGAGGAGAGCTGCAGCAATTTCGTCACGTTTAACCCGATCTCGGATTCAGGCCTGAACATACCCATCTCCAACGAGTGCGCGATCTTCTACACGCTGGAAAACCCGGGGGCGGAGAACGAGGTCACGACGCTGAACTATGGCGAAGATATTGTGTTTGACACGATGTTCCACCTCAATACGAGCCTGAACCTCAGCAATCCCGAGAATATCAAATTCAAGTTTCACGTCTCGGCCAATGGACAGGGCGAGGGTGTGACTTCGGGTATTCAATACAACCTGCTGCTGAATTCCATGCTCAAGGTGAACCTGGCGGATGATTTCGATCCCTTCACGAGTGATTTCAGTTTGCGAGCCAAAATTGTCGGCCAATCCCAGGAAATTGACGGCTACGGCATTCTCAATGGTGCGCAGAATAATGCAACTCTGCTGTTGAAGGTTCGCATTCACTATGAGGCCGGCGTACTCAATCTGGAGGTGTTCGATTTCAGCATCGAGTGCCAGGGCGACCCGTGGTCGAACCTGATGGAGAACAAGGATAAAGATACGGGTCTGCCAGTAGGTCGAGGCTTCGGAGATGAATACAACAAGTACGGATGGACGGGAATCGAGGCATTCAACTCCCTGATTGTGGGTACGAAGAACGCGTACTACGATCTGGAGACTTACGTGAATGGCGACGGTGGCGGGATCAGCGCCTGTTATGCCGCCCCTTCCGACTTCCCCAGTATCTACCAGCGCTTTGCCTGTATGGAGATTCTGGGCTTCGGCAATCCCAATGTCCGCGACTCGCACGGGGCGCAGATCTGGAATCTGAGCAACAAAGACAAGCGGTGGAGACTTGCTTACGATGCTATCCCACGGCATGTGCCAGAGGGTAACGCGGGTGAGTATGTACAGGGCTTCCGCGATTCGGCGCTCTACAATGGCAAATTGTACGTGGCCGCAGATCTCGGTGCCTTTATCAGTGGCGTTTCCTACGAAAACTTCAGTCATTTCCCGGGGGTTGCGTTGCTGGTTTCCGATGACGGGATAAACTTCGAGATAGTTCCCAATTGCCCGACAGGTAATGGTGATCTGTGTGAAGCGGAAACTGTCGCATTGCCTGGGCTTCCCGAGAACAATATCTCGATACGGTCCCTGGCCGCCTATGGCGGGAAGCTGCACATCGGCACGCTGAACAATAGCGGGGGCGAACACTGGACCTTTGATGGAACGAATTTTGCGAAGGTTTACAAGTTCCCAGACACCGTGCCGGCGGTAGCCGAGTTGGAACCCTATGCCGGCAAGCTGTACATCGGCGTGCTCGGCTTGCTGACCTACGATGACAGTCCGAACAACGACTACATCTATGTTTGCGATGACTGCGATGCTGGAGATCATGCGCCGCTTGCAGGTCTGCCGGACGTCGATCCAGATAACCTCGGTGTGCTCAAACTGTACGCGTCACCATCGATGAACAAGCTGTTCGCCGGCACGGTCAATTTCACAAACGGTGCCACCCTGCTCTCCTATAACGCGGTTGGCAACGTGTTTGATGTGATCGTGGATGGTGCACCGGACGGTGGTTTCTTCGATACCGGCAATATCTACATGTGGTCGATGTCGGAACAAAATGGACGGTTACTGGTGGGTACCTTCAATCCCTCGACCCTGCCGACGCTGCCCAAGGGTAGTGCGGAATTGTGGACATCGGATGACGGTGTGAACTTCTTCCAGTACCCAATGCCGCTGGACTGGTCACTGCTGGGTTACGGGATACGCGATATTGTCGAGTGTGACAACGGCAAGGCAACCTGCCTGCTGAGCGCCACCTTGATGCCAGCAGCGTCACTCCTTGGTATCGAAGGCAGTCCCTTGCGCCCGGGGCTGGAGGTCTGGAAGATCCGTGAGCAGAAGATAACCAATCCGAGCGGAGGCACCCAGGGTAGTTCAAAAGGCAAAAAGAAATAGTAGTAAGCCGAATGAACTGAATAAAAATTGATATGGCCGGGAGAAATCCCGGCCATTTTTTCTGCCCGTGCGGAGGATTCGAAGGAAGCTTGCTCCGACCAGCGCCGCGATGCTACTGGATAAACCCGGTCGGCTCCTCGTCGTGGCCGAGCAGCTTGATCTTCACCGGCGAGGCGTGCCAGATATCTTCGCAGTATTGCTGGATCGAGCGGTCCGACGAGAACTTGCCCGAGCGCGCCGCGTTGAGGATCGACATGCGCGTCCAGTGCTCGCGATCCAGGTAGGCGCGCGAAACTTCATCCTGGCAGCTCACGTAGGACGCGAAGTCGGCGAACAGCATGTAGGGGTCGTGGTGCAGCAGGCCGTCGGTGAGACCGCGAAACAGCTCGGTGTCACCGCGAGAGAAGGAACCGCCGCGAATCAGGTCGATCACGTCCTTCAGGTGCGGGTCGCCGTGGTAGTAGTCCATGGGGTGGTAGCCGGAGGCGCGCAGGGCGTAAACCTCCTCGGTGGCGAGGCCGAAGAGGAAGAAGTTTTCCGCGCCGACCTCCTCGCGGATCTCCACGTTGGCGCCGTCCAGGGTGCCGATGGTGAGCGCGCCATTCATCGAGAACTTCATGTTGCCGGTACCCGAGGCCTCCTTGCCGGCGGTGGATATCTGCTCTGAGAGGTCCGCCGCAGGATAGATACGCTGCCCGTTGGTGACGTTGAAATCGGGCACGAACACCACCTTGAGCTTGTCGCGGATATCCGGGTCGCGGTTGATCACCTCACCCACGGAGGTGATCAGTTTGATCATGCGTTTCGCGGTGTGGTAGCCGGGCGCCGCCTTGCCGCCGAACAGGAAGGTGCGCGGGGGAATGTCCAGCCCCGGGTTGTCCTTGAGCCTGCGATACAGGGCAATGATGTGCAGCACGTTCAGGTGCTGCCGCTTGTACTCGTGGATGCGCTTGACCTGGCAGTCGAACATGGATTCAGGGTCCACCAGGATGCCGGTGCTCCTGAGGATGAATTGCGCGAAATCGACCTTGTTGGCGCGCTTGATCTCCCACCACGACTTGCGGAAGTCGGGATCGTCCGCCAGCGGCTCCAGTTGCCGCAACTGGTCCAGGTCGCTGACCCATCCGGCGCCGATGCGCTCGGTGACCAGCTCGCTGAGCCGCGGGTTGGAGAGCACCATCCAGCGGCGCGGGGTCACTCCGTTGGTCTTGTTGCGGAATTTCTCTGGCCACAGTTCGTAGAAGTCCTTCAGCACGTCCTGTTTCAGCAACTCGGAGTGCAACTCGGCGACGCCGTTGATCGCGTGGCTGCCGACGCAGGCGAGGTGCGCCATGCGCACGTAGCGCTCGCCGGCCTCGTTGATCAGCGACAGGCGCGCCAGGCGCGCTTCGTCGCCAAGGAACTTCATGCGCACTTCGTCGAGGAAGCGGTCGTTGATCTCGTAGATGATCTCCAGGTGACGCGGCAGCACGCGGGCGAACAGAGGCAGCGGCCACTGCTCCAGTGCCTCCGGCAGCAGGGTGTGGTTGGTGTAGGCGAAGGTGCGCTGGGTAATCTCCCAGGCGTCATCCCAGGGAACCAGGTACTCGTCCAGCAGCAGGCGCATCAGCTCGGCGACGGCAATCGAGGGGTGGGTGTCGTTCAACTGTACCGCGAACTTCTCGTGGAAGCGGGAGAGCGGGATATTCTGCCCGGTGAGGATGCGCAGCATGTCGCGCAGCGAGCAGGCGACGAAGAAATACTGCTGTTCCAGGCGCAGGCGCTTGCCGGAGAGCTGTTCGTCGTTGGGGTAGAGCACCTTGCTGATGTTTTCCGAGGTGACCTTCTGGTCCACCGCGCCGTAGTAGTCGCCGCGGTTGAAGATCTCGAAATCGAAGGACTCCGGCGCCTCGGACTTCCACAGCCGCAGGGTGTTCGCGGTGCTGTTGCGGTAGCCCAGGATAGGCGTGTCGTAAGGGACGCCGATGACCAGTTTTTCCGGCACCCAGCGCACCCGCAGCCGATCCTCCTCGTCGGTGTACTGCTCGGTATGGCCGCCAAGTTTGACAGGTTGCGACCACTCCGGCCGGGGTATCTCCCAGGGGTTGCCGTTGCGCAGCCACTTGTCGGTCTTCTCCACCTGCCAGCCGTCGACGATCTCCTGGTCGAAGATCCCGAACTCGTAACGTATGCCGTAGCCCAGGCTGGGAATCTCCAGCGTGGCCAGGGAATCGATGAAGCAGGCCGCCAGGCGACCGAGACCGCCGTTGCCCAGCCCCGGCTCCTCCTCCTGGGCCAGCAGGTCGTCGAGGTTCAGGCCCACTTCCTCGACCATCTCCGCCACGGTGTCGTAGATGCCCATGTTGACCAGGTTGTTGCCCAGGTGGGGTCCCATCAGGAACTCTGCCGAGAGATAGCACACGGTGCGCGCGCCCTGGTCGTAGTAGGCAGCCGCCGTGCTGATCCAGCGGTGCAGCATGCGGTCGCGAATGGTGTAGGCCAGGGCCAGGTAGTAGTCGTTCTGGCTGGCGATATGGGGAAACTTGCCCTGGATGAAATACAGGTTGTCGAGGAAGCCCCGCTTGAGTTTTTCCTTGGACAGGGCGGTGCGGTTGTGATCGCTGTAGGGCGGCGTATCGAGTTCCATGGCGGCAGGTCCAGTCGGGAAAGGGCAAGCTCTTGGCGGGGCGATGCAATTTACGTGCAAAAGACGCCGTTACCATTTACTTATAGTTGATTTGCACCGAATTGCAGTGCCGGGTGGGGGCGCGGGCGCGGATTGTGCGCCGGGATGGGCCGGGCGTGCCCCGTTTCGGTGAGCCGCGCCTACCTGAAGGGGGCTGCCCCTTTTGCGCTGATCAGTGATCAGGGCGTATACCAGATCGGCGAACTGTAAGCCCGCTCCTGCTGAATGCCGGTATCGCCCGGCTCCAGCGGCACGCCATAGTAGACCGAATCGTGGGCCGTCCAGCGCGGGGTCGGGATTTCCAGTACCCGAGCGTAATAGAAGGCCCGGAGCGCCGGATCGAAATCCGGGTCTTTCCAGGCCGTAATGAATTCCGTGGCGCCGATGGTATTGGCCCAGGTGGCGGTCGCGAGGTCCACGGTGTTGCCCACGGCGGTGTCACAGCGGCCGTCGCTGCCGATCTTGCGGCCGTCGGAGACGGCGACATCGTAGATGCGTTCCTGGGTTTTTCCACTGGCGTCCAGCCAGCCCTTCACCACCTGGATACGGTCAAGGTTGGCGCCCATCGGGTCCTTCAGTGCAGCGAGCAGGAAGGTGGGAGCCTTGCCCGCCGGCGCAGCGCTGAGCTCACCGCCCATGGGCACACCCTTGCGATAGCCTACCGTGGCGGGCTGGCGGGTTTCGGTATCGGCCTGGGCGAAGTCCCAGCCGCCGAAAAAGCGCAGCAACATTCGCGGGCCGGTAGTGGCGTAGGTCTCGCGGCGCGCCATGGCGTCGAACAGGGCCTCGCGGGTATTGTCTGTCGCCCATACGCCGGCGTAGCCGGAGGCGAGGGTTTCCCAGCCGAGAATCTGCTTGTCGCCGAACTTGGCGAAGGGGTGCTTCATCCGGTCGGGGCCGGGCTCGGAGCCGGAGTGCTTGCCGAAGAAATTGTCGTCGTCGGCGGTGGCCAGCGAGGTGTGGCTGTCGGTGGAGCCGATCAGGCCGAACTGGTAGGGGTTGATACCCAGCTTGGCATCCAGCTGCAGGCCGATCAGCAGGGCACTGCGGGTGTACTCGTAGGGCAGCATGTCGGGTGTCTTGCCCTCGCTGAGGTTGAGGTTGCCCTTGTCCCAGGTGCCGAAATCGGCGAACTCGTCGTTGGGCGACAGCAGCGGGTGGGTTTCCCCGTCGCCCTTGATCTGCGTAGCTTCCGCCAGCGGCTCCCAGCGCGCGCGGGTTTTCGCGTAGGCCTCGGTAATGGGCTTGCCGTCGACCGGGTTGATCGTCGGGAACATCAGGCCGTTGGAGAGGTTGCCGTTGTGCGGGATGGCCAGGACCTTGCCGCCGGTCTTGTCCTCGTAGGTCTGCAGCAGCTGCCAGAGGTATTCCGGGTCGGTGCTGCCCTGGGGCGGGTAGGTAGTGGCCGGTACTGTCTGGCGCGCCTTGTCGGCGCCGTCGCGGTAGATCACCACCCGGTGCAGGTTCTGCCCCGGCGGTACCTGGGAGGTCCACTCGTAGCCGATGAAGGCGGTGAAGCGCCCGGGTTCGTTGTACTTTTCCGCCGCGTCAATGGTCTTGCCCCAGGCACTCCTGTACATGTCGCTATCGGGCCAGTACATCAGCGCGTCGGGAAAGGTGCCGCGGGAGAAGGAATCGATGATCTGCATTGCGACCTGCACGCCCTTGCCGGCGTTGATATCGTCGTACCATTCCCTGCCTTTGGGGTCGGCGAGGACCTGCTTGTCGCCGCCGACGAGGTCGGGAAAGAAGCCCATATTGTCCGAGTGGTCGGCGATCACCAGGAAGTCCAGCGGGCGGGCGAGTCGCGCCGGTCCGGCGGTGGTCGACTGGACCTCCTCGCCGCGGGCGAAGCGGTAGGCCTCTTCCAGGCCGAGGCGGTTGCCGAAGGCGCCGGCGTCCATTGAAAACGAGGTGTGCAGGTGGGTGTCGCCCCAGTACACCCGGGTGGGCGCCGAGCCGGTGGCATAGGGCGAGTAGGGCAGTTCCGGGTCCCGGTGTTGCAGTTCCTCGCCGCTCAGGGTGCCGGCGTCCTGGGCCGCGATGCCGGCTGAGCCGACGGACAGGAGGGCAAGAATAAGGGTGCTTTGAAGCCTTTTTGTCATTTGCTGCATGAGTTACTCCCCGGCTGGTCGCCAGAATAACCTTTATTATTGAAAGGGATTAGCGTAGTAGATCATGGGTGGGCCGGCAATTTTCTTTTGGCTTACCGATAAAGGGGTCAGAGCCCTTTTTGGTTATTTTTGATGGGAAAATGGGCTCTGCCCCCCTTCTTCCTGGGATGCCAACAGGGAAAACGGTTGGTGCAGGTGAGGAATCACCCCGCCCCGGATTCAGAGGCCGCCGGTTCGATATCTTTGATGCTCAACTTCTGTTTTAACGATTAGAACCTTAACCAGATTGTGGCTACAGTGAACTTCACGATTCAGCTGGCCTCGTAGTAAGGGTCAGTACCCGGTAAGCAGACGAAGGAGAACGATATGGACAAACATTCCTCTGGTGGCAAGTGCCCGGTCATGCACGGCTCGATGACCTCCGCCGGCAAATCCAACACGGACTGGTGGCCCGAGACCCTCAACCTCGACATCCTGCACCAGCACGACCGTAAAACCGATCCCCTGGGCGCCGACTTCGATTACCGTGAGGAATTGAAAAAGCTCGATGTGGCGGCGCTGAAAAAAGACCTGCTCGCCATGATGCACGACAGCCAGGACTGGTGGCCGGCGGACTGGGGCACCTACGCCGGCCTGATGGTGCGCATGGCCTGGCACGCGGCGGGCAGCTACCGCCTGGCTGACGGCCGCGGTGGCGGCGGTACCGGCAACCAGCGCTTCGCACCGCTCAATTCCTGGCCGGACAACGTGAGCCTGGACAAAGCGCGTCGGCTGCTCTGGCCGATCAAGAAAAAATACGGCAACAAAATCAGCTGGGCGGACCTGATCATCCTCGCTGGCAATGTCGCCTATGAATCCGTCGGCCTGAAGACCTTCGGCTTCGGCTTCGGTCGCGAGGACATCTGGGCACCGGAGAAGGATACCTACTGGGGTTCCGAGAAAGACTGGCTGGCGCCTACCGCCAACCCCGAAAGCCGCTACTCGGGCGATCGCGAGCTGGAAAATCCCCTCGCCGCAGTGATGATGGGCCTGATCTACGTCAACCCGGAAGGTGTCGACGGCAATCCGGACCCGCTGAAAACCGCTGCGGACGTGCGCGACACCTTCGCCCGCATGGCCATGGACGACGAGGAGACCGTGGCATTGACCGCCGGCGGCCACACCATCGGCAAGGCCCACGGCAACGGCGACGCCGGCCTGCTGGGCCCGGCACCGGAAGGCGCGGATGTCACGGAGCAGGGTTTTGGCTGGAGCAATCCTACCGGCAAGGGCGTGGGTCGCGACGCCATCACCAGCGGTATCGAGGGCGCCTGGACCACCCAGCCCACGAAATGGGACAACGGCTACTTCAAGTTGTTGCTCGGCTACGAGTGGGAACTGAAAAAAAGCCCGGCGGGCGCTCACCAGTGGCAGCCCATTGATATCCGCGAAGAGGACATGCCGGTGGACGTGGAAGACCCCTCCATCCGCTGTATGCCGATCATGACCGATGCCGATATGGCAATGAAGATGGACCCCGCGTATCGGGTGATCTCCGAGCGTTTCGCCGCGGACCAGGACTACTTCTCCGAGACCTTCGCCCGCGCCTGGTTCAAGCTGACCCACCGCGACATGGGTCCCAAGGCGCGCTACTTCGGTCCGGAAGTCCCCGCGGAAGACCTGGTCTGGCAGGACCCGGTACCGGTGGGCAGCACCGACTACGACGTGGCGGCGGTGAAAACGAAGATCGCCGCCAGCGGCCTGAGCGTCAGCGAGATGGTCTGCACCGCCTGGGACAGCGCGCGTACCTACCGCGGCTCCGACATGCGCGGCGGCGCCAACGGCGCGCGCATCCGCCTGGCCCCGCAGAAGGACTGGGAAGGCAATGAGCCGGCGCGCCTGGCGAAGGTGCTCGGGGTGCTGGAAGGCATCGCCGCGGAAACCGGTGCCAGCGTCGCCGATGTGATCGTGCTGGCCGGTAACGTCGGCGTCGAGCAGGCGGCGCAAGCAGCGGGCTACAGCGTCGAGGTGCCGTTCTCTCCCGGGCGCGGCGACGCCACGGACGCCCAGACCGACGCCGATTCCTTCGATGTGCTGGAGCCGATCCACGATGGCTACCGCAACTGGTTGAAGCAGGATTACGCGGTGAAGCCGGAGGAGTTGCTGCTCGACCGCAGCCAGTTGATGGGCCTGACCGCGCCGGAGATGACGGTACTGGTCGGCGGCATGCGGGTGATCGGCACCAACCACGGCGGCAGCAGCCATGGTGTATTCACCGATCGCGTGGGCGCACTCAGCAACGATTTCTTCGTCAACCTGACCGACATGGCCAATAGCTGGAAACCGGCGGGCGAGGGCGTCTACGACATTGTCGATCGCAAGAGTGGGGCAGTGAAGTGGACCGCCACCCGGCTCGACCTGGTGTTCGGCTCCAACTCCATCCTGCGCAGCTACGCAGAGGTCTACGCCCAGGACGACAACCAGGAGAAATTCGTCAACGACTTCGTTGCCGCCTGGACCAGGGTGATGAACGCGGACCGCTTCGACCTGCCGTAACTGCGGCCTGCAAGGAAAACCACGCGACATTGTGTCGCGTGGTTTTTTTCTGCCCGCAGATCAGGTGTTGGAGATGGCCGCATAGGCCTGGAGGGCGCTTTCCCGGGCCTGTTGGTGATCGACAATCGGCAGGGGATAATTCGCGCCGAGGTCGACTGCAGCGGAGGCGAGCACCGCCGCCGGCGCCTCCCAGGGTGCAAACAGGTATTTCGTTGGCAGGGCCGCGAGTTCCGGCACCCAGCGGCGGATGTAATGGCCTTCCGGGTCGAATTTCCTGCCCTGCAGGATGGGATTGAAGATGCGGAAGTAGGGCGCCGCGTCGGCGCCGCAGCCGGCCACCCACTGCCAGCCGCAGCTGTTGTTGGCGAGGTCTGCATCCACCAGCGTATCCCAGAACCAGCGCTCGCCCCACTGCCAGGGCAGCAGCAGGTGCTTGGTCAGGAAGGAGGCGGTGATCATCCGCACCCGGTTGTGCATGAAGCCGGTCTGCCACAGTTCGCGCATGCCGGCATCGACGATCGGGTAGCCGGTGCGTCCCCGTTGCCAGGCCTGCAGGTGTCCCTCCTGGGCCAGCCAGGGCATTGAACCAAAATTGCGTTTCAACGGCAGTACCGGCATCTCCGGGTTGTGGTAGAGCAACTGGTAGCTGAACTCCCGCCAGCCGAGTTCGGCGAGAAACTTGTTGCGCGCAGCTGCATCGGCTCCGGCTGCGCCCTGCAGCGCATGCCAGACCTGCCGCGGGGAGATCTCACCGAAGTGCAGGTGCGGCGATAGCCGCGAGGTGGCATTGAGGGCGGGAAAATCGCGCCCTTGCGGGTATTCATCCAGGGCATCCTTCAGGAAGCGTCGCAGCGCCGCGGCCGCCCCGGCTTCCCCTGGCTGCCACAGTTGCTGCCAGCCTGCCGCCCAGTCCGGTTTGACCGGCCGCAGGGCGAGTTCATCGATGTCCAGACCCGGGGGCTGAACCGCGGCGAAGTGCGCAGCCCGCGGTGCCCGCAGGGGCGGTGCGGGCTCGGGCTGGTTCATGCAGGCCCGCCAGAAGGGGGTGAATACCCGGTAGGGCTGGCCGCCGCCGGTGCGAATGGCATCGGGGTGGAACAGCAGGCCACCGGGATGTACCTGCAGGGCGATGTCGGCGGCCCACAGGCTGTCGCTGGTAGCGCGCAGCAGCAGGCGGCCCCGGGGTTCGCAGGCCTCGCTGCAGTAGACCGCGCTCGCACCCACCTCCGTGGCGAGTGCCAGCAATTCGTGGGCGCTTTTGCCGCGCCGGATATGCAGTGCGCTGCCGAGCTTGCGCAGGCTGGCATCCAGCGCCGCCAGGCTGTGGTGCAGCCACCAGCGGCTGGCGCCTCCAGGCGCCCAGTCGCCGTCCGCCTCCTCGTCGAGGATATAACAGGGAACCACGGCATAGCCCGAGGCGGCGGCCGCAGCCAGGCCCGGCAAGTCAGCCAGGCGCAGGTCGTTGCGGAACCAGTAAATGGCGCTATTCATCGCTGGGGTATTACCTCCGGATCAGGCGCTGCCGGCTTGCGGGGGGGCATAACCCCGCAGCCAGTCCAGCACCGCGGCGCGTTCCGCCGGGGTCTCCCGTGTCGATTCGCGCAGGTACAGGGGCTGCGCCTCGCGGTCCAGGAACAGGCCGCCGCTGACCCGCCCGGCCTCGCTTGCCGCTGCCAGCCAGACCGCGGTGTCCGCACCCTGTTCGGGGGAGCGCAGGAGCCAGCGCATGCAGCTGTGGAAGCCGGGCAGGCCGCGCTGCAGTCCCGGGGTATCGACCCAGCCCGGGTGCATGGCGTTGACCGCAATCCCGTAAGCGCGCCACGTCTCCGCCCAGTCCAGGGTGACGGCCATCAGCGCGCGCTTGGCCTGGGCATAGGCAACGGCGCCTGAGTAATCGTCGGCGTCCGCCTGGGCCAGCTGTGCCAGCGACAGGCACTGGGTGTACATGCCGCCGGACACAATATTGATGACCCGCGCCCCGTCACTGGCGCGCAGCGCCGGCAACAGGCCGAGGGTAAGGCGGTAGGGCGACAACAGCAGCAGCGCGGTACTGCGCTCGATGCCCTCGGTAGTGAGCGCGAATTCCGGGTACAGGGCACCGGCATTGTTGACCAGGATATCGATGGCTTCGCGCCTCTGGCGCAGGCGTTCGCACAGGGCATCGACCTCCGCGAGCAGGCTGAGGTCCGCTGTCTCGATACGGATTGCCGGGTTGCCCGTCTCGAACTGGATTTCTTCCCGCAGTTGCTGGCCCCGGCCCGCGTCGCGGACCACCAGCGTCAGCGCGGCGCCCCGTCGCGCCAGCGCCAGGGCCGTCGCCTTGCCCAGCCCCGAGGAGGCGCCGGTGACCAGCGCGTGCTGCCCTGCAAGATTGGCCGTTATCGCCTGCCAGTGCTTGCGGGCACGGCTGTAGCCGAAACGGGTGAATTGCACCAGCCGCGAAGGTGTATTGCGGGAAGGGGGCGTGAGTTCGGGGGGGGTGGCGGCGTCCTCCAGGGCCCGCCGCAGGCCCTCGATGGACTCGGCGCCCATGCGCTCCATGCCCGCTTGCAGCCGCGACTCTACCCGCCGGGGTAATCCCCTGAACTCAAAGCGCGCCCGGTACTCGAGCCGGGTGCCCCCGGCTTCCTCGTGCAGGCTGATGTCATCGGTAACGGTGAAAAAGCGGCTGCTGCCGCGCAGCGTCAGCTGTCCGGGCCGGTCCAGGGTGGTGATATGGTAATCGAGGTCCACCGAACCCAGCGGGAGGGCGCAATTCACCCGGAAGTGGCTGCCCTCACGCAGCGGCCCGGGCGTGAGCTTGCTCGCGGTTTGTGCCGTCGCATCCCATTCCGGGGTGTTGCTGAAATCCGCCAGGTAGTCAAAGACTTCGCCGGGGGCACGGGCGACCTTTATCGTCTCGTTCAGTTCTATCAAGCGTAGTTCGCCAGCAGGGGGATGTTCCCTTGTTTACGCAGCAATAGAACGATCGGTTCAGCGCGTTAGCTCAGGCCTCCTCGACAATATCCCGGTAGGCATACCAGGTGGCGTGGCCCAGCAGTGGCACCACCAGGATCATGCCCCACAGCCGCGTGCCGAAACCGAAGGCCACCAGCGCCACGATGATCAGGGCCCACAGAATCATGGCCGGAAAATCGCGCAGGAAGGCCCGGGCGCTGGTGCGCATGGCCACCCGCGGCGTGACATGGCGGTCGATGATCATGGGCACGCTCACCACGGAGAGCGCGAAGACTATGGCGCAGATGACCAGGAAGGTCGTTGCGTAGGCCGTCAGCTGGTGCGGGGACAGGCGGTCGAGGACGTCGCCCCAGACCGTGCTGTTGAGGCTCGGGGCGACACTGTCGCCGCTCGCCAGCAGGAACAGCCCGGCGATGGCGATCCCCGCTATGGCGATTGTCGCCAGGACGCAGGCAAACTGGAACAGTCGTTCGCGGTTGCGGGTGACGACCTCCAGGGAACGCTGGAAATCGCATTGCGCGCCATGATCGCGGCAGCGGGAGAGTTCGCATACCCCCGCTGTGATCACCGGTCCCACCACCAGGAAGGCGGTAAGCGCCAGTCCCACGTACAGGGGGTGTTGCTGGTAGGCCAGGATCAGGGCTCCGAGGAAGGAGATGATCACGCCGTAGGCGAGGCTGGCACCGGGGCTGTGCATCAGGCCGTCCCAGCCCTCCGCCAGCCAGATAAACGGGCGGGTCAGGGGGACGCGGTGCAGGGGGAAGGTGTCCATCGACGGGTGTATTGCGCGCATACAGGCCTCCTTCGGCGAGATTGTCTCGCACAGTTCGTGCCGGAGGCGGCGCTGGGTGCCATGACTGCCGGGCGCAAGCGCCATTGCCGTTACCGGCCAACAGATTACCCTGAGTTTAGTCCATTCCAGTGAACTGTGTGACCAGACATCAAACGCGAGGCTCCGGGAATTCGACAGCTGGTTGGACCATCCGGGCCCCGGAGTGCGCGAGCCCGGGTCCCTCCTGCCCTGCGTCAAATGACGTAGCCCCCTGCGCCAGTTGACGAATAGTGGTACAGGACCCGATCCCCCAGTATTGGTGACATCGGTTTTAACCGACACACCGGCGGCCACGTGCTGCTCGACAATGACAGCCTGAACACAGGTGGGGGAAGAGATGAACAAACTTGCATGGAAGTCGGCGGGCGCAGCGGTGTTGACCGCGGCCGCTCTGCCAGCCCTGGCAGGGGCTAAAATGGAGATTGGTGACGAGTCCTGGGTCAGCCTGGGAGCGGGACTGCGCACCGCGTTCACGGCAGTTGAAGACGGCGCGCCGAGCGGCGATGACTGGAGCACGGATTTCGATGTGCAGAACATCCGCCTCTACTTCACCGGCCAGATCACCGACAAGATCGGTATCACCTTCAACACCGATGAAATCTTTGGCGACGGCCCGGTGGACACCCTGGACGTGATCGCGCGCTTTGAGTTCAGCGAGGCCTTCAATGTCTGGATGGGCCGCATGCTGACGCCGGCGGACCGCATCGAGATGAATGGGCCGTTCTACAGTGTTAGCTGGAACCAGTACACCGTGCCGCTGTATCCCTCCGACCAGGGCGGCGATGCGGGCACCTACGGCCGCGACGATGGCCTCACCGTGTGGGGACGGGTAGGCAAGTTCCAGTACGCCGTGGGCGGTTTCGAGGGCGTGAGCGGCGGACCCAACGAGGAAGACAACATCCTCTGGGCCGGCCGTTTCGCCTACAACATCCTCGCCTCGGAAAACAGCCCGGCCTACTACACCAGCAGCACCTACTTCGGCAGCCTGGGTAATATCCTGACCGTGGCCGCCTCGGTGCAGAACCAGGACGGCGGCACCGGCAGCGCCACCGAGTCCGGTGACTTCACCGGCTACACACTGGAAGTGTTCTCGGAAACGGCCCTCGGTGGCGGTGCGGTGCTCAACATCGAAGCCGAATACAAGGAGTTCGAGGCGGACTACACCATCGCCTCGCCCGCGGCGGGCGACTGTTTCTGCCTGTTCGACGGTGAATCCTGGTTCGGCACGGCCTCCTTCCTGTTCGGCGGCAAGATCGGCCCGGGCCAGGTCCAGCCCTACCTGCGCTACGTGGAGAACTCGCCATCCGACGGCGACGATTCCGACCTCACCGAGATCGGCGTGAACTACTGGATTTCCGGTTACAACGCGCGCCTCAACTTCAACTTCGGCACCGGCGACGCCAACATCAGCGGGTACAAGGGTTCGGATTCCGATTCCTTCTCCTTCGGCGTTCAACTCCAGATCTGATTACCCAGCAGAGGAAATACGATTATGAAAATCAGGAAAATTGCTTCAATTGCAGCGGTCGCCGCCGGCACGGCGCTGCTCAGCGCCAGCCTCTACGCGGCGGATACCATCAAGGTCGGCGTGCTGCACTCGCTCTCCGGCACCATGGCAATCAGCGAAACCACGCTGAAAGACACCGTGCTGATGATGGTCGACGAGCAGAACAAGAAAGGCGGCGTGATGGGCAAGAAACTGGAAGCCGTGGTGGTGGACCCGGCCTCCAACTGGCCGCTGTTCGCGGAAAAAGCCCGCGAATTGCTCACCCAGGACGATGTCGACGTGATCTTCGGTTGCTGGACCTCGGTGTCGCGCAAATCCGCGCTGCCGGTGATCGAGGAACTCAACGGCCTGCTGTTCTACCCCGTGCAGTACGAGGGTGAAGAGTCGTCCAAGAACGTGTTCTACACTGGCGCCGCGCCGAACCAGCAGGCCATTCCCGCCGTCGATTACCTGATGAACGACATCGAGGTGGAGCGCTGGGTGCTCGCGGGTACCGACTACGTCTATCCCCGGACCACCAACAAAATCCTCGAGGCCTACCTGAAAGCCAAGGGCGTCGCCGACGAGGATATCATGATCAACTACACCCCCTTCGGCCATTCCGACTGGCAGAGCATCGTCGCGGATATCAAGAAGTTCGGCAGCGCGGGCAAGAAAACCGCGGTGGTTTCCACCATCAACGGCGACGCCAACGTTCCCTTCTACAAGGAACTGGGTAACCAGGGCATCTCCGCGGAAGACATCCCGGTGGTGGCCTTCTCCGTGGGCGAGGAGGAACTCTCAGGTATAGACACCGCGCCGCTGGTTGGCCACCTCGCCGCCTGGAACTACTTCGAGAGCGTGGATACCCCGGAAAACGCGGCGTTCATCAAGCAGTGGCACGAATTCATCGGCGATGAGAAGCGCGTGACCAACGACCCGATGGAAGCGACCTATATCGGCTTCAACATGTGGGTGAAAGCGGTGGAGAAAGCCGGCACCACCGACGTGGACGCGGTCGAGCAGGCGATGATCGGCATGACCACGCCGAACCTGACCGGCGGCGTTGCCACCATGGGTAAAAACCACCACCTGTCCAAGCCGGTGCTGATCGGCGAGATCCAGGATGACGGCCAGTTCCTGGTGGTTTCCGAGACCGAGGACCTGGTGCCTGGCGACGCGTGGTCCGACTTCCTGCCCGGTTCCAAGGACATCATTGCTGACTGGACTGCGCCGATCAAGTGCGGCAACTACAACACGGTCACCAAAACCTGTTCAGGGCAGAACTACTAACAGCAGGGACAATCAGGTGTGAGACGTTGAGAGGCCCCAGGGCCTCTCCTTTTTCACTCCCAGAGGTATTTCGTTTGTTTCCGGAGAATGCTCTTGAACGTAATCAGTAAGGCCCTAATTACCTGCGCCTTCGTCCTGTGGTCACTCACGACCCATGCGCAGGACGCCGGTACCGAAGATCTGCATGCGATCGCCCAGGAACTGGGCAGTGTCTCGCTGAGCAAGATGCCGAAAGTCCTGGAGCGACTGGTGGCCGCGGGTGGCGACAGCATCGTGCCGCTGGCCGACGCCCTGCTGGCGGGTGACCTGTACGTCGACGCGGACAGCAAGTCGCTGGTAATCGCGACCGCCGCCGGCGGCGACAGGTTCACCGTGCGCGACGCGCTGGATGGCACTGAAGTCGGGGAACAAACGAAATCCAATCTGAAAAAAGTCCGGGTGACCAACAAGGTGCGGGTGCAGTTGCGCGACATCATCGCGCGGATGACCCTGCTGGCCAAGGACCCGGAAGTGCGCAAAAAAGCCGTGAAAAATATTTTGCAGCGACCCGACGATGAAAGTGTCGCGTTGCTGCGCGAAGCGGTGCTCAGCGAGTCCAACCAAGAAGTCGCCGACCTGCAGTGGGTGGTTATCGGGCTCTACGACCTGCAGAACAGCGAGGACCCCACGGTACAGTTGCAGGCCCTCGGGCATTTCGAGGGCAGTGTCGAACCGGAGGTGCGCAATGCGCTGCAGGCACTGGTCGACAGCGACGCGGCTGCAGCGCCGGAAATCCGCCGCAAGGCGAAGTCGCTGCTGGCGGAGATCGATTCCAAGATCGCTTTTTACGAGTTCCTGGAAACCCTGTTCTTCGGCCTCAGCCTCGGCTCGGTCCTGCTGCTGGTGGCTACAGGTCTTGCGATCACCTTCGGCGTCATGGGCGTGATCAATATGGCCCACGGCGAGTTGATCATGCTCGGCGCCTACACCACCTACGTGGTGCAGCTGTTGATGCCCGACCATATCGGCCTGTCCATCCTGGTGGCGATTCCCGCGGCGTTTATTGTTTCCGCGCTGGTCGGCGTGCTCATCGAGCGCGGGGTGATCCGCTTCCTGCACGGCCGGCCGCTGGAAACCCTGCTGGCCACCTTCGGTATCAGCCTGGTGTTGCAGCAGGCGGTGCGCAGTATTTTTTCGCCGCTCAACCGGCAGGTGTCCACGCCCGACTGGATGTCCGGCTCGCTGGAGATCAACGCCATTTTCTCCATCACCTATAACCGCCTTTACGTGCTGATCTTCGCCCTGCTGGTGTTTGTCGCGCTGCAGCTGATCCTGAAGAAGACCTCCCTCGGCCTGCACGTGCGCGCGGTCTCCCAGAACCGCAACATGGCGCGCTCGCTGGGTATTCGCACCGAGTGGGTGGACGCCATGACCTTCGGCCTCGGCTCGGGTATCGCCGGGCTCGCGGGGGTGGCGCTCAGCCAGCTGACCAACGTCGGCCCCAACCTCGGCCAGGCCTACATCATCGACTCCTTCATGGTGGTGGTGTTCGGTGGCGTGGGTAACCTGTGGGGCACCCTGGTGGGCGGCTTCACCCTGGGTATCGCCAACAAGTTCCTGGAACCGGCCACCGGCGCGGTGCTGGCGAAAATTCTCGTACTGGTATTCATCATCCTGTTCATCCAGAAATGGCCGCGCGGGCTGTTTCCGCAAAAGGGGAGGGCCGCCGAATGAGCAATCTCTACGGCCAGTTTTCGGCCCTGCACCAGTTGCGCGAGAAGGCGCCGGTCTTCGTCGCCGTGCTGTTCGCGGTTACCGCCTGGGCTTCCGCCTGCAACCTGTTGCTGCCGGAGGATTCGTTCTTCCATGTCAGCACCTTCACCATCACCCTGCTCGGCAAGTACCTGTGCTACGCGCTGCTGGCGATGGCGGTGGATGTGGTCTGGGGTTACTGCGGTATTCTCAGTCTCGGTCACGGCGCGTTTTTCGCCCTCGGCGGCTACGCCATGGGCATGTACCTGATGCGCCAGATCGGCGATCGCGGCGTCTACGGCGACCCGCTGCTGCCGGATTTCATGGTTTTCCTCAACTGGCAGGAACTGCCCTGGTACTGGCTGGGCTTCGACAGCTTCTGGTTCGCCATGCTGATGGTGCTGCTGGTGCCCGGCCTGCTGGCCTTTGTCTTCGGCTGGCTGGCCTTCCGCTCCCGGGTGGCGGGGGTCTACCTGTCGATCATCACCCAGGCCCTGACCTATGCGCTGATGCTGGCCTTCTTCCGCAACGAGATGGGCTTCGGCGGCAACAACGGCCTCACCGACTTCAAGGACATCCTCGGTTTCGACCTGCAGGCGGATGTCACCCGGGTATCGCTGTTCATCGCCACCGCGCTGATCCTGGCGCTGGCTTACTGCGCCAGCCAGTTGATCCTGTGTTCGAAGTTCGGCCGGGTGATTCTCGCGGTGCGCGACGCCGAGGCGCGCACCCGCTTTACCGGCTACCGTACCGAGACCTACAAGGTCTGGCTGTTCGTCTACTCCGCCGTGCTCGCGGGAATCGCCGGGGCGCTGTACGTGCCCCAGGTGGGGATCATCAACCCCGGTGAGTTCTCGCCGCTGAACTCCATCGAGATCGTGGTCTGGGTGGCGGTGGGCGGACGCGGTACCCTCTACGGCGCGGTGATCGGCGCCCTGCTGGTGAACTACGCCAAGACGCGGTTTACCGCGATCATGCCGGAAGCCTGGCTGTTCGCCCTCGGCGCCCTGTTCGTCGCGGTGACCCTGTTCCTGCCCCGCGGTCTCACCGGCCTGGTGGCGGGCTACCTGCCGGGCAAGCGCCGCAAGGATGACACGCTGAAGGAGGCCACCGCATGAGCCTGCGCCAAACCATGGGTGAACTCACCAATCGCGATCGGGTCTGGCCCTTTCTGGTGCCGGACCAGGGGCCGCGGGTGGACGTCTCCAAGCAGGTGATCCTCTACATCGAGGGCCTGTCGGTTTCCTTCGACGGATTCCGGGCGATCAACAACCTCAACCTTTATATCAACGACGGCGAACTGCGCTGCCTGATCGGCGCCAACGGCGCGGGTAAAACCACGCTGATGGACATCATCACCGGCAAGACCCGCCCCGACACCGGCCAGGTCTACTTCGGCCGCAACCTGAACCTGCTCGGGCGCAGCGAGGCGGAGATCGCCGAACTGGGCATCGGCCGCAAGTTCCAGAAGCCGACGGTGTTCGAGGCGCAGACCGTGTACGCCAACCTGGAGCTCGCGCTGCGGGCGGACAAGGGCATCCTGCCCTCGCTGACCTCGCGGCTCACCAGCGAAAAGCGCGATCGTATCGACGAGGTACTGCGTACCATCGGCCTGTCCGACGAGCGCGCCAAGCTGGCCGGTGCGCTGTCCCATGGCCAGAAGCAGTGGCTGGAGATCGGCATGCTGCTGATCGCCGACCCGCGCCTGCTGCTGGTGGACGAGCCGGTGGCCGGGATGACTGCCCAGGAAACTGAGCGCACCGCGGAATTGCTGACCTCGCTGGCCGGCGAGCGCACCGTGGTGGTGGTCGAGCACGACATGGAATTCGTGCGCAGCATCGCCCGCACCGTCACTGTGCTCGACCAGGGCACCGTGCTGGCGGAGGGTACCATGGACCAGATTCAGAGCGATCCGAGGGTGATCGAGGTTTACCTGGGGGAATCACATTGATCAGTTTCGCGAAGGTTAACCAGTTGTACGGCGGCACCCAGATCCTCTGGGACCTGGATATGGAAATCGCCAAAGGGTCCGTCACCTGCATCATGGGCCGCAACGGCGTGGGCAAGACCACCCTGCTGAAATGCCTGATGGGCCTGCTGCCGATCGCCTCCGGTTCCCTGACCATCGGCGGCGAGGATTTCAGCAGGCGCAACGCCGAGTCGCGGCCGCGGGCCGGTATCGGCTTCGTGCCCCAGGGCCGCGACATCTTTCCCCTGCTGACGGTGGAGGAGAACCTGCGCACCGCGCTGGCGGCGGGTCGCAGCCCCGGCAATACCATACCGGAGAAAATCTACGATCTGTTCCCGGTGCTCAAGGAAATGCTCGGTCGTCGCGGCGGCGACCTGTCCGGCGGCCAGCAGCAGCAGCTGGCGATCGGCAGGGCGCTGGTGCTGCAGCCGGAAATCCTCATCCTCGACGAACCCAACGAGGGTATCCAGCCGAACATCGTCAAGCAGATCGGCGATGTCATCACCCAGCTCAACGAGGAGGAGGGCATGACCGTGGTGCTGGTGGAACAGAAGCTCGGCTTCGCCCGCCGTGTCGGGCGCGAATTCCGCCTGATGGAAAAGGGCCGGGTGGTGGCTTCGGGCGCCATGCCCGAGCTGTCCGACGAGTTGATTGCCAAACACCTGGCGGTTTAGACACAGAATTCCTTATCGCCATGTGCCGCGCGGTGTACCATGCTCTGCTCACCGACGGCCGACAGGAGACAGACAATGCATAAATTTCCCATTGCCGCCGCAGCCAGCCTGGCCAGCGCCGGCGCCTTTGCCCACAGTGGCGACCACGCCGGCAATGCCCTGCAGGCGCTCTCCCATATCTGGACTCACGCGGATCACTGGCTGACCCTGGTTGGTGTAGCCGTTGTCACCATCGCCGGCCTGGTTTACCAGCGTGCGCGCCAGGGCATGCATTCCACCGGGGAAGAACGCGGGGAGTGAACAGCCCCGCTGTTTTCCAGGCCGCGACCGCGGGCACCTGGCCGGCCCGACTGGAACTGCAGGTCGGCAGGCGCGGCGACAGCAGCCGGTTGCGGCGCTGCCATCACCGCGGCCCCCTCTATGTGCAGCGGGCCTTTTATCCGGAAGGCGAGGACCTCGCGCACCTCTACCTGCTGCACCCGCCGGGTGGTGTGGTTTCCGGCGACGCCCTGCAAATACGCGTGGAGTGCCAGCAGGATGCGCGCGCCCTGGTGACGACACCCGGCGCCGGGCGCATCTACAGGGCGCGGGATACCCTGCCCCTGCAACAGCAGAAGGTGGAGCTGCGCCTGCAGCCCGGCGCCAGCCTGGAGTGGTTTCCGCTGGAAACCATTGTCTACGACGGTGCCTGTGTCGATATGGGCACGGCAGTGCACCTGGCGAAAGACAGCGCCTTTATCGGCTGGGAACTGGCCTGTTTCGGCTTGCCCGCCTCCGGTGCACCCTTCAGCCGCGGCAGTTTTCGCCAGTGTTACCGCATTTTCCGTGAAGGCGTGCCGCTGTTTATCGACGCACTGGACATCGACGACAGCAACCGCGATGCGCTGCTATCCGGCCCGGCGGCGATGCGCGGCAGCGCGGTGTCCGGTTTTTTCCTGGCGGGGCCTTTCGCGCGGGAACAGGGCCGGGCGTTGATCGAGACAATCCGCGGGCTGCAGGTGCCGGACGCCGCGCCAGCTGACAGTTGCGCCATCTCCCAGGTCGGCGACCTGCTGGTGGGGCGCTACCTGGGCGGCAGCGCCGAGCGCGCCCGCTGCCAGTTTGCGCGCTGGTGGCAGGTCCTGCGACCGGCCCTGCTGTCGCGGCAAGCCTGTCCGCCGCGCATCTGGCTGACCTGACCTGGTGAATACGAAGAGGAAGCGATGGAACTGTTACCCAGAGAAAAAGACAAGTTGCTCATCGTCACGGCGGCGCTGCTCGCCGAGCGCCGCCTGGCGCGCGGGCTGAAGCTCAACTACCCGGAGGCTGTGGCCCTGCTGACCCTGGAAATCATCGAGGGTGCCCGGGACGGCAGGAGCGTGGCGGAACTGATGAGCTACGGCCGGGAAATCCTCAGCGTGGACCAGGTGATGCCCGGCGTCGCGGAGATGATCCACGAGGTGCAGGTGGAAGCGACATTTCCGGACGGGACCAAGCTGGTCACCGTCCACGACCCGATCCAGTAGCGGAGGCGCGCATGAAACCCGGAGAACTGTTCCCCGCGGACGGGGACATCGAACTCAACGCGGGGCGGGAGACCCTGACCCTGGCGGTGAGGAACACCGGCGACCGGCCGGTCCAGGTGGGTTCCCACTACCACTTTTACGAGGTCAATCCGGCGCTGGATTTCGACCGCGAGGCGGCGCGGGGCTTTCGCCTCAATATTGCCTCGGGCACCGCGGTGCGCTTTGAGCCGGGGCAAGAGCGGGAGGTGGAACTGGTGGCCTACGCCGGCGCGCGCAAGGTCTACGGCTTTCGCGCCGAGGTCATGGGTGAGCTCGATGCGGGCCAGCCCTGATGACCACTATCCCGAAAATCACGATAAGGCCCTGAGCAGCCACAGCGGCTGCTTGTCCACCAGCACGGAGCGGGGAACACGGCAATGACACGAATCGACAGAAAATCCTACGCCGCGATGTTCGGTCCCACCACCGGTGACCGGGTGCGGCTCGGCGATACCGCGCTGGTGATCGAAGTGGAAAAGGACTTCACCACCTACGGCGACGAGGTGAAGTTCGGCGGCGGCAAGGTCATCCGCGACGGCATGGGCCAGGGCCAGCTTTCTGCGGCGCAGGTCGCCGACACGGTGATTACCAACGCGCTGATCCTCGACCACTGGGGTATCGTCAAGGCCGACGTGGGGATCAAGAATGGCCGTATCAGCGGTATCGGCAAGGCCGGCAACGCGGACATCCAGGACAACGTGACCATCCATATCGGCGCCGGCACCGAGGTCATCGCCGGGGAGGGCAGCATCCTCACCGCCGGTGGTATCGACGCGCACATTCACTTCATCTGCCCGCAGCAGGTGGAGGAGGCGCTGATGTCCGGCGTCACCACCATGATCGGCGGCGGCACCGGCCCGGCCACCGGCACCAACGCCACCACCTGTACGCCCGGACCCTGGCACATCGGCCGCATGCTGCAGGCCACCGATGGCATGCCGATGAACTTCGGCTTTCTCGGCAAGGGCAACGCCAGCCTGCCGGTACCCCTGGAGGAACAGTTGCAGGCGGGCGCCTGCGGCCTGAAGCTGCACGAGGACTGGGGCACCACGCCGGCGTCTATCGACAACTGCCTGTCGGTGGCGGAGGCCTACGACGTGCAGGTCGCCATCCACACCGACACGCTCAACGAATCCGGTTTTGTCGGCGACACCCTCGCTGCCTTCCGCGGCCGGGCCATCCACACCTACCACACGGAAGGCGCGGGCGGCGGCCACGCCCCGGACATCATCCGCGCCTGCGCGGAGGCCAACGTCCTGCCCTCGTCGACCAACCCGACGCGGCCCTATACCCGCAACACAGTGGACGAGCACCTCGACATGCTGATGGTCTGCCACCACCTCGACCCCTCCATCCCCGAGGATGTGGCCTTCGCCGACTCCCGCATCCGCAAGGAAACCATCGCCGCAGAGGATATCTTCCACGACCTCGGCGCCTTCAGCATGATCGCCTCGGATTCGCAGGCCATGGGGCGGGTGGGCGAGGTGGTTACCCGCACCTGGCAGACGGCCCACAAGATGAAACTGCAGCGCGGGGCGCTGGCCGAAGACAACGAGCGCATGGACAACTACCGCGCCCGCCGCTACATCGCCAAGTACACCATCAACCCGGCCATCACCCACGGTATCGACAGCGAGGTGGGTTCGGTGGAAGTGGGCAAGCTGGCGGACCTGGTACTGTGGAAACCGGCATTTTTCGGTGCCAAGCCCTCCATGATCATCAAGGGCGGGATGATCGCCGCGGCGCCCATGGGCGATCCCAACGCCTCGATCCCGACGCCGCAGCCGGTGCATTACCGGCCGATGTTCGGCGCCCACCCGGACGCGGCGAAACGCACCTCGCTGACTTTTGTCGCCGGGGCCGCCATCGAGGCAGGGGTCGCCGCGCGACTGGGCCTGGGGCGGCAACTGATTGCCTGCCGCAACACCCGCAGCATCCGCAAGTCCGATATGATCCTCAACGCCTGGCAGCCGGTAGTGACCGTGGACCCGCAGACCTACGAGGTGCGCGCCGACGGCGAACTGCTGGTGTGTGAGCCGGCGGAAATCCTGCCGCTGGCCCAGCTCTACAACCTGTTCTGAGCAGAGTCGAAATAATGTACGAAATCTATGAACGCCTGACCGCGGTGCCCTCGGAGAAAATCCGCGGCGATATCGTGCTCGATCACCTGCAGCGCGAACGCGGGCGCTTCCGCGCCTGGACCAGCGGCGGCGAGGAAGTCCGGGTTTTCCTCGAACGCGGCCAGACCCTGCGGGTCGGCGAAATTCTGCGCGCCGCCTGCGGCGCCTGCTTCGTGGTCGCCGGTGCCGAGGAAGAGGTCACCTGGGCTGGTACCGACGACTGGCAACTGTTCAGCCGCGCCTGCTATCACCTCGGCAACCGGCATACCAAGGTGCAGATCGGCGCGCGCTGGCTGCGCATCAGCCGCGACCACGTGCTGGAAGACATGCTCCGCGACCTCGGGCTGCAGACCCGGGACGAGGTCGCGGTGTTCATACCCGAGTCCGGCGCCTACGCGGGTAAGGGCCACGCCCACCACCACGGTGATCACGACCACGGCGACCACCACGACCACAGCCATGGCCATCACCACCACTGACACGGCGCTGCTGCGGCTGCTGCAACTGGCCAGCCCGGCGCTGCCGGTGGGCGGCTACGCCTTCTCCCAGGGCCTGGAAACCGCCCTCGAACTGGGCTGGGTGAAGGACGCGGCCAGCACCCGGGACTGGTTGCGCCAGCAGATCCTGCATTCCCTGGCGCGGGTAGACGTGCCGCTGCTGTTGCGCCTGCACCGCGCGGCGCTGGGTGGCGATGCGGACAGTTTCGATTACTTCAACAGCTACGCGCTGGCCTGCCGGGAAACCGCGGAACTGCGCCTGACCGACAGCGCCATGGGCGAGGCGCTGTGTCGCCTGCTGCCGGAGGTGGGCCTGCCGTTGCCGGCGCTCGGCGGCGACTCGAGCTTCACCGCGGTATTTGCCTGGGCGGCGGCGCACTGGGGTATCGATGAAAACACGGCGGCCAGCGGTTTCCTCTGGGCATGGCTGGAAAACCAGGTGGCGGCGGCCACCAAGCTGGTGCCGCTGGGGCAGAGCGCGGCGCAGCGCCTGCTGGGCGAGTTGATGCCCGCGCTCAACGAGGCCCTGGCCTGTGGTGCGGCGCTGGAAGATGCCGGCATCGGTAGTTCGCTGCCGGCGCTGGCACTGGCCAGCGCCTGGCATGAGACCCAGTACACACGATTGTTCCGATCCTGAGGAGTGAGACCATGAACCCGAAACAAACCCTGCGCGTCGGAGTCGGCGGCCCGGTGGGCTCCGGCAAGACGGCCCTGCTGCGCGCGCTGTGTGCCGCACTGCGCGACGTCTACGATATCGCAGTTGTCACCAACGATATCTACACCCGCGAGGACGCGGAGTTCCTCACCCGCAATGAAGCGCTGTCCGCGGACCGCATCCTCGGCGTGGAAACCGGCGGCTGCCCGCACACCGCCATCCGCGAGGACGCCTCCATGAACCTCGCCGCCATCGATGAACTGCAGCGCCGCCACGGCGACCTGGACGTGATCTTTGTGGAGAGCGGCGGCGACAACCTGTCGGCCACCTTCAGCCCCGAGCTTTCGGACCTGACCATCTACGTGATCGACGTGTCCGCTGGCGACAAGATCCCCCGCAAGGGCGGGCCGGGCATCACCCGCTCCGATCTGCTGATCATCAACAAGACCGACCTGGCGCCGCTGGTGGGCGCATCGCTGGAAGTGATGGACCGGGATGCGAAGAAAATGCGCGGCGAGCGCCCCTTCGTGTTTTCCAACCTGAAAGCCGGTGAGGGGCTCGACGCCATTATCGCCTTCATCGTGCGCGAGGGCATGTTGCCGGAGCGGGCGATCGAGGCGCAGGCCTGAGAGGCGGCCTTTGCGGGCCGAGAGCTGCCCGACGCCATTCAGCTGTAGCTGCTGCGAATCCGCCGGGCACTGTACTACACTGCACCTGAATGAATCGAACCCCGGAGCCCCGGTCTTCGCGTAGCAGTCGTTCCGGGGCCCGTGCAACACAATAAAAGCGGAGCAGCGGATGCGAAACCTGAAAACCACCTGTCTTGGCTGCCTGCTCGCGGTGGCCCTCAGCCTGCCGGCCAGCGCTCGCGCCGAAGCGATAGAAATCGCGCCCGCAGCGGACCGTGAACGGGCGCAGGCACTGGGCGCCTACGGTCCCGTCAAGAGCCAGGGCATCGCCGCCGCCGAGGTCATGGGAAGCATGCCGCTGGACGCGGACTTTCCCGCGCTCGAAGGCTATGTCATGCGCGCCCGCCGGATCACCGTCCTGCCCGGCGGCGTGGTCGGCGTGCACCAGCACGCGGGCCGGCCGGGTGTGCTATACATGTTGGAAGGCGAAATGAGCGAAATCCGCAGTGACCAGGCGCAGCCGAATAACTGGTCCGCCGGGGAGATGACCTTCGAAAGCCACGGCACCATCCACTGGTGGCGCAATGACGGCGAAACCAGTTCGGTGGCCTTCGTGGTGGATATTGTTCCCGCCGATCCTCAATGAACCTGGTGCAGGTAAGGTGAAATGAACCCGGGCGATTACGATCTGCAAATCAACCTCAAGCGCTGGACCCTGGTCCTCGGCGTGTTGCAGATCACCGTCGGTTGCCTGGTCGGTTTCATCCCGCCAGGCGCCGTAGAGTGGTTCCGCGGTATCGTCATGGCGCACATCGAGTACACGGTCAACGGTATCCTGGTGATCGTCCTGGGCTTCCTGCTCACCGAGATGCGACTGGGTACGGCGGCACTCTGGGTGTGGTTCGTCACGCTGCAACTGGGCACCTGGACCAACGGCAGCGCCGGCCTGGTGGGCGCCTTCGCCGGGGCATCCTCGCAACTGATGCCGACCATCAACGAGAAATTCCCGCCGCCCCACGGCACCGACAACCCGCTGGTCTCCGGTTTGCTGCAGCTCTGCGGCCTGACCATCATGGTGGCGCTGCTGTTGACCCTGTATGGACTGCTGCGCAAGGGAGGTACTGCACGGAGCCCGGTTGCCGGTGAGTAGGGTGAGGGTCGCCATCCCGCCGATGGCGCGGATTGCCCGGTGACGCTGACCACGCACATCCGGCAACTGGCCAGCGATGACGCAGGACAGCTGTCGGCGTTTTACCAGCGCAACGCGCAGCACCTGCGTCGGTGGGAACCCCTGAGGGACGGGCAATACCACAGCGAAGCTGCATGGCAGGCGCGGGTGCGGGAACGGCTGTCGGAACAGGCTGCGGGCCACTCCGCCTATTTCCACAGCTTCGACGGCGGGAACGGCCGGCTGATTGCCACCTGTGCCCTGACCAATATCGTCAGGGGGCCATTCCAGGCGTGCAATATCGGCTACGCCATTGACGCGGGGTTCGAAGGCCGGGGCCTGATGAAACAGCTTTGCCGGCAAGTCATCGACTTTGCTTTCGGCCAGCTAGAACTCAACCGGATCATGGCCAACTACATGCCCGACAACCAGCGCTCGGCAGCACTGCTGGCCAGCCTCGGCTTCCGCCAGGAAGGGCGCGCGGAGAAATACCTGCTGATCAACGGCAGCTGGGAGGACCATATCCTGTCGTCCCTGCTGCATCCGCGGCACCGCTGAACACTGGCAGTGCCCGCTAATCGGCTACGCCTTCCTGGAACGTGCGCACTGGAGAGACGGTGGTAGGAGGGCTCGATAGTCGGCTTTATGTGCAGCTGTATTGCCGTTGACGGAACAGGATTAGTGCGCCGCGGTCTTGCTGCAGGGCTGAGCGACGGACTCCTTCACAGCACATTCCTCTGCCCGGATATCCGCAGCGACAAGGTCGGCGAGTTCGTCGGCAACGTCCGGAATCGCCTGTAGTTCCGCTGCCGCGCGCTGTCGGAGTGAAGGGTCCGCTACGGCCAGCATTTCGACGCGCAACAGCCACTCCCTGGGGTAGCGGTGAAGATTTTCGTGCAGGTATTCCAGAGTTTGCCGGTCCGGGGGCGCCACGGAAACGCGTAGCGAAGCGACGCGCTGGTAGGCGCCCATCAATGCGCTGTCCGCAGGTTTGCGCACGGTTTTACTGGCGGGCGGGAGGGCGAACAGCTGCCACCTGCCCTTGTCTGCCACACCGCCATACACCGATGTCACCCGTGAACCCACCACCAGGTCGTAGGCTCCCCACTCCGGCCTGAACAGGGCGTTTCCGTCCAGGTCGGTCACTGTGCAATCGTCGAATTCCAGGATGAGGTTGCGGTGTTCCTGGCGGAATACCTGCCGCAACACGCCGCGGACGGTGATGCCGGAGAGGTATTCCAGGGTCACCGGCCGGTCGATGGCAATATCGTGGGCCTTGAGTTCGTCGATCGTGTACAGCGAGAGGCAGCGGCTGAAATCCTTGAGCTGGCCGATCGGCGAACCGAAGCCGCGGGCGTGGCGTTCCACGCCGTGGCCGAACACCTCGCAGTCGCGGTAGGCCAGTTGCGTCGGGCCGGCGGTGCGCAGGTAGACCGCGTTGCCCACGGCGTCACACAGTACCTCCTGCATTACGCCGCTGACCTGTACACCCGAGTCGTAGAGCGCCGTGCACACGGTGCCGGCCTGTACGGCCTTCTGCAGCGCCGCCGCGCCGCCGCGCTGGTAGGCCATGGTGCGGGCGAATTCCTCGAGTACCTGGCTGAGGTGCCTGCAGCTGCGGGTGACGTAGAGTTGCGGCTGTTCCGCAGTGATATCGTAGGGCTGGCTGACGGCGTTGACGGTAAGGGGCAGTTTTTTTACCCGCTGGTCGTCGAGGCAGTGGCGGCTTTCACCGAGCGAGGAGAGCAGGCCCGCACCGAAAATTTTATAGTCCTCCAGGCTGCCGACCAGCCCGTACTCCACCGTCCACCAGTGCAGGCGGCTCAGCAGGCTGGCCTCGGAAACCTCGCAGCTGGCCGCACTGGCCTGCCGCAGTCGCGCCTCCGCGGCGGCGATATCGGCCTCCGTGCTGTCACCGCATTCCTTGACGATGGAAAGGTGCCTGATGGCTTCGTAGAGCGCCATGTCTTCCCGGCTGGGTATCGCCTTTGCGCCAATCTCGCCAAAGCGCTGCAGGAACTCGGCGTAGTCGATATCGACGATAAAGGGCGCATGGCCGGCGGACTCGTGCACGATGTCCGGGGCGGGGGTATGGAAAATGTGCTCTACGCTGCGCATGTCCAGGGCGATCACCAGGATCTTCAGCGACTGGAATTCCATAAAGACGGCCGGGGGGATGAATCCGTCCACCACCAGCGCGCGCCAGCCCAGGGGTTCCAGCTGTGCGTTCATGGCATCAATCGAGGGAATCTGGTCCAGGCTGATGCCGGTGCGCGCCAGGCCCTCGCGATACACCGGGTGTGCGCTTTGGTCCAGCTGCCGGGTGAGGTGGCGCATGATGAAACGCCACAGGGCGTGGTCCCGCGGTGAATAGTGTTCCGGCTGCTGCACGGTGACGAAGGGGCGCAGGTGAACCGGCAGGCTGGCAATGATCTCGCGCTGGTTCATGGCCGGCTCCCGGTCAGCTGGCCGCGTCCGGCTGTGCTTCCGGCGCGGCGCGGGCGAAGGCAGCGAGGGTAAGGCAGTGGTCGTAGATGCGGCGGATATGCCGGTAGTCCTGCGTATCGATGCCGAAGCGATCCGCATTGTAGACCTGCGGTACCAGGTAGCAGTCGGCGAGGCCGGGCTGGTCGCCGAAGCAGAAATCGCCGCTGCTGCTGGCGAGGGTATGTTCCACTGCGTCGAAGCCGCGCCGGATCCAGGCCGTGTACCAGTCGTTCACGGCTGCGTCGCTGGCCCCCAGGTCCCGCTTCAGGTAGTTGAGAATGGCGATGTTGTTCAGCGGCTGGATATCACAGGCGATACTCTGGGTCAGCGCCCGCACCCGGGCGCGCTGCAGGCTGTCGCCGGGCAGCAGGGCGGGGGCGGGGTGATTCTCCTCCAGCCACTCGAGGATGGCGGTGGACTGGCCGATGATGTCGCCGCCGTCCAGTTGCAGCGCCGGCACCAGGCCCTGGGGGTTGTGAGCAAGGTAGGCATCGCCTTTCTGCTCGCCCTGCACAATGTTGACCGGCAGGTACTCGTAGTCCAGCCCCTTGAGGTTGAGCGCGATGCGCACCCGGTAGGAACAGCTGGAACGGTAGTAGGAATACAGTTTCATGGTTGACTCCCCTCAGCGCGGTGGCTGGTAGCGTTGGACCACCTGGTCGATCCTGCCGAATATACTCTGCCCCTGTGCGTCGAGCATGTCGATCTCGATGCGGTCGCCGAAGCGCATGAACGGGGTGGAGGGCTTGCCGTCGGCGATGGTCTCCAGGCAGCGCACCTCCGCGAGGCAGCAGGAACCGCTTTCACTGCCGGCATTGGAGACCGTGCCGGAGCCGATCACCGTGCCCGCCACCAGAGAGCGGGACTTCGCGCAGTGGGCAATCAGGGTGGGAAAGTCAAAGGTCATGTCGACGCCGGCGTTGGGCGCGCCAATCAGTCGATCGTTGAGCGTGGCGCGCAGCGGCAGGTGCACCCGGGCACCGTCCCAGGCGCCGCCCAGTTCGTCCGGCGTGGCCAGTACCGGGCTGAAACTGGTCCAGGGCTTGGACTGGTAAAAGCCGAACTGCTTGCCCAGTTCCGCCGGGATCAGGTTGCGCAGGGACACGTCGTTGACCAGGCCGACCAGCTTGATGTGCTGCCGCGCCTGCTGCGGCGTGATACCGGCGGGCACATCGTCGGTCACCACCACCACCTCGGCCTCGAAGTCGATGCCCCAGTCCTCGTTTTCCACTTCGATGGGGTCGCGAGAACCGATAAAGGCGTCGGAGGCGCCCATGTAGACCAGCGGGTCGCTCCAGAAAGACTCCGGCAGTTCCGCGCCGCGCGCCCTGCGCACCAGTTCCACATGAGTCACATAGGCGCTGCCGTCGGCCCAGTGGAAGGCGCGCGGCAGGGGCGCGGCACAGGCGGCCGGGACAAAATCGAGCGCGTGGGGTGCACTGCCGGCATTAAGCTCCGCGTAGCGCACCTGCAGGCGGGGCGCGAGGGCTTCCCAGTTATCCAGTGCCTGCTGCAGGGTATCGGCAATGTCGGGCACCGGCACCGCGTGACGCAAATCGCGCGATACGACCAGCAACTGGCCGTCGCGGCCGGATTTGAGGCTGGCGACTTTCATACGTGTTCTCCAGTGGCTTTCCTGGCATGCAGCCAGGCCGCGTGTCGCGGCGCCTGTTTGGTCCGGCTCCATTCCTCCAGCATGGCGGGGGCGACCCGGTGCAGTTCCGCCATCTCGCGGTCGCTGTGGGTGTTGGCGGACAGTTCGATGCGGTGGCCGTTGGGGTCGCGGAAATAGATCGACTGGAAGATGCCGTGATCGGTGGGGCCGATGACCTCCAGCCCTGCCGCCAGCAGTACTTGTCGGGCCGCTTCCAGCGCTGCGGTATCCTCGACTTCGAAGGCGATGTGCTGCACCCAGTCCGGGGTGTTCGGATCGGCGCCCATCGGCGGTGAATTGGGCAGTTCGAAAAATGCCAGCACGTTGCCCATGCCGGCGTCCAGAAACACGTGCATGTAGGGGTCCTGCGCGCCGGTGGAAGGGACCTCGTTCTCCGCGATGGCGAGCACGAAGTCCATGCCCAGCAGGCGCTGGTAGAAGTCCACAGTTTCCCGCGCGTCGCGGCAACGGTAGGCCACATGGTGAATCCGCTTGAGTTGCATGGCCGCCTCCTCAGGTCGCGGAGTGCGATGTGTCGAGCACACCGCGGCGCATCTGGTCCCTTTCTATCGAGGCGAACAGCGCCTGGAAGTTCCCCTCGCCAAAGCCCTCGTCGTCCTTGCGCTGGATGAATTCGAAGAAAATCGGCCCGATCAGGGTTTCGGAGAATATCTGCAGCAGTAGCCGCGGGTGCTCGCCAGCGGTCGAACCGTCCAGCAGGATGCCCCGGGTTTGCAGTTCCGCAACCGGCTCCCCGTGCCCCGGCAGGCGCTCTTCCAGCATTTCGTAGTAGGTGTCCGGGGGCGCCGGCATGAAGGGTACGCCGCGGGCCCGCAACCGGTCGAGGCAGGCCGGCAGGTCGTCACAGGCGAAGGCAATGTGCTGGATGCCCTCGCCGTTGTACTGCATCAGGTACTCCTCGATCTGCCCGTTGCCGCTGGCCTCCTCGTTGAGGGGAATGCGGATCTTGCCGTCGGGGGCGCTCATGGCGCGGGATTTCAGGCCGGTGTATTCACCCTTGATGTCGAAGTAGCGGATCTCGCGGAAGTTGAACAGTTCCTCGTAGTAATGGGCCCAGTAGTCCATGCGCCCGCGGTAGACGTTGTGGGTCAGGTGGTCGATAACCCGGAAACCGCAACCCACGGGATGGCGCTCGACACCCGGCAGGTAGTTGAAGTCGATGTCGTAGATGGAGGAACCCTCCGCATAGCGGTCGATCAGGTAGATGATCGCCCCGCCGATGCCGCGAATCGCGGGCAGCTTCAGTTCCATCGGCCCCACCGGGATATCGATGGCCTGCGCACCCCTGGCCAGCGCCTGCCGGTAGGCCGCCGCCGCGTCGCGCACCCGGAAGGCCATGCCGCAGGCAGAGGGGCCGTGCTCTTTCGCGTGGAAGTACGCGGGCGAGCCCTCCTGGTAGTTGATGATGAAATTGATATCACCCTGGCGCCACAGGTCCACCGCCTTGGAGCGATGGCTGGCCACGTGGCTGAACCCCAGCCGCTCGAATACCGCTTCGATGACGCCGCGCTCGGTGGCGGCAAACTCGACGAACTCGAAGCCGTCGAGCCCCATGGGATTGTCAACTACGTCGGGCATAATCTGTCTCCGTTATTATCGGTCCGCCGCGGCGGACGCTCGTTACATGCCAATAGCGTAGTCCCGGGTGCCCGGCGTATTTGTTCTAATTACATCTGATCGGTGCTATAAACAGCAGGAAGTATTCTGAAATTTCCCTTTTCAGGGGGGATTCTTGCCATGGCACTGGATCGCGCAGAAGTGGACATCCTCCGTGTGTTGCAGGCAGAGGGGCGGATTTCCAATGTCGAGCTGGCGGATCGGGTAGGACTCTCCGAGTCGCCCTGTTTCCGCCGGGTGAAGAAACTGGAGGACGGCGGCTATATCCGCGGCTACGGCGCGCGGCTGGACCAGCGCCGGCTGGGCCTGCAGGTGACGGCGTTCGTGCAGGTGATGCTGGAGAAGGGCGACGATCGCCAGCAGCGGGATTTCCTGGCGCGGGTGGAGGCGGAGGAATACATCGTCGAGTGCCACGCCATGAGCGGGTCCCACGATTACCTGATGAAAATTCTCGCCTACAGCATGGATCATTTCTCCGACCTGTGCATGAACCGGGTACTGAAATTCCCCGGGGTAAAGAACATCGAGTCCAATTTCAGCCTGCTGGCGGTGAAGGAGGGCGGCGCCCTGCCGGTGCGCTGAGGAGGCGAACGTTATGGAGAAGATGCAGTTCAGCAGGGAAGAAAAGGCGCAGATGGTGCGCAAGGTACAGCTGTACTTCAGCGAGGAACTGGGCCAGGAGATCGGCGGCTTTGACGCCGAATTCCTGGTGGATTTTTTCGCCGGGGAGATCGGCCCGTTTTTCTACAATCGCGGTCTCTACGACGCGGAGTCCGCAGTGACGGAAAAGCTGGCGGAGATTTCTGATTTATTATTGCAGCTGGAGCGTCCGGTAAACCCGGGGCGTTGAAGCCCGCCCGGGGTTGACTGCTGCTCGCTGGAGAACAAGGAGAAACAAGCTATGGAATGCCCTGCCTGCAAGAGCACATTTGCCCACGTGGAAATTGACGGTATCCAGGTCGATATCTGCAAGGGAGGCTGTGGTGGAATCTGGTTCGATACCTTCGAGTTCCGCAAGTTTGACGAGCCCCACGAGGAGGCGGGGACCGAGTTGCTGAATATCCCGGTCGACCCTACAGTCAAGGTGGATCGCGAAGTCCGCATCAACTGTCCAAAGTGTGACAACATTACGCTGATGCGCAATTTCTTCAGCGTTAAAAAGGAAGTGGAAATCGACACCTGCGCCAACTGCGCCGGAGTCTGGCTGGACATGGGGGAGTTGAACCACATCCGCAAGCAGTACGCTTCCGAGGAGGAGCGCAAGGCCGATGCCGCCGCGGCCTTCGACGAGATGTTCGGCCCGGAACTGGAACGCCTGAAGCTGGAGCGCGAACACAAGCTGGAAAATGCCAGGCGCATCGCCAATATGCTGAAGTTTATCTGCCCCTCATACTACCTGCCCGGCAATCAGGATGGTGGGGCGTTCTAGTCCGCTCAGGCCGTTGGAAGCGCTGGCGACGATTGCGAGGTCACGATGTATACGCTGTATATCGCCAACAAGAACTATTCCTCCTGGTCCCTGCGGCCATGGATTTTGCTGCAGGCGCTGCAGATTCCCTTCGAGGAAGTGCTGACACCCTTTGACCAGGGGTCGAGCTGGGAGAGCTTCCGGCGCTTCAGTCCGACCGGCCTGGTACCCTGCCTGGTGGACGGGGAGCGCTCGTTGTGGGATTCGCTGGGCATCGTCGAATACGTGGCGGAGGACTACCTGGAGGTCTGGCCGGCGAGCCGCGATGCGCGGGCCTGGGCGCGCTGCGCCGTGGCGGAAATGCACGCGGGTTTCGGCGCACTGCGGCGTATTTGCCCGATGAATTGCGGCCTGCGGGTGGAACTGGTCCGGGTCGACGCAAACCTGCGCCATGACCTGGCCCGGCTCGACGAGTTGTGGCAGCAGGGGCTGGGTCGATTCGGCGGCCCGTTCCTGGCGGGCGGCGCGTTTACCGCGGTCGACGCGTTTTTTGCCCCGGTAGTGTTCCGCATCCAGTCCTATGGCCTGCGCCTGTCCGCAGCCTCGGATGCCTACGCGCAGCGCATGCTGGCCCTGCCGGGTATGCGCGGCTGGGAGACCGCGGCCCTGCAGGAACCCTGGCGGGAAGAGCAGCACGAACTCGAAATACTGGAATACGGCCGGATAACCCGGGATCTGCGCCTCGCCTGAAGTCGCAGGGTAACAATCGATACAGGAATGACTATGCCTCACCATGAGAAACACCGCTCACATCGTGTGGGCTGGCTGCGGGCGGCGGTACTGGGCGCCAACGACGGCATCGTTTCCACTGCCAGCCTGATCATCGGTGTCGCTGCAGCGAATAGTTCCCGCGAGGGCATCTTGTTGGCGGGCATTGCCGGGCTGGTGGCCGGGGCCATGTCGATGGCCGCCGGTGAATACGTATCGGTCAGTTCCCAGGCGGATACTGAGAGGGCCGACCTGAAAATCGAGGCCGCGGCGCTGGACAAGCACTACGAGGCCGAGGTGAGGGAACTCGCTGAAATTTACCAGAAACGCGGCCTGGATCCCGCGCTGGCCCACGAGGTGGCGGAGAAACTGATGGAGCACGATGCCATCGGCGCCCACGCGCGCGATGAAATCGGCATCACCGAAAATGGCAATGCGCAGCCGGTGCAGGCGGCGGTATTCTCCGCGGCGACGTTTACTGTCGGGGCGGCCCTGCCCCTGGCCTTTGCCTGGCTGGCCCACGGGCCGCTGTTGATTCCCCTGGTGGCTATCGCGTCTCTGTGTTTTCTCGCCATCCTCGGTGCCGTCGCGGCGCGGGCGGGAGGTGCGCCGCTGCTGGTGGGGGCGGCGAGGGTCACTTTCTGGGGCACCATGGCCATGCTGTTGACCGCAGCGATCGGCCGCCTGTTCGGCGTCAGCGTCTAGCTGTCGCCACCCGACGGCGGGCGCCGCAACGCGTTCACACCTCGTCCAGCAGGAAACGCAGGGCGATGGCGGCCGCCGAGGTCCGGTTGTCCACTTCCAGTTTGCGGAAAATCTGTTCCAGGTGCTTGTTGACCGTGCGCGGGCTGGTATCGAGAATCTGGCCGATTTCCCGGTTGGTCTTGCCCTTGCCGATCCAGTACAGCACTTCCGATTCGCGCTCCGTCACCGGCAGGTGGTGGCGCAGTTTTTCCGGGCCGGTGGGCGCCTGGCCGTCGAGCAGGCGCAGCATGGTCTCGCCGCTGGAGGCCTGTCCCACCAGCTTGACCTGCAGCGGATAGTCCAGGGCGCCGAGCGGTAGCGTCTGTCCGTTGGCGGGCTTGAAGGCCATCCAGTGGCGCAGTTGCCCGGGCAACTGGCTGGCCAGCCAGGTCTCGTCGATGCCCGCGCGCCGGAACAGGTCGCGGGTTTGTGGCGTGGCCCACAGCATTTCGCCTTTTTCGCTCACGCTGAACAGGTGCTGGCCGGTGGAATCGAGGGCCAGTTGCGCGCTGTTTTTCAGTTTGGCGTTGGCCAGGTGGACGCGCATGCGCGCCACCAGCTCGTCGATATTCACCGGCTTGGTCAGGTAGTCGACACCGCCGGCGTCGAGGCCCTTGACCACGCTGTCGGTATCGGTGAGCCCGGTCATGAAGATCACCGGCACGTCAGCCAGGTGGGGGTCGGCCTTGAGGATACGGCAGGTGTCGAAACCGTCGAGGGCGGGCATGATCGCATCCAGCAGGATGATGTCCGGGTGAATCTTGCTGGCAATGGCGAGGGCCTGGCGGCCCTCGAGGGCGATGAGAACCGTGTAGCCCTCCTGTTCCAGCGCGGCATTGATCATGCTCAGGCTGTCCGGGGAGTCGTCGACCACCAGCACCACGCCCTTGGAGGGCTCCACTGCCGGTTTGGTATCAGGCAGTACCTGTGTCATCAGGTTTCACTCCTGTTGAGTAGTTCGACAATCTCGGCATAGCGCATCTGGCGCGCCAGCATGGCGAGCTGTTCCAGTGCCGCCGCCGGCAGTATACCGTCCAGCTGCAACTGGTCGAGTTCCTCCGTGACGCCGCGGGTATAGCCGATCTCGGCATAGGCGCGCAGGCGGCTGGCGCTGGCCGCGGCAGCGGGTGACAGTTGCAGGATGGCCGGGGATTTCGGCTCCCCCGGTTTCGGCGGCGCGTACGTCCAGGTCAGCCCGAGCAGGTTGGACAGCACGTCGGTAAGGACCGAGAAGCGGATGGGTTTGACCATGTAGGCATCGTGTGCCGCGTCCGGCATATCCTCCGCGCGGCGTTCCTGCGCGTCAGCGGACACCATGACGATGGGGACGTTGAGGCCGCGTTTGCGCAACCTCCGCGCCAGCTCCATCCCGTCCATGCCGGGCATTGATACGTCCAGCAGGAATGCGTCTGGTGTGTGTGACTCCAGCAATGCCAGGCAGGCTTCGGCGTCCCCGGCTTCAAGGATGCTGAAGCCCAGGGGCGCGAGGTAATCCGCCATCAGGCTGCGATGGGTGGGTTCGTCGTCCACCACCAGCAGGGTGCGTTGCTCGCCGGTAAAACCGGTGATGTGCTCGCTGGCGGGCGCGGCAGTGAGCTGGGGGCCGGCACTGTTCAGCATCAGGCTCAGGGTAAAGGTGCTGCCGCTGCCCGGCGTGCTCCTGACCTCGAGGTCGCCGCCCATGATCTCCGAGAGCAACTTGACGATGGTGAGGCCCAGGCCGGTGCCCGCGACCTCCGGGTTGCCATTGGTATGGGCGCGCTCGAAGGGATTGAAAATACGCTGCAGGTCGCTGGCGGCGATGCCCACGCCAGTGTCGCTGACACTGATCTTGGCGACCTGGTTGCGGTAGGTGATCTTCAGCACCACCTCGCCGTGGTGGGTGAATTTCACCGCGTTGGAGAGCAGGTTGATCAGGATCTGCCGCAGGCGCTTGCCGTCGGTGTAGACGAAGCGCGGCAGGTGCGGGTCGTTCTCGTAGCGGAAGCTGATGCTCTTGCCCGCGGCCTGCAGGGAGAACATGTTGACGATCTCGTCGAGCATCGCCGCGAGGTCCACCTTGGCGCGGTGAATCTGCAGTTTGCCCGCCTCGATGCGCGAGATGTCCAGCAGGCCCTCGATCAGGTCCGCCAGGTATTCCCCCGAGCGGCGGATGATGGCGATGGAGTCGCGGCGGTCCTCGGGGATGCGCTCGTCGCGGGCCAGGATCTGGGTGTAGCCGAGGATGGACTGCAGCGGGGTGCGCAATTCGTGGCTGATGCCCGAGAGGTAGCGGCTCTTGGCGTCGTTGGCGGCCTCGGCTATTTCCTTGGCGGTTTGCAGTTCGCGGTCGGTCTGCCGGTGGGCCTCGATCTCGTGCAGCAGCAGTTCGGTCTGCCGCGCGGTTTCCTCGTGGGCCACGGCGCGGCTCTCGTGGGCCAGCAGGAACAGCCAGGCGATCACCCCGAACACGATCATCAGCAGGAAGAACAGCGTGTTGAGCAGTTCCTGCAGGGTCTGCGCCATCTCCGCACCCTGCGGATCGATGTGGTAGTAGGCCAGCGACAACATCGCCGCGTTGGCCAGCGATATCAGGAACAGGATGCTGACGAAGCGGCCGAGGCGGCTGTCGATCCGGCGCATGGCCGGGCCGGGCAGCAGCTTGCCGAGAAACTGCGCCACCTGGATCGAGAAGCGCGCGTCGCTCTTGCAGCTGTCGTAGCAGCGCGAATCCAGGGTGCAGCAGAGGGAGCAGATCGGCCCCTGGTAGGCGGGGCAGTGGCTGATATCCTCGGTTTCGAAGTGGTTCTCGCAGATGACGCACTCATGCTCGTGGCGCGCCAGCAGGTTTTCATCCGGGCTGCGGGCGATGTAGTAGCGGCCCCGGGTCATGAAGGCGATCAGCGGCACCATCACGAAAGTGCAGCCGAGTGTGATGAAGTGGGTCAGCGCCGCCGGTACCGGGCCGAACACGCCGAGGTGGCAGAGCATGCCGATGGTAGTGGAGACGAACATCGAGCCCACCCCCACCGGGTTGATGTCGTAGAGGTGGGCGCGCTTGAACTCGATGAAGGGCGGGGAGAGCCCGAGGCGCTTGTTGATCATCAGGTCGGCGGAGAGTGACCCCAGCCAGCTCACGGCGATGATCGCAAAGGCCGACAGGATGTTCTCCAGCGCCCGGTAAATCCCCAGTTCCATCAGCAGCAGCGCGATGGCCACGTTGAACACCAGCCAGACTACCCGGCCCGGGTGGTTGTGGGTCAGGCGGGAAAAGAAATTGGACCAGGCGATGGAGCCCGCGTAGGCGTTGGTCACGTTGATCTTGAGCTGGGAGATGATCACCATCACCCCGGCCAGCACCAGCGCGATGGTCGGCGAGTTGGTCAGGTAGTTGTAGGCGCCCTGGTACATGTGGGTCGGGTCCGCCGCCAGTTCCGGATCCACGCCCTTGCTCAGCGCCAGCCAGGCGAGGAAGGAGCCCAGCAGCATCTTGGGTACACCGACGAAAACCCAGCCCGGTCCGGCGCTGACCAGGGCCATCCACCAGCGCAGCCTGCCGGTTTCCTCCTGCGGCGGCAGGAAGCGCAGGTAGTCGACCTGTTCGCCAATTTGCGCCATCAGTGCGAACAGGATCGAGGCGGCGGCGCCGAACAGCAGCAGGTCGAAGCTGCCGCCGCGCTCGGCGACCGCCCCGCTGCCGGGAAAGTCCATCCAGCCGCCGATGTTGTGCCATTCGTTCCAGGCGATGGCCGCTACTGCAAGAATTTGCAAGCCCACCCAAAGGTACTGGGTGCCCACCTGAAAGCGGGAGATGAAGGTGATGCCGTGGGTGACGATGGGGATCACCGCCACCGCGCAGAGGATATAGCCAAGTGCCGGCGGGATGCCGAACAGGGCTTTCAGCGCCATCGCCAGGATGGCGGCCTCGATGGCGAAAAACAGGAAGGTAAACGAGGCGTAGATCAGTGAGGTGATGGTGGAACCGAGGTAACCGAAGCCGGCGCCGCGGGTCAGCAGGTCGATGTCCACGCCGTACTTGGCGGCGTGGTAGGTGATCGGCAGGCCGGTCACGAAGATCACCAGGCCCACCGTGAGCATGGCCCAGAAGGCGTTGGTGAAACCGTAACTCAGGGTGATGGCACCGCCGATCGCCTCCAGCGCGAGAAAGGCAGCGGCCCCGCCCAGCGCGGTGGTCGCCACCACCCAGGGGCTGAAGCGCCGCGCCCGCTTGGCGGTAAAGCGCAGCGCGTAGTCCTCCAGCGTCTGGTTGCCCACCCACTGGTTGTACTGGCGCCGGGTGCGGAATATGTGCTGTGAAGGGCGCATTGACTCGGTCTGGTTGGCCTGTTTTATGTGGTGTACCCGTATTGGCAGCAAGTTACATGCCACCGCTCAGCACGGACGCAGGAAGGCAGGGAGTATCTCAGGAAGCCCGAAAGGGCGCCAATACGTTATTTGACGCAGGCCGCGTCGCCCTTTGCCGGAGGCTGAATCAGGCCGGCGGCGTGCAGGTGGGGCGCCAGCTGCTAAAGTGGAAGAGTCTCGCTGTCGAAGCGGGAGGCGTCCGTACAGTATGTGGGTCACAGGGCCGGATGACTGCCGGGCTCTCCACAGGCCCCGGGAGTGGCGCGCAGCCGCCGCAGGAGAAACCATGACCAGTCACAGACAACCCAGGGGTACCGGATCGGCCGGCGTGGCCCTGCTGGTGTTCGCAGGTATGGCGGCACCGCTGCAAGCGGAAGTCCTGGGCAGCAACGCCGCGGGCTTTGCACTGCGGGTGGAGGCCGTGGCGCCAGCGCCGCCGGCGCAGGCCTGGGAGCGGCTGGTGCACCCGGAGCAGTGGTGGGATTCCGCCCACACCTGGTCCGGCGATCGCGCCAACCTGTCACTGGCCCCGGTAGCCGGCGGCTGTTTTTGCGAGCAGGCCGAGGGCCTGTCGGTGCTGCACCTGACGGTGTCCCAGGTACGTCCCGGTCAATCGCTGGTGATGCTTGGCGGACTGGGTCCGCTGCAGGCGATGGGGCTGCACGGTGCCGCCAGTTTCACTCTTGAAGCGACGGAGGACGGCGCCACTCGGTTGGTGCACGAGTACCGGGTCAGCGGCTATGCCGCGCAGGGCTTCGCCGAGCTGGCGAAAATTGTCGACCGAGTGCAGCAGGGGCAGGTAGACAGCTTTGTTGCCAGTTTCGGCCAGTAGTGCTCAGGGGAAGGTGAGCGTGACCCGCGCGCCGCCCAGCGGGCTGTCACTGATTTCCAGCCAGCCGCGATAGCTCTCGACGATATCCGCCGCCACCGCCAGGCCCAGGCCCTGCCCGGGCGCCATCTGGTCCAGGCGGGTGCCGCGCAGCAGGCTGTGCTGGCGCGCCCCGGGCGGGATGCCGGGGCCGTCGTCCTCGATGCGGATACGCAGGAGCTTCGGCGCGCTGCCCTCGGCGCTGACCCGGACCTGCCGCCGGCCGTATTTGCAGGCGTTGTCCATCAGGTTGCCGAGCACCTCCATCAGGTCGCGCTCGTCGCCGCGGAAGCGGCAGCTGTCGACGATAGCCAGTTCGATGTGCAGGTTCCTGTCGGCATAGACCTTGAGCAGGGTATCCCGCAGGCGCTGGACCAGGGGAGCGACCGGCAGCAGTTGCAGCAGCCGGTGACTGCCCCCGGAGGCCCGCTGCAACTGGTAGCTGACGATCTGCTCCATATGTGCCGTCTGTTCTCCCACCAGCGCGGCGTAGTCCGCATGCTGCGGGTCCGCGCCGCGCAATACCGCCAGCGGGGTTTTCAGGCTGTGGGCGAGGTCCGCCAGGGTGTTGCGCACCCGCTCCCGGCGCTGGCGTTCGCCCGCCAGCAGGGTGTTCAGGTTGCTGGTGAGGGGTAGCACCTCCTGCGGGTAGTCTTCGCCGAGCAGTTCTGCCTCGCCGGCCTCGATGGCGCCGACCTCCCCGGCCAGCCGGTGCAGGGGACGCAGCGCCCAGCCCAGTACCAGCGCCTGGAACAACAGCAGCAGCAGGGCGGAACCGCCCAGCCACAGGCGCAGGCCGCGGCCGTACTCGGCGATGTCCGCTTCCAGCGGGGCGGCGGTTTCCATCACCGTGAACTGCAGGGGGATTTCCTCGCCTTCCTCCGCCGCCCAGACCACCTGCCAGGCCAGCGAATACAGCTCGCCGCGGCGGCTGAAGTGGTGCTCCCCGGGCTGCAGCGGAGTCGGCGCCGCGGTGGTCGCGCTGGCGGGCAGGGTCACCGCGGAGGGGGAGAGCCAGAGAATCCTGCCGCTGGCGTCGGTGACACGCGCATAGAGGCCCGAGCCCGGCTGGTTGTAGCGGCGCTCGATCAGCTCCGCGGGCATGCTGAAACTCGCTTCGAACTCGGCCTGGGCCAGCAGCGTGAACAGCTGCAGTTGCAGGCGTTCTACCTCCGCCGCCTCGAGGCTCTTGCGGTGGCTGCCCTCCAGGTACCAGCCGCTGGCGGACAGGAACACTGCCAGCAGCAGGGCGCTGCCCAGGACCAGGCGGCCAGCGATGGAATGGAACAGGAAGTTCACGGGTCGAGGGCTTGCAGGGTGAAGCGGTAACCGGCGCCGCGCACCGTGGCAATCGGTTGCAGTTCGCCGTCGGGGTCCAGTTTGCGCCGCAGGCGGCCGATAAAGACCTCGATGACATTGCTGTCCCGCTCGTGGTCCTGGGCGTAGAGGTGTTCGGTCAGTTCGGTCTTGGAAATGACCTGGCCGGGGCGGCTGGCGAGGTATTCGAGGGTGTTGAATTCGTAGCTGGTCAGGTCCAGCGCCGCGCCCTCGCGCAGCACGTTGCGGCTGGCGAAGTCGATCTGCACCGGGCCGTAATTCACCACGTCGCTGCTGCGTCCGGCAGCGCGGCGCAGCAGGGCGCCGACCCGGGCGACCACTTCCTCCGGCTGGAAGGGCTTGGTGACGTAGTCGTCGGCGCCGGCTTCGAGGCCCTCGACCTTGTCGCGCCAATCGCTGCGCGCGGTGAGGACCAGGATGGGAAACTCGAGCCCGGCCTCGCGCCAGCCGCGAACCAGTTGTATGCCGGATATGTCCGGCAGGCCGAGATCGACGATGGCGATGTCAACGGGAAACTCACTGCCGAGATAGCGGGCCTCGCGGCCGTCCGGGGCGCAATCCACGACCCAGCCGTTGCGCTGGAACAGGGAGCGGAGCTGTTCCTGCAATTGCAGGTCGTCCTCGACGATCAGCATGCGCATGCGCTCAGTCCCCGATAAAGACGGTGATTACCCGGCCATCGTTCTGCAGCAGGCGGACATTGTAGCCGGAGCCGCGCGGCTCGACTTTCAGCACCCGGCCACCGTAGCGGGACTGGGCCTGGGCAGAGGCCTGCTGGGCGCTCATCTGCTTCTGCTCCTTGTCCTTTCCGTTGCGCTGGTTCTGCTTGTCCTGCTGGCCGCGGTTGTCGTTCTTGCTGCCCTGGCTGTGTTTGTCGGATTTGGCGACAGCCTCCGGGGCGGGCAGGGTCAGCGCGAGCGTGGCGCACAGCACGCCCAGGCAAAGGGTTTGCAGGCAGGAGAGGCGTGACATGGTGTCCCCGGGGAAGTCCTCGCTGGCGTCATGGTTCCGGGCTCACATCGACGCGCAGGCGGATGGTGTTGCCGGGCGCCGAGGCAGTCCGTGTGTAGAAGGTATTGCCCTGATACTCGTAGCCGACACGATACCCCACGACGCGCTCGATGTCGCGCAGTTCGTATTCCGTGTCGCAGCGGCGCTCGTTGACGTAATAGGCCTGGGCCGACTGGCGGTGGGCGATATCGGTGCCGATGGAGGCGCCGAGCAGCGCGCCGGCACCGGCGATCACCGGCTGGTAGCGGCTGTCGGAGCCGGCGGCACCGCCGACCACTCCGCCGACAACAGCCCCGAGCAGTCCCGGTGTGGCGGAGTGTGCGCCGTTGTTGACCACCCGGACCTGTTCGTTGCGGCAGTACTCATGGGGGATCTTCCGGGTGACAACTTCCACAATGGGCTCCGCAAGCACTACCGGCGCATTGATATACACACTGTCCTGCGCCTGGGCGGCGGCCAGCGGCAGGAGGAGGGCGGTAGCGGCAAGCATGCGTTTCATGGCGGGAGTCTCCAATACTTTCTGGTGGCTACAGTGTCCCCCCGGCTGGCTGAACCGAAGCTGAACGAAAATGCCCGATTGCGTTCAGGCAGCGTTCAGGTGGGGGTCGTTAATCTGCACCTGTGCATGGGCACAACGGAGGATGTAGAACAATGAAACGACTGACTGTAATCCTGATGAGCCTGGTAATGGCGGCCGGTTCAGCCACCGCCCTCGCGGATCGCGGCTGGGATAAGGGCAAGGGCCACGGTGACCGCTATGACAGCAGGCACAATGGCAAGCATTTCAAGGGCCACTACGACAAGCATTACGACAAACACTACAACAAGCACTACAAGGGCGGCCATCACCACGTCTACTACTACCCGAGACACGACTACCGGCCGCGCGGCTACTACAGCTACGACCCCTACCTGCCACTGGGCGCGGCGCTGGTGGGTGGTGCGATCGGCTATACCCTCGGCCACAGCCACGATAACGCGTCGACTACCTATTCGCAGACCACGACCACCCAGGTGTCCGGCTGCTACCGGATCGAACGCTACCAGGACGGCAGCGAGCGGCGGGTGGAATTGCCGCCCTCAGCCTGCTACTAGCCGGCCCCTTGCAGAGCATCCAGGGTCCTGGCGGCCCTGGAGTCCTGCAGCCTGTATAGCCATGCCCGGTCAGCGCGGCGGGTCGACCCGCCCGCTCACCGAGGTGTTCAGCCGGAACCAGCCGGCGACCGAATACCTGTCGCGCTCCGCGGGCAGGACTTCGTGGGGAAACTCCTCGCTGAGGAAGGCCACCAGCGTACCCGGCGTGGGCAGTACCCGGATGCCTTCCTGGTCCTCCCCGTCGCGGTACAGCACCAGTTCACCGCCTTCCCCCGTCTGCCAGTGGGGGTTGAGATAGGCCACCAGCGAGAGCATGCGGTTGGCCTCGCCGCGGAAGGCGTCGTAATGGCGGCGGTAAAAATCCCCGGGGCCGTAATGGGCGAAGTGGCTTTCGAAGGAAAACAGTCCCAGCAGCAGTTCCCGGTTGAGGAACTGGCGCAGGCGTCCGGCCCAGTCCAGCCAGGCTGCCCCCGCGGTGGAGTCGCCGCTGATCCAGCAGATTTCATCCCGGCGCACAAAATCGTTGAGCACGTGGTCACGCTGCCGGCCGGTGCCGGCGCGCGCAAACATGTCCGGAGCCATAGCCTGGACGTGCTGCATCAGCGGCTGCAGGAGCTGTGGCTCGAGGGCCAGCGGATTGATGCTGTAGCCGGATTCACGAATGTCCCCGGCGATGCGTGCGAACAGGGTCTCCTCGCCGGTGCGGCCGCTGTCGGCGAGCGCGGAGGGGAAATTGGGCATCCTGTGGTGACCTGCAGGGGGCCGGTGCGGCCGCGATTGAATGGAACCGGTCCCGGCGCGCGAAAGTCAGTCAACGCGGCGGACTGGGGGGCGGAAAATTAGCAGAAATCGGCGGGTGAGGCGATAGCGTTCCGCGGGAAAATTGCCCCCCGCGGTGCGCCCACCGGCGGGGGAGTTTTTGCGTAAAACGGGGGGTCAGGCCTTCGTATTCTTTGGCGGGCGCTCCACCACCTTGCGCTTGCCCTTGGCACAGGCGGACAGTTCGCGGATACCCTTGGCGTCGAAGGCGTCGACGCGAATCACGTCGTAGAGGGCAGTCAGGGCGTCCAGCAGGGGCTCGCGCTCCTGCGCGGTGATCACGTTTTCCGCGACCGCCCAGTCCACCAGTTCCTCGCGCTGGTGGCCCAGCAGCAGGGCGATGGCGTCCACCTGGTCCTCATCCCGCTGGCGGATGGCCCGGTGCAGCTTGTCGCGGCTGTCGCGGGTGTCCAGCGCCAGCCGGTAGGCGTTGAGCACGCGACCCACCGGGTCCTGGGGACTGTCGTTGCGGTAGCAGCCGGCGGCCAGGTGCTCGCGCAGCGGCGCATCCTCGACGATGGTCGCCGCGACCTTGCCGCCGAGCGCATCGTCCGGGGCTTTCTGCTTCTGGTAGCCCGGCGGGAAGACCAGCAGGCGCAGGGGCCAGCGCAGGGCGCTCACCGGGAAATTGTCGATGGCCGCCAGCAGTGAATCCTGGGCGCCCTTGACGCTGCTTTGCAGGCTCCATTCCACCAGCGGCCGCTGGTCGTCCGGCCGGTCCTGGTCCAGCCAGTACTTGATGACCGCGCTGCCGTAGTAGAGGTGCACCAGGCAGTCGGCCATGCGCCCGGAGAGCCGCTGCCGCGCCTTGAGGCCGCCGCCGACACTGAGCAGGGTGACATCGGTAAGCAGGGCGAATGCCGCGGAGAAGCGCGCCAGCTGCCGGTAGTAGCGCTGCAGGTCGCCGGTTTCCGGAACCTGCTCCAGGGCGCCGCCGGCATAGGACAGCGCGAAGGCGCGCAGGGCGTTGCGCGAGGTGTGGGCGATATGCCGGTAGAACACCGCGTCGAAGTCGCGCGCCCCGGCGTTGCCGTCGGGGTTCTCCGCGGCGGCGATTTCCTCGGTGATGTAGGGGTGGCAGCGGATGGCGCCCTGGCCGAACACCATCAGGCTGCGGGTCAGGATGTTGGCGCCCTCCACGGTGATGGCGATGGGTACCGCCTGGTAGGCCCGGGCCAGGAAGTTGCGCGGGCCGGTAATCACCCCGCGGCCGGCGACCACGTCCATGGCGTGGTTGATGGCCCGGCGCATCAGCTCTGTGTTGTAGTACTTGAGCAGGGCCGAGGGCACTGCGGGCTTGACCCCCCGGTCCAGCATGCCGGAGGTCAGCAGGCGCGCCGCATTCATCTGGTAGGTGTAGCCGGCGAGGGATTCCATCGCCTCCTGCACGCCCTCGAACTGGCTGATGGAGCGGCCGAACTGTTCGCGGGTCAGGGAGTAGGCGCCGGTGACCAGGCAGGCCAGTTTGCCGGCGCCGGTCCCCAGTGCCGGCAGGGAAATTGAACGGCCGATGGACAGGCACTCCAGCAGCATGGTCCAGCCCTTGCCGAGCATGTCCTCGCCGCCGATGATCTGGCTCATCGGGATGAACACGTCGGTGCCCCAGGTCGGGCCGTTCATGAACACGGTGTTCATCGGCAGGTGGCGGCTGCCCGCGTTGACCCCCTCGAGGTCCCGCGGCACCAGCACGCAGGTCACGCCGACCACTTCCTCCCCGCCGAGCAGGTGATCCGGGTCGTAGACCTTGATCGCCAGGCCGATCAAGGTGGCCACCGGCGCCAGGGTGATGTAGCGCTTGTTCCAGGTCACCTTGAGCCCGAGCACCTCCTCGCCCTGCCATTCGCCCATGCAGACCACGCCCTTGTCGGGGATGGCGCCGGCGTCGGAACCGGCCATGGGTGAGGTCAGGGCGAAGCAGGGAATCTCCTCGCCGGCGGCGAGGCGCGGCAGGTAGTAGTTCTTCTGCTCCTCGGTGCCGTAGTGGCTGAGCAATTCACCCGGGCCGAGGGAGTTGGGAACCATCACCGTCACCGCGCCGGAGACGCTGCGGGTGGAGATTTTCATGACGATCTCCGAGTGGGCTGTGTGGGAGAAACCCTTGCCGCCGTATTCCTCCGGAATCACCAGGCCGAAGAAACCGTTGCCGCGGATGTAGTCCCACACTTCCTGCGGCAGGTCGTACTCCTCGTGGGTGATCGCCCAGTCGTCGAGCATGTCGCAGAGGGTCTCCACCGGGCCCTCGACATAGGCCTGCTCCTCCTCGCTGAGCTGCGCCGGGCGGGCCTCGATCAGCTTTGCCCACTGCGGGTCACCGGAGAACAGTTCCCCGTCCCAGTCGACGGAACCCGACTTCAGCGCCTCGCTCTCGGTATCGGAGAGTTTCGGCAACATGCCGCGCACATAGCCGAGCAGCGGATGACTGACCCTGTGCAGGCGGAAATCGCTGGGTCGCACCAGCACGAACGCGGCGGCCAGCAGCGCGGCGCCAAACAGGAAGCTGAAAAAGCCGAAGTCGTCGAGCAACCAGCCGATAAAGGTGGCGATGGCGAGGGTGGCAAGTGCGGTCTGGGCGTCGGCGCGGCGGTAGAGCAGCACCGCCGCGGCGATAAGGAACAGCAGGATACTCATGGGCTTCCAGCCTCCGGGAGTGAGCGGTTCTATAACGTTAGTCCATAGTCGGGGCTTTGCCAGCGCAGGCCCGGCCAGGTTGGGTGGATAACTTGCAAGAAGCGGTCCAGATCAAGCGCGAATAGCTTTCACCGCCGTCCAGTCTGAGCTTGCCCGCTGTCCCTGGAGTAAAAAGCTCACTTAATCTGATGCAGTCATGGAAGCGACATGGCCCGCGGCTATACTCAAACGCCTTCATTTCGAGGTAGTTCCCGATGCAAGACCCCAGCGGCAAGTTCACTCGTCGATCCATTGTCAGGGGTATCAGCGCCGCCGCGCTGCTGCCGCTGTTGTCCGCCAACCTCACCGGTTGTTCCGACAGCAACAACCGCGACAAGGGGGTGGCGGCGAGCTTCGAGCACGGCGTTGCCTCGGGCGACCCGCTGACCGACCGGGTAATTCTCTGGACCCGCGCCACACCTGAAGAGGAGGGCGCGGTGCTCCTCGACTGGGAGATAGCCCTGGACGAGGCTTTTGCCGAGGTGGTCGCCAGCGGCCGTGGCGAAACCACCGCGGACGTCGACTATACCTTCAAGGTGGATGCCGACGGCCTCGATGCGGGTACCGCCTATTTCTATCGCTTTCGCTGCCGGGAGGTGGAGTCGCCCATTGGCCGCACCCGCACGGCGCCTGCCGGCAGCGTGCCCGCCGCGACCTTCGCCGTCGTGTCCTGTGCAAATTTCCCGGCAGGTTATTTCAATGTCTACCGCGAGGTGGCGGGACGCGAGGTCGACGCGGTTCTGCACCTCGGCGATTACATCTATGAATATGGCGCCGATAGTTACGCCAGCGAACAGGCCGAGGCCATCGGGCGGGTGTCCGACCCAGCCCATGAAATCATCACCCTGGCGGATTACCGCAGGCGCTACGCACAGTACCGCGGCGATGGCGACCTGCAGGCCTGCCACGCCCGGCACCCTTTCATCCTGGTCTGGGACGATCATGAGATTGCCGACAACACCTGGCGGGAGGGCGCGGCCAACCACGACCCCGCCACCGAAGGCGCGTTCAGCGAGCGCCGCGCGGCGGCGATCCAGGCCTGGTACGAATGGTTGCCGGTGCGGCCCCCCGCCGAGGCCCGGGAGATCATCTACCGGCGCTTCAGCTACGGCGACCTGCTCGACCTGCTCATGCTCGATACCCGCAACATCGGCCGCGACCTGCAGCTGGACTACGCCGATTTCACCAACGGCGACCTGATCGATGTCGAAGCGCTGCGCGCGGCGGTCAACGACAGTAACCGCAGCATGCTCGGCGCGGAGCAGCTGGCCTGGCTGGAAGGTGCGCTGACGGAAAGTACGGCGCGCTGGCAGGTGCTCGGCCAGCAGGTACTGATGGCACGCCTGGCCCTGCCGGAACCGATTATCAGCGGGCTCAACAGTGGCGCCCTGGGCGCGGCGACCAGCGCCCTGCTGGCCGCTGTTTCCGCCAAAAATACGCCGGAAGAACAGCGCAGCGCGGAACAGCAGGCCCTGCTCGATTCAGCGATTCCCCTGAACCTCGATGCCTGGGACGGCTACGCCTTCGAGCGGGAAGCCCTGTTGCAGCACGCTGCCCAGCTGGCCTCGCGACTGGTGGTGCTGGCGGGCGACACGCACAACGCCTGGGGTTCGCAACTGACTACCGCAGCCGGCGATATCGTCGGGGTAGAGATTGCGGCGCCCAGTGTCACCTCCCCGGGGGCGGAGGCAGCCATTGGCGCAACCAACGCCGCGCTGTTCGGCTCGGTCGTAACGACCCTGGTGGATGACCTTGGGTATGCGAACCTCATCAATCGAGGCTACCTCGAAGTCGGCTTCGCGCCGGAGGCGCTGGAGGCACGCTGGCGCTTCGTCGATACCATAGACAGTGTCGACTACAGCATCGATGCGGCTGCAGAAAAAGTTGTTTCCGTGCAGCGCAGTGATTTAGTGTTGAACTGAAGGCCGGCCCTGCTGCACCCGCCGGGCTGGCCCCGGCGGTGCCGCGTGGCGGCCCATGCCCTGGCGTGGGCGCCGTGGTTCACCCGCGTGCACAGCTATAACAATGACGAGGGAATCCCGCATGACTACCCGCCACCTGGTCGATCCGGAGTTGCTGCCCGGCCTGGAATTGCTGCCGCCCTGCGATATCAATGAAGAGACGCTCCCGATCATGCGCCAGGGCATTGCCGAGATGTACCGGCAACTGCCGGCGGGAGAGACCACGTCCGCCGCCGTCGCGCTCAGGGAGATTTACGCCGATGGGCCGGAGGGGACGCCGGATGTCCGCGTGCTGCTGTTCACTCCCTGCGCTGGTCGCAAAGTACGCCCGCTGTATTTCCACATCCACGGCGGCGGCTTCGTGCTGGGCAGCGCGGACATGTCGGTTGCGCAGTGCACCGCCATCGCCGAGGACCTCGACTGCGTGGTGGCCTCGGTCGATTACCGCCTCGCCCCGGAAACCGTTTTCCCGGGGAATATCGAGGACTGCTACGCCGGCCTGTCCTGGGTTTATCGCCACGCAGGGTCTCTGGGGATTGACCCACAGCGCATTGCCGTCGGCGGTGAAAGTGCCGGCGGCGGCCTGGCGGCCGCCCTGGCCCTGCTGGCTCGCGATCGCGGAGAAATCCCGATTGTGCACCAGCAATTGGTGTACCCGATGCTTGAGGATCGCGAACCCGCCCAGCGCCATCCCTGCACCGGAGAGTTTGGCTGGACCCGCGCCAGTAATGCCTACGGCTGGCGCAGCCTGCTGGGCTGCGAACCCGGCGGAGCCGGGGTGTCTCCCTACGCGGCGGCGGCGCGGGCCGCAAGCCTGCGCGGCCTGCCCTCGACATTTATCGGGGTGGGCTCGCTCGACCTGTTCCTGGAGTCGAACCTCGAGTATGCCCGGCGCCTCTCCCGGGAAGGGGTGCCGGTGGAGCTGCACGTTTACCCCGGCGCCTTCCACGGTTCCGATGTGGTCGCGCAGGCCCGGCTGACGCAGCAGCACCTGCGCGACCAGCGCGCGGCACTGGCGGCGGCATTCGACGCCTGATCCGTTCCTCGCCGGGCAGGTATTGCGTTGACTCGTGTAGTCGGCCTTTTATACTGTCAGCTGCTTGATAGCCCAATTATTTGTGGCCTTCGCCTGCGTTCAGGTCGGCTGATCCTCTGTCTGTCGCCCATGAATACTTGATCTCCCTCAAGCCCGACCACGGAAAAATCCCACCAGGATATTTGCGTGTCCCGACCGCGACTACAATTCGCGGAAAATGTACCCACACAACAGGGAGCATCACTATGAGCTTGCTGATCGGCGACAACGTTGTCGCCTCCATCCATTACACACTGACCAACAACGCAGGCGAAGTCCTCGACAGTTCCGAGGGCGCTGCGCCGCTGAACTACCTGCACGGCGCGGGCAATATCATCCCGGGCCTGGAAAACGCGCTGACCGGCAAAGCGGTGGGTTCCAGCCTGCAGGTCACGATTGCACCGGCGGAAGGCTATGGCGAAGTCATGGAACAGCTGATCGACACAGTGCCGATGGCCGCGTTCCAGGGCGTCGAAAGCGTTGAACCGGGCATGGCATTTGAAGCGCGCCAGGCGGACGGCAGCGCCCGCCGTATCGTGGTCACCCGGGTTGAAGGCGACCAGGTTACCGTAGACGCCAACCACCCGCTCGCCGGCGTGGAGCTGAACTTCGATGTCGAAGTGGTCGCTGTGCGCGCGGCGACTGACGAGGAAATCCAGCACGGGCACGCCCACTAAGCCTGCCCGATAGCGCCGCGGACCGTCGGCCTGCCCGGCGGTCTGGCGGAGTTATTCCCCTGTGCCGGCTATGCGCCGGGAATTTTTCTGCCCAAGGACCTTGTATGCCACTGGAACAATGCCGTGAAACTGTGGAAACACCAGTCGCCTGTTCCGCCAGTGCCGGGGACAGCCGCCCGGGGGCCGCGCTGGGGCGTCGTCGTTTCCTGCAATTGGCCGCTGTGGCCGGGTGTGGCGTGGCCTTGCCTGCCATGGCGCTGCCAGCGGCGGGCGCCTGCGTCGCGCTTGTCCCGGGTGACGAACATGCCTGCTGTTTCCAGGTGAGTCCCAGCGGCTGGTATCGCGTGGCCGCGCAAACCTTGACTGCCTGATCGCCTGCGGTCAGCGTTTGCCGCTACCCTTTAGAGTGCGAGCGGCGTCAGCCGGTAAAAGTCAAAATGAGGTTCGGGCAGTGCTATCACCTGCGGTGAGCCGCTGACCCTCACCACATCGCCAACCGTCCGGTAGGGGCCCTCTGCCTGGTTTGCTCCCTGCAGCCGGTAGTTGCCGCGCAGCAGCTGGGAACTGTGCAGTTCGAGTCCCTTGTCGCCGACCCCGATCCGGTAGCCCTGGAACGGCGCGGCCAGCGGGTCGCCGATAAACACCCCCTGGCCGGGGGAAAGTACACTCTTCCAGTAGGCTTCCAGCAGGGTCCTTCCTCCCAGGTATTGCTCCATCAGGCGCGCCGGGTGGGGAAATTTTGCGGGGAAATTACACGGTTCGACCACCGTGCCATAGCTGCCGGTTGCGCCGGCTTCCAGCCAGTCCATGGCGCTCATCTGGCGCCCGCCGGTGAGTTTGCCGCCGGTGGATGTCAGGTGGTCGGCCACCGCGCCGGGAAGGTAGTCATTGCTGGCGATTCCCGGCACCGTGCGCGCACCGGTGAAATAGAACATGATGTTGCGCTGGTGTTCCACCGTGTCAGTTTTCTCGACGTGGACCTCCAGTTGCCGGCCAAAGCGCTGTGCCGCCTCCCGGTAAAAGGCCTTGCGCACACTGCGCGCCTGGTCGGAGGTTTCCACCAGCCAGGCTGCGGCGGAGGGCTGTGCCTGGCGGTAATACCACCCGCGGGATGCGGCGCCGCGATCGATCAGGGCCCTGGCGTCGGCGAAAGTGGCTGCCGCCAGCATCATGCTGGGCCGTATGCCGAAACCGGCAAGGGGGTCGAGCCGGTTGCTGCGGGCGTAGTTGTTGAGCGCGGTGGGTTGGCAGCCGCTGGCGCAGTATTGCTCGTCATAGCCGACGCTGAAGGCTGAAGTGATAGACATACAGCCCACCTGGTAGGGCTGGGTCCAGGCCAGCGCCAGTCCCCTCACCTTAGCGGAGAGGGCGGCGCGGTAGGCGGCGGTCCCCTGTGCAAACTCTGCGGCGCTGATCCGGGTGGCGGCGGGATTGAAATCCACGTGGAGCAGGTTCGCGGGCGGGATTCCGTGTTTTTCCAGGTAGTACTGCGCAATCCTTTCACTCAGGGGGTCGCGGTCGTTGACCACCACGCCGATCGCGGCCGGTTGCAGCCCCGCGTCGGGTAATGCGACCCGCGGCAGGGCGGCATCTGCCTGGACACGGGGACCAAGGCTGATTGAGAGGATGGCAATCCAGGCCAGCAGGCGATTGCGTTGCTGCATGCAGCGGGACTCGTGTCACAATGCTCGGGGCATTACTATAGAGACATTCCCTTGCCAGCGTCATCCTGTATGCCCATGAAAGACCTGTTGCGTGTTTTCGCCTGCTACCTGTTTGCCTGTACCGCCCTGGCCGCCGACCCGTTGCCGCTGGCGCAGCGCGCCGCAACCCTGCTGGAACAGCGCTGCATGGTCTGTCACGGCTGTTACGACGCCCCCTGCCAGCTCAAGCTGGAGGCGCGCGCCGGACTCGAACGGGGTGCCAGCAAGACCCGGGTCTACGATGCCAGCCGCCTGATCGAGGCGCCGATGAGTCGCCTGTTTATCGACGCACAATCAGTCGAAAAGTGGCGGGAGAAGGGATTTTACCCGGTGCTGGATGAGGACGACCCGGAGCAGGGGCTGGTCTATCGCATGCTGGCCCTGAAGCAGGCCCATCCCCTGCCGGTATCCGGGGCCATGCCCGAGGGCTTTGATTTCTCCCTGGACCGCGAGCAGCAGTGCGCGAAACCGGAAGAGTTCGATGAATTCAGCGAACAGTACCCGCTGTGGGGCATGCCTTTCGGCCTGCCCGGTCTCGGCCCCGAAGAACACGCCGTCCTGACTGACTGGTTGCAGGCGGGCGCGCCTGCCGTAACCGCGCCGCCCCTGAAGGAGGGCGAGCGGGCGGCGTTGCAGGAATGGGAACAGTTTCTCAACGGCGGTGACAACAAGCAGCGCCTGATGGCCCGCTATATCTTCGAGCACCTGTTCCTGGCGGATATCTATTTTGGTGCCGAAGACCATCCGGCCTGGTTCCGCATGGTGCGCTCCACCACGCCGCCCGGTGAGCCGGTAAAGGTGATTGCCAGCCGCCGTCCCTTTGACGATCCGGGCAAAGGGCATTTCTACTATCGCCTGATGCGGCTGGAGAAGCAGCCGCTGCAGAAGAACCATATGCCCTATCGCCTGGACGAGGCGCGTATGGCGCGCTACCGGGAGCTGTTCCTCGCACCCGACTACACGGTCGAATCCCTGCCCGGTTACAGCCTCGATGTGGCTTCCAACCCCTTCCGCAGTTTCGAGGCGATACCCCTGAACTCGCGCTATAACTTCCTGCTCGACGAAGCGCAGTTCACCATCATGAACTTCATCAAGGGACCGGTCTGTCGCGGCAGCGTCGCGCTGAATGTGATCGACGACCGCTTCTGGGTGATGTTCGTCGATCCGGAGCTTATCGACAATGAGCCCGACGCCGCATTTTTATCCCGCGAGGCGGGCAAGATGCGTTTGCCCACGGCGAAAACCGGCACTGCCATTGATATCCTCACCTGGCATCGCTACGCCCGCGACGCGGAAAAATACCGGATAAAACGGGCGAAATACCTGGAGCGCAAGCTGAACTCGGAAAACCGGTCGCTCAAGGCAACGGATATCTGGGACGGCGATGGCCACAACCCCAATGCCGCGCTGACAGTCATGCGCCACTTCGACTCCGCGTCCGTGGTTCAGGGGTTCGTCGGCTCGGTGCCGAAAACCGCCTGGGTTGTCGCGTATCCACTGCTGGAACGCATTCACTACCTGCTGGTGGCGAATTACGACGTCTACGGCTCGGTATCACACCAGCTGGAATCCCGCCTGTACATGGATTTCCTGCGCCTGGAAGGGGAGAGCAACTTCCTCGCCTTCATGCCCAGGGATAAACGCAGCGAAATCTGGCGCTACTGGTATCGCGATGCGCCGGATACGGTGGTTGAGTACTTCAGGGAACTGGAGAAAACGTTTTCTGCCGACAGTGGTTTCTCTTATACCACCGAGACACCCATGGCGGAGTTCCTGCACTTCCAGCAGGAGCGGATTTTCGCTGCGTCTGCACAGCGCTGGGACTACCACGGCAAGGTCTCCACCGAACTGGCGGAAATGCTCGATGCCCTGCAATCACATATCGGCGCGCACAACAGCTTTTTCCCGCAGGCTACCTTCCTCAATGTGATCGGCCCGCAATCGGACCGTGTTTTTACCCTGATCCGGGATTCCGGCTACAGTAACATTGCGCAACTGTTCGAGGAGCATGAACGGCGCCTGCCGGGCGAGGATGTAATGACCGTAGTGGACGGCTTTCTCGGCGCCTATCCCAATTACTTCCTGGTGGTGCACGAGAAGGAGATGCCGGCGTTCGTGCGCAGCGTTGCCGGGCTGAAATCAGCGGCGGACTATGAAACCCTGGTGAAGCGCTGGGGTGTGCAGCGAACCGATCCCTGGTTCTGGTATGTCAGCGACAAATTCCATGCCATGCTCGCGGAGCAGCGCCCGCTGGATGGCGGCCTGCTCGACTACAACCGCTACCGGGTCATGGGAATTCCCGCCGATCGCGCGCCGCAATAGCGGCGCTATTGCAGCGCAATGCGTAAAGCCTCGAATTCTCCGTGATTTACGCCGGTTTTCTGCCGTTCGCGTGAGTTCGCGCCCCATTCGGGTGCATTCGCGGTCGCGGACTGTTAGGCTAGGGGACATTTCTCTGCAACCGCCAGGAAGGAGACATGTCCGAACGCGAAGGCTCCAGCTCTTCCACATCCACGGTACTCATTCCCGTATTCATCCCCGCTGTTGTCGTCATTGTCCTGCTGGTGATCGGGACGATCAGCGACCCCGATCTCGCCGGCAAGCTGTTTTCCCGGACCCTGGCCTATGTCACGCAAACCTTCGGCTGGTTCTACATGCTCTCGGTGGCCTTTTTCCTGGTGTTTATTGTCGGGGTCGCCATGACCCGCTGGGGCAATATCAAACTGGGCCCGGATCATGCTGACCCGCAGTACAGTTTCCCGGCCTGGTTCGCCATGCTGTTTTCCGCGGGCTACGGTATCGCCCTGCTGTTTTTCGGGGTGGCCGAGCCGGTGCTGCATTATTCATCACCACCGATCGGAGCTGCGGAAACCGTCGATGCCGCCAGGCAGGCGATGCAGATCGCATTCTTCCACTGGGGGTTCCATATCTGGGCCATCTACGGGCTGGTCGGCCTGGTGCTGGCCTATTTCGCCTTTCGCCACGGCCTGCCGCTGTCGGTTCGCTCCGCGCTGTATCCCCTGATCGGTGAACGGATCTACGGGCCGATCGGACATGCCGTGGACGTATTTGCCATCCTCGGCACCATGTTCGGTATCGCTACCACGCTCGGGCTTTCCGTCACCCAGATCAATACCGGGCTCAATTACCTTTGGCCGGAGATACCGGTTGCCGATGCCGTGCAGGTCTCCTGTATCGCGATAATCACGGGACTGGCGATTTTCTCGGTGGTAGCCGGTATGGACAGGGGGGTGAAGCGGCTGTCGATCCTGAACATGGTGCTGGCCATTTCCCTGATGCTGTTCGTGTTTGTCGCCGGTCCATCGATTCACATCCTGGAAAGCTTCCTGCAAAACACCGGCGCCTACCTCAATGGCATCATCGCGCGCACCTTCAACCTGCAGGCCTACATTCACAGCGACTGGATCGGCAACTGGACCCTGTTTATTTTCGGCTGGACCATCGCCTGGGCGCCTTTCGTCGGGCTGTTTATCGCCAAGATCAGCCGCGGTCGCACGATTCGCGAATTCGTTATCGGCGTCATGGTGGCGCCCTCGCTGTTCACTTTCATGTGGTTCTCGGTATTCGGTGATACCGCGCTGAGCGAGATCATGGACATGGGTTACACCACGCTGATTAGTGACGTACAGGCCAACCAGGCCATTGCGTTGTTCAAGTTGTACGAGGTGCTGCCGATGACCTCGATTCTCTCTTTCATTACCGTACTGCTGATAATCACGTTTTTCGTGACCTCATCGGATTCCGGATCACTGGTGATCGATTCACTGGCCTCTGGCGGCTCACTGCATACCCCAGTCTGGCAGCGGGTTTTCTGGGCAACCACCGAGGGGGTCGTTGCCGCAACGCTGTTGCTGGCGGGTGGGTTGAGCGCGTTGCAAACGATGACCATCGTCAGCGCGCTGCCTTTCAGCGTTATCATGATTGTCGCAGCCATCGGCATGTGGCGCGCGCTGGTAATCGAGGGCCATCACCAGAGCAGCCTGAAGACGGAGGTGCAGCAGCGCTATTCCGGCACCGGGGGGCACGGCCTGTGGCGCCGCCGGCTGCATTCCCTGGTTTCATTTCCGGACCTGGCCGATGTCCAGACGTTCATGGACACGACGGTGCGCAATGCGATGGCCCAGGTCGAGGGCGAACTGGGCAGGGAGGACTGGGATGCCGAACTGCATATCGACAACGAACACCACCGTATCTACCTCGAGGTGATCAAGGATGCCCGGGTGGATTTCGTCTACGAGGTCCGCCGGGTAGAACATGCACTGCCGGACTTCGCCTACCCGGAGATTCCCCGCAACGACGCGGACCACAAGCACTACTACCGGGCAGAAGTCTTCCTGCGCCGCGGCGGCCAGTCCTACGATGTCTACGGCCTCGACCAGCAGGACATCATCACCGACATCCTCGACCAGTTCGAGAAGCATCTCCACTTCCTGCATGTATCCCCGGCTATCCTGCCCTGGCGGATGGAGGAACACGACGACATGCTGGCTACCCCGCCGGAACCGCCGGAAGAGGCGCCCGGTATCGACGCCGGCAAGCGGGACAGCGCGCGCGAGAAGGCTGAGGGGCGCGCCACCGTATGAGCGGTGCGCGGCTGCTCGCGGCAGCGAAGCAGTTGCCTCGCCGCCATCGATGACAGCGCGCTGCGCTCGCGCCTTCATAATCCCCCGCGGTTTCCGGGCAACCCGCCCCGCCGGCTGCTGTAATCATCTGTAAATGCATTGCTGCCGGCCGGTTTATTAGCCTTCCCAACGTTGAGCAAACGGTCGTCTTGTCATTTAATCAGCAGGTTATAACTGCGCAGCCAGGTCTGACTCCATGAATACAGCGATGCGATTCCTCCGGATTGTGGGTGTTTTTGTCCTGTTGTTCCCGCTTGCGGCCGCGGCCGACGGTGGTGCGAGGACGGTAATAACCCGATTGTCGGATCTGCCGACCCACGTCTACCCGATGCCGGTCAGGCCCAGCGAACTGGTGCTCGACCAGGCGGCGGTCGAAGCGCTGGCCCGGGCCATCGGGGCGGACATCCGCGCTGACCTGGCCGCATACGATATCCAGGACGTTACCGCGGTTCGCCGCATGCATGGCAGCCTGCTGACCATAGCGCTGTTGACCGGCGACATGGCCGAGGCCAGCAAGCAAGTGGCGATAGTGCGCGAGATGCAGGAGAAGGCCTCCGCCCGCCACACCAGCGGGCGCATTCCGGAGGCCTATATCGCGGCGAGTGAGGGCCCGGCGGCAGAATTCGACGCCACCCTGGGTGGACAGCTGGAAGTCGCCCTGGCGTCACTGCCCTGGGACGTGGTGGAGGACAGCCTGCAGGGCACCAAGGGTTACCTGGAGTACGTGTCGGAGGGCATGGTTGTCGGGGACGTGGAAACCTCGCTCGATCCGCCCGCCGCGGAGGGCGGGGAACTGAGCCAGCTGCTGGCGGAAGACCTGCTCGGCGCCGCCTATACCCTCAGCGTAATCCTGCCCAACCGGGACGTCCTGCACCGGGCCTATGCCAGCGTGGTGAACGCGAATAAAGGGTCGCGCAAACCGGATATCTGGGCTGAGCGTGAAGTGGTGCTGGACCCCGCGGACAAACTGGCACCGGTTACCGTGGCGGTCTGGGATTCCGGGGTGGATTTCGCTATTCCGGCGCTGGGCAGGCAGGCCTGGGTAAATACCGGTGAGGTGCCGGGCAACGGGATTGACGATGACGGCGACGGATTTGTCGACGACGTGAACGGCGTGGGCTGGACCCTGCACATGGACTATACCCCGGAGGTGCTCTTCCCGATCACCACCCTGGTCGAGGACCCCGGCCAGTTCCAGCAGTACAGCAAGGGCCTGGGCGATGTGCAGGCCAATATCGACAGCGAGGAGGCCAGCGAGCTCAAGCGCAAGCTGTCCTCCCTGCCGAAGGAAGGCTACCAGCCCTTTATCGAGGGGCTCGGGGCCTATTCCAACTATGCCCACGGCACCCATGTCGCCGGCATCTCGGTGGCGGGGAACCCGGCGGCGCGCCTGATGGCGGCCCGTATCACCTTCGATCACCGGGTGATCGGTGACCGCCCGACCATCGCCATGGCCTACAAGGAGGCGGCCGCGAATGTCAGTACCATCGATTATTTCATCGCCAGGGGGGTGAAAGTGGTCAACATGAGCTGGGGCGGCAACCTGGCCGGGATCGAGGCCGGCCTCGAGCAGACCGGCGCGCCCGGCACGCCGGAGGAGCGCCGGGAACTGGCCCGGAGAATTTACGATATCACCTACCAGGCGCTCGCGGAGGCCATGCGCGACGCGCCGGATATCCTCTTCGTCATCGCCGCGGGCAATTCCGATAACGACGTCAAGTTCGACGAGGTCTATCCGAGTTCCATCGTCCTGCCGAACATCCTGGTGGCCGGCGCGGTGGACCAGGCCGGCGACGAGACTTCCTTCACCAGCTTCGGCAATTCACAGGTCTACGCCAACGGCTTCGAGGTAGAGAGCTACGTGCCGGGCGGAGACCGCCTACCCTTCAGTGGAACCAGCATGGCCGCACCCCAAGTCACCAACCTGGCGGCCAAGCTCTGGGCACTTTATCCGGATTTGACGGTCGCAGATGTAACCCGACTGATTATCGAGGGCGCCGACGAGCGCAGCGAAGGCGAGCGCTCCTACCGCCTGATGAACGCCAGGAAGACGCTGGCACTGGCGGCACAGGAGTACAGCTCCTAGCCCGGGTATTGCACGGGGCGCTGGCAGTCTGGTCGGCGCCTCACAGGAATTCATATTCCAGCAAGGCGCGGATCGTATAGTCGGGATTGTCGTTGTCCAGGCCAAAAATCGCCCCCACTTCCCAGTAGAGCGAGCGCATGGCGCCGAATGACTCCGTCCCGGTCATGACCGGGCCGAGGCCGCTGGTATTTTCGCCCTGGTACCACTCCAGGGCCGGTTCGAAACGCGGCGAGAAGCGATAGCGGCCCTGCATGGACAGGCTGGTCTCGAATTCGTCGCGAATCTCGCCCCCCCACTCGTAGGTCAGGCCGATATTGGCGGTGGCGCTGAAGCGGCCCAGTTCCTTCTCCAGCAGGGCCCGGGTGGAAAACTCGCGGGCGTCCTGCGCATGCTCCTTCTCGAATTCGAACAGCAGGCCGTAGTCGAACAGGTACTCACCCTGCTCGGAGAGTTGCCAGAGCACTTCCGCTTCGTAGGCGTCGATATCAAAATTGCTGTCGGCGCTTTTCTCGCCGACCAGGTAGGCCTCGGCGAAAACCGAATCCGACAGGGCGTGGCCGAGGCTCAACTTGTGCAGCTGCCGGTCCTCCAGTCCGGTGGCCGGTTCCGCACCGGCGTAGGTCATGCGCCATTCCAGTTCCCAGGCGAGTTGCTCCACGTAGGGATGATAGATCCTGTCCACGCTGTTGCCGTCGGCCAGGGCGACGCTGCCCAGTAGCGCGCCAGAAAGTGCCGTGAATCGCCGCTTCACATTTCGCTCCCGGTCCTGCGCAGGGTATCCCCGGCGGTTACCAGCACCAGGGTGAGTGCGCCCAGGTAGAGCAGGAGCTCAATCCCGTTGGGGGTGGCCTCGTAACCGAACACGGCGTACAGGATGACGCCGGGTATCGACTCCTCGCTGACCAGCCGCGAGGAATCCCACAGCGGCGCCAGTGTCGGCAGGTAGTCCACCTGCTCCAGCAGCAGGCTGGCCTGCAGGACCATGCCCGCACTGGTAAGCGCGAGCAGCAGCAGGGCGCTTGCGGCACCGCGCCGGAAGGATTGTGACATGATGAAAGCGTACAACAGGATGCACACGCTGCAGCCGATAATCGCGCCGATGGCGGCGCCGTAAAAAACGGCTGACCGATACTGCGCAATGCCGGCGAAACCGGACACGTAAATCCAGATCTCGGAACCCTCCCTGACCATGGCGGTCGCGACTGCCAGGGTCATCATCGCCGCAGCGGGAGAGAAACCGGTTCGCGTGGCCCGCGGGCGGCCGAAAAAGTAGATGGCGAGGGTAACAAGAACGAATGCGGCAATCTGCAGCGCGGCGTTGATGACTTCCTGGCCGGCGCCGTCGAAACTGTCGGTGATCAGGTCCAGGTTGCCGGCATAGATGACGATACCGCCCAGGGCCAGCGGCAGCGCGCACAGCAGCCATGCCAGGCCCTGCCGCTGGTAGCGACCCAGTGCGATCATCGCACTGATCATTACCGCGGCTTCGAGCACTTCGCGCAGGACGAGAATGACCGCATCGATCAACATGGCGGCGCTACTCGACGATCACTCTGCCCTGGGCAGTCCTGGGGTTGAATTCGCCGAAGAAAGGGTAGACCCCCGGCTCCAGCGGGCCGATGAATATTTTTGCACTGCGCCCTCCGACAATGACTTTCTCGCGGTTGAGTTCATAGCTCTCGAATTCCTCGGGTGTGGCGTCCCTGTTGTAGACGATCAGTTGCACCTTGGTGTGCGCCGGGATGGTGATTTCAGCCGGGTGAAACAGCTTGTCGCGGATTTCCAGTTCGACCACCGGCGCCCCCGCGGCAGCGCTGTCGGCCAGCAGCGCGAGTAGCAGCAGGGCGCGGCCCCGGGTCACTGGCGGTTCTCCGGGGAGAACCGGATAAGCACCCGCAGGCCGCCCAGCGGGCTGTCGTCCAGGCTGATTTTGCCGCCGTGAAGCTGGGCGATGTGGCTGACGATGGTCAGGCCGAGGCCGGAGCCGGTGCTGTTGTCGCTGTCCGTCGAACCGGTGCGATAGAAACGCTGGAATACTATTTCGCGTTCCTCCGGGGGTATGCCGGGACCGGAATCCTCAACAACGAGTTCCGCGGTGTTGGCGCCGGTGGCCGCGACCGATACCTGTATCTCCCCGCCGGGCTGGGTATAGCGATTGGCATTCTGCAGCAGGTTGTTGAGCAGTATTTCCAGCATGCCCGGGTCGCCGGCCAGGCTGGTCGCGCTGCCGTTGAGGGACAGCGCCTGGGATTTGGCCTCGAACGCCGGCCAGTGTTGCGCGGTCACCCGTTGCGCGATGGCGTGGAGGTCCACCCGCTCGAAACTCCCGCGTATCGCCTCCGGATTGGTGCGGTTCAGGTCGAGAATCTGCTCGACCAGCCGGTGCATTCGCTCCACGCCGGCCCTGGCGTGGGCGAGACCGTCGTGTCCAGCGGGTACCTCGGCGGCGAGGTTGTGGAGGTGGACTTTCAATATACTCAGGGGGGTGCGCAGTTCATGGGCGGCGTGCGAGGCGAAGTGCCGCTCCCGCTCCAGCGCTCCGGACAAACGGGAGAGCAGGGAGTTGGTGGAATCGATAAGCGGCGCCAGTTCGCTGGGCGGGTCGCGGAAACTGATGGGTTCGAGATTGTCGCTGCGCCGGTGGTTGATCTGGGTGGTCAGTTCGCGCAGCGGGCGCAGTCCCCAGCCTACCAGTACCCAGATCAGCAGCGCCGATACCGGCAGCCAGATCAGCCAGGGCAGGACGGATTCGAGGACCACCCGTTCAGCGACCTGGTGCCGCAGGTCGGCGCGCTCGGCAACGATGTAGACGGTGTCGCCGTCCGGGCTGCGGGTAAAAGTACGCCAGCGATAACCGCCGGCGTTGGTGAACTGGTAGCCGGGTTCGAAGGCGGCAAGCGGTTCCCCTGGCGCGTCTTCTGAGGACAGGGCCAGCGCTCCGTTGCGCCATACCTGGAAGAGGAAGCCGCGCTCCCCGTGGTGGCGCGGTGTACCCTCGGCGGCAGCGGTGTAATCCAGGATTTCACTGACGTAGGCCAGTTGCTGGTCCAGCATGGTCTCCGCTTCCTTCATGCTGGCCAGGTAACCGTTGAGCGCCGCCAAAAAAGACACCAGCGCGAACGCCGCGACCAGCAGGAGCATCAGGTAGCCGCGCAGGGATTTCATTGGCCGGGTACGGTGTAGCCTATACCACGTACAGTCTTGATGAATCCCTCGGGCATCTTCTTGCGCAGGTGGTGGACATGCACTTCCAGTGCATTGCTGGCGATTTCCTCGCCCCAGCTGTACATGCGGGTCTCGATGGCGTCGCGGGTCAGGACCTTGCCGGCGCTTTCCATCAGCAACTTGAGCAGCATGTATTCGCGGCGCGGCAGGTCGACCGTGTTGCCGCCGACGGCGACGCGGTGCGCCGCGGTGTCGAGTTCCACTGCACCGTTGGTGATGAGGGAGGAGGCGCTGATCGACAGGCGGCGCTCGAAGACCCGCAGGCGGGCCGCGAGCTCTTGCATCTCGAAGGGCTTGGGCAGGTAGTCATCGGCGCCGCCGTCCAGTCCGGTGATCTTGTCCTCGAGGGTATCGCGCGCCGTCAGTACCAGGACCGGGATTCGCCTGCCGCTGCCACGCAGGCGGGCCAGGACTTCCAGGCCGTCCATGTCGGGCAGCCCGAGATCGAGGATGACCACATCCGCCGGCTCGGTTAGCAGGGCGGCCAGTGCGAGCTTGCCGCTGGCCACGTGATTGACGACAAAGCCTTCCAGCGTGAGCGCCTTTCTCAGCCCCAGTGCCAGAGATGCATCATCTTCAACCAGTAGTACCTGCATACGCCGGCTATGTTAGCGATTGGCGCCGGTCGTCGCCAGCGCCTGCTTCCTTACCAGCGGTAATTGTTTTTTCAGCGCGCGATCCACCAGTCCGGGGAATACCCCGTTGATTTTCACGAACAGGCGTTCCGGCCAGCCGAGGAAGCGGCGCTTGCGATTGTGTCGCAGGGCATCCATGACCGCGCTGGCAACATTGGCGGGCTGGTCCATGGCGTTGCCGAGCTGCCGGTTGAGCGCGACCACCTCCGGGGGGTTCATGGCCGTCGCCACCGCCCGCGGCGCGATATACAGGACCCGGATATCCTGGTCGGACAGTTCCCGTTGCAGGGCTTCGGTAAAGCCGCGCAGTCCGAATTTGGAGGCGCAGTAGCCGCTGTAGCCGGGAAAACCGATGCTGCCGTAGCCCGAACCGATATTGACGATGGCGCCGCCGGCTTCGACCAGTCCGGGAAGGAGCGCCCTGATCAAAAGGATGGGGGCGAGCAGGTTGATCCCGACCATGTCCTGTACCTGTTGTTCGCTGAGGTCCGGCAACAGGCCGAAGTAATTGACGCCCGCATTGTTGATGAGAATATCCACGCCCTGCTGCGCGGCGCTCAATACGCTGGCCCGACCGACTCCGGTGGCAACGTCCGCAACGACAGCGCTATGGCCGGAACCCGGCAGCAGTGCGAGGGTCTCTTCCAGCGCCCGGGCGTCGCGCGCGATCAGTACCAGCTTTGCGCCGAAGCCCGCTAGGCGCCGGGCCAGTTCGCGGCCGATACCACCGGTCGCACCGGTGAGGAAGATACGCTTGTCAGCAAAATTCATGGGCTTTCACCTGTAGGGTTGATTCACTGGGCAGTTCCGTGTGCTCCGCGGCAACCGCGCTGAAGACGTCGCTGTACAGCCGGTAGAAGCGGCGTGCGCAGTGCACGATCAGGTCCTGCTCCTGCGGGTTTTCAATGCCGTTCATGAGGTCCTCGAAGAACCTGACATGCTCGGCGTCCAGCGAACCGTGGGAGGTCAGGTAGGTGAAGGCAGTCATGGGCAGGTCCGTGGCAGCTGCAATGCAGCGCGCCGCGCGATCCGCAATGCTGACACTGGTACCCTCGAGCACGTGCACCATGCCAAAAAACCCCAGTGGATTGACCCTGTCGATGATGTAGTAGGCGTAGGCAACCATCTGTTCGGTGGCGGCGTTGGGCAGGCTCGCGCGTGCCTCTTCCGGACTGTAACCACAGTTGGCGATATCCTCGAGTATCCATTCCTCGTGACCGAGTTCCTCCGCAACGTACTCGGCGAGGGCGTTTCTCAGTGCGGATCTCTCCACCGGCAGCCGGGCACCGGCGGCCATCAGCAGTGGCACGGTATGGCGCACGTGGTGATAGGCCTGGCGCAGGAAGGCCACGTAGGCCTCCCGGCCCAGGCGCCCCTCCAGGGCGTGGTTAACCAGTGGATTAGCCAGCAGTGCAGTGCGTTCCCGCTGGGTGTCTGACTGCAAGCGTTGGAAAAATGTACTCATGAAGCCTTGTCCTGCTGTTTGCGGTAAATCCAGTCGATCTCTTGCGCGTAGTGGCGGGCGATGGCGTCCCGGCGGGGGCGGCCGTTGGCAGTGAGCAGGCCATTGCCGATGCTCAGTGGTTCATCGAGGAGATGCCACTGCCTCACCCGGGCGTAATCGGGCAGGCCCGCGTTGACCCTGTCGATAGTGGCATTGATGGCTGCGGTTACATTCAGGCCGCCGGCAGGCCAGAGGAGGGCGCTGCACCAGGGACGCTGGTCGCCGATCAGCACGGCTTGCAGGATACTGCCGCTCGCCAGCAGTTCGGCCTCCACCCACTCGGGGCTGATGTTGCGGCCAAAGCTGCTGATCATGACGTTGCGGCTGCGTCCGGTGATGGTGAGAAATCCCTCTGCGTCGATGCTGCCGAGGTCACCCGTGTCCACTTCGTCGCGGTGCCAGGAACCGGGTTGGTCGAGGTAGCCGAGAAATGCGTTGCCGCTGACCAGCACACGGTTCTCGCGAACGCGCACCCGGACGTGGGGGAGTACCCTGCCGGTGCTGCCCACCCGGTCGGCCCCGGGGACGTTCAGGCTCACTACCGAGGCGCTTTCCGAGAGTCCGTAACCCTCGTAGACCGGGAGGCCCTGGTCGCGGGCGCGCTGGATAACGGCGGGGTCGACGCGGCCGCCTCCAACAGCGACAAAACGGAGGCTGGCGGGCGGATTCCAGCCCGCGGCCGCGGCTGCCTCCAGGCAGAGCAGCAGTTGCGGTGTCAGGATGAGTGTTTGCGGGGATACGCTGTCGATGGCTTCCAGCAGGCGCGCTTCATGCAGTCCGGAACTGCCGCTCATGCCCAGTTCAGCGCGCGTGCGCAGAACCACGCTGCCGTTCGCCAGCAGCGGCATGTACACGCCGCCGAGGTTTTCCAGCAGGGTACTCAGGGGCAGCAGGCACAGGTGTCGCGGCCGGCGGATTTCCACCGTATCCGCCAGTGCGCGGGCGACGGCAAGGCACTGGGTCGTCGACAGGCAGACGCCTTTTGGCGTCCCGGTAGTGCCGGAGGTGAAGGTAATCCTGGCGGTGTCCCGCGGCATGCTCGCCTGGCGTTGACAGGGATAGCGGAAGGCGGCCAGTGAGCCCAGGTCGGCGACGCGTTCCCCCGTCCCGGCGTTGCCCGGTACGCACGGTATCAGTTCCGGCTCGACCAGGAGCAGGTCCACTGCCGCAGCGCGCAGGCTGTGGGCCAATTGACCGGAGCTGAAGAAGGGCGGCAGGGGCACCAGGCGAACGCCGGCAAACTGCGCCGCGAGGTCGGCGATAACCCAGTCGATACTGTTGTCGGCGAGCAGGGCGACCGTGGTGGGAGAGTGCGCCTTGAGCCACCTGCAGGCGCTCTCCAGTCGCTGCAGCAGGGAGGCCGCGTCGAGCTGGCCCTCAGCGGATTCCAGCAGGCTGTCCCCCGGGGCGTCGAGGGCCCTGGATGCCAGGGCGCTGTACAGGATATTCACCGGTCGAATCGGGACAGCTGCACAGCGAGTCGGGCGATCTGTGCTTCCTCTCCCGCCCATAGATCCCGAACCCAGTCTTCTGTCTGCCCGTGATCCAGCGCTTCGGGGATGCTGGCGACCAGGACCTGCGGGTCGCTGTCGTAATAGCTGCCCCAGTCGCTGGCCGCGCTGCCGAGGCGCAGGGGGTCGGCATTGCAGACAGTCCGGGTGGTAAAACCACGGCGCCGGATCGACTGGCGGACCGCCGCGTTGGCTGCAAACACCAGGTAGTCGACGCCGAGACGGTGCAGGGCAGCGGTCACCAGGAGGTAGAGCATCACGGCCACGCGGCCATCGCTCGCGGCGAGATTGCCCATCTCCCACACGGATGAGCGGGAAACCGGGCCGGGGTAGTGTTGCCCGATGACCACTTCTGCCGGCTGCTGCAGGTACTGTTCCACGAACAGGGAAGTACACCGCGCGGCCCGCAGGCCCAGGGCGGCCTTGATGGCGTCCTCCTGTTGCAGCGAGCAGATGATGGGCATGAAGTGCGTGAGCCTGGCGCCGTAACTGGCCTGGAAATTATCGCCGATGAAGCGTTCTGCGCGGGCGCGCCCGGCCGATCCTGCGGTCAGTGCGGCCAGGTGCGGCTGTCGTCGGGCCCGCGGCCTGCGGGTCGCCTGGGTGAAGGGGGGGATATGGTCAACGCATGCAAAACCGCTCTCGGTGAGGCTCATTCACGGTCACCCTTGCCAGCACTGTGTTGGTCGATAAGGGCCAGCCGCTCCCCGATTTCCCGACGTCTCCCCGCGTCGGCGACCTCCCGTCCGGGCCTGTCCGCTGCGCTGGCGGCCAGGTTAAGGTATCGGCGTGCCGCCTCGTAGTCTCTCTGTTGCAGGAGAAAATCGCCCATGAAGAAATTCGCGTCGATATCCTTCGGGTTTCCGGCCAGGCCGGCCTCCAGCTCTGCGCGGGCGCGGTCCTTGTCACCGAAGCCGACAGGCCAGCCGGGCACCTTGTAATACAGGGTGCCGAGACTGGTGTGCGCGGCGGCTGTGAAAGACCCAGGGGCGAGTTGCAGCGCCTGTTCGAGATCGCTGCGCGCGGCCCTGGCGTAGCCCATCGCGGAAAAGGGCCCGGCATGCCCGGCATAGGAGGCGTTGATGATGCCGCACCAGGTGAGGATTTCGCCGTCGTCGCCAGAGGCCGGCAGCACCTCGTCGCACTGCTTCACCAGATCGAGAATCGCCTTGTCCTGTGCCTTGCCCGCCGCGGCAAAATTGGCCTGCTCCCAGCCGGTGCGCAGGGCCCTGGCATCGGGTTGGGGGGCGGCGCCCAGGGCGCCAAAGCTGGCCGTGGCGGCAAGGGCCAGCAGCGCATGGCGGGTATGGAGTCTCAGTTGCATGTTCTCTTCCTGGTATCAAAGCCGGGGAGCGTCAGGAGGAGATGATAGGGGGCGATGCTTAAGAGAACCTTAGGTCGGCCGATGGCAAGCCTGGCAAGCCGGGCGGGGCGCTTCGGTCATTCCGCGCCCGGCCCGGGCCGCTGTGCTGGAACGGTTTCAGGCGATTTCAGTTTCCGGCGAAACCAGCGGGTAGAATTCAACCGGCGCGAGTCCATAGGCTGCGCGCGCCCTGTCGCAATCGGGATTGGGCAGGCCCTGCTCGCCGTTGATCCTGAAATCGTGGCAGGGGGCGGGGCGGTTTTCGTAGATGGTGCAGCGCACCCCGCTGCCGACGTCACCCAGCAGCGCGACGCAGCGCGGCGACCGGTCATTGGTGCCCCGCATACAGGAGCGCGTCGGGGAGACCTGTTCGGTCAGGTTGTCGGGGACTCTGCCGCCGGCGCTTTGTGCCTCTCCCCAGTAAAACGACACACGGAAGAACGCGCAGCATGCCCCGCAGCTCATACACGCAGATTCACTACTCATTTTTTTTGCACACTCGAAAACTGGAATTACAGCGATGTATCCGCGTGCCGCCGAGTAAAGAAGCGCCAGGACAGGCGCGAAAGTGGCCGGGTGGCCGGTTCGTGGAGACGCCCTCTGGTTTCGCTACGGGGCCGGGCCCCGATCCAGAGTGGCGGAAAAATAGCAGCAAACCCGGTTGTCGGCAATAGCCTCGCCGGTCGCCGTTACAGCAGTACCCGGTCCCGCCCTCGGACCGGGAACCCGGGATTATTTACCCCCGGTGAAAGCCCACATTTCGGGCGTGGCCCAGATGTATTCGACGTAGTGGCCGAGGGTCGCGCGGCAGTCCACGTACATGAAATTGAGCCCCTCCGGCATGTGGTGTTCGACGGCAATCGACCAGCCTTCCGCGCGCACCTGGCGGTGTGTCTGTTCCCAGTCGAAGGTGCGCACCGCGATGTGGTGAAAGCGGGGGCTGTCATCGTCCGGCAGGTACTCCGAATAGATATCCACCGTGGCGCCGGGCAGGGGCTGGATGATCTCGAACATGTGCTTGTCGTCGGCCCAGCCCATGGCGGCACGGCAGCGGGAGTGGCGCATGCCCTCCGGCGTCAGCACATCGATTTCGGGGTCGATAAGGAGGAAGTCCTCGATCCCGTAGCGTGTCTTCATCAGTTCGACGGTCCGGTCGAGGTCCCGGGTGACATAGGCGGTCTGGAAACAATCGGTCAAAAGCATGGTGTGTTCCTTTGTGATGTGTGGGCCAGGGTTACCTTCCACTGTGCTGGCTAGAGCCGGCCGATAACCTCATCGGCGAGCCAGCTGATACCGTCGATGGCGGAGCCGGGAAGGCTTTGCAGCGGCACGGTGACGCGGCTGACACCGAGGTCGCGCAAGCGCCGCAGTTCATCCAGGCCGCCGGTGTTGGCCCAGACACTGGTGATTTCCAGTTCGTTGAAATCCCTGCCCACTTCGGCGCAGGCAGCGCGGAGTCGGTCGATATTGGGGGCCAGTTCCGCCGCGCTGTAAATTGCGGGGTACCAGCCCTGGCCGTAGCGGGCCGCGCGCAGGAAGGCCTTGCCGGCATGCCCGCCGATAAACACCGGCAGGTCGGATTTTGCCACCGGGATCGGGAAGCTCCGGAAATTGCGCCAGTCGAGGAACTCGCTCTGGTGGTTCACTTCCTCCCCGGACCAGGCCTTGCGCAGGGCCTGCAGGTAGTCGTCAAACCGCGCCCCGCGTTTCTCGAACGGCGTGCCCATGGCGCGGAATTCCTCGCGCATCCAGCCCAGGCCGAGGCCCAGCATCAGGCGGCCGCCGGAGATGACGTCGAGTGAGGCAGCCTGCTTGGCGAACAGCAGGGGATTGGTCTGCGGCAGGATGTTGATGCCGGTACCCAGTTTCAGGGTGCTGGTTGCCGCGGCGACCGCGCTGAGTGTGACCAGGGGGTCGAAAAAATTCATGTCGCCGCCCAGCGGCATCTCGCCGCTTTGCGAATAGGGATAGTCCGTTTCCAGCCGGGTGGGGATGATGACGTGCTCCGCGGTCCACACGGATTCGCAGCCGGCTGCTTCGGCGTGCCGGGCAATGCCGACGATGTCCTCGATGCCGGCGACATCGATATTGATGGGGATGACACCAATTTTCATGGCTGCGCCCTTTCCTGTTGTTATTGTGAGCTTCGTGAGCTGCTGATCACCCTAAGCTAAATAGCTTAGTGACTTTGCATTCTACTCCCCGTCGACGGCCATGCAATACACGGCGCCGGCTGTTTCTTGGTGGCCGCGGAACGCAGAGTTGACTGCGGCTGAGATTTCCGGGGCCTGCCAGCGGCTGGTGCCCGGGCCCGAATACTTAGGGGCTCCAGGGAGCCTGCATGCCGGCGGTGGCGAAATCCAGGCTGTGCTGCAGGTAGGCCTCCCGCGAGGAAATCAGGTTGCGCGAAAAGCTTCGCGACTGGTCCCAGTCGACAACCGACATCAGGAATAGGGAGAACGCGGTCAGGAAACGCAACTCGACAATTTCCGCCGGGACCGGTTGCAGGCTGTCCTGCAGCATCTCGTAGAGGTTGCGGGTGATCTCCGGTGAATCGGCGATGGTGCGCCAGTAGGAGATGTCGTTGAACACCCGCAATGCCAGCAGGAATGCCGCGTAGGAGCATTCTCCCTCTTTGTTGGTCTCATCGGCAATCGGCCGCAGCAGTACTTCCATGATGGCCCGGGTGTCCTTTTCGAAGCCCTTTTTCAACAACTTGCCGAGGACGTCCCGGCGCCGTTGGTCCACCGAGGATGAGCGGCGCCTGATGGTTTCGCGGATCAGGCCGTCCTTGTTCTTGAAGTAGTAATGCACGGCGGAATTGTTGGCGGAGCCCGCGGCCAGGGAAATCTGGCGCAGGGAGACGCCGTCGCTGCCGTGCCGGCCAATCAGGGTTTCCGTGGCGTCGAGGATGGCATCCTGCAGGTTGCCTGGTGCGGAGGAGGGGGAGTCCCTGTTCAAGTGCCTGTTCCTTGACCGTGCCGGCAATGCCTGTGTGCGCAGGCTGAAGTGCCGGAAAAATTTTGCAAAAAGTGTTTAAGCTGTATCGCTTAAAGTAATATGATGCGCAGATAAAGTCAAAATAATGGTCGCAGCAATGGCAAAACTGGCAGGTAAGGTCGCCCTGGTCACAGGGGCGGGCACGGGCATCGGTCGCGGCATCGCCGAACGCTTTGCCGCGGAGGGCGCACAGGTGGTGATCGCCGCGCGCAGGGAGGGTCCGCTGCAGGAGGTGGCCGCGCTGGCACCGGAAGCGATCAGCTACGTGCAGATGGACCTCACCAGCACCGCCGACCAGGAACGCGCCCTGGACACCGTGGTGGAACGGTACGGTCGCCTCGACGTGCTGGTGAACAACGCCGCCTGCCAGTTGTGGAAACCCTTCGCGGAAACCAGCGACGAGGAAATCGAGGCGATCTATTCCACCAATCTCACCTCCACGGTCAGGCTGATCAAGCGCGCACTGCCGCTGCTGCGGGAAAGTGGCGGCAATATCGTCAATATCTCCTCCACCGCCTCGCGCTACACCACAACACCTTCCGACAATCTCGCCGTTTACGGTGCGTCCAAGGCGGGTCTCAACCAGTTGACCCGGGCGCTGGCGCCGGAATTCGGCCCACTGGGGGTGCGCATCAACGCGGTGGCTCCCGGGGTTACCTTCGGTGAGTATGCGGCGGAGGGGCTGGCCAGTTCACCGGGACACATGCAGGCCCTGATCGACCGCACGCCGATGGCGCGTATCGGTACTCCCGATGACATCGCGCTACTGGTGCTGTTTCTCGCCAGCGAGCAGGCCGGCTGGATTACCGGCCAGGTCATCGATTCCAGCGGTGGCTGGCAGATTGCCGCGGGCTAGAACAATAAACACTGGGCAGTTCACATGCCGGAGTTATCTATGCAGGAAGAAAGACTATTGTCTGTCGTCGTGACGGGTGCCGCGGGCGGCATCGGCAGGGCTGTGTGCGAGCGCCTGGCGCGCAGTGGCTGGCAGGTGCTGGCGGTTGATCGCGACGCCGGGCGCCTCGTGTGGACAGAACAGGTGGCCAACGTCGCGGCGTTCGCCGCGGACATCACCTGCGCGCAAGCCAACCAGGATTTCATCGCCGCCGCGGAAGAGCAGTTTGGCGGCGTGGATGCCGTGGTCCTCAACGCGGCGGTTCCGATGGGCGGCACCCTCGAGCAGATCGCATGGGCCGACTTCGAAAAGGTGATTGCCGTCAACCTGATGGGGACGGCGCTCGGCATCCGCAGTGCCCTGCCTGCCCTGCGCCGCCGCGGCGGTGGCGCCATCCTGGTCACCGCATCCACTCACGGACTGGCCGGAGAGATCGAGAACGCTGCCTACGTGGCCAGCAAGCACGCGGTTGTCGGCCTGGTGAAGAGCGTGGCCCGCGATGTCGGTTGGGAAGGTATCCGCATCAACGCCATCTGCCCGGGGCTGACCCGGCAAACCGGCATGACCAGCTTCCTCGAGGATCCGGCCATCGACCCGGCAATCATGGGCGAACTGGTGAAGGGAATTCCCCTGCAGCGCTGCGCCGAACCGGACGAGATGGCCGCAGTGATGGAATTCCTGGTGTCCCCGGCATCCGCCTACGTCACCGGCATCGCCATGCCCGTGGACGGCGGCGCGATTACCGGCTCCGGCCTGCGCGGGCCGGCCAGCGGACCAGGCAACTACTGACACACAGCTGACACCGGGGAAGTACCCATGACCGACTCCAAAACACCGATGGCCCAGGAGCGCTTTGCCGCCAGGAGCGGCGCCGACAGCGCACCAGCAGATTTTTCCACCGACGCCGGCGCGCTGGCATACGCCAGTGCGCAGCTGGACAAGCTGGTGGACGCCATGCGCTACAAGCTGGAAAAACATATCAGCGGTTGGCCCGGTGATGACCGCGAACTCGATACCCACGAGGCCCTGCGCCACCTGCTGCGCGATATCAGCTTCGGCCACGCGGCCTATATGGAAGCCGACTATGCCAATCCCAACCTCACCAAGATGAGCGGGACCAGCCGGGTGCAGTTCCAGCTGCCGTCCCCGGACTGTGTCTACCACTCCGCGATACTACACGGTGACTACAGTTACCGGATACGCGGCAACCGCGGTTCGGCGACCGTGTTCCAGCTGACGGTCTACCAGGGGCATGCCTGCGACCTGGTCGGCTGGAAAACCCACGCGATGCTCAACAACTTCGATTACCCGGCGCAACTGGCGGCCGATTGCGAGGTAGAGATCGTTCTGTCGCGAACCCGCCCGGCGCAGCTCGGCGATGCGCTCTGGCTGGAACTGCCCGAGGGCCCCTGCGAACTGCACAGCCGCCAGTATTACGGCGACTGGGAGAATGAGAATCCCGCCGACCTGGTACTGACCGTCGATGAGCAGTCCTTTCCGGCGAAGTTGCTGGACCGCGCAAGCGCTGAAACCCGGCTGAATCGCCTGGTCGACCTGCTGCGGGTGCACACGGATTTCTACCGGGCCGGGGTGCAGGCGCACCTCGACGCCGATGCGGAGGAAATCGCCGAACTGGTGATTCCGGGGGCATTCGAAGGCACCAATTATTTTCCGGGGCACTTCCGCTGCGCGGAGGATGAAGCGGTGATCATCGAGTTCGAGGACCCGGGCTCCCTGTACTGGAACACCGCGCTGTTCCAGATGCAGTACGAACCCGGCGACTGGTGGGCGCGTATGTCCTCCCTGAATACGCAGCAGGTGCACACGGACCCCGACGGCAAACTGCGCATCGTCTGCAGCTGGAAGGACCCCGGCGTCGCCAACTGGCTGGATGCCTCCGGGCGGCATCTGCACCTGATCGCTTTTCGATTCTTCCGCGCCGCGCGCACGCCGGCCAGGCCGAAACTCCGGACGGTCCCGCTGGCGAACGTCCACGACTACCTGCCGCCGGGCACCGCGCAGGTCACGGCGCAGGAACGCCAGCGCCTGCTGGAGCGGCGCCTGTTTTCCGTGTACCGCAGGCGCTGCGGCGATTTCTGAGGGGCTGCCGACCATGACTGATATCGACGCACTGAAACACGCGCTCACCCTGGAGCCGCTGCTGGAGACCGCGCTGCGCGAGGCGCCGGCGCGGGAATTCAGCGACCTTTCCTTTATTCCCAACCTGCGCAAGGTGCTGGAAATTCCCGAACGCCTGGACATGTCGGCCCGCGGTTTGATGGGCATGCACGCGAATAACGTGCGTTTCCTGGTCAACCGCCTGCGCTACGAGAACGACCTGCAGCAACACCCGGAAATCCTCGAGGAGGACGTGTCCGACCCGATTGTGGTACTGGGTTTGCCGCGCAGTGGCACGACCAAGTTGCAGCGTTTTCTCTCCGCCGATCCCAACCTGCAGGTGACCCACACCTACCGGATGTTCAACCCGGCCCCGTTTCCCGGGGAAGCGGCCGGAGATCCCACGCCGCGCATCGAGTGGACCAGGCAGATGATGGCCGCGGTCACCAACACTGGCGAAAGCTACCAGATCATGCACGAGTTCAATGCGCTGGAAGCCGATGAATCCAGTTTCGTGCCGCTGGCCAATTTCGATTACGTCATGCAGTACATCACCGCGCCGGACCCGGTATTTCTCGACTGGGTGCGCGGGGTCGACCGGGTATCGCCGCTGACCTGGCTGAAGAAAATGCTGCAGTACCTGCAGTGGCAGGACGGCGGCAAGCGCGGCAGGCCCTGGTTGCTGAAGAACCCGGGGCATACCGGCGAGGTCGCGGAAATGCTCTCAGTGTTCCCCAACGCGACCTTCGTGATTTCCCAGCGCGATCTCGCATCCACCATGGGTTCGAGCATGCGCATGATGGGGGAGATTATGCAGAACTCCTTCGACACCTATGACACGCGGCAGATGGCGGATGAACTGGTCGCCTACTGGGTCTATGAGCTGGAGCGCTACCAGCGTCAGGTGTGCGAGCTGGGCGACCGCCTGCGCCTGGTACGCGCACCCTACAACCGCTGCGTCTCAGATGCGCTGAGTGTGGCCCGCGAAGTCTATGCGCTTCACGACATGCCGCTGTCAGCAGAGGGCGAGGCGGCCATGCGCCAGTGGGACCGGGACAATCCCCGCCATAAACTCGGTTCCTACAGCTACCGGCTGGAAGATTACGGCTGGAGCCGCGACGCAGTGGAAGCGGCCTTCGGCCAGATTGCACAGGAATGGCGCGGCATGTAGTCCGCGCCCGGTTTGACGTCCGGACTTTCTTAAAGTCCTGAATACAGGTAAGAAGGAGAATCCGATGTTGCTGCACGGCCATATGCAAAATGCCTATGTTACCCACGACCTCGACCGCGCGATGGAGATTGTCGGCAACCGGTTCGGCGTGGAACACTTTGATCGCTTCGATCCGGAAATGGTGATCGATACACCGACCGGGTTGCAGCCCCTGGTGACCCGGGTTGCGTCATTCTGGGCCGGCGGGCTCAACGTGGAACTGATCGAACCGGTGAGCGGGTATGTGGACCATTACCTGACGATGCTGCCGGAGGATCGCAGCGACGCGGTGCCGCGCTTCCACCACATCTCGCTGCGGCGGGATGACGAAGCGGTGATGCGTGCGGAGATCGAACAGCTGGGTTTGCCGCTGGCCTTTGAGGGCCCCAGGTCCACGAAGAATCCGCTCCCCAGCCTGGTATTTATCTACCTGGATGGCCGCGCCACGCTCGGACACTATGTCGAGTTTACCTGGAAGAGTCCGGAGGCCTGGCAACTGGTAGGCTGGCCCGAGGGCCGGCCTGTGTGGTGAGACCCTGGCGCAGGCGATACTGCCGACCCGCAGTAACGACAATAATACGAAACATGCGGCAGGCCGACCTGCCCCGGAAAGAGGACCCACACCCATGCCGATGAGCCCCGAAGAAATTGTCCGCGCGTTCTGTGCCAATGTCAGTGACCGGGACACCAGCACCCTCGAGCCGCTGTTGGCGGAGAGCATCGAGTTCATGAATGTCGGGCTGGAAGTCTACCACGGCAAGCAGGCGGTACTGGATCACTTCGCCAGCCCGCAAGGGGTCTGGGCCATGTTCCCGGACACCTGTGATTTCCTCATTCGCAACCTCGGCGTGGCGGAAAACCGGGTCTATACCGAGCGCGTCGACATTGTCGGCGTCAACGGCCACGATGCCCGCCTGCCGCTGCTCGGCATCTTTGAAATCGAGGATGGAAAAATTCGCCACTGGCGCGATTACTCCGACATGGGCATGGTCAGGCGCCTGCTGGCGGGAGAAACCGTCACCGAGGAGGAGGGGCTGCCCTCCTGGACCAACGAGGTCTGATTCAGCGCCCGCCGGGCTGCCAGTTCGCGAGCCCGAATTTCCTCGCCATCACCGCGTCGAACACGCGCAACGGCAGCAGGCGCCGCAGCCACACCAGCGCAATGCTGCCGCGGCCGCCGCGGATGACCGCCGGTGGCCGCTTGCCCAGCAATTGCGTCACCACCGGTGCGACAAAGGCCTCGGTCGGCGTCGCGTTCTGCTGTCCCGCCTGGGAGCGGGCGTGAATGCTCGCCGCGATCGGCTGGTACAGCGAATCCTGTGGCAGGCGGATGCCGGCCTCGGCGTTGTCGCCAAATGAAGAAAGCACGCCACCCGGCTGCAGGGTGATCACCCGGATACCGAGGGGCGCCAGTTCCATGCGCAGTGCGTCGGAGAGCGCGTGCAGGGCCGCCTTGCTCGCGCAGTAGGCGCCGGTAAAGGGTGTGGTGAAAAGCCCCACGATGCTGCCGACATTGACGATCCGGGGACCTGTACCGCCAGCGCGGGCGGCGAGTAACAGGGGCAGGGCGGCGCGGGCCAGTGCGATCGGGGCGATGACATTGGTTTCGAATTGCTGCCGCAGGTCCTCCCTGCCGAGGTCGATAGCGGCACCCACCCGCGACAGGCCAGCGTTGTTGACCAGCATGTCCAGGTGTCCTGCGCACTCGCCGATATACGCCATCGCTGCCGCTACCGAGTCCGCATCGTTCACGTCCAGCGGCAGGGTTTCGATGCCCGCATCCGCCAGCGGCGCCAGGCCGTCCGGCCGTCGTGCCGAGGCGAAGACGCGATGCCCGCGCCGCTGGAATTCCCTCGCCATGGCGGCGCCGATGCCACTGGAGCAGCCGGTTATCAGGATTGTTTTCTGCATATCCCTGCCAACAGGTATTTGGGGCGTTGTCGGTTAACCCCGGTGTCGTAGTGATTCCCGGTCAGCGGGGAATCCATTGACCGTCGCGCATCTGCAGCGCGAGTTTGTCGGCGCAGAGGGTTTGCAGGTCACCGGTCTCGCTGGCCATTCCGGCCAGTCCCGCACCGGCTGCCATGCGGCCTTCCTCACGCATACAGCGCTCCATAAGGCGGGCGTTGTCCTGTGCCTGCTGTTCCGGCGTCTGCATTCTTGCCTGCCAGGCGCCGCTGTAATACCAGTAGCCGGCGGCTACCAGGGCGACGATGATTGCCAGTTTTATCATTATGTTCTCTCCCGGTTCTATCAGGATTCCTGGGTCGTGTTCACGGCACGTATCGGGAAAGGTATCACAATACCCTCCTCGTTGTAGCGCCGGTGGAGAGCCTTGATGAACGCCGACTTGACCCAGAAGCGCTTGTAGTATTCCTGGGCGCGCAGCATGACAGTGAAATTGATACTGGAGCTGTCGAAGGTGTGGTACACCACGAAAGTCTCGTAGTCGTCGACACCCCATTCGTGTTCCCGCAGGACCTGCCGGGCGACTTCCAGGGTGACCCGCTCGACGTGCTCCAGGTCGGAACTGTAGTGGACGCCTACGTCTACCGGTACCGACAACTCCGGGGCGGGGTAGAAGTAGTTGATGATCTTGGATTCGGACAGCACGCTGTTGGGCATGATGATCGTGTTGTTGGGCAGCATGCGAATCCAGGTGGAGCGCCAGCCGATCCTGTCGACGAATCCCTGCTCCCCCGACTCCAGTTCGATAAAGTCACCTACCCGGATCGGCTTGTCGACCACCAGTTGCACGCCGGAAAAGAAGTTTTCCAGGGTCGGTTGCAGGGCGAGGGCGACCGCGAGCGAAGTGATGCCAAGGGAGGCGACGATCGGGGTGATGGAAATGCCCAGGGTGCCAAGTACCATCAAGGCGCCAATACCCAGTACCAGGCCGCGGGCAATCCCCACCAGGATGGTACGGCTGCTGCGCAGGGCGTCCGAGTCGTCCGCATGCATCCGCAGCAGCCCTACGCACAGGCGCTCGATAAATACCAGTACGGCGACAATCAGCAGAATCCTGGCGACCAGTACGGCGTTGCCGTTGAGGCTGCTTTCGCGTACCCCGAAATGGCGCAGGAGAAAATCCAGTGCCCACAGGTTCAGTACCAGGATTGCTATGGTCAGGGGCAGGCTCAGTGCATTCAACAGGAGTGAGTCGTAGCGCCAGGCGGAGCGATCCGCCACCCTGACCAGGCGCACCAGAACGATGCGCTTGCAGACCAGCATGACGCATATTGAGGCAAGTGCTCCGGCTGTCAGGACCAGCCAGGTGGGAAGCAGCAATGTGCCCAGGGATACGTGTGCCATCGGAGCCCCGCGGTTTCACAGTTCGCACCGGATCGATGCAAATATCATTCCGGGTAACACCACGCCAGGCTTTTGCAATGCGCCACGCTTTACCGGTGAATACATCCAGGCCGCCATCGACGGGCATTCGCTTGACAGCTGGCGCCAGGGGTTGCAGCCTGACATTATCGAGGCCTTATGCAGGGTGGCAGGCAATGAATGTAGCTATTCCATGGCTCTGGCAGTACCTGGTACTGGCGTTAATCCTTCTGGTGACCAATATGTTCTCTACCAACAATGCCTACGCCGAAAGCGCCGTCCCGGCCCAGGGCCAGCGTATTGTGCTCATTACCGGCTCCACCGGGGGGTTGGGCCGGGAAACCGCGAAGGCCCTGGCGGGGCAGGGCGACCATGTCATCGTGCACGGACGCAATGTCGCCCGCGGCGAGGAACTGGTGGAAGAGATCCGGGCCCGGGGCAGGGGCAGCGCGCGCTTCTATCCGGCGGACTTCGCCAGTCTCGAAGAGGTCCGTAACTTTGCCAGCGCCATCCTCAGGGACTATGAGCGTCTCGACGTGCTGGTCAATAACGCGGGTATCTTCCTGCCCAACGAAGAGCAGCGGCTGCTGAGCAGGGATGGCTACGAGCTGCATTTCCAGGTGAACTACCTGGCCGGGTACCTGCTCACCAGGCAGTTACTGCCGCTGCTCGAAGCCAGCGCGCCCAGCCGGATCATCAACGTCGCCTCCGGGCAGCGCCCCATCGACTTCGACAACCTGATGCTGGAAACCGGCTATTCGGGGACCCAGGCCTATTTCCAGAGCAAGAATGCCCAGGTCATGATGACGTTTTACCTCGCCGCTGACCTCGCGACCCGCGGTGTTGTCATCAATGCCATGCATCCCTCCGACCTGATGGATACGGACATGGTGATCGAGGCGGGGATGGAGCCGATCTCGTCGGTGGATACCGGCAGGGATGCACTGGTGCGGCTGATTGACGAGGACGTCGGAACCGGCAAGTTCTTCAACGTCTTTGTCGAGGCCGAGGCAAAACCCCAGGCATACGACAGCGCAGCGCGCGCCCGTCTCATCGCGGTGAGTGATGAGTTGCTGGCAGGTGCTTTCGCGAATATTGAATGAAGATGCGGGTGACGCTCATACCTTGAGGGCGGCTCCCGCGAACGCCTCAGGCGTTATTGCGAATCTTGGCAGAGCCCCCTTCCAGGGAGATCCCGCCGGAACCGCTGCTGTAGGTCTTGCCATTCGCCGTGACCGTCACCACGTAGGCGTAGGTGACATCCTCCGTGGTTACCGTGTCTTTCAACGACATTTTGTCGTCTGCTACGTCGACATCGCTCAGGCAACTGCCCGGCGTGGCGGAGCCCTTGTCCGTGGGATTGGTATAGGTGTTCGAATCAATCTCCAGGCTCTGGAAGGTAAAGCTGTCACTCCCCTTGGCCGCTTTCCAGACGACCTTGTGGGTCTTCTTGTTTTTGAGCGTCAGCTCTTCGGGATTCATGCTGACGGGCGGAGTGGCACTGGTATCAAGGGTTACATCGATCGTATGTTTGTCATCGCTCATGGGACGTCCTCGTTGTCGTTGATACGAATGGGAAACCGGGTAAATCCATGCTCCCGGGTTTTCGCAGTATAGCAGCCTCAGTCCGTCTGCAAGGCGGCCGCATCTGCCGCGACACCCAGCGTGTTGGCAAGGTCGACAAAGTCCGGCTGGCGGTAGCCGGTTGCCAGCAGGCGGGCCGCGGCATTGCGCGCCAGCACGCTGCGGCCGAGGCCGGTAAGCGCCTCGATCCGCAGGTGCAGGACCTGGGGGTCGCTTTTGGGGCTGTTGCTATCGATGCGCGCCAGTGCCGACGTAAAGAGGGTTTGGGCGCGGTCAGTGTCGCCTGTGGCATCGAGCAGTCGCGCGAGCGCGATTTCGCCCGCGGCAAGATCGATCCCGGCCTGTACGTTGCTCTGGTCCCGCTGGGCCAGTGCGTGTAGTTCAGTAATCGCGGTGCGGACCGCGGTGATCGCTCCTTCCCCTAGTCCCTGTGCCGCGAGGGTGTCCGCCAGTGCCAGCCGCGCGCCGGCCATTGCGTGGATATTGCCGTAGTCGCTGCTGTCGCTGGCGGCCAGCGTTGCCAGGTCCCGGAGCGCGCCTTCCTGCAAGCTCGCTGCCGCCTGCAGGTCGCCCTGCAGTCGCGCCAGCCGGCCGCGGCGCACCTGCAGGCTGGCGAGCGAACGGCGGCGGCCCACGTGCTCCGGTTCCTGTTCGACCAGTTCACTGTCCAGGTCCAGGGCGTGCTCGTTATAGTCGATAGCGCCGTCGACGTCGCCCATGAACTCCGCCAGTTCCGCCATATGGGCTTCGCTCATGGCGAGATAGCGCTGCCACAGCCGGTGTTGCGGATTCGAGGCGAGGACCTCGCGCTTGAGCGCGAGGTCCTGTCGATAGTGCTCGCGCGCCACCTGCAGGTGGCCGAGTTGCAGTTCCACCTTGCCCAGCGTGTTGAAGGCAAAGCCGAGTTCGATCTTCCACTCGGGGTTGTCCGGATCGAGCGCCAGCACGCGCTGTTGCAGCGACAGCACCGTCTGGTATTCGTTGCGCGCGCCCTTGAGGTCTCCGCGCCGCTCCAGCACCTGGGCGATGTTGTTGTGCGCCCCGGACTGGACATTGAGAACCTGCAGGTTGTCCGGGCTCAGGTCGGCCGCAGAATTCGCCACTGCCAGCGACTGCCGGAAATGTGCCAGCCCCTTTTCCAGGTCTCCCTGTTGCCAGTGGGCAAGGCCGAGCCACAGTTCACTGGATGCCAGCTGTAACAACCAGCGCGGTTCTGCGGGCTCGCGCTGCGACAGGGCACGGGCCTGCTCGACAGACTCGCTGAAGGCGCGTACCGCTTCCTCCAGGTGCGAACGGTCGATGGCTATCTCCCCGATCAACGCCAGGGCCTCGGCGCGCTGTGCCAGCGTGCGGCTGGTGAGGTCCTGCTCGGTCAGCGATTCGAAGTACTGTAGCGCTTCGTCACCGATCGCATCGAAGACATCCAGCCTGCCGACGGCGCGCAGGTTGCGCGTGAGGTCGCCGAGCATGAAACCGATAAGTTCTTCCGCTTTCTCGCGGTTTCTCTCGGCATCCTGCCGCGCCAGCACCGCGTTGACCGCGAGCCAGCCTGTCAGCAGCATACCCAGCAGGAGTCCCGCGCTGATCGCCAGCAGTCGCCGGTAGCGGCGCTTGAGTTCCCGCTGTCGCAGTTCGTCGTAACCGACCTCGAGCAGGCCGGCGATGAGCTTGAGCCTGGCGCTGGACCTGCCGTCGCCGCCCGGTCGCAGGTCGGCCGCAATCGGTTCGATCGAGCGCTCGCCGAGTTCGCCATCCGCTTCGAGGGCGAAGCGCAGGGCAGGGACAAAGCATTCCTCGTCTTCCCGTCCCGCGATCTCGCTGGCGCCCGGTTCGCCCGCAACCAGCAGGCAGAAAATACGCTCTTCGCGGCCCAGTCGCTTGAATTCGAGGACTTCCTGGTTGACCCAGCGCGAGCGTGCGGCATCCGGCGAGCAGATTACGATGAGGGCGTCCGAGTCCGCCAGGGCCTGTTCGACCCGGGCGCCGAGGTCCGCGGCGCTGGCCAGTTCCTCGCGATCCCGGAATATGGGAGTGAGCCGGGCGGGCAGGGCGCGTCCAGAATGCGCCCGCATGCGGCGCGGCAGGCGGAAAGTTTCCAGGCCGCGGTGCAGCCAGTCAGCCCAGCGCCTGTCCCGGTGACTGTAGCTGATGAACGCGTAATACTTTCTGTGCAATGACCAGCCTCGCTGCGGCAGTTGCCCCTCCGGTTACAACCTTTCCACCGTCCGGCGCGCATTGACTGAAACACCGGCTATACGCCGGTCTGGGGGACATGCCATCCAGCCAATCCGGTCAAGGCAAAGTATAGGCCAAAAGGTGGGCGTGTCCCGCGGTGCGGAGCGTGGGAACCAGCAGGTCACTGCACCATGCGCACTTCCCGCTGCGGGAAGGGAATTGAAACGTTCTCCTCCTGCAGGGTCCTGTAGACCACAGCGTTCACCGCGTACTTGTGGCTGAAATAGTTTTTCGCGGGGACCCAGTAGCGCAGGCCGATGATGATCCCGTTCTCGCCAAAGTCCTCGATTCCGATTTTGAGTTTCGGCGTTGCGGCGACGCAATCCATTTCCTGCAGGCGTTGGGTCAGTGTCTCGATGACCATGTCGGTATCGCTGCCGTAGGCGATACCGACAGTGCCCTCCACAATCTTGTTTTCAAAGGAGTTGTACAGCACCTCGCCGATGAGGTGCCGGTTGGGTACGACAATCAATTCGTCGTCCTCGGTGCGCATAAGCGTCATGCCCAGTTTTACTTCCTCGACGACGCCGGAAATACCGGCGACGCTGATCGTGTTGCCGACGACGAAGGGGCGGGTGAGGATGATGATGAATCCGGCGCCGTAGTTGGATACCGGCCCCTGCAGGGCCAGGCCGGCGCCGAGGGTGAGGGCGCCGACAGCGGCGACAAAGGGCGCCACGGAGATGCCGAACTTGCCCAGTGCGATAATGACAAAGCAGGCCAGGATCAGCAGGTAGGTGCAGGAGCCGATAAATTTGGCCAGGGTGACATCGACCTTTTTTCCATCGCAGAAGCGGACGATGAGCTTGCTGAGCCAGCGGGCGAATATCCAGCCCAGGATCAGGATGATGATGGCCCCCAGAACCTGGAAGCTGTAGTTCACCAGAAATTCGGCGACGGTGTTGTAGATCTTTTCTATGGTGTCGACGTTGACGCCCAGTGCTTCTTCCATTGTGACCTCGCGGGGTGCCGGGTTGGTTGCGCCTGCCTATTCGAGCATTTATGCCCGGCGATTTGAAGGTTTTTGCGAAAATGGGGGCATTACCATGGTGTGCTGGTGTTTTGCAGCGCCGCGAAACCGGCTCAGGCGGGGCGGGTAAATTCCTGCAGGCCGAACTCGCGGGCAATGGCTTCAATCTCCCCGATTTCTGCCTCGCTCACCTCGCCATCGGCACTGGCGATCGCGTAGAGGGATTCGACGAACTGGCGACTGTGTTCGGCGTTGAAGGGACTGTCCCCGTGTTGGCCTCCCTGGAGAGGCCGGTGACCCATATAGTTGATCAGGGACAACTCCATCACGAAATCCACCTCCGCGGTGGACAGATTGCCGGCTGCGACAAGGATTTCACGGATTTTTGCCCGCTCCTCCGCGGTGACGACCCTGTCCGCGTAGGCGACCCGCGCCAGGGCCAGCGCCAGCGCCGCGAGGTGGCTGGTGGCGTTCGGGTCGTGCCGTTCGAGCAGGTTGAGCATGCGGCTGGTGTCCTCGGAGACCGCCTCGGTCAGGGTTTTCATGCGGCCGTCTTCGAGGTGGAGAATGCGATCGGCGACATCCAGGATCCGGTTGTCGTGGGTAACCAGGACAACGGCAGTGCCTTCCTCCCGCGCCAGCGACTGGATCAGTTCTACCACGTCGCGCCCGGACTTGCTGTCGAGGGAGGCGGTAGGCTCGTCGGCGAGCACGATCCTGGGCTTGTTGACCAGGGCGCGGGCAATCCCGCCACGTTGCTTCTGGCCGCCGGAGAGGGCGGAGGGCTTCTTGTGACCGTGTTCCGCGAGGCCCACCCGCTCGAGAACCTCATCGATACGGGATTGCGCCAGGCTGCCGCGGCAGCCATCGAGTTGCAGCGACATCTGCACATTCTGGCGGATCGACAGGCATTCGAGCAGGTTGTGCTGCTGGAAAATGTAGCCGATCTGCTTCCTGACCATGATCCTCCTGCGTTCCGCGCTGTTGTTGAGTTCGGTGCCGAGCACCCTGAGGCTGCCCTGCTGGGCCGAGCGCAGGGCGCCGACCAGTGTCAGCAGGGTGGTTTTTCCCGATCCCGACGGGCCGGTGAGGATAACGATCTCGCCCGCTGCAATATCCACCGAGATGTTGTGCAGGATCTGTTTGCGCAGCGCGCCATTGCCGTAGAAATAGGAGACGTCGGCAACCGAGATCAGGGCTTCGGCGGACATCAGAACACCTCCGCCGGATCGACGCTGCGCAACCGGCGCAGGGTGAGCAAGCCGGAGAAAACACACATGCCCAGGGTCAGTGCAAATACGGTCAGCGCGTTATTCAATGACATCTCCAGGGGCAGGTGCGCCGACTCCGCGGTCAGGCGAAAGAGTTCCACGGACAGGACCAGCCCCGGCAGGAAGCCGAGAATCGCCAGCACCAGCGCCTCCTGCAGGACAATAACCTTGAGGTAGCGGTGGGGATAGCCCATGGCCAGCAGCGTGGCATATTCCTGCAGGTGGTCCTGAACATCGGAATAGAGAATCTGGTAGACGATGATCGCGCCGACGAACAGGCCCATCACCACGCCGAAGCCGAACACCACACCGGTGGGTGTCGCCTTGCTCCAGTGGTCGATTTCCAGCTGGGCAAACTCCTTGCGGGTCAGCACCCGGATATCCTTCGGCAATGCATCGAGAATTTCCCGGCGAACTCCCTCTACCGCGGCGCCGGGATCGAGATGGATAAGGCCGAACTCGATGACCGAGGCGCTGCGCTCGGGAAACATGCGCTGGAAGTTCAGGTCCGAGGTAAAAATGCTGCCTTCGATGGCGAAACCACTGCCAATCGCGTGCAGCCCGGCGACCGTGAACTCGCTGTCGTTGACCTGGTTCCTGACTGTCATGCCCTCGTCGATCATCTGCCCGATCGGGCCGAATTCCGGGCGCGCCAGCCGGTCGTAGCTCACCTGGTAGGGCAGCCGCAGGCGCTGGAGAACCGTGGGCGAGAGCAGCTTTTCGAAGCCCCTGTCGTCCGGGTCGAAGCCGAGGACAAAGATACTGCGGCGATTGAGCGGCTCGCTCGGATGGCGCCAGATTGCCTGCCCGAGGTAGATCGGCGATACCGAACTGACGCCCTTTATTCCCTGGGCCTGGTACAGCCGGTTGCGGGGGAAACCCCGGGCCGCGACGATATGCGGCGTCTTGGGACTGAGCATGATCAGGTCGTAGCCGAGGGCCTCGTGATAGCGTACAGCGCTGGCGTAGAGGGCCTCCTTGAGCTCCATCTGCATGAACACCAGGATGACGGCGAAGGCGATTCCCAGGGTGGCGGTGAGCAGGCGGAATTTCCGGTGCCACAGCTGCAGGATGCCGAGCGGAAGCGAGCCGAACATCAGGGGTTGATCTCGACTTCAACCTGCATGTTGGTGAACCGGGCAACCCTGGAACTGTCATCCAGCAGGATCCGGACCTCGACCACCCGCGCATCGGTGCGTGCTATCGGGTCGGTGCCGATCACGTCGGTGCGGCTGACACTGAGTTCGGTATCCTCCACGACGCCAGTCAGGGGTTCGCTGAGCGCGGGCAGGGATATGGTCGCCTTTTGCCCGGGGTGGACATTGGCGATGTCGGTTTCGTACACCTCGGCGATGACGTACATCTGGTCGGTGCGCCCGAGTTCCACCACGCCGTCCGTGCCGATCTGTTCACCCGGGCGCGCATGGATGTCGAGCACCTGGGCGCGAACCGGCGCGCTTATCGTGGTGAGGTCCAGGTAGGCGCGGGCAGCGGCCAGTTCGGCCTGGGATACTTCCAGGTGCATGATCGCATCGTCCAGGTTGACCCGGCTGGTGGCCGAGGTTCTGGACAGGTTTTCCTGGCGCTTGAGTTCGCTTTGCGCATTCTTGACCAGAGCCTCGAGGCGCTTCACTTCCGCCAGCCGGAGCGCGTGGGTGTCGAGCAACGCAATCCGGTCGCCGGCCTCCACCCAGTCGCCCTTTTCGACGTCGAGGGATTGAATAACGCCACTGCCATTGGAGGGGCCGGCGAGGTTGATGATGCCGTCCCTGGGCTCGAGACGGCCCAGGCAGGTTATCGAGCGCGCCTGGGAAAGAACCTGGGACGCACAAAGTAGTAGTGCCAGTCCGGCGAATATATGTCGTGTAAACATCATGCCTCCGTGCACTGCCTCGCCGGACATACGAAGAAAAAAGATTAGGTGATATAAACAAAACCGCAAGTCATGGGGGACGTTGGGCCGGGCGATTTGCCAGATTCGAGCCTGACTGAACATCCCGGCCTGCTTCCACCTTGCCGGAAAGAGTGACAGTAGTAGTTGCCAGGTTCGGGAAAGATCTTGGGCGCGTGTTGAGCGATTCCCGCGGGTACTTTCCTTTGGCCCGGGATTCGGCGACTATCTGTGAAAGGCACTGCGTTGGTGGTGGAATTGTGTCGCTGGTTTCTGAACTCATTCGTCGCAATGTGATTCGTACAGCCGGGTTGTACCTCGCCTGCGCGTGGCTGCTTGTGCAGGTCGCGGAGACCGTTTTCCCACTGTTTGGCTTTGGCGACACACCTGCCCGTATCGTGGTGATTATCCTTGCAATCGGCTTTTTCCCGGCGCTTATCCTGTCCTGGACTTTTGGCCTGACCCCGGAGGGATTGCGCCGGGAAGACGCGATCCCGGAGTCCGCAACACTCGCGCATTACCAGGGAAAGTTTTTCGACCGCCTGATCCTCGTCCTGCTGGTCATTGCCGTGTGTTATTTCGCGCTGGACAAATTCGTATTCACGCCGGCGCTTGAGGCTGCGCAAAGTGAAGAGCATGTCCGGGCAATTGCGACGGCGCGCGACGCCGGTCGCAGCGAGGCCCTGCGCGAGGCTTACGGGGACAAGTCAGTCGTCGTTCTACCTTTTGTCAACCTGAGCAGCGATCCCGCCCAGGAATATTTTTCCGACGGTATCACCGAGGAAGTCCTCAACCTGCTGGCGCAGATCCCGGGCATTCGGGTCATTTCCCGGACAACTGCATTTACCTACAAAAACAGGGAACTGCCGGTGTCCCGGATCGCCGATGAACTGGACGTGACCTATGTGCTCGAGGGCTCCGTTCGCCAGTCGGCGCAGCGGGTGAGGATCACCACCCAGCTGATCGACGCGAGGTCGGACAGTCACCTCTGGTCCAGGACTTACGAGACCGATGCCGTCGATATTTTTTCAATCCAGGATGATATCGCCAGCCAGACGGTCAGGCTGTTGAAGCTGCGCCTGTCGGAGGCAATGCCCCGGGTGTCGGTGACTGACCCGGGCGCCTACGCGCTCGCGCTGCAGGCCCGCCACGTGGGCAGGAGCATCTCCGAGGCAAACCTCGCCCGCTCCAACGCACTGTACCTCGAGACGCTCGCCATTGACCCGGCTTACGCACCCGCCTGGGTGGGACTGGCGGTGAATTACAGCAACCAGGCAACCAACGGATTTGTGCCATTTGCAACGGGCTTTGCCGAGGCAAGGGAAGCGGCGCAGCGCGCACTGGCTGTGGATCCGGCGAGTGCCGGTGCCTATGCCTACCTGGGCTGGGTAGCCATGTGGTTTGATAACGATCTCCCGGCCGCCGCCCATTACTACGAAAGTGCGCTGACACTGGCGCCCACGGATACCGGCGTGGTGGGCAATGCCGCGCTCCTCCTGAAAGGACTGGGGCGCCTCGATGAGGCCCTGCGGCTGGTCGAATACCAGGTGGCCCGCGATCCCCTGGACCCCACAGCGGTCTACAACCTGGGCCTTACCTACCTGTCCGCCGGCCGCTGGGAGGAGGCCATCGTGCAGTTGCAGAAAGTGCTGCAGCTGGCCCCCGACTACCTCGGCGTGCATACCTTTATCGCCACGGCCGAAATGTTGCAGGGGAACACAGAGGCCGCGCTGGCGGCGGCCATGCTGGAGCCGGGGGAAGCCTATCGCCTGCTCGGCCTGGTGATGGTCCAGCACGCGCGTGGGGACGATGCAGCCTCGGCAGCGGCCCGGGCAACGCTTACGGAAAAATACGAACAGCAGTGGGCGTACAACATTGCCTACGCCCTGGCCTACTGTGGTGATAACGACGCCGCCTTCGCCTGGCTCGACAAGGCCGTCGAGTATAACGATCCCGGCCTTGCCGACATTGTCGCTGAGATATTGTTCAGGAACCTTCACCTGGACCCGCGCTGGCAGAAATTCCTCGGCAGTATCGACAAGCAGCCCGCGCAACTGAACGCCATCAAGTTCGAGGTTGAACTGCCCTGGTAGGGGCCGGGGCAGTGCAGGGATCAGGTGTTTGCGTTTTGCGGTAACGACGCAAATACCGCGCCGATTTCCTGGTAGGCCTTCTTGAGCCAGATGCGGGCGCGCTGCCGCTCCATCAGGCTGAGGTGGCCGCCGCTGTCGTCTTTCAGGTTCTGCGCCGCCCAGAAGCTGAAGCTCAGGTTGTCGATCTTGCGCATGGTTTCCGCGTGCAGGCCCGGCAGGCTGGCCTGGGCGGCGGCGCTGCCGCTGTCCCGGACAACATCCTCGACGGCGCTGAAGTTGCCGCCGCAGCCGAAATTCTTGACCAGGATGCAGTTCAGCTGGCCGCTGTACCTGCCCATGAAACGCTGGAACAGGCTCGCTGAGTCCCTGCCGTCGTCCACGACATACCAGTAGTAAAAGCTGGTCCCGGTCTCCCCGCACAGTTCCAGCACGCCGCTTTCCTCGAGCCAGCGTTCCAGGAAGCGCTCGCTCTGGGCGGGCAGGTCGACGACGATCTGCAGGTCATCCTCCAGGGCAGACTCCATGATCTGGTCGGTGCTTTCGAAGGAATCGATCACGATACTGCGGGTGAACTCCGGGTAGAAACGGGTCAGGGTGCTGTGCGACTGGTCGGCGTCCAGCCCGAGGTAGGTCTGGCCGTTGTCGATAAAGTACTGGGATAGCAGGCGCGAGACGACCGACTTGCCGACGCCGCCTTTTTCGCCGCCGATAAAATGAATGCTGCTCACTGGATACTCCGTAGGTCTGGGTGGTTTCCGCAAAGCGGGAAGGCTTGATGATCAGGCACAATTATTACCGTCTGAGTGCCGACTTGCCACAGGTATCTTGCGTCGGGCCGGCCTGGAGTTCCGCACACCGCAGAAGTTTTGTAAACTCGAGGCACTGCTACTATTTGCAAAGCGATTGGCCCCGGGGGAACAGTGTTGGTTGAAAATGATAATTTCAAGAAATCATCCTATTTTCCCACCCTGATATTCCAGTCCGACCTCGCCGACTGCGAGGGCCTGAACGGTGACCTGCTTTCGGCGATTCGGGCCGAAAGGTCGCAGGACGACACGGGGATCACACGTTCCAACGTGAGTGGACTTGGCGGGTGGCACAGCAAGAATTACCTGCACAGGTCCGAGGCGTTTGCTGGCATGGTGGCGCGGGTCAACTCGGTGAGTGCGCGCATTTCACTCGAACTGGGTTATTCCGACAGGCACGAACTGCGCATCGGCACCATGTGGGCTATCGTCAATCCGCCCGGCAGCCTGAATATCGCCCACGTGCATCCCGGATGCCTGTGGAGTGGCGTCTATTATGTGCAGGCGCCGGAAAACTCCGGCAACATCGAGTTTATCGAGCCGCGTACGGTAAACCTGATGAACCAGGCCAGGTTTCTTGCCGATACGAAAAGGCCCAGGGAGTGTTGGACCAAGGTGAACTACATGCCCAGGGCCGGCCGCATGATCATCTTTCCCAGCTGGCTCTATCACAGCGTACGTCTCAACAACAGTGACGCTTCGGGCAGTGACGCGGAGCGCGTCATCATCAGTTTCAACCTTTCCCAGCACAAGAAGAAATGACGCTCCCATCGGCGGCCTGGCGTGAAACCGGGACCGGTGCGGAAGTCCTTGTATACCGGCGTCGCTGGTTACTGATCCTCGGCGTTGCGATGGTCTTTAGTTTCGTCTGCAACCTGCTTCGACTGACGGGGCCGGTTTTTATCCTGTTGATCCACGACAAGGTCTTGCCCTCCGGATCGACCGACGCTCTGCTCAGGCTGTTCCTGCTGGTGGCGTCCTTTTTCCTGCTGATGGGTATTGTCGATTACGCCAGGAGGCGCATCATTGCCCGGTTGGGTGCCCAGTTTCAGGAAGAAGTTGAAACCTACCTGTTCGCGGCGAGTCCATTGCAGAGTTTTTATTCACGGCAGGCACGCAAGCCGGTTGCCGGCCTGAATGACATCGACAATCTTCGCGGATTCCTGCATTCCAGCGCGATGATCACCGTCCTGGACTCCCTCTGGGTGCCGGTGTTCCTGGCAGTCGTTTTCTATTTTCATACCCTGCTCGGCCTGGCGGTGGTCTGCGGTATCCTGGGGCTGCTGGTACTGGCGTGGGTGCGGTCTTGCGCACTGGACCGGGTGAGTGAAAAGTCCGGCGCCGCGCGGACCAATATCAACGACCTGAAAGACTCGATCATGACCTCCGCCAGCGTGATCCGCGCATTGGGTTTCTCGCGGACCTTCAATACCCGCTGGCTTGAATCGAGGCGAGTATCCCGGGACCTGTCAGTTGCCCGCGCTGACTGGAATACCCTGTTTTCAGTTTTTTCCCGCCAGATTCGCTCCCTGATCCAGTACTCCGTTCTGGCGGCGGGCGCGTACCTGGCGCTGCGGGGCGAGCTGTCCCTGGGCGCTACTATCGCGAGTATGTTTCTCGCTGTCCGGGTTCTGGTGCCTGTGGAGAATTGTATCCAGGAGTTCCCCTCGATTCGCCGGGCAATGGTCAGCTGGAAAAATCTCCAGCGGATAATTGGCCGGCAAAATCCGGCGGGGGGCGCCAGCCCCGGGGAAGGCGGTGTGGGGGGGCTGTACCTGTCGGGCGTGGTCGTGAAATCAGGCTCACCCGGTCAACGAGTCCTCAATGCCATTGATCTCGAAGTCGGGCCCGGGTTCGTGGTGGAGATCAATGGACATTCCGGCAGTGGTAAGACTGTGCTGCTGGAAACCATTATGGGCAGGTATGCGCCGGTGTCCGGCACTGTCAGGTACCGGCCCCCTGAAGGCCCAGGGCGTAATCGCGGATATCCGGTGCGGGATATTGGCTACCTGCCCGAAACGGTCGAATTCATCAGCGGCACACTGGAGGAAAATATTGCCGGTTTCGATCCGGACCTGGTCGTGGCGGATGTTGTCGCAGCCGCCAGGCAGGCGGGGATACACGACGCTATTGCGAGCCTGCCGCAGGGTTACCAGACACGCATAGGTCCACGTGCCGAGCCGTTTTCCCGTGGGCAGCGCTACCGCCTGGGGCTGGCCAGGGCGCTCTACCAAAGTCCGCAACTGCTGTTGATCGACGAGCCCGATGCACTAGTTACCAGTGGTGGCGCGGACAGCCTGCTGAACGAAGTTGCGGCTCGCCAGGTGGATAATGGCGGTTCCCTCCTGCTGGCCTCCCGCGTGCCGATAGCGGGTTTTCAGCCGGACAGGCGCTATTTCCTGAAGCGTGGTGTGCTCGCCGAAGATGTCAGTCTGGAAAAGAAACGGGAGCGCGCGATGCATGATTGAGCGGGATAGCCACGCACCCCCTGAAGTGCTGCAGTCACGCCCTGGGCGCGCTACATGGTCCCTGGTGTGGCCAATGGCCCTGGGAATTATCGCGGTAGTTTCGTTTTGCCTGGTCCTGGCCTTTACCGGAATTGGTGCCGATGCAATTGATGCCCTGGTCTCGCGGGCAGGTACAGGACCCGTTCCTGAGTGAGGTGAATTCCGGGTATTCACTTGGCAGAATCCAAGTGGCGATGTTATAAAAACAAGTTGAATAATATTCAGGAAGAATAACGCAGCCCGGACAAGAAAAGTTCCGGTTTTTCATCGCAAGATTTGCTGTAACCACGCCTGTCCCTCTTCAGGTGCGACAACAAAAGGAGACCTAACATGCCCATACCCGATCCCGCCCAGGCCGATCCCGTAGTACCCGAGACGACTTTCGAGGAAGTCACCGGTATCGATGACCCCAGCGAAACCGACGCCTATGACGAGCTCGATGAAGGCGATGAAGGCGATGAAGGTGACGAGGGCAACGAGGGTGATGAAGGCGATGAGCTGAACGAAGGCGACGAGGGCAACGAGGACGACAACGTCGACGAGGGCGACGAGGGCAACGAGCGCGACGAAGGCGACGAGCGCGATGAGGGCGACGAAGACAACGAGGGCGACGAGGGCGACGAAGGCGACGAGGGCGACGAGGGCGACGAAGGGAGCGACGGCAACGAGGGCGACGAGGCCAACGAAGGCAATGAAGATGATGAGGGCGATGAAGCGGATGAGGGAAACGAAGGCAACGAGGGTGACGAGGGCGACGAGGGTGACGAGGCTGACGAAGGCAACGAAGATGACGAGGGGAATGAGGATGACGAGGGCGACGAGGGCGACGAGATAATGCCTGACGATGGCAACGAAGGCGACGAAGGCGACGAAGGCGACGAAGGCGACGAAGGCAACGAAAGCGATGAAGGCGACGAGTTGGACGAAGGCGACGAGGGCGACGAGGGTGACGAGGCTGACGAAGGCAACGAAGATGACGAGGGGAATGAGGATGACGAGGGCGACGAAGGAAACGAAGGTAATGATGACGGTGACGAGGGCGATGAAGGAGATGAGGGCATCTGAGCCCTGTTAAAACCCTGACACCTTTAAATCACTATTGCCGGCATACTGGCAACGCGCCGACGAACAGGAGAAAAAACCATGACAAGCAGGAAGCCACTCATCGCGCATTGCCGCGCCCTGTTCTTGCCACTGGCGCTGGTGCCACTGCATGCCTACGCCGCACCCTTTGATGTTGCCGGACCCTCCGCCAACAATGTCGACGTCCCCGATACCTCGCCGGTGGTGCTCAATTTCGATATCGCCGATACAGGCTATATCACTTCACTTGGCGTACGGGTTTCCCTCGATACAACGGGCGATGGGGGGGCTGGCTACTGGGACAACGTGTTTGTGCAGATCTCCCACGGCGGCGTCGACGTGGTCCTGATGGACCTGCAGGCCGATGGGGTCGGCAATATAGCGACCCTGGCAGCAACGTTCTCTGATGGCGGCGCCGACCTTGCAGCCTCGGCCCTCGTCGACGGCGCCACAGCCGGTACCTTTGCGCCGCAGAATCCGCTTTCTGCCTTCAACGGCATTCCCCTGCAGGGGCAGTGGACGATTACCATCTGGGACGACACGCATCCCAATGACGGAACTGACCTTTCCGCGTTCTCGATCTTTGGCGATGCAGATGCAACGCCTCCGCCTCCCGGTGCCGCCCCTGCCGCGCCGGCGGCAACAGTCGAGCAGGTGCCGGCCCTGCCAGTGTTTGGCCTGGGTGCAATGGCGCTCGGGATACTGGTGCTGGCCAGGCGTTATTTTTCCCGCCGGAAGTAGCGACAGGATAGCTGTAGCGGGTTCATGCACCGGGTAGGTACAATACCGGAATAATAATCATGAGGACCGCTTATGTTATTTGCCCCCGATGCAATCGAAGAACTGAATTTTCTGCTGCAGTTTGACAACAGCAGTATGAGAAATGGCCTCAAGGTGCATTCCACCGCCCGCGAAGAGGTGGTCACTGCCTGTCGCAGCCTGTACGCCAAGGGCCTGGTGTCGCAGCCCGATGGCGGGTACCTGACTGATGAGGGGATCGAAGCCCTGACCCATGCGCAGGTCCTTGCGGGTATGATGCAGGTCCGCCAGCCAGAAAACTCCAGCGCGTAGAATCACCGGCCTGGGTGGCGGGTTCTACCTGACATAACCGCACACCGCGACAAAGTGACAGGCTGAACCCACCAGCACAAAGAAGTGCCAGATGCCGTGGGCGTGATCCAGCCGGCTGGCCTTGTCCAGGATATAGAACACCACCCCGATGGTGTAGGCGAGGCCGCCAGCCGCCAGCCAGTTGAATCCCGTTGCCGGCAGCGCGGCCTTCAGGCTGGTGAAATCCAGGGAACAGGCCCAGCCCATGCCGAGGTAGATCACTACCTGGATGACCTTGACCGCGCGGCCCTTGAAAAACAGCTCCGAGACGATGCCGATGATCGCCAGGGTCCAGACCAGGGCGAGTATCGCGGTGCCGTTGCTCCCGCGCATACTGACCAGCATGAAGGGCGTATAGGTCCCCGCGATCAGCAGGTAGATCGAGACATGGTCGAGAACCTGGAAGATCCGCTTCAGGCGCGGCCCGCGGAAGCTGTGGTAGAGGGTGGACATGGTGTACAGCAGCACCATGGTCAGGCCGAAGGTGGTGTAGCCCACGATAATTGTGGGGTCGTGGCTCTGGATGCCGAGGGCGAGCAGGGCGCCCAGACCGATCAGCGCGCCGACCGCGCCGACCAGGTGGCTGATGCTGTTCAGCCGTTCCCCGTAATACATCGTCTACCCCGATTGCCTTGCGTACCTGATCGTCGATTGTAAGGGCGAGTGGGGCGCGCGAGAACCGGTAATCCATTCGCTGCCTCGCTACTGCCTTGCTCCCGTAAAGTTATTGATAAAGATTATCATTACGTTTAGCATATTGGTCATCCCACATTACCAGTTGTTTCTGCAAGGATCACCAATGCATTGCCAAAAACTCCCGCTCAGCCTGCTGGTGTCCAGCTGCCTGGCGCTGCTGACCGCTTCCGCTACCGCGGGCGAACTGACGGAAGAAGTGATAGTCACTGCCAACCGGGTGGAAACACCCCTCAGCACGGTGCCCAACACGGTCACGGTGATCAACCAGGTGGAACTGCAGCAACAACTGGCCATCCACAATGATATTTCCACGGTGCTGGGTAACCTGGTGCCCAGCTACTCGCCCTCGCGGCAGAAGATGACCAGTGCCGGCGAGACCCTGCGCGGCCGTGAGCCACTGTACCTGATCGATGGTGTCCCCCAGTCGAACCCACTGCGCAATGGCGGCCGCGACGGCCACACCATTGCGCCCTCGATGCTGGAACGCATCGAGGTCCTGCACGGCGCCAACGCCATCCACGGCCTGGGTGCCGCGGGCGGTGTCATCAACCTGATCACCAAACGCCCCACCGAGGAACTGCAGCAGCATGTCCGGGTGGACAGCAGCTTCCAGACCGAGAGCCTGAGCGAGAGCGGGGATTACGGCGTCGCCTACAGCCTGTCCAACAGTTTTGGCGCAGCGGACGTGCTGGCCGGCGTCGATTACCGCAGTACCGGCATGGCCTACGATGCCGACGGCGAACTGATTGGCGTCGACAATACCCAGGGCGACACCATGGACTCCGAGGCCCTCGACCTGTTCCTGAAAACCGGCTACAACTGGGACGACCAGCGCGTGGAACTGATGGCCAACCGCTACGATATCGAGAGCAACCACGAGTGGGGTTCGGTGCCGGGTGACGTGGACGCGGGCATCCCCAGCGGCGCGGTGAAAACCGACCTGCCCGCGGAGGGCGCGCGCAACAAGGTCACCACGCTGAGTCTCGGTTATGAAAACGAGTCGTTCCTCGGGCAGGGCCTGCGCCTGCAGTTTTACCGGCAGGACTTCGAGGCCACCTACGGCGCGCAGATTACCCCCATTGCGACCTTCCAGGACCCGGCCTACGGCGCTAACCTGATTGACCAGTCGCAGAACAACTCGGAAAAACTCGGCATGAAGCTGACCCTGTCGAAGTCACAGGTCGCGGGACTGCCGCTGTCGCTGGTCTATGGCCTCGATGCCCTGCAGGACGAAACCTGGCAGGCGCTGATCCAGACCGGCCGCTCCTGGGTGCCGGAAACCCGCTATGAAAACTACGCGCCGTTTCTCCAGGTGGAGATTTCCGCGATCGAGGACCTGACGGTTACCGCGGGTATCCGCCACGAGAAATCGACTCTCAAGGTGGACGACTTCACCACCCTGTACACCTACGGCAGCCAGTTTGTGCAGGGCGGTGAACCGGACTTCTCCGAGACCCTGTATAACATTGGCGGCACCTACCAGTTCACCGATGCCTGGCGGGTATTCGCCAATTACTCCGAGGCCTATTCCATGCCCGACGTGGGCCGGGTGTTGCGCGGTATCGACGAGCCGGGCCAGAGCGTGGAGACCTTCCTCGACCTCACCCCGATCCTCACCGAGAACAGCGAGTTCGGCATTGAATTCGACAACGGCACCGTCGAGGTCGAAGTCAGCTACTACATTTCGGATTCGGATTACGGTCAGCGCCTGCAGCGCGGCGCCGATGGCATTTATACCGTGCAGCGGGAGAAAACCGAGATCGACGGCCTGGAGGCCAGTGTGCGCTGGGCGGCCACCGATAACGACCTGCTGGGCCTGCGCTACGCCGAGATCGACGGCCGCTACGACTCCGACGACGACGGCAAGGTGGATTCGGACCTCGACGGCACCAACGTCGCGCCCGACCGCCTCAACCTGAGCTGGGACCACAGCTGGAACGATCGGGTGAACTCGCGCCTGCAGCTCAACTACCTGCTCGATCGCTCGGTGAAGGACAGCAGCGGCACCACGGTCAACGAATTCGACGGCTATACCACGGTGGATTTCAGCACCGATGTAAAAGCCTTCGGCGGCGTGCTGAACCTGTCGGTGCAGAACCTGACCAACACCGATTACTACAGTTACTACTCGCAGAGCAGTCCCAACGACCTGCGCTACTTCAAGGGCATCGGGCGCAGCTATTCCCTCGCCTACCAGTACAGCTTCTAGGGGCGGTCGAAAGGCTAGCCCCGTGGGAAAAGCAGCCGCTCGCCCGCTCAGGAAGCGGCCACCCGGGCTCTGGCGCTGGCACCTCTGGGCCGGCCTGGGTGGCCTGCTGGTCCTGCTGGTGGCCGCGGCGAGCGGCACCTTGCTGGTTTACCAGAAGGAACTGGTCGCGCTGGTGGTGACACCGGACGCGCAACTCCCGGCGGGCTATGGGCACGACAGTATCGCCCGCGAACTGGCGCAGATCGCCTCCAGCGGCGAGCCCGGCCAGGCGCTCGCGCTCAAGGCGCCCAGTGCGCTGGAACCGTACTGGACATTGCGCCACCCCGAGGGCCTGGAACTGCTCGCCCTGGGCAGCCTGGAACCCTACCGGGAGCGCCTGTGGTTCCTGCGTGCTGTCGAACTCGTTCGCGAATTGCATGTCGACCTGTTTGCCGCCCGGTGGGGCGAGATGCTGCTATTGGCCGCTGCCGTGCTGGCGCTGTTTCTCTGTGTCAGCGGCCTGCTGCTGTGGTGGCCGGGGCGGCGCAAGTTCAGCTGGCGTTGGGTCCTGCCGCGCCGCGTTCGCCTCTCCCAGCTGTTGCAGTACCACCGCCATGCCGGGGCGCTGGCCAGTCCCTTGCTGGCGCTGGTCTTGCTGACCGGGGCGCTGATGTTGTGGCAGAAACTGGTGCGGCCGATCCTGCCGCCGCCCGCCACGCATACCGAGCAGCAAGCCGCCGGCAGTGGGGCACCGGGTGGCGTGGCGGCCGCCTACCAGCTTGCCCGGTCGCGGATGGCCGATGGCTGGCCCACCTATATCCGCATCGGGACGGAGCAGGGGGAAGCGCAGTTGAAAGTGCGTTTCCGCCTGCCGGGTGAATGGCACCTCAACGGGCGCAGTTCGGTACAGGTCGGTTTGCGCTCGGGCGACATCGTGGTCACCGAGCGCTCTGACCAGGTGGGCGCGGTCCGCAAACTGGTCAACCAGCTGTATCCCCTGCATTCCGGTTTTGGCATGCACACTGTCTATCGCTTGCTTTCCCTGCTGGTGGGCGTGGCGCTGTTCTGGCTCTGCGCAACCGGCGGAATCCACTACCTCAAGCGCCTGCAGCATCGCCGTTCCCGGCAGCGACTGCTGGACGCGGCATAAGCGCGCCAGCTTGCGCACTCATGCCCAGGCCCCGCTCAGCCGGAGCGCCTGTTAGCCAGTTTTTCCAGTTCCATCAGGGTCTCGACATGGTTGATGAAATGGTCGAGGTAGGCGGGCGAAAGGTCCTGCAGGGTGCGGATGGCACGGGTCACCAGGCGGTGGGAATTCAAGGGCCCGGCATCGCTGGGGGTCCGGGTCAGGGCGTTTGCGATGCGCTCGCGGCGGTGGCGTTCCCGGCGGGCGGCCCGGGCGCGCCCGAGGGCCCTGATTTCACGCGGTGCCTGTGCCGTGGGGCTGGTGGTGCTGTGGGTGTCCAGCAGGGCACTTTCCTGGGCCTTTAAGGTTAGCTGGAGAGGGTTGCCTGACCTGGCCGGGCTATCTTCCAGCGGTACCCTGCGCTGGCCCAGTTGCCGCAGCGGGGTAGAAACCGGCGGGCGGCGCAGTCGCCGCAACAGCGCGCGGAAGTCCTGGGCATCGAACAATGCGTGCAGCCCGGTATCGGTGATGGCGTCGAGGGCCTGTCCGGCCTGGTCGCGAGCCGCCTGCAGGCGTTGGCGGTAGTCCGCCAGGGCCTCCGCCAGGCGTTGCAGGCTGCGCTGGCTGCAGTAGCGCTGCTGCTGCAGGCGTTCGGCCTGGCGTTGCAGGAAACAGAATCGCGCCGGGTCGAAGCGGCTGGCGCCGCTTTGCGCCAGTTGGGCGATCTCCGCGACCAGTTCGGCCAGTTGCAACTGCGCCTGCGCTTCAGCCATTGCCAGCCTCTGCGGCGCCTGGTGCATTCTCCGGGACTGAGCCGTCGCGCCGCGGTACCGTGGTCAGCTCCACCCGGCGGTTCTTGGCCCGCTGCTCGTCGCTGTCGTTGGGCGCCACCGGCTGGTGCGGGCCGAAGGCCGCGGCAAACACCTGGTCCGCGGGCATGCCCTGTTCGATCAGGCTGCGGGTTACGGTGAGCGCGCGCTGGGCGGAAAGCCCCCAGTTGTCCTCGTAGCGACGGTTGCCGCGCTGTATCGGCAGGTCGTCGGTGAAGCCGCTGACCATCAGCATCTCGTCGTGCTGCTCGAGATAGACCTCCAGGGGTTTGGCCAGGTCCCGCAGGAGCAGTTCGCCCTCCGGCTCCAGCTGGTCCGAATTGAGCTGGAACAGGACGCTGCCGCTGATCCCGATGCGGCCGTCGCGGAAGGTGATCCGGCCGCTGGCCAGCGGGTCGGCGAGCGCCTGTTCCAGCGCCAGGCGGCGCTGTTCCTCGGCGATCCGTTTTTCCTTTTCCTGCTCCAGCGACAGGTTCAGCTCCAGCTGGATGCCGATCACCCAGACCAGTATGAGCACCAGGATGCCGACCAGGGCGGCCATCAGGTCAGAGAAGACAGCCCAGACCGGGGAGGCCTGGGACTCGTGATCGTGCAGCTCGTCCATCAGCCGGCCCCGGCCTGGGTGCCATCCCGGCCGGGCAGGGCGCCGAGGGCGTTGATCACCTCTGCCTGGGAGGTCATGCTCAGTTCGATGACTTCGCGGGCCTGTTCGACATAGTAGGCCAGTTGCTCGTCGGCCCGGGCGGCGGATTTTTCCAGTGCCGCCTCTACCTGCTGCAGGTTGTCGAGGAGTTTGTCGTTACTCTCGCTGAAGACCTGAACGGCTGCGCCGAAGGCGTCGCTGAGGCTGGCCACCTCGGCGGCACTGCCGCTGAGGTCGCCCGCCATCTCGTTGAGCCGCCCGCCCTGTGCGCTGACCTGCTGGTTGAAGGTTGCACCCACCTGGCTGAGGGTTTCCCCGGTGCGGGTGACCAGTGTCTCGATGGCGTCGCGCTGGGCGGCGGCGGTAGCGCGCTGCTCGCTGAGCAATGCGTCCAGCTCCAGCATGATGCGCTGGCGCTCTTCGAGCAGCTGGTTGTCCCGCTGGCTGTTGCGGGCCATTTCTTCGTTCAGTCGACTGATGACCTCGGCGGCGGCTTTCGGGGTTTCCGAGGCGGTTTCGATCAGCCGGGTCATGGGCGCCTCCAGTGCGCTGCCGAGTCGGCCGAGGTGCTCCGCGACAGTGCCCTCGAGCCCGGCCAGTCGATCGCTGGCGGCGGCGCCGCGTTCGGCTTCGGCGTCGCGCAGGGCGCTGAGTTCGCCGCGCAGGGCGGCCAGCAGTTCGCCCAGCCCCTGGCGCTGGCTATCCAGCAGGGCGGCCGCGCCGGTCTCGAACTGCAGGCTGTGTTCGGCGATGGCCGAGCGCAACAGTTGCGCCAGTTCACCGCTGGCGGCGTGTTGCTGCCGGCCCTGGTCCAGCCACTGGCTGGCGGCCTGTTCGACGGCCGCGCTGTAGTGGGCGGTCGCCGCTTCTAGCTGGTGGCGTTGTTGTTCGGCCTGCTGTTGCTGTAGCGCGTTCGCCTGCTGCAGGGCTGCCTGGCTGGCGTCCTGCTGGCTGGCCAGCTGTTCCATCCAGTGCTGCAGGCTGTCCTCGCTGGATTGGCGGAACTGCTCACTGACGGCCTGCAGTTGCCGGGAACTGTCCTCTGCCAGGGCTTGCTGGGCGTCGCGCAGGCTGCTGACAAGCTGCTCGCCATCGGCCCGGAAACTCGCCTGGTGCTCGCGGAGCGAGGTGCTGAAGTCCTCCACCAGCCGGGCGCTGGTCTGCTGGTGGGTATCGAGGCCACTGCGCCAGTGGTCGGCGGCGGACTCGGTGGTCTCGCGGAACTGACGGGTCAATTGGCCCAGCTGCTGCTCACTCAGGTCGACCAGGCGCTGGTGAGTGCCCTCGACCTGCTGGCTGAGGCTGGCGATGGATTGCGCCATCAGGGGCTGGATGTTCTCCACCGCCAGGCGGCTGCTGGCGGCCAGGGTGCTGTCGAGGGACTGGGCCACGGATTGCGCCAGTTGTTGATACTGGTCCTGCACGCTGGCGTGAAAACTGCGCTGGTTGTCGGTCAGGGTGTCGCGCAGTTCGCTGCCCAGCTGCTCCATGCGCCCGGTGAGGCCCTGCAGGGCCTCGACCAGTGCCGGGAACGCCGCGGTTTGCTGGTGCAGCGCTGCGTAGGCGGCGGCGCGCTGGTGATCCATCGAGAACGGATGCAGGGCGCTGTCACAGAGGTTGTCGAGCCGGCGCGATACCAGCAGGCGATCGCGGCGGCAGAGGGTTGCGGACAGGCCGAGCATCGCCGACGCGGCGACCCCGGCGATGGAGGTGCCGAAGGCGAGGCTGAGGCCGGCAATCGGCGCCGAAAGCGCGCTGCGAATGGCGGCCAGTTCACTGCTGCCATTCAGGGCCGTGGCGGCGCCCTGCAGGGTCACGATCATGCCGACGAAGGTGCCCAGCAGGCCCAGCATGACCAGCAGGCCGGTCAGGTAGGGGGTGAGGACCGGGCCGGGCAGTGGCGCCGGGTGGCCGTCGATGCGGCGCTGGACACTGTGGCGCAGCGAAACGGGCAGGGCCTGCAGCCAGTCGCCCAGTGCGTCGCGGCTGTCGGGCGGGGTGTCCAGCTCAGCCTCCAGCCGGGCAGTGTTGCGGCGAAACGCCAGCAGTTCCAAAAGGCCCAGGCTGTAACCGGCGGCGATCACCAGGGTGACGGCCAGGGCTATCGGGTTGTCGAGAAAACGGGTGGCAATCCACACGATGGCGAGGGCGCCCGCGGCAAAGGGGACGGCAAACAGGAAGCGTTTCATGGGGTGCTGCGTACTCCGTGGTTCTCTTGCGCGGCAGGCGCGCGGTCGGCGCCACCACTGTTATCTGCGGCGGTACTGCCTGCGAGCTGCTCCCGGGCCGCCTCCAGCAGGCCCAGCACCGGTTCCTGGCGGGCCTCCAGCTCGGCCAGCAGGAGCATTTTCAGTTCCGCGCGAAACTGCTGTAGCCAGCTGTGAGGCTCCAGCCAGGCGGCGGGAGGTTGCTCCGGGTCGCGCTGCTGCCACAGTGTGCGGTAGCGGGTCTCCAGAATCCCGGGTAGCGCGGCAAAGCCCTGGCGTACATAGCTCGCGAGGCCGCTTTCGAACACGGCATCCAGTTCGGCCAGGTGAGCCAGCCGGGCATTCTGTGCAGCCAGTTGCCGCCGGCAGCGCAGGCGCAGGTTGGCGACCCCGGCAATCATTTGCCGCTGGTGTGCCTGGTAAAAGTTGCTGTAAGTGCTGAACGGCGGGCGCTTGCCGGGAGCGGCCCCGGCACCGGGCGCGGGCAGCGCGATGACCGAGGGCGCCGTTTCACCCCTGAAGCTGCGCGCCAGCTGCTCCAGCAGCGCACGTCGGGAATCCAGCAGGTCCTCCTGCAGTTCCTGCAGCAGGTTTTCCGCCGGGCTGAACGGGCCCGCTGGCTTATGCCGGGTGGCGCCGTCCAGGGCGATGGCGTCGGACAGGTCGAACAGGCGGCCCAGGCGCTCGGCGAAGTCGCCGTGCCGGGCGCCTGCCAGCCGCTTGTCCAGCTCGCCCAACAGCTGCGCGAGGCGGCTGCCGGCGGGGCCGGATGGGGACGGCGTGTGGGTCCTGGGCATGGGCATATCCGTTGGTGGTGCCGTGGGCCCTGAGGCAGACCCCGGCAAACCGGCCATTCTAATCGGGAAAGGGGCCGGATGATAATGGGTCTTGCGGCGCTCGGGTAGTAGCGGGGTTCCCGCAGCGCCTGCAGAACGGGTGACAGACCAGGGCAGGGCAGGGTAGTGGACTGTGTACAGGAGACATTGCGCAAGGGGGGCCAGGAGCGGCTTCCCGACAGGGCAGGGACGGCTATCCCGGTTCGGGGGTGTTGCTGCAGGTTCTGAAAAAATTCATAAATTTCATTGAGTTATGTGTTTGCGTGGCGGGCTGGCGGCTACTATCCTTTGACGCGAAGTTGTGTTCTACTTCAAGCAATATAAATTTTTATTTTCTGTCAGGGGAAGGGGAATCGGGGGATGAGACGTAGTTTTATACTGGTCGTATTATGTGCGCTCGCCGGCACTGTGCTGGCGCAATCCACCGGCACATTGACCTACGGGCCGGCCGTGGCCGCCGCGCCGGTTCCGGGAGCCCCCGCGGCGACCGCGGTACCGATCCCCCTGTTGCTTCTGCTGCCCCTCGGGATAGCCCTGGCCTGGCTGGGTTTCCGGGCGCTGCGCAAGCACTCCGCTCGCCTGCTGGGGGCCGTGCTGATTCTCTCCGGGCTCGGCATGGGTATCGCCGGCAGCCTGCAGATTCCGGGCGCCATCGCGCTTGCAGTGGACATGATCGAACTGAATGACCCGAATGGCGGCACAGTCGATATACCCCAGGGCAATGCCGTCTACACCAATACCTCCACCGTATCGCTGAAAATTGGCTCAGTGGTGGCGCCCCCCACCTGTGCCACGGCTTCCCCGACGGACGAGTGTGTCCCGGGCCTGGTGCTCGCCGACACCGAAAGTTGCTCCACGGTATACAGTTGTGGGCCGGTCTGCGGCAACGCGCTGGTGGAAACCGGCGAGGCCTGTGACGACGGCAACCTCAACAACAACGACGCCTGCCTCAACAGCTGCCAGGCCGCGGCCTGTGGTGATGGCATCGTCTGGGCCGCGGTCGAGCAGTGCGATGACGGGAATCTCCAGGATGGCGACGGTTGCGCCAATGACTGCACCATCGAGCCCGCGCCGGTCTGTGGCAACGGCATCGAGGAAGTGGGCGAGTGCGGCACCTTTGGAACCTGCCAGGCGGATTGCAGCAGCTGTACACCGAGTTGCAACGGCCTGTCCTGCGGTGATGACGGTTGCGGCGGCAGCTGTGGCACCTGTGGTGGGGGGACGGAGTGTTCAGGTGGTCTGTGCCTGGCCCCGCCTCCGTAACGTAGCACCGCCATGCGTGCGGGCGACAAGCTGAATCTGCCTGTCGCCCCTCGCGGGGGCGGGCCGCCCCCTAGTCCCGGTACCAGCCCGAAATACTGCGCATGCCGGCTTCGCCAGTACCCGTCTGGCAGCTGATTTTCCCGGAGACCAGGATCTGCTCCCCGTCGCGCCCAACCACCAGCTCGCCAGTGCCCGGCGAACCGTGGCCCCGGTCGCAGCGGGTACCGGAATCGAGGTAGTAGACCTGGGCGCCGTAAACTTGCAGGTCTGCATCGCCGACCAGCGAAAAGTTCACGATGGCATTGGCGCCCATCAGGTTGCTTTTGCGGATATTGCCCATGTTCAGCGGCATGACATTCCTGCCTGACAGCAGCGGCAGTCCCTCGACCTCGATCTGCCAGGTGGGCGGGCCCTCGGCGCCGACGCTGCCTGTTGCGAGAATGCCTCCGAGGAGTGCCAGGTAGGTGATTGATTTCGGTAAAGCCATTGCTAGCATTGCCCCTTCAGGATATCGTCTTTTGCGGTCTCGCCATTGCCGAGACCATCGAGTAACACGCCCACGTTCTCGCCGGACAACGCTGGGTCCGCGCAACCCCCATCGGTCTGTTCAAACTAGACGCCCCGCCCGGGTAGTACAAGTCGCAGGACCCGGGACCTGGTCCCGCGCAGCGCCCCGGTTGATCTGAACCGGGCTTCCCGGCGTACCAAGGTTCTATCCCCGCTGCCGGTGTTTCCTGCCATGCGTTACTTCACGGTTGTTTTCCTCCTGCTCCTGCCGATACTTGCGGCGTGCTCCTCCGTGGAAGTGGAGGATTACGCCAGTAACCAGCCGCTAATGGATCCGCGGACGTTCTTCTCCGGGCCACTGGTCGCACACGGCGTGATCAAGGACCGCAGTGGCAAGGTGTTTCGCCGCTTCACCGCTGACATCCTGGGCCATTGGCAGGGCGAGACGGGGACCCTGGAAGAGGATTTTCGCTTTGCTGACGGGGAAACCGAGCGCCGGGTGTGGACACTGCGCAAACACGCCGACGGCCACTATACGGCCACCGCCGGGGATGTGATCGGGGAGGGCCGTGCCAGTGTGGCGGGCAACGCCATGTTCCTCGACTACGTGCTCCGCGTACCCTGGCGGGATGGCTCGATAGACCTCCACGTGGATGACCGGATGTACCTGGTGAACGAAGACGTGCTCATCAACGAGTCGGTCATGAGCAAGTTCGGTTTCCGGGTCGGGTCGATCCTGCTGACGATAGTCCGGGTTGGGAACAGCTGAGCTGTTTCCGGCTCCGGGCGCCTGACTGCCTTACGCTCGCGACCAGTTTGTGGCAGGATTGCCTCCGCGCGTCGGAAACTTCCCGCGGCGACAGAACAGGGTGACGGCAAGCCGTGGCCCACAATAATAATTTGAAATGTAAAGAAGACTATGAAACCCATCGCATGGCTGGCCCTGCCGGCGTTAACCCTGCTGGCGTCTTCGGGCGCCAGCGCCAGTGAACTCAATGCGGCTGATACCGCCTGGATGCTCACGGCGACCGCTCTCGTACTGTTCATGACCATCCCCGGCCTGTCGCTGTTCTATGCCGGCCTGGTGCGGGTCAAGAACGTACTCTCGGTCCTGATGCAATGTTTTGCGCTGACCTGCCTGATGTCCCTGCTCTGGTTTGCTGTCGGTTACACCATCGCCTTTGGTTCCGACGGGGTGGAGCAGGGCGCCCTGCTGGGCGATTTCGGCAACCTGTTCCTGGCCGGGATCACCATGGACAGCCTCAACGGGGGCATCCCGGCGACGCTATTCGCCATCTTCCAGATGACCTTCGCCATTATCACGCCGGCCCTGATTGTCGGCGGCTTTGCCGAGCGCATGCGCTTCTCCGCGATGCTGCTGTTTTCCGCGATCTGGATGCTCCTCGTGTACGCGCCGGTCTGCCACTGGGTCTGGGGCGGCGGCTGGCTGGGTGACATGGGCCTGCAGGACTTCGCCGGCGGTACCGTGGTGCACGTGACCGCAGCGGTAGCGGCGCTGGTGGCCGCGCTGGTGATGGGCCCGCGGCGCGGTTTCGGCACCGTGGCCATGCCGCCGCACAACCTCACCCTCACGGTCGCGGGTGCGGGCATGCTCTGGGTGGGCTGGTTCGGCTTCAATGCCGGCTCCGCGGTGGCCGCCGACAACAGCGCGGCGATGGCCATGCTGGTGACACACCTGTCCGCCGCCTCCGGTTCCCTGGCCTGGATGGCGATGGAATGGATTCGCCACGGCAAGCCCTCCGTGCTCGGTATCGTTACCGGCATGGTGGCGGGCCTGGGCACGATCACCCCTGCCTCTGGTTCGGTCGGCCCCGCCGCCGCGGTAGTGATCGGGTTGTCAGCCGGTGTCATCTGCTACCTGGCGACCAACTGGATCAAGCTGAAACTGAAAATCGACGACAGCCTCGACGTGTTCCCGGTGCACGGGGTGGGCGGTATCCTGGGTACCCTGCTGGCGGGGGTTTTCTGTTCCACCCAACTGGGCATCTTCAGCGGCAACGGCTTTTCCGCGGGCATCGACAGCATCGGCGGGCAACTGGCGGTACAGGCCACCGGCGTGGCGTCGACCTTTATCTACACCGCGGTGGTGAGCTACATCATCCTGAAGTTTGTCGACGTGGTGGTGGGCCTGCGGGTAGACGCTGACCAGGAAACCCAGGGCCTCGACCTGGTGCTGCACGACGAACGCGGTTACGACCTCTGATCGGGATTTTGGGTATCGTGCCCCTCTGCTGAGGGGCACGATAGTCAGGCAGTTGCTTCCGGCTTACTCGCCCAGCGCCTGTTCCCAGTTGCCCAGGTCCAGGAACAGGGTTTCACCGGTGGCGTCGTCGACGCCGTCGTTGTCGGTGGAGATGAAGAACCGGCCGTCGCTGGTGACCGCCATGCCTTCGAGTTTCTCCGCAGTCCAGATGCTGGCCGCTTCGAGGTCGGGAAGCACATCGCGCAGCAGGGTTTTCCCGATGGTGGCCGGTAAGGGCGCGCCATCTACGTAGGGCGCGAAGGGCGCCGTTGCCAGGTCGATGCCGTAGATGGCTTTCAGTTCGGCATTGGGAGGGGTACTGCTGCCCCAGCCCTTGTCCCGCTCGACCACCGCGAAGCTGCCGTCGGGCAGCAGGGTCAGCTCGGAAAGGCCGATCCAGCCGCCGTTGCCCTCGGCTTCCAGCGGGTAGTGGACGAAGGTCCATTCACCGGTAGCGACCTCGTAGCGGCCGATCTTGGTGTTCACCGTGTCGGTATCACCCTCGTCCGGCCAGGCGCGCTGGATGGCGATATAGATCACTTCGGCACCCGCTGCGCCGGTTACCGCTATACCCTCGATGCCGTTGCTGCGGCGCTCATCCTCCAGGAGAGCTGGCAGCGGAATTTCCTGCTGGACCACACCGTCGGTGCCCACCTTCAGGACCATGTTGGGGCGGCTTCCGGCATTGCCTTCACTGCCCAGCCAGAATGCGCCGTCGGGGCCCTGGGCGATACCTTCGAGGTCGAGGCTGACGGAAGCATCAGTGACCTGCAGGCGGTCGACAATCTTCGCCGGCTTGCCGCTGACGTCGATGGTGTAGATGAAACCTTCCGCCAGGAATGAGTCGCTGACCGCGTAAACCGTGTCGGGGTCTGACGAGTCGCCGACCATACCGGACAGCGCCACCCAGGGAATCGGCGCGTCGCCGACGGTGACGGACTCGATCATCGGGTAGGCCGGTTCACCGGAACCGGCGCGGAACAGGTTGATCATGGTGGGGATGCCCGCGTCGGCCACGTCAGTTTCCGTGGAGGCCAGGAACAGCTTTTTCGGGCCGATGGCTTTCAGGCCTTCCGGCCCGATGCCTGTGGGCAGGATCTGCAGGGGTTCCGGGTAGCCGCTGCTGACGTCGTAGACCCCGACGGCATTGCAGCGCTCGGAACCGACGAACAGCAGGCTGCGGCTGCCGAACTTGCCGGACTCGATACCTTCCGGCTCACAGCCCTTGTTCTCCGAGCGGCCTTCGTTGTAGTGGCCGGCGGAGGCCAGCCAGTGCTCGAAGGATTCGCCCGATTCGAACTGGACCTCACCGTTCTGGTGGAACAGGGTGAAGCTGCGGCTGCCGCCCTCCATCTCGTTTTCGTCTTCGTAATCGCCCTCGTTGGCGGTGGCGAAGACATCGTTGCTGATCCAGGTCACGGAGTCGGGTTCGCGACGTTTTACCAGGGTGCTGTCGAAATTGATCAGGTCTTCTTCTGCGGAATCGACATTATTGATGGTGGTCGAGCCGGCGCTGAAGTGGCTGATGGTCTGGCCGGACACCATGTCGATCACCGCCAGGTAATTGTTTTCCTGGAAGGTGACAACGGCCTCGTTCTGCTTGTTGATGTCGACGAATTCCGGCTCCAGGTCATCGCCGTTGGGGGCGCTGGCCGCGACCGGCGACAGGTCCGCTTCGCGGATTTTCCATTTGCCCGGGTTGCCCTGCATATCGACGATCAGCAGGGTGCCGGTCGGAAGTTGGGGAAGAAGACCGTCGTTGAGGTCTTCGTCGCGCTCGTTTTCCAGGACGATTGCCGCGCGCAGGCCGTTGGGGGCCAGGGCCAGCGAGTCGGGCTGGCCGCCCAGTTCATACTCGGCGACGATCTTGCGGCTGAAGCGGTTGACCACCACCAGCTTGCCGCTCGGCGCGACGTAGCTGGGAGAGGTATTGACGCCGACCAGCGCGTACTTGCCCGCGACAATCACGCTGGTCGGTTCACCGCCAACGGCGACCACGCCATCGGCTTTCGGCTGGGCCGGGTTGGAAATATCGACAAAGCCGATTTCCTCGTTGGGGGAATCGGTATACACCAGCTGCTTGCCATCGGCGGATGCGTCGGTGATTTCGGCAACGCCGGAACCGTTGCCGGCCATCACATCCAGTGTGCTGAGTTTTTTGAATACGGCTGCGCCGAGCCCGCCCGGGGCTGCCTGTGCACCGAGGCTGAGTACAGCCGCGGAGACCGCGGTGGCCAGGGACAGGGTTTTCAGGGAAAACAGCTTCGAATTTGACAGTTTCATTGTTCCTCCAGAGGGGGAGTGCTTCATGGGTTTGTGTGGCCGAAAGCCATTTTTGTTGTGCGCAAATGCCCTAACACGCTAGGGAGGAGGTGTGACGATTTTGTGAAGGCAGTGTGAATATATTTGCCGGAGGGGGGTGGCGCCGGGTTTATGGATAGCTGGATCGGCCAGCGTGCTGTGCCCCTGCGCAAACAAAAACACCCGCCGGAGCGGGTGTTTGTGGCAAGTGCTTGAGTGGGTTATGGGCTATTTACTGTACAGGCAGTCGACAATGCCTGTCGTGTTGCCCACCGGTGCCTTTTTGGCGGTTTCAAACAGGCATTGCGCGTCGTTGTTATCCAGTCGCGGCCCGCCCATGTATTTTTTGCCGTAGGCGGGACCGTAACTATTGACCGATATCACCGGGCCTGTGCCGAGATCGACAGCCTGCGACTGGCTCCAGGGCCCGCCCGAGGCGCCGCCGGACATGCCGCAATTGGGCAATAGCAGTCCGTCGTAACTGCTGCCGGTGACCGGTTCCCCGCAGTACATGAAGTTGGGGTCGTCACTGTAGGAATAGCCCAGGGCGCGGGTGTAGGTGTTCAGGGTCGCGCCGGCGAAGGAGACCTCCATCGGGGTGATGATTTTATCCATCGCGACGTCGCGACCGTCGTTGGAAAAGTACAGGGGATCTGTATTGGTCCCCATGGCGTAGAAGCCGTAATCCCAAGGAATGTTTGCCGGGAATACCGCAGCATCCCAGTCCTTGCTGACCACGCCGAAATCCGCCACCCAGCAGCCTTCGGGGTCGTTGGCGCAGTTGAAATCCGTCCCGGCGCCGCTGGTGCCGGCCTGGTTCGGGATGAAGATGGCGGACCTGGCGAAGGCTTTGGCGACGTCGTCGTAAACGCAGTGGGCAGCGGTGAGGATAATACTGCGGTCGCTGCTGGTTTCGCCATCGTTGACCAGGGTGCCGGAGCAGACGTAGTAGTCTGTGCCCATGACGAACAGGATGCGCCCCGCGGCGGTCTGCACCGTGCCGCCATTGGTCCACTGGGCGTTGACGACATTGTCAAAACCGGAGCCGCCGCTGCCGCCACCGGGTTTGCCACCGCCCTTGCCGCCACCACCGCCCCCTCCCCCGCCTTTGGCCAGGGGTTCCGGCAGGGCGGGTTTGGAGTGGCCGTAGGGGGTCAGTTTGCCGCCCTTGCCGCGCAGGTAGGCCAGGCCGCGCCCGTCCAGGACCAGGTCCCGTGGCTGGGCGGCGGCGATGCGGCTTGCGGTCCAGAAGGCTTTCACGGCTGCCACTTCCCTGGCGCGATCAGCAGCTTGTGGCGCCTGGGCAAATGCGCTGACCGGTAGGGTAACGGCAATGACGCCGGCGATGAGGGTTCTCAGGTAGGGGGTGCTCATATGTTTGTCTCCGTCCCGGTTATTATTCTCCATGGATTGCGTACAGGTAGACGCAAGTCCGCCGAAGGGTGCTTCCTGCACTGGCCGGCTACTGTCTTTATTAGCAGATATCCAATATCGCGACAAGCCGGCGAATAATTGCCCGCCGGCGGCGGGAGCCCGTCCCGCTATTCGCCAGGTTGGCGGTGGCGGCTCGCCACCTGCAATTCCGGTCTGGCGAAGCGTCGATTTTCGGGTAAAATCCGCCCTTTTGCGGACCACGAATCATGGGTAGAGCATACCAGAACCGAAAAGACTCCATGGCCAAGACCTCGGACCAGAAGGCCCGGGTCTACAGCAAACATGCGCGCGTCATCTATGTGACGGCAAAGCAGGGCGGCCTCGATCCCGCGGGCAACCTCGCATTGCGCAGCGTCATCGATCGGGCCAAGAAGGACCAGGTGCCCGCGCACGTCATCGAAAAAGCCATCGACAAGGCCAAGGGCGGCGCCGGTGAGGACTTCGCGGTGGCGCGCTACGAGGGCTTCGGCCCCGGCGGCTGCATGGTTATCGTCGACTGCCTGACCGACAACCCGAACCGCACCATTGGCGATGTGCGCCAGTGCTTCACCAAGACCAAGTGCAAACTCGGTACCCCCGGAAGCGTCAGCCACTCGTTTGACCACTGCGCCATCTTCGTCTTCGCCGGCGACGACGAAGAGGCGGTACTCGAAGCGCTGATGCTGGCGGATGTGGAAGTGGAAGACATCGAGTCCGGCGCTGGCAACATCACGGTATTCACCCCACCCACCGAATTTGCCAAGGCGCGCAGCGCACTCAACGAGGCCTTCGGGGATATCGATTTCGAGATCGAGGAAATCCAGTTCGTACCCAAAGAGACTGCCCCGATTTCCGGCGACGACGAGGCCATGTTCGAGAAGTTCCTGGATATGCTCAACGATGTCGAGGATGTCCAGAAGGTGTACCACAACGTTGACGCCTGAGCAGCGCCAGGACGATGCGTCCTGCCCCTGCGGCAGTGGACAGGACTTTGCGGACTGTTGTGGCCCGCGGCTTGCGGGCGATGCACCGGCAGTGACCGCCGAGCAACTGATGCGCTCGCGCTATACCGCCTTCGCCCGCGGCGAGGCCGATTACCTGCTAGCTACCTGGCACCCTGAAACGCGGCCATCGCGCGTCCGGCTGGACCCGGCGCAGCGCTGGATAGGCCTGCGAATCCTGCACACCGATGCCGGTGGAGAGAACGACGAGTCAGGCACCGTGGAGTTTGTCGCCCGGTTCAAGACAGGCGGTAGCGGCTACCGCCTGCAGGAACTGAGCCGCTTCGAGAAAATCGACGGTCGCTGGTACTACCGGGATGGAGATCACCGCTAGAGGACCGTGGGCTCAGGGCCGCCGCACTGCCTCGTACTCGACGCCGGGAATCTGGAAACTCCTGCCCTCTGCGGGTTCGTTGGGCTCCGCGGGGGGTACCTCCTGAAGGATAAACTGCCCCGCTGAACATTTTTTCGTTGCGCTAAGGCAGAGTTTCGCGCAGCTGTTGAATTGCCTTGCCGATGGGTCCCGGGGGCAGCCGGTCTCGCAGCTGCTCCCCGCCTCCTGGCAGCAGGAACCCAGTCGCTCCTTGCTGCAGACCCAGATGTCCTCGTTTTTGTCGTTGCTGCTCCAGCGGCAAAAATCCTCCACGCACTGGTTGAATTCTTCCACGGAGTGCTCCGGCAATGCGCCGCGGAGCTGACTAGCAGCGAGGCTTAAAAATACAGCCAACAGGACAGGAAGGCCTTTGCGTTTTTGCATCGATTACACTCCCGGCAATTGAAACGACCAGTATAGGTGATCTGGCCGATTCCGCTTGTATTGGGCGAGTTGCTCCACAACATACACCTCGCCCATCCCGAAGTGGCACTGGTAATGTGCCAGGCGTCCCCCGCATTTACCCCGCCCGTATCAGTTGGCAAGTGACTGATTGGCATTTCCTCGTATTTCTCCGGCTCAGAAACCACACGTGCAACATTTCTGGTCTATAAAACAATAACTGGAAATGCAGCAAGGAGGCTCCAATGATAAATCCAGTGATCGTCCTGCCGGGTATTACCGGCAGCACCCTTATGGACAGCTACCCCCTCGATCCCGAACTTCTCTGGAACGGCAGTAGCAAAAAGAACTTCGACCGGATCAGCCTGCACCCGGACAATCTCCTCTACGAAGCGCGCGAACCCGCCCGTGTGACCAGTACACGGGTCGTGGGGCTGATATATGACGAACTGGTCGCCGCGTTGCGACATGAATTGACGCTCAAGCCGGATAAACCCACCCCGGTATACCAGTTTCCCTATGACTGGCGGCAGCCGCTTGCACACTGCGTGCAATTGCTCGATGCGTTTGTCGAGGAGGTAATAGAGCGGACAAAACTGCTGCGTCACTATGATCGCGACGGCTATGCAGATGACCCCAAGGTCAACCTCGTGGGCCACTCCATGGGCGGTCTCATCATGGCCGGCTATATTGCGCATTGCATAGATGCGGGTAAACCCGCCCGGGTCGGCAAGGTCGCCACGCTGGGGACTCCCTTTCTCGGCTCCCACGAAGCCGTCGTCAAGGTGACGCGGGGTGGTGACAACCTCAACGGGGAGACCTCTCCCATCCGCGAGCGTGAATCGGCTCGGGTGACCCCGAGTATTTATCACCTGGTCCCGTCCTATAAAGGCGCGGCTGCGGCTTCCGGAAGCAATGTGGACCTCTTCGATTCCAGCAACTGGCAAAGGTCCGTGGTGCAGAGTATCAGCGAATACATACGGATGTACGGACAGGGAAAATCCTCTGAACGCAAGGAGAACGCCGAAGCGCTATTTGAGCAGTTTCTGCGTGGTGCCGGGAGTTTTCTCAAACGCCAGAAAACCCTCGACCTGTCCGGGGCCGGTCTTTCCCAGAAGGACTGGCTGTGTATCGTGGGCATCGACGCGAAGACGCGCATTCGAACCGAGGTCGAATTCCTGTCTGGCGACCGGATTCATTTTGACCTCAATGATGATCGCGACGTCATAAACCTGTATGACAAAGAGGGGGCTTCGGTTGCGCAAAGGGTGCTTACCGGTGACAGCACGGTGCCGTATCTCGGCGCGAAACCACCGTTCCTGGACGCCAGGCACCTGGTTTGTGTTTCACGAGCGGATTTTGGTGCGCTTGAAATCGTGGACCGGGGCCTGAGCCTGGCCACCGGCCTGCACGCGAGCCTGCCACTCATGAACAATGCCCAGCGCCTGGTCGCCTGTCACTTGCTTGGCAAGAAGCGCAAGGACTTCGTTGGTCGCCCCGGACCCGACGTCAAAGCCGAGGAGTGGGACCCGCCGTGGAATTAGCGGCGTAGCCCCGGTCGGTCGATGCCCCGGCTGCTCAGGGATCAGTCGAACCTGGCTGCGACTGGTGGAATTCGCACATCAGGCGGATGCTCTCGGCAGGAATGGCGAGTTTCTGCAGCAGGTAGTCGCGGAAGGGCGCGGGGTAGTCGAGCTCCAGCAGGCTTTGTGCCATACAGTGAAGCCAGGCGTCCCTGCTGCTTTGATCTACCGGCAGGTGTGCATGTGCCTTCGGGATACTGATCGAACCGTAGTGCCGGGCATACAGCTTGGGGCCGCCCATCCAGCCGGAGAGAAAAAATACCAGCTTCTGGCGCGACTCGGTCAAATCCTCCGGGTGCATGGCGCGCAGGGCAGCGGCCTCGGGCAACCTCTCCATGTTGTCATAGAAACGATTGACCAGCCGGGTAATGCCGTCCAGGCCGCCGGCCGCCTGGTAGGTGGCATCGCCGGTCCCGTAGGCAGGTGCTTCCCCAGTGGAAGAGGCGTTGCTGGAAGGGTACTCGGTCAAAGTTGTTGTCCACCTTGGCAGGATTTTGTCGAAACTTCCGGTTGATTGTAATTCACAATTCAGGACTGGATGCGCAAGCCGCGAAATATACTGCAGCGTTCAAACACCTCCAGCGTGGGCGCCACTGACTTGTGGTGGCAGTACTTGGCAACCAGTTTGGTGAGCCCCTTGATATCCCTGCCACTGGCCTCCGGGAAAAGATCCGCCAGGGTGTCGAGCAGGACAGCGGCAATATCCAGGCCGAACTGTTCTGTCATGACAGCCCATATTCTGCGGCGATCCTCCCGATCCGGGACTGCATACCTGATCACTGCGATGCAGCGCGATACAATCGCTTCGTCGATATCATCGGTGCGATTGGTGGTCAGGAACAGCAGGCCGTTGAAATACTCCAGTACGCGCAGGAACACGCCGACGACCGCGTTGGCAGCCAGGTTGTCATCGCGGCGCTTGATATAGACATCCGCCTCGTCGATCAACATGACCGCCCCCCACCGCTGTGCCCGTGTCAGCGTGTCCTTGAGCGCTTTTTCCATCTCGGCGACATTCAGACCCAGTTGTCCCGAATGGACGCGGTACAGGGGACGCTGGATGATTTCCGCATAGACCTCTGCGGTCAGGGTTTTGCCCACACCGGCGGGGCCGCAGCACAACACCGTGGTGCCGCCGGACTTGCCTTCGACGATGTCATCCATCAGGACATCCATCTCCGCTGTCAGGATGTCGATCAGGTCGGTCTGCTCGGGCGGCAATATCAACTTTTGCTTGAGTTCGGGCTGGTACTCATAGGGCTCGATATCATCGACATGCACCCACAGGTGGTGATGTAGCTCCAGGTGAAACATCAGCATATAGCCGTGTACCGGCAGGCGCGTGAAGAGGGTGTCGGGGATGCCGTCAACCAGCGCCTCCGCTGCCTTTTCGACCTGCTCGTCATAATTGACACTGCGGCCGGCCTTGCGCAGGTACTTGCTGAGGATATTGCCGGTGGCGTCGAGCGTCAGCGCACGATCACCGATAATGTCCTCGTCGTTGACCAGCCGCGCGGGACTGCCGCTGGACGACAGCACCACGCGACTTTTCCGCGACCAGTCGGTATTGCGGTGGGAGGCGGTGGGGTCCTCGGCGAAAATGCCTGTGCCCCGCCCGGAAAACTGGCGGCCATAGTCCGCGCGCCACTGGTAATAGCGCTGCACCGAGCGCTCGTAGGCGTCCATGAGTTCCGCGGTTTCCCGGAAGAAGCCGCGATCGGCGAAAATCTGGGCGATGGTCTTGCCGGCGATGTCCCGTTCGCGAATGGTTATTGTCTGGTTGACGATCCTGGCCATGGCATTGGCCTGCAGTTCCATGAGAATACGCCCGGTCTCCTCTTCGCCGGCCGGGGAGTAGTCGATGCGCGAGACCAGGAAGGCGATCGGCTTGCCGGTGACATTGGCCTGGAACAGCCAGCCACAGATTGCGTCCCGCAACAGATACTCGGTGATCCCCGTTACCAGGTATTCCAGTTCGCCTTCCTGCCAGACCCTGAGTTCTTCGTCGAGTGCGCGTTTCAGCGTGGATATCTGTGCCGCGCGGCCCTGCATCCTGGCGCCCGCCTGCTGGTAGAGGTCACTGAGAAAGCCGAGTTGGGAAATGGACAGTTGATGGCTGTGAATCTCTGCCCGATTACCGAATTTCAGTTGATCGGTATACGGCGATAAATCCGGATAGCGCTCCGCCATCGCTTCGACAAACTGCTTTTCGACCAGTAATTTCATGGCGTACGGCCGCTCCCGTATTGAGTGAAATGCCGGTTTTGCCTGTACTCAACGGCAGCGCTTGACACTGCCGGTGAGTACAGGCTGGTATGTCATACGCGCAACAGCGCTTTTACCAGGCGTTCAGACAACTGGTCTTCCGTGAACTGGGGTTCGTTGGGTGGATAGAGGCTATCCTCTTCCAATTTGAAGCCATGCTCTTCGGCCAGTGAGAACATTTCTTTCAGTTTCTGGCAGGATTTCAACTGTTCGCCCAGTGCCGCGTCGGACTTCGCCTTGGCGGCAAACGCTGAGATTTGCTCAATCGACATTTTCGTCTCTCTCGTGATTTGGAATGTTATTACCCGGAAATCGCTATTCCGGGTGCCCAATGTCGCAATAGCAATTCACGGGCCAGCCGTGGTTTTCACTCTTTCTTAAAAAAATCCCTAATAATCAATAAGCTGAAGATTCCCTCGGGGTGAGCGCACAGTCGGTCGTGTCTTGAATGTGACAAAGGCGACATCCTGACGACTACCGCGTGCCTGTCTGCGGGCTTTCCCCTATCCAGTCAGTCCTCCGGGTTCAGGTAAAGCTGAGCTCCGCCAGACAGGCATTTTCCCGGACATTATGCAGGGCGTTGTCGAACAGCATCTCGGTGTCAAACAGTATGCTTTTGGCCACGACCTGCCCGTCACTATCCTTGATCATGAAAAAAAATTCCCCGCCGGGTGTTTTACCCTTTGCGATCTGCTGGCTCATCAGGGAGCCGACACGAACTTCCTGGATGGCCTTCTCCAACAGGGATTTATTTTCAAATTCCGGGCTGACCAGGACACTTTCGCCCTGGCCATTGAGGTAGTTGAATTGGTAAAAGCCGTCATCGGCGGTTGTGATGCGAAACGTAGCTGCCATGTTCTTTCTCCTCCGAGTGAAAACGCAGATGAAAGCCGCGAAAGCCGCAGCCGGCTCTCAGACCGTAACAGGTCCTCTGCAAACAACGCGCCACGGATTTTTCCTTTAAAAGCGCAAAATTTCTGGATTTATGGCGAAAATTTGTCGGGAATCCAACATTTTCCTGTCAGCTTTGAATCCCGCAGCAAACGCTGTGATTGGCATTTTTGTCGTGATAAAACAGGCGACACCGAAACAGGAGGCAGGCACATTGAACGACAACACAGCATACGATCAGTATTTCCTGAGTTACAGCGGAGCCCGGTTGCCCCTCAATCTGGTCAGCCAGATTGCCCCCGAGGAGGTCAAGAATCGCAATACATATTTCGGCGCAATGCTCGATGAACAAGGCCGTATCTGCTTGATTCATAAGCGAGTCTATGGCGAGATCGAGTTGTCCCACGAGTATCGGTTCGACGCCAACGGCGTGCTCGAATCCGCGGATATCCGCAACGTTGATGACGAGCGACTGGTCATCATTTTTGACAGTGACGGCAATATCCTCGATCAGCGGGAGATTCCTGGCGACTAGCTCTGGGCCTTCCCGCCGTAATGCTCCACCAGCTATCTGAAGCTTGCACGAATATTGCAAAGCCCTGAACTGGAGATGTCAGGCACTTCGTTCTGAAGTCGCCGCCAGTAAGGGGTATGTCCATGGGAGACGAATTCAAACTGCTGAAAGCCCTGGCCACCATCAGCGCTACCAGCTCGGAGTTGGCGGCTGTTAATCAACTGATTACTGCCGAGATAGGCAGCGCGGATTTTCTCGAAGAGTACGATAGCCTGCTGTTCGATATCCTCAATACCTACCGGGGCCTGGAAAGCATTTTGAGGCCCATGGTGAGTGTTTCTTCACCGGAGAAGTTCAGGCAGGATTTCAGCTCCCGCTTCGAGTGGTATGCAAACCACTACCAGGCGGCGCTCAGCGAGGCGAGAATCAATGCTGAACTGACCTTCGAGAAATACCTTCAGTTCCGCAAGCGCCGGGAAGTGGCAACCGGTTTCCCCCTCCTCAAACATGCCTTTTCCCGGCTACACGACTTTGTCGACAAATGGATCGACAACGATATATGGCTCGCGATGACCATCGACACTCTGTTGAAAACCCTGTTCCGCATGCTCGGCGAGCTAAACACGATCCAGTCCAGGGACCCCGAAGATGCGTTCGCGCTCTACACATCGTATATGGCAGGCGTGTTGTCCTACCTGGACCTGATTCACCAGAACCTTGGCCAGATCGAGGCTACCCGACTGCCTGTCAAGCAAACCCTCTCAATGACCTGTTAAAGGAGATATTCCATGTTTGAGCACAAACTCCTGAATGGAGAAACCTGTCGCATGCTGGACATGCCCGGCGCTATCGTGAAAGCGGAAGTGCTTGAAATACGCGAACCGAAAAACAACAACGCACTCGACAAGGTCTGCCGCTACCAGTACGGCGTCGTCGATGAGGTACTGGTTGAGCGCTACCTGCCTTCCGAATCCACTGGCGATTGCTGGAGTCACGATAGTGTCGCCGCGCCGTGGTGGAACGTGGTTGGTCATCCCCCCCATGGCGGTATCGTCGCCGATTACAACAAATACCTTGGCGGGGCCTATCTGCGTACCCTCGATCCAGCCAACAACGTTGTCGCATATGCCGAGGCCGGGGAACCGGTAATCTTCGATGGCAGTAATTACAGCGTCACCCGCCAGAGTGATAGCGCCGAACTCAGTAGCAGGCGGATGTTGGAACTGCGCAGGCATTACTACGCCTGACCTACTGCGAGTGTTGCGCGACTGCTGCCAGCCCCGCGTAACGAGCCATGGAATGGCCCCGCAGTGACGGGTGTCCGGTATCGATCCTGAGCGTGGTGGTGTTGTCGGGGGTCCTCAGGTATTGCCGCGCAGGCAGCCGGTCCCCCGCACTTTCCAGGGTCAGCTCTATAATCGTCGGGGGATAATCGCTGTCGGGTACCGGATCGGTCCCGGCGATGGCGAACAGTGCGGTCGTCAGCAGCGCCAGCAGTACCAGGGGTCGGCGCCGCCAGGAATCAGCATTTTCCATTATGCCCCGGTGGGGATGACGTGATGGTCTGGGTGGACATAAAGATGACGGGTCGTAAATCCGGAAGGACCCTGGAGACACAGCTTATCGAAGTGTTTAAGTTTGCGGATGACAAGCTGATCGAGATTCGCCCCTTCTATTTCGACACAGACGCGATTAAAAGCATCTTGTAGGTGCCAATCAACATGTGAGCTTATCCGTTGGTGCTGCTGGATTTGTTGTCCATGTTTAACATGGCGCATCGTAATCAATTGACGGCTTCCATCCGGATAGTGTGGTCGACCTCCCGTAAGAGCTTGCCTGCTTCGTTCACATCGATAAAGGTAGCCTGGCGCAATACCGGGTCGGTGAGATAGCAGGTTCGTGTTGAATTGCATCCGCGTGTTTTATGTAGCGACGCAATAGCATGCGAATACCCGCCAGTAGTACCTGTGGCCGCTTTTTTTGAATAGTGTGTACCGCATATCGGAAGCGTTGTGCAAGCCATATGGTTTAGTGAATCCCGGGCGCCAGGCAGGAAGACAAATTCACTAGCGGGAAGGTTCCTGTTTTTCACAGTTCCTCTTTAAGCATATTGCCGAGTGTTTGCTGGAATTGCTCGATCACCGAATCAGGAACCTCGAAAGCGACAGCGTCCTGGGCCGTCACTTCGCGGCTGTAGTTGAGGTCGTTTTCATAGAACAGTCGACGAAGTTGTCCTGAAAGGATTTCGTCGCGAAATACGATGGCGTTTTCACTGTTGAGCCTTTCGCTGCGCGGGTCCAGGTTGTAGGACCCCACCAGACTGATGGCGCCGTCGAATATTGCGAACTTGGAGTGCATGGTGCCCTGGCTGGGGCTCTGCTCATCCACTGCCTGCCCTGTCCATTCCCAGATACGTACGCCGGCGTCTGCGTTCGGACAGGCCGTGACCTCGGGAGCGTCATTGATAGACAAGATGTCCTTGTAGTATCCACGGCCAACCAGGCTGATCTGTGGATGGTTATTGGCTTCCGGACTGTTGGTGATCAGCCTGACAGACACGCAGCGCTGCGCCGCGGCTTTAATTGCAGTCGACAGTGCCGGGGTTGGTACGAAATAGGCATTGGCGATAAGGATTTCACGCTCTGCTTGGTGGAACAGTTTCTGGTAGCTTTGCAGTAGATAGGTTTCCTCAAGGCGCGGTCTGTTTTGCAGGAAGCGGCAGGTTGCAGGGCGGAATTCCATTGCGGGCTGGCGTCCTTCGAGTTGTGCGACATAGCCGGCAATGGCGGGATCGGTGGTGTAGTTGATGGGCAGTTTGCCGGTGGTATCCATCACGTTTCGTGTCGCGTCCCAGTACAGATTGGTATTGAATATGCCCCGGCTTTCCTTGATCGCGATAAAGAAATCAAAATTCCGGTCGAAAGCCGCGACCAGGTCGTTCACAACCTTACCACGCACCACGACGTCCTGGTCGCGCCAGTTCATGGCTGGATTGTTCGGGTCTGCCCGAAAATATTCATTGCCAATATTCAATCCACCAGTGACCGCCACACCGTGTTCCGTCTCTCCGTCGATGATCCACATCTTCTCGTGGTAGCGCTTGTCAGGATTTGTGAGATCATTGTGCGGCGTAAGCAAGGGCACAGGGACCTCGTTCAACCACTGCAGGGCCATCGCCTCGTAGCCCTCCACCTCGATGCCGTTCTGTTTGAGGTCGAAGAACATCCACTGGGTCTGTAGCCAGGGATTGGAGAACGCATCGACAATCACCCGTACATCCAGACCCTCGGCGCGTTTTTGTTTGAGCACTTCGGCAATGCGTACCCCCGACTCATCGCCCCTGAAGATCAGCGTCTGGATTCGGATCGACTTTTTCGCATTCTTGAGAACCGCCATGCGTGCGGCGAATGAATCACCACCGTTGCTGATAACCGCGACTTCGCACTCCCGGGGATTGCGAACCGGGAACAAGCCGCTGAGCCCGACATCGGCGAAGGGGCTTCCGGCATAGGTGCTTTCAGGGTCTAGTACTGGTGACGCTACGTCAGTGTGTTCTGCCGCGGTCTCTGCGACGTCCGGCGCCTGCGACACGGCGGCGCAACCAGTTAATAGAGTCACAGCAAATAGGAGCAGTAGGGCGCTACGAGGTTTCATTTCCGTTCTCGCCTGGGATTGCCTGTGTCTGATGGCTGCCAGCATAACCCATTGGTGGATTCCGTAAAATCCGGGGATTGAATCGCCACCGCTTATCTAGACACCAGTCAGCCGTTGTTGGTGACACCGCTCATGCTCCACCGGCGATAGCTGCTCGTTACAACTGTGGCGCCGTCTTTCGTTGATGAACCACTCGGTGTATTCAAATCTATTCGCGCTGGCGTCGCCCGGGTGTTGTAGGTTTTTTTATCCTCTGGCGCTTGAGTAACTGTGGGAATCTCCCGGCCACGGCATTGTCATGGCAGTTGCCACAGCGACTGGTGCTTCCTTCAAGGCCATGCGCTTTCAGGAATGACGTCCAGCCCTGGCTGGTGTATTGGCTGCACCGATTCGAGAGCACCACCACCTCCCCCGTCGGCTCTCGGTGCCAGACCGCAATGCTATTCGAGCTACTCGACACCTGGTTCCCAGCCAGCGCCTCGGGTATACAGGAAGGTCCCATAAAGTCTGCCGGTATAGTCTTTATAAGCGTCTGAAATATATGGGGAATGGTCCGCCTGGCAGGAGTCGGACCTGCGACCTGCCGCTTGGGAGTACCTCTGAGAGGGGCTGTTTCGGTGCAAATTAACACTACTTTGTTTAAGTGATAAACCTTGCACCACTAAGAACAATTAACCATATAAATTGCGGGATGTTTTGATCTCAATCAATCCACGCCCTGGTCGTTCGTTGCTATTCTGGAAACAGGACATCGATGCAGGAGTCTATTCAATGACTCGCGCAACCATAAGACTCCTATTCATTATCTCAAGCCTGGTGTTATCAGGCTGCAAACTGGCCCTAATTGTTGTCGAAGGCGGAGAGGTGAGGTCGGCTCGCTCTGGCACTTGCGTTGCTGGGCTCGTTTGTATGGTTGATGTAACTGATACAGGATTTTCCGACGAATTCAGAGCGGTACCTGATGAGGGGTGGTATTTCCACAAATGGAATTCAGGCGAGAGATTCTTTTGCGGAAACTCTGCCGATCCGGAGTGCATTCTACACTTTTCTGATTTTCCTGATATTGAGAATAACGTTTATATAAAAAAGTTGGTCAGCTCTTCGGAAGTCTTCTATCTCATGCCTGTATTCAAGCAGACACCACCCGAGATATCAGTACCCGACAATCGGCCTGTCAGGGTCAATGGACAAGAATGGTTACAACCGCAGAATTTTGTTAACTATTCTTACAATACGATAAGCACAGTCTGTCCCGACAAATTGTGCTCCGGTACTTTGCCAGGCAGCACTATTGATCTGTCCGGATATACCTGGGCCTCCAGTGATGATGTTCAGTCACTCTTCGACTTCTATGAATCTGCAGGTCGATATATCCTCGGGGACTTTGTTTATACCAAGGCAGAAACCGATTCAGAGCTTGGTCAAGTTGTAAACCTCAACTTAATTGCGCTGTTGAGTGACGGTCCGTCCGATGTATATGGGGTATACATTGCCATGGCGTATGACGGTCAACCCTTTGCGGCAAGCAATGAGGAGTTGAGTATAGGGGCCAATCCTTTCATTAGGGAATCGGACCATGATGACGATTATGGAGCATGGTTTTTCCGAGCTGTAGAATAGGAAATGCTTCAGCTTGATGGCGGAGGCGGTCTTTCGATAGAGCCTTGAGAAAGGGCCCCGGTATAGACGAAGAGGGCAGCGGTCATCGCCTGTATGCAGGGACGAAGATCGGCGTTCATTCATCTGTTTTTGAGGTGATCAGTTCAATGGAGAATGCAGATGTGCCACGCAGGAACCATTCAGGCATGCCCAGGCTGGAGATGATACGGGTAATGCACCGCGCTGGCAGGGCCAAAGCTTTCCGGCCATCGTGAAATTGCGCCAACGCAGCCTGCGAGACAGGTAAACCCTGCTGAAAATGGCACCCCGGAGACGATTCGAACGTCCGACCTAGCCCTTAGGAGGGGCTTGCTCTATCCAGCTGAGCTACCGGGGCGGAGTAAGGGGGGGAGTATAGCAACAGCGACAACCTTCCCCAAAATGTACATCGCATGAAATTCACCCGCCACTTTTCATACTGAATAGAGGCGGCGGGTAGCCCTTCTTCAATTCCATGGTACTCATGGAGTGTTCTATAGCATCCCCTATTATTCACTGCTCTCAATCCTGCAGAGCTACAGGCGGCGGGAATGCTGAAGAGGCGTGCATTATTCCGATTCAACCCCCGGATGGCAAGTTGCCTCTGCCACGCCAGGTTAAAAAATGTTCAGCTGGTCCCTTGAAATTACCTCGCTTGAACCTATCTATAGAGCCAACACAGTAACAACCCCGTGAAGGGAAGGGAGGTGTCAAATGGCTCTGGTTCCACGCAGTAATTTGTTTGATCTCGACCGTTTCTTCGGCGACCAGTGGCCGCGGTGGACGGATAACGAAATGGGCGATTTTTTCGCTCCGCGGGTGGATGTCCGCGACGCGGAGGATCACTTTGAAATCACCGCTGAATTGCCCGGTGTGAAGCGGGAGAATATCCAGGTTCACGTGACCGACGGCATTCTTACCCTGGAAGCGGAAAGCTCCCAGGAAGACAAGGAAGAGCGCGAGGGCCGGGTCATCCGCCAGGAGCGGCGCTACGGCAAGTTTCGCCGCAGCTTCAACCTGGGTGGGGATGTCCACGAGGAAGATATCAAGGCTTCCTTCGTCGACGGTGTCCTCAAGCTGGAGGCGCCCAAGGTGAAGGAAAAGCCGCCGGCCCGGCGTCGCATCGAGGTCAGCTAGGCGGAAATACAGGCCAGTGGCCGGGGCATCCCAGGTTGTGCAGGTTTGTGCAGCCCGGGTTTCCCGGTCCACACTCTTTCAACCGTTCGTTGAGAACTCTCCGGAAGGATTTGCCGGGTTACAAGGCGCTCATCTTCTCCGGCTTTCCCCAGGCCAGGTAAAGCTGGTTCAGGCGCTTCCGGGCCTCTTCCAGCAGGTCCGGGTCTGCTGTCGCTCCCTCTTCCATGTACTGGTAGCTTTCCAGTAATAATGGCTCCGCAGCGGCGTAGTTGCCCGTGTCTACCAGGGCCATGCCGTGGACCCCAATGGCTTTAATCGTCATTTCGTGGCCCTCTGACAGCGAAGCCCGCAGGTCCGTTTCCGCTTGTGCCGCCAGCGGCAGCGCTTCAACAGCCCGGTGCAGGTCCAGCAGAGCCTCCGCCAACGCCATCCGGGTTACCGCGGTGCTGGGGTGTGTCGTCCCCAGTTGTTGTTCCTGCAGCGTCAGTGCCCTGCGCAGCAGGGGCTCAGCCTGGTCCGCATAACCTGCCTCGATTTGCCACTGGCCCAGCATTCTCAGGGTAAAGGCGACGTCCGGATGCTCCTTGCCCAGTGTTGTGTACTGCATATCCAGCGCTTCGTTGGCGATGACAAAGGCCTGTTCGGTGTCGCCGCTGTCGTGCAGGGTGCGGGCGAGATTGGTCATCAGTTGTGCGATCGCCGGATGTGAGTCCCCAAGCAATTCCGTCTGCATGGTTATAGCATCTACGTAGAGTCGCCGAGCATCATCGTATTTGCCTTCAAGACGATAGGTTTGCGCCAGGTTGCCCATGGTGATCGCTATCACCGGATGGGCGCCGGGATACAATTCCCGGTTCATATCCAGCGCCTGGGCATAGAGGATTTCCGCTTCCTGGATGCTGCCTTCGGTTTCCAGAATCAACGCAAGGTTGTTGATGTTTTCAGCGAGGTCGGGGTGCGGGTCGTTGCCGAAAATTTCCCGGCGCAGCCGCAGCGCTTCGCGCAACTGCTTCTCGGCTTCATCCATGTTGCCCTGGTCGAACTGGTTGAGCCCGACTTCCTCGATGGCGTCGGCAACAGATGGGTCATTCTTGCCATACAGCCGAAGTCGTTCCTCCAGGACTTCCCGCAACAGTGGTTCCGCTCGGGCGTATTCGCCCTCGCGGTAGTAGAGTTCGGCCATCGCCGCGGTAATGTCGAGGTGCAGCACGCTGTTTCCCTGGCCTGCGGCTTCCAGTTCCTGCAGGGCCTGCCGGTACAGCGCGTCCGCGTCTTCATAGCTGGCCTGCTCGGTGGTGACGTTGGCCAGGTTGAACAGGGTGTTGGCGCTTTCCTGCGGTGTCGGCCCGGAGAGCCTGTCGCGCAGCGCTACCGCGTCGCGCAGCATGCCGCTGGCGTCATCGTAGAGGCCGAGGTTGGTGTACACCTTGCCGATGGTATCCATCAGGCTGGCCTGGATGGTGGGCTGGTCACTCAGCTCATTGCGGATACGGTCCGCGCCGCGGGTCAGGATTTCCCGCGCGGTAATATTGCGTCCGCGAGCCTCGCCGGGGTCGGAAACGGCAAACAGGTCGATCATGAAGCTGGCGGTCTGCTTGGCGGTTTCCGCCTCCTGTTCCGCCCGCACCCGTTGTCGCTCGGCTTCGATACGCGCGATCACTGCGGTGGCCGCGAGCCCGGTGGCGAACAACATGCCGGCCACGGCTGACACGGAGATCCACGCCAGGCGCCGATTGCGGCGTTGCAGTTCCCGCTGCCGCAGGTCGTCAAAGCCGAGGCCGAGCATGCCGGCGATAAGCTTGATGCGGGCGTTGGCTTTGCCGTCCTTGCCCGGGCGCACGTCCGCCGCAATGGGTTCGGCCGGTACGTCACTGAGCTCGCCATCGGCACCGAGCTGGAAGCGCAGCGCTGCGGGGAAGCATTCCTGGTCATCCTCGCCGGGAATACCGCTGGAGTAGGGCTCGCCGTCGACAATCAGGGAAAAAATGCGCTCCGACCGTCCCATGCGCTTGTAGGCGAGAATTTCCTCATTTACCCAATGGGAGCGCGCCGAGGCGCGCGAGCAGATCACGATCAGGGTCGCCGAGTCTTCCAGTGCGCTGGTCAGTTTCTCGCCGAGGTCTGTCGCGCTGGCCAGCTCCTCGCGGTCGCGAAACACCGGTGCGAGTTTCGCCGGCACCGTGCCGAGAGCGGTTTTTTGTCCCACCAGGCGGCGGGGAATCCGGTAGGTCTCGAGCGACTTGTGCAGCCAGCGGGCCCAGTCCTCGTTGGCGTGCGCGTAGCTGATGAAAGCGCGGTACCGGTAGCGGGATTCAGTCATCGTTGCGGCTGCCCAGGCGGCAGACTTTCAGCTGCTGCAGGTGCAGCAGCGCGGGAATCCTGCGGATATTGTCGCGGTCCTTTTCCTTGTCGGCCTCGGTCAGGGCTTCCCAGGGCACCAGGTCCGGGTGCAGCATCTGGTCCTCGTCGCGCTGCTCGCCGTAGCTGTAACCGGCCAGGTACTTGTCTGCCATCCAGCGGTGGTGTTCCAGCCGCGCCAGTTGTTCAAGGGTACTGGCGTCGGGCGGAAAGGCGATTTCCGCTGCCGAGGCCAACTCGCTGTAGGCAGTGCAGCCACACAGGCGCAGCTTGATGTCGATGTGCGCCGCAGCGCGCTGGTTGGCGCGCTTCTTGTGCGCGGGCAGCTCGGACCAGGGGATGAGAGAGGCGTTGTTGCCGGCATTTTCCCCCCGCGCGATCTGGGTCCGGGCGTAATCGTTGTGCAGTGTCCGCGCCATCAGGTCGAGGGCCTCGTTGACCACAACGTCAATTGTCAGGGTTTCGTCGAGAATCTCGAAGTATTCGATCGGTTCGTGGACGGGAAGTCGCGCCTTGTTTTCCCGGATCGGTTCGAAATCGTCGTCGATGATCTCGGCGAGGAAGTTCTGCTGGTTCAGGCAGACCACAAAGTTGAGCGGCGGCAGCTTCGCCAGGCGCCGCAGGCGGTTCAACCGCCGCGCGCAGAGAATGCCCTCGACATCCTGTCGCATCGCCACATAGCAGACCTTGAAAGTGGACTGCGCCTGGATTTGCCGCCAGTAGTCCTCGTCGATGGTCAGCGGGTCGGCGTAGATGAATTCGATCTCGAGGGTTTTCGCCAGGTGTGGGTAGCGGTAAAGGAAGCGCCCGACTTCCTCCTCGCGCTCGGGCGAGCACAGCACCGTGGCCCGCGGCAGGCGGAAGTCGGTGTAGTGGGCGGTGAGGGCGGTCTGGATAATCAGTTCCCGCACCAGCGCAGTGAACCCGATAAACAGCACATGCATGGGCTCGCAGCTCGCATCGACGGGCCGGTGGTAGAGGTCCGGAGCGCAGAGCTGGAAGATATTGCGGGCGAAGGTTTCGCGACGATTGAACAGGCGGATGGCGAAGCGCGGGCTGTTGGTCTCGAAAAAACTGTGGGCGCTGAACACCTCGTAGATGTCCGGGGTATCCACGCACATGAAACAACGCAGGCCGAGGTGTGCCGATTCCGTACCGACGGGTTGCTCATGGCGTTCGGCGATCTGGTCCAGCTTTTTTACCTCCCGGTCCTTGAGGCGCCGCGTCAGCCGCTCGGCAGCCTTGGCAATCGCGATGTTCGCCTTGTCGTCACTGGTGCACAGGAACAGCTCCTTGGCGTACACCACGCGCGTATCGTGCAGCACGAGGGGGTCCATGGCGTTGCCGTGCACGGTAATCGCCCCCATGTGCTTGAGTTCCGCCACCATCGGGTTCAGCGGGTCGTTGTCGATGACGACGACCCCCTTGTCACTGTTGAGCAGGTAGTCGCGGGCGATGCGGAAGCCGGTTTCACCGATACCGCAGATCACCACGAAGCGCCGCTTCCGGGACAGCAGCCAGTACAGCGACACCTGGTGATCGACCTGGCTCCACACGGCCTTGGCCGCGGTGTAGAGCAGTATCATCGGCGCCAGCGCGCGAGCTACCTGCAAATGCAGGGGCCAACCCGTGGTGGCGTCCGGCCCTTCGAAGACGAACAGTTGCAGGCTGGCATAGACCACGTCCCACCAGGTGTGGCTGCCGTCCGGGTTGGAGAGCAGCATGACCTGGGTATAGCCGAGGCAGGCTAACAGGAAGGCTCCCACCGCGAGCATACCCACCAGTGTCCACTCGTGGCGGGAGAAAAAACTCGCCGGTTTCTTGCCGAGGTTGTGTTCGGCGCGGTGAGATGGGTTGGTAACGCCGGGCATCAGCAATTCCCTGCTGTATGGTTTATTTCACTTTAGACTAGACGCATTGACCGACGACGCAAAGTCATGGGCCGCGCGGGAATGCGGCCCGGGCATCGCAACTGGTGCGATGCCCGGGCCGGGTGTGGTGCCTGCCAGGTATCAAGGGGTCGATGGGCAACCGAAATAGGGCAGGCAGGTATCAGAGGCAGGTACTTCGTCGTACAGCAGGCCGGTCCCTGTATAAGTCAGCCACAGCAGGTGTTTGAGTTCCGCCTTCAGGTGACCGATGGTATTGGCGGGCACCGACTCATCGCCGAGGTCGTCCTCGGTAAAGGGCGTATTGGCCTCGCTAATCGGGTAGGCGGTAAAGGCCAGGTCGAAGTAGCAGCCGCGCAGGTCTTCGTAGAGGTGTGATCCGGGGTCATCCAGGCGTTCCAGGAAACCCAGTATGTAGCCTGCCACATCGTCGAATTTGTCGCGCTCATAGTTGTCGCGTATGTGGTTCAGGTAATACTGCAGCGTGGATTGCGCGGTGCCGTTGCGGTTGATGCAGGGGAATACCGTTTGCACGTACTCCTCGATATGGGTGAGGCCCTGGTTAAACAGTTTGTGGTAGAAATCGGACAGTTCCGCGTCGGTGTCATCTCCCACTGTATAGGTTGCCTCTGGAAGTGCGTGGCGCAGTTGGTAGGCAAATATGGATACGCCGCCGCGTGAGGGACGAGTGCTGCCACAGGGGCCGACTGTCGCTTCCCGCGGCGCCGGGACGCCATTTGGATCAAGGTCGATCATCCCGTCGCTATTGAGGTAGGGAATCTCGTCGTAGGGGGGAGTGGTAGGGGTGCCGTCACTGTAGATGTTGTTCGGTACCTGCAAAACCTGCGGGCGTCGGGCGGGATCTGGTGACCTGCAGGCATAGTCGGGATCATCTCCATCCTCAATGATCATCTCGATCACATCCGCATCGATTTCCAGGTCGCTCTTCAGCACCAGGAACTGGATTTTCGGGTCGTCAGAGGGGTAGCCGCAGTAGTCTTCGGGTACGACGAAGTCGGGTTTGCCATTTCCTGTCAGGTCGACATACAGCGGGACCGGGGCGGGTTTGACATCGCCATCACCGCAATAGCCGCGGGTGTCGTCGGCAATAAACACGCCCTGCTTGTAGATCGTCCCGACGAAGTTTTCCCGGGCGTGAACGTCGAGCTTGACGCCCTTGGCGAGTTCCGCCGAGCAGGCGTCAGCGGTCGAGCCCTGTTGGCAATCACCGGCCTGGAATACCACCGGGTTGTTGGTAAATCCGATGACGCCGCAGTCACCGCTGGTGGCGGTGACGGTGGCGCCGGTGATGCGCAGGGGGGGATCGTCCGGGCCCACAAAGGGCACCAGGAATTCATTGTTGGGGTTGGTGTCGCTGGGATCGGGATTGGGGTAATTGGCCGGGTTTTTCCGGCTGAAGGTAAAGGTGGATTGCCCGCCACCGTATTCATCCAGGGTAACTTCACAGGTCTCCCCGTTACCGGATACGACAAAGTCGCTGACCCACATGCCGGTAACATCAAACGCCGCGGCGACGACGTTCGGGTCGTTGGCTGCGTTGGCGATGTTGACCAGCAGGGTCTCGCCCTTTTCCACCCCGGCCAGATAGGGCCGACCGCTGTCGATGCCCACGCCATCCGCATCGATGTCATAGCCGGGGGGGGCGGGGTAGGGTGGTTGGTCGCAGGTGTCTGCTGTAAGGTCGCCGCCCAGTGCGGAGAGGTGCACGATACCCCACTCAAAGTCCTTAAAGGCGGAAGTCCGGAAGTCGATATCGATGGTCGGGTTGTCGGGGTCGCAGGGCGGCGCTGACATCGGCGTGCCTTTGGTGAGCAAGGTGCTCCTTGGTGCAGCTTCGATGGGTGCGGTGAGGCAGGCAAAAACAACAAGACCAATCATCCGCAAAGCGAATGACGCCCCGTGGGAGTGCGTAAGCATGGGTTTCGCTCCTTCGGGGTTCGCCAGAAGAACGCCCGAAAAAATATTGGCCAGGAAAGTCCCTCTCCAGTCCACCTGCATGGTAATCCCGGCCGAAAATCACCACGCTTGCGCGACACGCGTTCAGGGTATAGACAGGAAACAACTGCCCTGACGGTATCGGGATTTGCTGCGTGAGTTGCCCTGATGCTGCTCTGCGGGAACAGTGTCAGAGAGCGAGTTTTTGTTTTCGCAGCTTCGGGGGTCCAGCACGCCTTGGTTCAGACTAGTTTATGTTGGTTCTTTTGCCTAGTGGATTCTGGCTATTTTTTAGTCAGCCTGGCCCGGAGACGCGATGTTGGGTCTGGTGTGGGGCAGTAGGGAAGCACTGGCCAGTCTTGCCTGGCAGCTAACTGATCAGCATGGCCCGGATAATCCTGCGCAGCAGCAGCTTGTGCCGCGCGACGTTTTCCGGGTCGTCGATTTCCCCGCAGCCGAGTAGGCGGAACTGCCCGGCGGACTGGACGTAGCCGGTGACCAGGCTGAGGATCGCCAGCAGGTTCAGGACCAGGGTATGGCGGTCGATCTCCCGGCCCAGCCCGAGCTCGTTGATACCCTCCACCCCGCGCTGGAACACGCTTTCCAGCCAGCCCTGGTAGTGAGTGGCCAGCCCGGGATGGCCGCCAGCCAGGGCCTGCTGCAGCAGCGCCGCGCGCTGGGGGCGCTCTATCAGCAGGTCGCTGACCAGGGAGGGCAGGTCGGTATAGTCGGGCAGGCCGCTGGCGCCGTCCAGGCGCAGGTTGATCGCAGTGGTAATTGGAGACAGCGCTCGCCGGAGCACAGCGTCGTAGAGCTCCTGCTTACCGGCGAAATGGTTGTACAGGCCGGGTTCGCGGATGCCTGCGCCGTCGGCAATCTGGCGCAGGCTGGTACCGGCGAAACCCTGGTGCGCGAACATCTCCTCAGCCACATCGAGAATACGCGCAGCCGTGCGCTGGCCCTTGGTGCGGGGTGGTTGCGGGGTGCTGAATGAAGATAAGTTATCGACCATTCGCTAAAATCTAGCCCATTTTGTGAGTCCAGTCACATAAACCAGGGAGTTTTGGTAGCAAAATCCGCCAAAAAATGAGCAATTGATAATAAATCCGGGGAATGGTCGGGGCGGCTGTTACCGCCGGCAGCGCTTCCCGGTTGCGGGCAGGAGCGAGCGAGAAATTGCCGGGAGCCCTTGCATTCACGCGTGACGAGTATCACGCTACGGCCCATCGGGGCTGCGTGCCCGACATACCATTGGACTGCTGAAGGTGTTAAAGAAACTACTGTCCCACGCCCGTTTGATCGCCCCTGTCGTCGCGTTGTTTGTCGCCTGTCCCGTGCTGGGCCAGGCGCTGGAGGGCGCCCGGCTGAGCCAGGCTCGCGAAGACTACAGCGCGGCACGCAAGGCGCTTGTTGGCAGCAACCCGGGTGACTACCAGGCGCTGCGCTCGCGGCTGGACAACTACCCCCTCGCGGTATACCTCGATTACGAACAGCTCAGCAGGCGCCCGGGCGAGGTCTCGCCGGAGGAGGCCGCGCGATTTATCGGGGACAGTGCCGATACCCCCCTGTCACTGCGTTTCCTGGGCAACTGGCTGCGCCAGGCCGGCCGGGAGCGCCGTTGGCAGGATTTTCTCGCCGTCAACGCCGGCGAACCCAACAGTCTCGACCTGAAGTGTTATTACTTTCGCGCCCGCCTGGCCACCGGCGACCCGCAGGCCGCCTGGGACGGCGCGGCGGGCCTCTGGGTCCATGGCAAGTCGCGGCCCGAGGAATGCGACCCGCTGTTCGACGCCTGGATGAAAGCCGGGCAGCTCAACGACGAGCTGGTGTGGCAGCGCCTGCTGGCCACCTTCGACGCGCGGGAAGGTTCCCTGATGCGCTACGTGGCGGGCCGGGGCAGTGCGTCCTTGCAACCCTGGTCCGAGCGGCTGCTGTCGGTCTACGCCAAACCCTCGCGCATGCGCAGTGTGCAGTTGCCGCCGGATGAACCCCGCTCGGCGGACATCGTCGTCCACGGACTGGCCTACCTCGCCCGCTATAACCCGGCGCAGGCACTGGATTACTGGCTGCGCTACCAGGAGGAAATGGAGTTCAGCGGGGACCAGCGCCACTACGCCGAGCACGCCATTGCCCTGCGCAGCATGTTCGCTGAAACGGCGGCCAACACGGACTGGCTGCAGGGTGCCCTGGCGCGCCTCAAAGACGACGAGCTGGTCGAAATCCGCCTGCGCTGGGCAATCGGCGAACAGGACTGGGCGGTGATCCGCGATACCCTGCCCCTGCTGTCCGAGGCAGGGCAGGGCAGCGCAACCTGGGGTTACTGGCGCGCGCGTACCCTGTCCCAGGCAGGGGACGACAAGACCGCTACCGAGCTGCTGCGCACGTTGTCCGGCCAGCGGGAATTTCACGGCTTCCTCGCCGCGGACCGCATCGGCGCCGACTACAGCTACAATGACCAGCCGCTCGCTGTTGCGCCCGGCACCCTCGACCAGCTGCGCCAGCTGCCGGCGGTGCAGCGCATCGAGGAGCTCTACTACCACCAGCGCGAACGCGATGCCCACGCCGAATGGTACATGCTGCTGCAGGAAACCGCGGACACCGCGCAGTTACAGGCGCTCACCCAGTTGGCCTTCGAGGAGGGCTGGTACCGGATGGCCATCGACGGGGCATCCCGCGCCAGTGCCTGGGATGCCCTGGCGGTGCGGTTTCCCACCCCCTATTGGGACATATTCCGCAAGAACGCGGCGGCCCAGGGGCTCCAGGGCACCGAGCTGATGTCCATCGCCCGGCGGGAGAGCGCGTTTTTCCCGGAGGCCAATTCGCCCGCCGGCGCCATGGGCCTGATGCAGATCATGCCGGCCACCGGGCGGCATGTGGCGAAGCAGCTCAAGCTGCCCTTCCAGCCCGCCGACCTGTACCGGGTGGAATACAACGTGGAACTGGGCAGCGCCTATTACCGCGAGTTGCTGGACCGCTTTGGCGGCAACCGGATATTCGCCCTGGCGGCCTACAATGCGGGCCCCCACCGGGTGGATCGCTGGCGCAATGGCCGGGGAGAGCAGGTGCCTGTGGATATCTGGGTGGAAACGATTCCCTACCGGGAGACGCGGAATTATGTGCAGGCCGTGCTGGCCTATAACGTGCTGTTCCAGCACCGCCTGGGCGAGCGCCCGAGCCTGCTGACGGAGACCGAGCGTTCCGCGTTCTACTGACGCGGACGCGCAGGGGCGCAGGATTCCCTCCCGGGCATCTGGCGATTGCCCGGTGCTGCTGCTTGCCCGGCGGCCTGTTGGCCTAGGCGGATTCCCGCGCGCGTTGCACCGGTGCCATGCCGGCCTCCTTGGCCAGTCCTGCCCGCTGGTACAGCAGCCAGGCGATGGCGGTGCAGTAGCTCAGGTTGGTCTGCAATTCACCGTCCGGGTCGCTGAGGAACGCGCGCTGGCTGGCCAGTCCGCGGACACGGCTGGCCATGTCCGGGTTGAACGCCAGGAAGCGGTCCCACAGGTCCCGATGTTGTGCGGCGGTGATATTGAAGAGCCCGAGTCCATCGTTGCGCGCCGAGAACAAGCCCAGTTCCGGTGCGTTGACCGCGGCTTCGAGCAGGAAGGCCTCGCAAGCCGGTGTCCATTTCCCCAGGTATTTGAGGGTCGGCCGAATGACCTGGTCCCTCAGGTGCTCTGCAGTAACATACATAACCTACTTCCTCGCAGGGATGTCACATCCGTCAGAAACTGCCGTTTTACTTCGGTTATGTGGCCAGGTTTGTTGTAGGCGAGGAAACATGCCCCTGTTTTCCCCGCAGTTCCGGGCTCACAGGGTAATTTTTAGCACAGAAAAAAATAAAATCCAATAAAAATAGAAAGTTGCAGGTTTTTATTAATCCTAAATAACGGGATACGCTCCTAACTGGGGGTGGGGCGGTGTTGGTTGGTGAGAGTAACTCCCAGAAAAATTCAATAAAAAATAGTTAAAATCGCCTAAAATACGAAAAAATTCAAAAATAGCCTAGCCGCCGGCGATTTTCACCGTGTAGCCACTTTTTTCCAGTTCACTTTTGATGACCTCGCGCTGGTCGCCCTGGATTTCGATCGCGCCGTCCTTGATTGCGCCGCCGACACCGCATTTCTGCTTCAGGGTTTTGGCCATGGCCTTGAGTTCCTCGCCGGCCAGGGGCAGGCCGCGGACAATGGTGACCACCTTGCCGCCACGGCCCTTGCTCTCCCGGTGCAGGCGTACGATGCCGTCGCCGGCCGCTGCGGCCGCCTGGTTACGGCACTGGCACTGCGCCACCGGGGCGTGGCAGCCGGGGCAGAGGCGCCCCTGGTCCGTGGAGTACACCAGTCCGCCGCGGGGTTTGTTCTGTCTGGCCATCGGTTCACCCTGTGCATATCGTTCGCGCGGCAGTATAGTAGCGCGCGAACGGGTGGGGAACAGTCGGAGCGGGCATGGCGGAATCACGGGACACAGGTGCGCTGGAGCACATCGAGGCGCTGCAGACCCAGCTGGCGTTCCTGGAAGACACCGTGGCCCGCCTCAACGATGCCCTCGCCAGCCAGCAGCGGGAAATCCTTACCCTGCGCGACCAGCTCACCCTGCTCAAGCATCGTCAGGACGAGCTCCAGCACCGGCAGGAAGATGGTCCGGGTTCGGTGCTCGACGAGCGGCCGCCCCACTATTGAGTGGGATTTTCCGGCCTCATGTAGCGAATTCAGGCTACTTCCTGCCGCGCCCGGGCCGCAATCATTGCTACCGACCGGCCATTCCGATATAACTACACAAACGGCCTGAGTACCCAGAAGACTTTCGCCGTTGGCGTTCGGCCAGAGGGATACAAGCAGCACGTCATGTACCGCTATTGCGTAGATAATGCCGTAACCTACAGTCCAGAAGATATTGTCCTGTTCCGCGAGTCGCCCTTCGCCAGCTGGATGGAGCGGCTGACCCTCGAAAATCCTGATCACGGCATTGCACCGGATGCCGACAGCCCGGCCCCCGCAAAACCCCTGGACTGCCAGGAAGAGCTGGCGCAATTGCTGCTCTCCGAGCACAAGCACGTTGAACTCATCAACCCGCAGGACGGGGAGCCGCAGCGGCGCACCGCCACCCTCGGGGCGATGCGCAGTGGCGTGGATTTCATCGTCAACGGGCAGCTCGCCGTCGGGCCGCTGTCCGGTTCCGCCAACCTGCTGATGCGTACCAGCGGCTATTCCGAGATGGGCAACTACCTGTATATCCCCTGTGACACCCAGGCCAAGACCACCCTGTCCTCCGCGTTCCGCCTGTGTTTCCTGGCCGACCTGCTGCACAGCCTGCAGGGCCAGCTGCCGCCGCAGATGCTGGTGATTCGCAGCGGCTCGGATCTCGTGCCCCTGCGCACCGAGGATCACATCTACCACTACCGGGCCGTGAAACAGCGTTTCATGCGCGAGATGGCCGGGTTCCGCAAACACCGCATGCCCGATCCCTCGGAATCGGTGCACTTTGGCCGCTGGTCGCAATGCGCCAACGACGTGATGCGCAAGCGGGTCCTGCGCGAAGCGGAAGAGGAGCAGGTCGCGGAGGAAATTCTTGCGGCCGGGGAGGAGACCGCAGAGCAGGACCTGGCCTCCCTGGTGATGCCGATGCCCGGCCCCCGCCTGTGGCCAACCGGCGCGCCGCCAGCGACCCTCAAGGCGCCCCCGCCGGTGGAAAATCCGGTGCCGGAGGCATTTGCCAGGGCGCCGCTGGCCAGCCCGGTTTCGGCCGTGCCGCGCAGTCCCACAGTCGTGGATCGCGGCGAGCGCGGCGTCGCGCCGCAAAGCGTGGGGCGAGCAGTCCCGCCGCCGGTCCTGCAGACTTCCCCCGAAGTAGCGCCGGGCGACATGGTCCCCGGGGATAGGCCGGTCACCCGCGAAGCCCCGTCCGCGAGTCTCGGCACCGCTGCCCCCAGTGAACGGGCGCCGAACGACGGGGAGGAGAGCTGGGATACGATCAGGATCACCCGCCCGTTCAGCAGCAGCCTGATTACCAGCCCCCCGCTTCCCGGTGGCGAGCAGGACGACGACCCGGCCGGGTAAATGCGCGGTTCGCGCTAGTCTTCAACCCACACCTTGCGCAGCGGCTCCCCGAAATCGTCGTAGATGACTTTACGGCGCGGCCGTGGCAGGCGTGAGCGTTTGGGTTCCGGCGAGCGTTTGAAGCGCTCGCGGCGCCGCGCTTCGATGGCGGCTATGACTTCGGGGACCGGAGTGCGTTCGCTTTTCGGTTCGGTAAACAGGCGCTGGTTGAGGAATAGCAGGGGGTCGTCAGGGCCCTTGCCGCTGGTGCCATTGGGAATTTGCTGCACCTGGCCGCCTTTTTGCAGGAAATGCTCCGTGGCGCTTTCCAGTTCGGCGCGCAGTTCGGCTTTTGACACAGGTTTCTTCACGGATCCCGATTTCCCTGTAATCACCGCCCGGGGGCAAAACGTTTAGTATACCCCTGCGCCGGGGGAAAGACAGGGCGTAAGGCCGGAAAAGCGCCGACTCGCGGATCCCTTGCTCTGGCAAGGTAATTGGGCGGCCCCCAGTTTTCGGTTTTCTCCACGCGCCCGCTCTGGTTTAATGCTCAGCTTTAATTGTTTGGGACCCTCAATGCGTACAATCCGCTCAGCGCTGGTATTCCTGTGGATTGTTGTTTCTGTCATTCCCATGGGGCTGGGCCTGCTGGTCTGCTCGCTGTTCCTCGACGACGAAAAGCTCTGGTGGTGGTTCGGTATTCCCTGGGTGCGCGGCGTGGTCGGCGCCGCGCGGATCGTGGGCGGGGTGCAGTACCGTGTGCAGGGCGCGGAGCACCTGCCCGCAAAGGATGACATGCGCCGCATCGTCCTGTGCGCCAAACACCAGTCCACCTGGGAAACCTTTTTCCTGCCCGGCATGATGCCGCACCCCTGTTCCTACGTGTTCAAGCAGGAGCTGCTGCGTATCCCGGTGTTCGGCTGGGCGCTGGGCCGCCTCAACATGGTCCATATCGACCGCAGCCAGCGCAAGAAGGCCTGGGCCAAGGTCGCCGAGCAGGGCCAGGTGCTGATGGATCGCGGTCGCTGGATAATCATTTTCCCCGAAGGTACGCGCACCGAGCGCGGTGAGCCGGGTGAATACAAGACCGGCGGTTCGCGGCTCGCCATTACCACCGGTGCCGATATCATCCCGATTGCGGTGACCTCGGCACGCTGCTGGCCGCGGCGCTCGTTTTCCTTTATACCCGGTGTGATCGACGTGTCCATCGGTGCGCCCATTCCCTCGGCCGGTCGCGAGCAGGGTGAACTGATGGCGCAGGTCGGCGGGTGGATCGAAGCGGAAATGCGGCGACTCGATCCGCAGGCCTACAGCGCCGCCTGAGGCGCTGGACTGCCGTTACTGTCCCGGCTCATTCGAGCGCTTTCTCCAGCGTTTCGCACAGCGTTTCCAGTATCCGCACCCGGGCATGGCGTTTGCAGTTGCCCGCAATCAGGTGCCAGCGCGCGTGTTTGCTGTCCGTCATGCTGACCATCTGGTTTACCGCCGCGGCATAGGCGGGCCACTTTTCCCGGTTGCGCCAGTCCTCATCGGTAATCTTGTAGCGCTTGCGGGCCTCCTTTTCGCGCGCCTGGAAGCGCTCGAGTTGTTCCTCGGCACTGATGTGTAGCCAGAATTTGGCGACGATATTGCCGTGCTCGACCAGGTCGCGTTCGAAGTCGTTGATCTCGTCGTAGGCGCGCTGCCACTCGGCGTCACTGGCGAAACCCTCCACCCGCTCAACCAGTACCCGTCCGTACCAGGAGCGGTCGAACAGGGTGGCGCGCCCGTCCCGTTGCAGCCGGCGCCAGAAGCGCCAGAGGTAGTGGTAATCGATCTCCTCGTCACTGGGGGCCGCGATCTGTACCAGGGTATACAGGCGCGGGTCGATGGCCGCGGTCACCCGACGGATGGCGGAACCCTTGCCGGCGGCGTCCCAGCCCTCGAAGGCGACGACCAGGGAGCGCTTGTCCCGGTAGGCCCGCCAGACGAGGTCCTGCAGGCGCTCCTGGTTGTCGGCAAGGCGGGTTTTGTAGTCACTGGCGGACAGGGATTTCTGCAGGGGAACGGCGGCGAGATAATCCACCGGGGCGGCCAGGGTCGCGAGGCTGGCGCTGGCAGATTTGCTGTCCAGTCGCGCGCGCAGGGCGCCGAGAATGATTTCCCCTGCGGTCAGTTCCCGGGAATTGCGATCCTCGGCGTCGATCACGTGCCAGGGGCATTCCACGCTCTGGGTCTGTTGGATCAGGCGGGCGGCGGCTTCCAGGGTGGGCTGGTAGAGGCCGCGCAATTCGTAGGGATTGTCAGTAACACGGGGGTTCTGCTGGGTTTTGGGCGCCTTTTCCTCGAGTTGCCGGCGCTGGGTCGACTCGGAAATGTGCAGCCAGAGCTTGATGAGGATCGCGCCATCGGCGGTGAGTTGATGCTCGAAACTGCGAATGCGCCGCGCCGCATGGTGCAATCCGTCGTCGTCGATGGTGCCGTCCACCCGGTGTTGCAGCGGTTGCCGGTACCAGGATCCGAGGAAAATGCCGGTGTGGCCGCGCGCTGGCAGCCTGCGCCAGTAGCGCCAGAAATAGGGGCGCTCCTCCTCCTCGTCGGAGGGGTCCCAGAAGGTATTGGTTTCAATCCGCCTGGGGTCCATCCACTCGTTGAGCCGGTGCACCAGCACCCCTTTGCCGGCGCCGTCGACCCCGGCGATCACCAGGATGACAGGGCGCCCGGAGTCCGCCAGGCGAAATTGCTGTTCCAGCAGGTCCTCACGCAATTGCTCGATGCGCGACTTGTAGTGGTCCGGGTCGATGTCGTAACGGACCGCCCATTGGTCAAACTTCATGCCTTCCATGTGAGCTGCTCTGTATACTCGCTGCAGTGGGTGGCCGGATTGCCGGCCCGCTGCAGAAAGAGTAGCCCACGGCGGCGCAGGAGTATGCCCCCGGCGTATTTTTGCCACCCACCTGTGGCTATAATCGTAAGCCCGTACCAATCGGGAAGTCCGCGGTGAGAGGAACACACAGGTTTGAACGGCAGCAATCGCACATTCCAGGGCCTGCTCCTTGCGTTCCTGCTCAGTTCGCTGCCGCTTTCCGGATATGCCCAGACCCTCAAGCTGGAACTCACCGGTCTCGACGGTGACCTGAAATCGAATGCCCTGGCCTGGCTCGGCCAGCTGCCCGAAACCGCCCAGGCGCGCTCCAACTACCTGCACAGCGCCGAGGAAAAGGTCGGTAACAGCCTGCGGGCACTGGGTTACTACCGGCCGCAAATCGACCTGCACCTCGAACGCCTGCAGGAGCCCTGGACCCTGCGTATCGACGTGGTCCCCGGTGAGCCGGTACACCTGCGCGAGGTGGACATCGAGGTCACCGGCGCCGCCAGCGAGGACCCGGCATTCCGCAAATACCTGGAAAACACCGGCCTCAAAACCGGCGACGTCCTCAACCATGAGAAATATGAACAGGTCCGGCGCAAACTCAATGCACTCGGTCTGCAGCACGGCTATTTCGACGGCGAGTTCACCCGCAGCCGGGTCGCCGTGGAAGCGGTGGGCGGTACCGCGGATGTGGAGCTCCACTATGCGAGCGGCCAGCGCTATCGCTTCGGGGCGCTGGACTACGATCGCCAGGAGTTCGTGGAGGAACTGGTCGAGCCGCTGGTCACGGCGCGCGAGGGTGAACCCTACGACCAGGCGCGGCTGCGGGAAAGCCAGATCCAGTTGCAGCGCACCGGGTATTTTTCCACGGTGCTCCTGCAACCCCGCCTGGATGCCGCCAGCCAGGGTGAAGTGCCGTTGAAATTGCAGCTCTTTCCGGCCAAGCGCCACAGCTTCGATGTGGGCATCGGCTACAGCACCGATACCGAGGAGCGGGTAACCCTGGCCTGGCGCACCCCGCGGATCAATCGCTGGGGGCACAGCCAGGAAACCCGGCTGCAGTACTCGCCGATCAATCCCAGCGGCCGCGTCACCTACAGCATCCCGATGAGCCACCCGCTCAACGATACCCTGCAGTTTTCCGTGCGCGTCGAGGACAACGAATTCGGCGACCTCGAGAGTCGCCAGCACGAACTGGGCGGGCGCCGGGAGTTCAAGAGCGGCAACTGGATTTACAGCTACTCCCTGCGCGCCCTGCGCGAAAGCTGGAACGCCGCAGGTGAGAGCCGCGAAGGCGATTACGTGCTGCCGGGCTTTTCCATTTCCCAGCGCCTGCGCAAGGGCAGCCTGGTCAATCCTTCCGCCGGTTTCAGCCAGTGGTACCGGCTGGAGGGCGGCAGTGACCAGTTCGGTTCCGACGTCGACCTGGTCCGGGTGCTGGCCAACTACGGTTACATTCACAGCTTTGGCGAACGCCACCGGGTGGTGCTGCGCTCCGACCTCGGCGCGGTGGTGATGCAGGACAGCAAGCGCCACGATCTCGCACCGTCGCTGGCGTTCTTTGCTGGCGGCAGCCAGAGCCTGCGCGGCTACGGTTACCAGTCGATCGGTTCGGAGGTGGTGACCACCAACGACAAGGGCGAGGAAGTCAGGATCGTGGTCGGGGGCGAGCGGCTCGCCACGGCCAGCATCGAGTACCAGTACACGTTTACCGACAGCTGGCGCGGGTCGCTGTTCCTCGATGGCGGCGATGCCTTCGATGCGCAGGATTTCGAGTTTCACGGTGGCGCGGGTGTCGGCATCCACTACCTGACGCCGGTGGGCGCGGTGCGCTTCGAAATTGCCAACCCCTATACCGACGACAACCCGAACTGGCGGGTGAACCTGGCCATTGGAGCAGAATTTTGAGGGCGCTGGGCTATGCCGTGCTGGTCCTGGCGCTGCTCCTGGCGCTGCTCGTGGCATTGCCATTTACCGCCACGGGCACCCGCTGGCTGGTTCAGCGGCTGGATGCGCTGGAAGTTATCGACGCGGGCTACCGGGAGGGCAGCCTGCTGGGCGAACTGCGGCTGTCCCACCTGCGGATCGCGGTTGCCGATGTCACGGTCGCGCTCGACGATATCGCCCTGCAACTGGAGCCCGGCTGCCTGTTGCGCAGTGAGTTCTGCTTTCGCGAACTGCGGGTCCAGTCGCTGGCGGTGGCGGTGGCGGAAACCGCGGCAGCCGACGCCCCGGAGGCAGCTGCACCAGCGGATGACAGCCTGGTCGAGATGCCCTATCCCCTGAAGAGCGACGCACTCGAGGTGGTGCACGCGCGGGTGAGCTGGCCCGGCGGGCACTGGGAGCAGCGCGGCCTCAGGGCGGCGGCGAGCTTTGTCGGTCCGCTGCTGCGGGTTTCCCGGGCGGAACTGGACACGGCACAACTGGTCGTTGAGCCGGGCGAGGACGAGGGGCCCTATACCGGCTTCGAGCCGATCCGTATTTTCCTGCCGCTGCAGATCGAATTGGACTCCCTGCACTTGCGGGAGGGGCAGCTGGACCTCGCCGGCTGGACGCCCGAGCTGCAGGGGCTGGAACTGGCCGGGGAGTGGCGGGGTACCCGCCTGGCCCTGGGCAGCCTCGCGCTGCAGCGTTTCAGCAGCGACGGGCTCGCCCTGCAAACAACGGCCGGCAGTGGCTTGCTGGATTTTTCCGCCCGCTGGCCGATGCGGTGGGCGCTGCACGCGACGCTCGCGGGGGACGCGCTGCCCGCGGCCCTGCGCGAGCGCGCCATGTCGGTGGATGTGGACGGGGATTTTGCGTCCCTGCAGGTGGCGTTAGGCGGCAGCGGCGATCCCGACCTGTCGCTGGCGGGCACCCTGGATATCCTCGCCGCGGGGCTGCCTTTCTCCTTCCTCGGCAGTGCCGGCTGGCCGGCGGGCAGCACCCTGGGCAGTGTGGCGGGTGTCGCGGAGCCATTCGCTGCCCTGCAACTGGAAACGCCTGTTCGCTTCGAGGCGAGCGGCAACCTGGAGGCACAGGTCCTGCAGTTGTCGGCTGCTGCCAGCGGGCTGGGCTACAGCGCGCTGGACCTGCAGGCCATGGCCACACTCGAAGCGGGTGAACTGAAGATTCAGTCACTCAGCCTGGGCGATAGCGGCAGCGGGTCCGATGTGCAATTCACCGGCAGCCTGGCGCTGGCGACACCCTGGCAGCTGCGGGGCAAGTTGGTCAGCAGCGGATTGCAGTTGCCCGAAGGGTTGCTCCCGGGGGCGGGTCGCCTGCAGGGCGAGGCGGAAGTGGAGGCCGGCGGCGAGGCGGAGTCCTGGCAGCTGCGCTTCCCCGCCATCGACATCGAGGGCAGCGTCAAGGGCATGCCCGCAAGGGTGAGCGGCTTCGCGGGGCTGGCGGCGGGGCTGCAACTGCTTCCGGCGGACCTCGATGCCCGGCTCAACGGGGCGCAACTCAAGCTGCAGCTGGACGGCCACGGCGGGGCTCCCGACCGCCTGCAGGTCAGCGTGGACGATCTCGGCCGCTGGGTCGAGGGCGCGCGCGGCAGCTTCGAGTTGCAGGCCCGGGGCGCACTGCTGCAGGGCGATGTGGCCCTGGAGGGCAGCGCCAGCGGCGTACTCATGGACAAGTTACGGATGCCCGGGGCAACGCTTTCCGGCCACTGGCGGCGCAGCAGCGGGCAGCTCGACGCACAGCTCGCCGTGCCGGAACTCGAATACACCGGCCAGCGCCTGCAGCAGCTGGTACTAGGATTGCGCGGTTCGGAGTCCGCACACCAGTTGACGCTGCAGGTGGCGGGCGACCTGGCCACGGCTGTGACGGTAGACGGGGGATTGGGTGCCGGGGGGTGGCGGGGGGTGTTGTCGCCGCTGGAACTGGCCACACGCTCCGGTCCGTGGCGGCTGGCGGAGCCGGTGGCACTGGCCTGGGAATCGCGTACCTCGTCGGTTTCGCTGGCGGCGCACTGCTGGCAGCATCCGGAATTCGAACTCTGCGCCAGGCGGGCCCAGTTTGGCATGGTCGGCGATGTCGACGTGCACCTGACTGGCGATGTCGAGGCCTTCAATGGCCTCCTGCCGCCGGACCTGCGCGTGAAGGGGGCGCTGGACAGCGCGCTGGCGGCGAGCTGGGGGCCGGATCGCAGCGTGCAAGTGACGGCCAGCGGGCAGGCTTCCGATGTCACCATCACCCGCCTGTTCGGCCTCGGGGAGAGCGTCACCCTGGCCTGGGACCTTGCCGAGCTGCATGTCCAGCGTGGGGAGGACAAGGCGCTGGCAGTCGACGGCAGCATCACCCGCAACGGGCGCCGGGTGGCGTCCATCAGGGCCACGCTGCCGGCCGAGGCCAGTGGTGAACTCGACGGCGATCTGCAACTGGATGCCCTGCATCTCTCGGCCTTCGCGCCCTGGGCAACCTTGTTTTCCGATCTCGATGGGGAAGTGTCCGGCAGTGTGCAGCTGGGGGGACAGGTGACATCACCGAGCCTGACCGGCGCCCTGGAACTGGCCCGGGGCCATGCGCTGGTGGAGGGCAATCCCACCGCCCTGACCGACCTGGCGCTGACGGTAAACCTGGCGGGACACGCAGGCAGGCTCAGCGGTTCCGGACTGTTGGGCGACGGCCCGGTGCAGTTGCAGGGAAGTTTTGCCTGGGAGCCCGCCTTGAGTTTCGACCTGGCCATCGACGGCGAGAACCAGCGAATTTTGCTGCCGCCCTCGTCGGAGGCGCTGGTCTCGGAAAAGCTGCAGCTCGCCTTTGCCGGCAACATCCTCGACCTGGACGGAACCATCCAGGTCCACGAAGGGCTGCTGCGTCACGAGGAACTCCCGGAGGGCGGCGTCGCCCTGTCCCCGGATGTGGTGGAGGTGGATACCGCGGGCAATGTCGTGGCGGAAAGCCAGCCCTTCCAGTTGCGCACCGACCTGTCGATCAGCATTGCGGAAAAGTTTGCCGTGCGCGGCAAGAATATCCAGGCGGTACTCGGCGGTACCCTGCAACTGGAGCAGCAGCCGTCCACGCCAACCCAGCTGTTCGGTTCACTGAATATCGCCGGGGGTGAACTGAACGCCTACCGGCAGCGGCTGGAAATCCGCCGCGGCACGGTGGATTTTTCCGGGCCGGCGCAGAACCCAACCCTCGACGTCTCCGCGGAGCGGCGCATCCGGGCGGACAATGTCACAGTGGGGGCGCACGTCTACGGGCCGCTGGAATCGCCGCAGCTGGATATTTACTCGGACCCGCCGATGTCCCAGAGCGAGGCCATGTCCTACCTGATTCGCGGGCGCGGCCTGGATGCGGGCGCCGGGGCCGACGGCGCGGCGCTGGCCCTGTCGGTGGGGGCGGACGTGGTCAACCAGAGCGGTATCGTCGAGGGCCTGAACCGCTTGCCGCTGATCAACAACGTGGCCTTCGGCTCCAGTGGTGAGGAGGATGAGACCGCGGCGACAGTCGGCGGCTACCTGGGGGACAGGATCTACCTCTCCTACGGGGTCGGCCTCTACGAGCCGATCAACGAGTTCACCGCCAGGTTGTATTTACAGAGCCGCCTGTGGCTGGAGGTGGTGAGCCGGCTGGAGAACTCCGTGGACCTCTACTACTCCTTCGATATCAACTGACCGCGCGGCGGGGAAGCGACGAAACGGTTGTCCCGCAGCAACCCCGGCCCGCGCATCAGCCTCAGGTTTTCGGCAGGATGTAGAGTTCCACCCGGCGGTTGGTCGCGCGGCCCGCCTGGGTGCTGTTGTCGGCGATCGGCTGGTCGAAGCCCATACCCTGCACCAGCATGCGGTTGCGGTCTACGCCGCGGGTGGCGAGGTAGTCGGCGACACTGCCGGCGCGGCGCTCGGAGAGGTTCTGGTTGTGCTGGCGGCTGCCGGTGTTGTCGGTATGGCCGGTCACGCGAATGGTGGTATCTGCGTATTTCCGCAGCACTTCGCCGACGGAATTCAGCACCGGGTAGAAGCCGGAGCGCAGGTTGTAGGAATCCGTGTCGAAAGTGATATTGCCGGGCATGATCAGGCGCAGGTTGTCGCCTTCACGGGAGACCTGAACACCGGTGCCCTGTAATTGTTCGCGCAGCTTCGCTTCCTGTACGTCCATGTAGGCGCCGACGCCCGCACCGACAACGCCGCAGCCGAGCGCGGCGTTGCGCGCGTGTTTGCCGGACTCGATGGCACCCACCAGACCGCAAACCACGGCGGCCCCGGCGCCGTAGGTGGCCGCCTTGCTCGCCTGCTGTTCGCCGGTGTAGGGGTTGGTGGTACAGGCCGCCAGTCCCAGGGCGAGGAAGGCAGTCGATAGTCCGGTAACCAGGGTGCGCATAGAGTGTTCTCCGCAGGTAAAAAAAGGGGCTAACACAGTGGCACTGGCGCCACTGTGGGTAAAGTTAAAAAGTGTAAAAGCGCGAGTCTGTGGTCAGCCGGCCAGCGCGGCACGGGCGGCGGCCAGGGCCCTGCCGCTGGCGATGTCCGCGCCCTGCTGGCCGAGCACCGATTCCAGCGCGGTCAAACAGGTGATGACATTGCGCTCGCTGCTGGCGTGGCCCATCAGGCCGATGCGCCAGGTCTTGCCGGCGAGCGCGCCGAGGCCGGCGCCGATCTCCAGGCTGAAGTCGTTGAGCAGGGCCGCGCGCACCGCGGCGTCGTCCACGCCCGCGGGAATGTTGACCGCGTTGAGTTGCGGCAGACGGTACTTCGGCGCCACCGCCATGGTCAGGCCCATGGCCTCGAGGCCGGCGACCAGCCCCAGGTGGTTGCGCAGGTGGCGCTGCCAGGCGTTTTCCAGCCCTTCCTCTTCCAGCATGATCAGCGACTCGTGCAGCGCGTACAGGGCGTTGACCGGTGCCGTGTGGTGGTAGGCGCGCTTGCTGCTGCCGCCCCAGTAACCCATCACCAGTTGCATGTCGAGGAACCAGCTCTGCACCCTGTGCTCGCGGGACTGGATACGTTCGACCGCGCGCGGGCTGAAGGTAACCGGGGAAATGCCGGGTACGCAGGACAGGCATTTCTGGGTGCCGGAATACACCGCATCGGCGCCCCAGGCGTCTACCGAGACCTCGATGCCACCGAGTGAGGTGACGGCATCGACAATCGACAGCGCCCCGTATTGCTGCGCCAGCGCGCACAGGGCGGCGGCGTCGGAGCGGGCGCCAGTGGAGGTTTCCGCGTGCACGAATGCCAGCACCGAGGCTTCCGGGTGGGCCTGCAGCGCGGCTTCCACCTTGTCGAGGCTGACCGGTTGGCCCCAGTCGTCCTCGACCATCACCGCGGTGGCGCCGCAGCGCTCGACGTTCTCTTTCATCCGGCCGCCGAACACGCCGTTCTGGCAGACGATCACCGTGTCGCCCGGGGAGACCAGGTTGACGAAGCAGGCTTCCATACCGGCGGAACCCGGCGCCGACACCGGCAGGGTCAGCTCGTTAGTGGTCTGGAAGGCGTACTGCAGCAGCCCCTTGACCTCGTCCATCAGGTGAATGAACTGCGGGTCGAGGTGGCCGATGGTCGGCCGGGCGAGGGCGCCCAGCACCCGGGGTGAAATATCGGAGGGGCCCGGGCCCATCAGGATACGCTGGGGCGGGTGGAAGCTGCTGGTCATGGCATGCGGTCCTCGAATCCGTGTTTCTTTATTGGCTGTTCATCGGTGTCTGTCGCAGGCAGCGGGAGACTCATCCGGGAGGGATTGGGCGACCGCAGGTACAGCGGACGCCCCTCCGATACCTGTCGTACGGCGAAAATCAGTCGTCACCGACTTCCTCGACGCGGGCCTGGGCTGCGGCAATCCTCGCGATGGGCACGCGGAAGGGGCTGCAGGACACGTAGTCGAGGCCGAGGCGGTGGCAGAAGCGAATGGAGCGGGGGTCGCCACCGTGCTCGCCGCAGATGCCGTACTTGATGTTTTTCTTCACCCTGCGGCTGTCTTCCACCGCCATTTCCATCAGCCGGCCCACCGCGCGCTGGTCCAGCGAGACAAAGGGGTCGGAGTCGATCAGCTTCTTGTCGAGGTAGTCCGGAATAAACTTGCCGGCGTCGTCGCGGGAGAAACCGTAGGTCATCTGGGTGAGGTCGTTGGTGCCGAAACTCATGAACTCCACCGCCGGCGCCAGGCGGTCCGCGCCGAGGGTCGCGCGGGGGGTTTCCATCATGGTGCCGACCTTGTAGGGCACGGAGATGCCGGTGCCGCGCAGCACTTCCTGGGCGCCGCGGTCGATGATCTCGGTGATCATGCGAATCTCGCGGACGTTCACCACCAGGGGGATCATGATCTCCGGCCGCGCCTTGTAGCCCTGGCGGGTGGCCTCGACGGCGGCGCCCATGATGGCCTTGACCTGCATCTCGGTGATTTCCGGGTAGACGATCGACAGGCGGCAGCCGCGGAAGCCGAGCATCGGGTTGACCTCCGACAGGCTCTCGGTGATTTCGCGCACGGTTTCCAGGGGTTTGCCCACCGCCTCGGCCAGCTCGCGCATGTCTTCCTCGGTGTGGGGCAGGAACTCGTGCAGCGGCGGGTCGAGCAGGCGGATGGTGACCGGCAGTCCATCCATCACCTTGAACAGTTCGAGCATGTCCTCGCGCTGGAAAACCAGCAGTTCTTCGAGGTATTTCTGCCGCTCCGCGCTGGTCTCGCTGAGGATCATCGCGCGCATTTTCTCGATGCGTTCGGCCTCGAAGAACATGTGCTCGGTGCGGCACAGGCCGATGCCCTCGGCGCCGAGTTCCCGCGCGCGGGCCGCATCTTCGGGGGTTTCCGCGTTGGCGCGCACCTTGAGCTTGCGGTGCTTGTCGGCCCAGGACAGCAGGGTCTGGAAATCGTCAGAGGAACTGGCGGCGATCTTCGGAATGTCGCCGAGCATCACTTCGCCGGTGCTGCCGTCGAGGGTGATGACGTCGCCGCGTTTCAGGGTGATACCGTCGTGGCTGTGGGCAATGCCCTCGGCGACATTGATATGCAGGCTGCCACAACCGGTGATGGCGCAAACCCCCATGCCGCGGGCGACCACCGCCGCGTGGGAGGTCATGCCGCCCAGTTCGGTGAGGATGCCGGCGGCCACCTTCATCCCGTGGATGTCCTCGGGGGTGGTCTCGCGGCGCACCAGGATCACGCTGCGACCCTTGGCCGCGACTTCCTCCGCCTCGTCCGCGGAGAACACCACCTCGCCGGTGGCGCCGCCGGGGCTGGCGGGCAGGCCGGTGGCGATGATGTCGGTCTTGGCCTCGGGATCGACGGTGGGGTGGAGGAAGGCCTCCACGTGTTCCGGGGACACCCGCAGCAGGGCCTCGCGCTCGCTGATCAGGCCTTCGCCGACCATGTCGACGGCGATCTTCACCGCCGCGCGGCCGGTACGCTTGCCGCTGCGGGTCTGCAGCATGTAGAAGCGGCCTTCCTGTACCGTGAACTCCAGGTCCTGCATGTCGCGGTAGTGTTTTTCCAGCATCGCCTGGGTCTTGAACAGTTCGTCGTAGACCTCGGGCTGCCTCTCCTGCAGCGCGGCAACCGGCAGCGGTGTGCGGATACCGGCGACCACGTCCTCGCCGGCGGCGTTGAACAGGAACTCGCCGAAAAAGCTGTGCTCGCCGGTGGAGGGGTTGCGGGTGAAGGCCACGCCAGAGCCGGAGTCGTCGCCGAAATTACCGAAGACCATGGCCTGTACGCAGACCGCGGTACCCATGGTGTCGGGGATATTGTTCATTTCGCGGTAGATATTGGCCCGCGGGGTATGCCAGGACTTGAATACTGCCTCCACCGCCAGCTTGAGCTGCACGAAGGGGTCCTCCGGGAATTGCACCAGGGTCTTGTAGGTGGCAATGATGGCCTGCCAGTCCTCGGCGGACATTTCCACGTCCAGGGTCTTGCCGTGGGCGGCCTTGTACTTCTCGATCTCGTGCTCGAATTTCTCGCCGGGCACACCCATCACCACGTCGGCGAACATGCCGATGAAGCGCCGGTAGGAGTCGTAGGCGAAGCGCGGGTTGCCGGTCTTGGCGGCGAGGCCGGCTGCGATTTCGTCGTTGAGGCCGAGGTTGAGGATGGTGTCCATCATCCCCGGCATGGAGACCGGCGCACCGGAGCGCACCGAGAACAGCAGCGGGTTTTCCGGGTCGCCAAAGCGTGCGCCCATCTTCTTTTCCACCAGGTCCAGGGCCACCCGGTATTCCTGTTCCAGCAGTCCGGGCAGTTTGTTACCGGAGTGGAAATACTCGCGGCAGGTATCCGTGGTGATAACGAAGCCGAAGGGTACCGGCAGGCCCAGGGTGGTCATCTCGCAGAGATTGGCGCCCTTGCCGCCGAGGAGTTCGCGATCATCCTTGTTGCCCTCGCTGAAGAGGTAAACCCGCTTTGCCATGATTGAGTCCCGCCGTGAAAGTTACCGAACTGGAGAGGGGCAGAGTATACGCGAACATCCGTGCTGGTCGAACGCGCAAATTCCCCCCGGGGAGGATACGCGTTCGCCGGCGTGACTCAAATTCGTTAATAAAATACTGAAAATTCAGCTTCGCGGGACTTGCGGCCACGCTACACTAGGCGCCCATATGCGTCTGTTCTATTCCATGGCTGTCCTGGCGTGCCTGCTGGTTGCGGGCTGCGCTGGCGCGCCCTCGGAACAGCCCCGGCCCGCGGCGCCGGCAGAGCGCGTCGATTTCAGCGGCGCCTGGGAAGTGGATTACAGCCAGAGCGACTCGGTCAACGATGCCTACGAGCAGTTGATGACCGAACTGCGCCGGCAGGCCCAGCGCCAGTCCCAGGGTATGGGGCAGGGGCCGGGTACGTTGTCCGCCGGCGGCGCCGTCTACGGCAGCAGTGCAGGTATCTATGCGCTGGCGCGCATGGCGGAAGTCATCACCGAACCCCAGTTGCTGGAGATCGACCAGGGCGACAGCGACATCAGTGTGAAACGCGAGGGCAGCTTTGCCCTCGAATGCGACTTCAGCGCCGCCGATGCGGTGCGCGACTCCGCCTTCGGCCGCGAGCTGTGCGGCTGGCGCGACCACCAGCTGCTGTTCCAGGTGGAGCTGCCCGACGGCCTGCACATCCGCCACCGCTTTACCCTGGCGCCCGACGGGCAGCGGCTGCAGGTGGTAACCCAGCTGTTTTCCCGGCAAGTGTCGCAGCCCTTCTCGGTCGCGCGGGTCTACAACCGCTACGACCCCAACCGTTCGGGCATCCACTGCCGCCAGACCCTGAGCCGCGGCCGGGTATGCACCACCGAGCAGGCCCCGCAATGAAGCTGGCAAGAGTGCTGCTGGTTCTCGCCGCCTGGCTGGCAGCCACCGCGGCCAGCGCCCAGGCCCCCGGTTACCTCGATGTGGGAGTGGTGGTGTTCGACCCGGGCCTGGCCGAGGCCGTCGCGCCAGTACCGCAACAGGAGTTTCCCCAGATCCGCAAGGCTGAAGCGATCTACCAGGCAGTGCAGCTGCGCCGCGTGCTGGAGTCCGACGGACTCTGGGGCGCAGTGCGGGTCATGCCGCAGGCCAGTGAACTGGTGGAACTGACCATCAGCGCCCGGATTCTCACCTCGAGCGGTGAACAGTTGTCCCTTGCGGTTACTGCGACCGACGCCAGCGGGCGGCAGTGGCTGCAGGGCACCTACGAGGCCAGCGCCAGCGACAGCGCGTACCCCGTGGCGCCGGGAACCGATCCCTTCGACAGCCTCTACCGGCGCATCGCCAGTGAACTGGCCGGGCAGTTGGCGGCATTGCCGGCGCAATCCCGTGAGCAACTGCAGACCATCGCGCGCCTGCGCTACGCCAACAGCCTGGCTCCCGAGGCCTTTGCCGGTTACCTCTCCGGTGGCGGAGAGGTTCCCTACACCCTGCAACGCCTGCCGGCGGAAGACGACCCGATGCTGCAGCGGGTAGAGCGTATACGGCAGCAGGAGTACCTGTTCATCGACAACGTCGACGAGCAGTACGCCCGCCTGCACGACGAGTTGCAGCCCACCTACGACCTGTGGCGGCAGAACTGGCGGGAGCAGGCGGTCTACGAGCGCGAGTACGCCGCGCGCGCCAGCGAGCGCGAGAGCAGCGACCGCCGCGGCAGCTATGCCGCCATGCTCTCCGACTACAGCACCTACCGGGCCTTCCGCATCCGCCAGCAGGACCTCGACGAACTGGCCAAGGGTTTCAACAATGAAGTCGGCCCGACGGTGGTGGAATCCCGCGGCCAGGTGTTCCGCCTGAGCGGCAGCCTCGAATCCCGCTACCAGGACTGGCGGCGCATCCTGCGCGAGATCTTCGCGCTGGAGATGGGCGAACTGCCCGGGCAACCGGTGCAGCCGACCCAGCCATAGAGGGTGCGACGCATCGCCTCGGAGGTTGTGCGCCGAGCGTGATCCAGAACATTCCCACTGGAACACGTCAAAAAGCGCACATCCATGTGCAGACTCGGGTGGCGACATCCCTGTCGCCACACGGTTCCAGTGGGAATGTTCTGGCTCACACTCTACCTTGGGCACATGCTGCAGGCGCGGTCATTCCCAGCTCAGTCCCCCCATTCCTTAATTCCCACCGAGTACGCTATGCTATTTGCCGTGTCCCCGGACCGGATAGCGGCTGCCATCCCATGGAAAACGACGACCACAGCAGTGATTCCCTGCTCGAGTCCCTGCGCCGGCTGACCGGCCAGGTGGCGGGCAGTACCTTCGAACTGGCGCGTACCACGGCCACCATGACCGCCATGTTCGGCGAAACCTGGCTGCGCGCCACAGTGCTCAACCACTTCGAGCCGGAACGCATGGAGGCGATGCGCGAGGCGGGGAACGTGTTGCGCGACGCGCGGGAAACCGCCGGGCTGTCGATCCGCGAACTGGCGGAGAGCCTCGGGCTGAAGGACAAGCAGGTGCTGGAGGATGTGGAGCACGGCAAGATCATCATGCCGCTGGAGCTGATGTTGCGCAGCGCCTCGCTGTTGGCCCGGCACGACCCGATTCCATTTCTCATCAAGTTCATGCGCACCTATAATCCCGCGCTGGAAAAAACCCTGGAGCAACTCGGTGTGATGGCACTGCCGCGCCAGTACGAGCGGGAGCGCCGGTTCGTCAACCTGTACCGGCAGCACGATGTGCTGCGCGGCCTGTCCGACGCCGAGTTCGAGCGATTTATAGACTACATGACGCATTCCGGGGAATTGGTGGTGGAGATGATGCAGCGGGAAAAAGCCGCGCGCACGGTCGCCCCGGAGCCAAAAGCCGAAGCGGCGAGTAAACCCGCGGCTTCCCGCGCCCGGGCAAAGACCTCCGCCGCCAGTAAAAACAGGTCTGGCGCAGCCAGCAAGCCGGCGAAACCCCGTGCGGCCAGACCCAGGAAAACCTCCTCGTCGAGTACCAAGAAGGCCTGATGACAATACCTGAACCGGCGGCAATCCAGTGGTTTGCCGCCTGCCCCCGCGGTTTGGAAAGCCTGCTGCAGGAAGAACTCACCGGACTCGGCGCCAGCGACGTGCGCGAAACCATCGCCGGGGTCCATTTCAGCGGTCCGCGGGCGCTGGGCTATCGCGCCTGCCTGTGGTCGCGCCTGGCCAACCGCATCCTGCTGCCCCTGGCTACCGTCGAGGCCGGCGATGCCGATGCCCTGTACACGGGCCTGAGCGAGGTCGACTGGTCCGCGGTGATGCGGGCACAGCAGAGTTTCGCGGTGGATTTTTCCGGGCAGAACCGCAGTATCCGCAACACCCAGTTCGGCGCCCAGCGCAGCAAGGACGCGATCGTCGACTGGTTTGTGCGCCACGGTGGCGTGCGCCCCTCGGTGGACCGGCAGCGTCCGGACGTGCGCATCAATGTGCACCTGAGCAAGGGGCGTGCGGCGGTGGCCGTGGATTTTTCCGGTGGCTCCCTGCACCGGCGCGGGTACCGCGTCTCGGCGGGCGCCGCGCCGCTGAAGGAAAACCTCGCGGCGGCGATCCTGCTGCGCGCCGGATGGCCGGCAATGGCGGCGGAGGACGGCGCACTGATCGACCCGATGTGCGGTTCCGGCACCCTGTTGATCGAGGGCGCGCTGATGGCGGCGGATATCGCCCCCGGCCTCGGCCGCCGGCGTTTCGGTTTCGAGGGGCTGCGCGACCATAACGACGCCCAGTGGCGGGCGATTATCGCCGATGCCAAGGGCCGCAGGGAGCGTGGTCTCGCCGCTGCGATGCCGGAAATTCGCGGCTATGACGCCGATCCGAAGGTGGTGCGCCGGGCCCAGGAAAACATTGCCGAAGCGGGCCTGGAAAAGTGGGTGCGGGTCAGTTGCAAGGCCCTCGCCACGGTGAAGAAACCGACCCACCGCCCGCTGGAAAAGGGTCTGCTGCTGTGCAATCCGCCCTACGGTGAGCGCCTCGGTGAGAAACAGAGCCTGCGTTACCTCTACGCGGAACTCGGTGAATTGATGGCGCGGGAGTTCAGCGGCTGGGACGCCGCCGTGTTCACCTCCGACCTGCAACTGGGGCGCGCTATCGGCCTGCGCAGCCACAAGCAGTACACGCTGTACAACGGCGCAATCGAGACTCACCTGCTGCTCTTCGCACTGCGTGACAACGAGTTGCGCCAGCCCGGCAGGGGGACCGTCGAAGGTGCCCCGTCTTCCGGGGATGCCCCGCGGGCGAAGGCGCCTGCGGAGGCGCTCAGCGAGGGCGCGCAGATGTTCGCCAACCGGATTCGCAAGAACCGCAAGCGCCTGCGGCCCTGGCTGCAACGGGAGGGTATCGAGTGCTACCGCCTCTACGATGCCGACATGCCCGAGTATGCGGTAGCGGTCGACATCTACGGCGACCGGGTGCACGTGGCGGAATACCAGGCGCCCAAGGGGGTGGAGCCCGAAGCCGCGGCACGGCGTATGGAGGAGGTGGCCGCGGCACTGCCTGACGCGCTGGATGTCGCGCCATCCCGCATCGTCTACAAGCAGCGCAGTCGGCAGCGCGGCAGTGCCCAGTACGAAAAGCATGACAATCGCGGCGAATTCATGAGCGTGCGTGAAGGCGAGGCCAAGCTGCTGGTGAACCTCACCGATTACCTGGATACGGGCCTGTTCCTCGACCACCGTCCCGTGCGCCTGCGGCTGGCCCGCGAGGCCAAAGGCAAGGACTTTCTCAACCTGTTCTGCTATACCGGCAGTGCCACGGTCCACGCCGCACTGGGCGGAGCACACCGCACCACCAGTGTCGATCTGTCCAATACCTACCTCGACTGGCTGCGCAAGAACCTGGCCCACAACGGCCTTGATGAATCGCGCAACCGGCTGGTGCGGGCCAATTGCCTGGAGTGGTTGCGCGAGGAGAAGAGGGACTACGACCTGATCCTGCTCGACCCGCCCTCGTTTTCGAACTCCAAGGCAATGGAGGGCAGTTTCGACGTACAGCGGGATCACCTCGAGATGGTGCGCACTGCGATGGGGCGGTTGCGGCCGGACGGCTTACTGTATTTTTCCAATAACCGGCGCGGTTTTCGCCTCGCTCCCGAACTGGCTGCGGAATTTCTTTGTGAGGACATCACGGAATCCACCCTGGATCCCGATTTCCAGCGCAACCGGCGAATCCATTGCTGCTTCCGGATCCGCCATCGGAAACCGGGCGAATGAAGTCAGTAAAATTAGGAAACATGCGAAGTGGCTTGGCTTTGAACGTTAGGGGTCACTAATTTGCTGCCCCGGGTTTTCTATCCACATTGACAAAAACACTGACGTGCCTGTATGTGGACATTTGATGACAAAATCGTGACATCAAGAATTTCCGATAAGTCGTTGATTTGTTGGTAATAAACAGTTATTGGCAGGCTCTGACCCGAATTGGTGCAGCCCTGCCTCCAAATAACACCAGGGTAGGCCGGAGTCTTTTTCCCCACACTTATCCACAGGCTGGTCTGTGGATAAGTTCTGGAAATCCTCGAATCCAGGCTGGTGAATTCGTGTTCCTGCATCCAGAGGGCGATTACTCCTGCAGTACACACACTGTGCCTGGACGGCGTGAGGGAGCCTGATATGAGTGATTCGCGGCAAGTCCTGCTGATTGTCTATCACAGCCAGAGCGGCACCTGTGCGCGGATGGCCCGCGCCGCTGCGGAGGCGGCCGGGGAGGGTGGCGAGGTGGAGGTCCGGGTGCGCCGGGCCTGCGATGCCGCGGTCACCGACCTGGCCGCGGCCGGGGGCCTGCTGCTGGTGGCGGCGGAGAATGCCGGTTACCTGGCGGGCGGCATGAAGGAGTTTATCGATCGTGTATTCTACCCGGCCATCGACCGCGAGCTGCTGCTGCCCTACGCCCTGCTGGTCAGCGCCGGCAATGACGGCCGCAACGCGGTAGCCCAGGCGCAGCGCCTGCTGCGCGGGATTCCGCTGACCCAGGCGACCGAACCGGTCATCTGCCGCGGCGAGTGGTGTGAGGCGCATGCGCAGCGGGCAGGCGAGTTGGGCGAGGCCTTCGCCACCGGTCTGTCGATGGGCGTGTTTTGACAGGAACTGGCACTATGACTGATCACCCGCGGGAGCCCGTTCCCGATGATTTCGAACCGATGCCCGAGGGACTCGGTTTTATCGACAGCTTCAAGCCCCTGTACCGGCGCTATCGCAACGGTACCGTGGATTTTGGCCTGCAGGTGGGGCCGCAGCACTGCAATTCCCTCGGGATCTGCCACGGCGGGGTCATCATGACGCTGGCCGACATCGCCGCCGCCAGTGGCGCGACTCTGGCCTCGGAGCGCCGCGCCGCGGCGCCCACGGTGAATATAAGCCTCGACTTCATCGCCGCCGGCAAGCTCGGCCAATGGCTGCAGAGCGAACTGGAAGGCGTCTCGGTGCGCAAGAACTTCGGCTTTGCCCACGGCCTGATTCGCAACGGCGAACGGGTTATCGCCCGCTACAACGGCACGTTCTATTTCGCCCGGCACAGCGGGGTGGGGGAGCGCGGCGATTTCCTGCCGGGGATGTGGCGGGGTCTCGACCTCGATTCCCCGGAAGGCTCCGGCTAGTTTACGAGCCTGCCTCGGGGAATCGCAGGGCGCTGGTTCTCGCGCCACGCGGTCACTGCTGGTGGCTCGTTGGCTGGTATTCCGGGCTGCACACTGGAGCCAGGCAAAAAAAAGCCCGGGCGATAATCCCCGGGCTTTCCAGTTCAGTATGGACCCTGCGTGGCGTCAGGCAGCCTGCTGCTGCGGTGCCGGTGCCGGCTTCTGCTGCGGCTTGCTCTGCTGCGGTTCGCGCTTGTTCTTGCCCCAGCCATCGCCGACGTCGTAGGTGCCGAACAGCCAGTCGTAGAACAGCGAGATGGTCGCGAAGTTCCCGGAAGTGAAGCGTGAGTGGTGCACGTGGTGCATGAACGACATGTAGTTCAGGTACTTGAAGGGGAAGCGGTCCACCTCCATGCGGTCGTGGTTGTGCTGGTTGATTTCCGAGAACGCTACCCAGGTAATGATCACGGTGGCGATATGGAAGGGACCCATCAGCGCGCCCAGTACCGCGATGCTCACCCCGAACAGGCCGATGCCGATGCTGGTTTCCAGCGGGTGCAGGTAGTTGGAGTCCTTGCGGCAGGGGTTCTTCTGCTGGTGGTGTACCGCGTGTACCCACATCAGCGGTCCCGGGCCGAAGCCGCCGTCGTGGAAGACGAAGCGGTGGGTCAGGTAGTAGAAGAAGTCGTAGAACATCAGGATCACGAAGATATCCAGCGGGATGTGCCACCAGGGCTGCGCTTCGCTGGTGACGACGAAGGGAATGATGGCGACGAATACCGCGGTCTGGATGATCAGGCCCCACTTCATGCTGCGGCGCTGGATTGGCATGTAGAAGCTTTTCTGGACCTGTTTGTCCGCGACCTCCTTGTTCAGTGCGGCGGTCTGGCGGAAGGCCGGTACCAGGCGCACCATCACGCGCCCGGCGCCCATGACGGCCAGTACACCGATGAAAGCGTAGAGAGAGAGCAGCCACTCGCCTCCTGCGAGAAATTCCGTGATGAAGGTTGCGTCCATCGCTAGTTACCTCTGGTTATGTTGAGAAGGTGTTGAGCCAGGGTGCGGGTACCCGCAACGCCCAGTTCGTTGATGAGAAAATCGGAAAGTTGCTGGATCCGGGCAGGGAGTACGCCGGCGTTGTCGTATTTCTCCGCCATTTTCAGGTACAGCGCCTCGAGGGTGTTCTCCAGGACCTGGAAGTCACGCTCACCCAGGTGGTCGCGCAGTTCGGTTTCCAGTTCCCGGGCGCAGTCGATCGAGCTGCGGATCAATTCCTCGCCCCGCGGCGAGAGCCGCACGATCACCTGGCGACGATCCGCAGGGTCGGTTTCGCGTACGACGTAACCGAGCGTGTCGAGTTCGGCGACCGTTGCCGCCACCGACTGCTTGCTCACGCCGAGGATCGAAGCCATGTACTGGATGTGCCGGCCCTCGCGGGCGGCGAGGCCGAGCACCTGGCCGAAGCTGGATTTCAGGCCGGCGAAGCCACGCCCCGCCAGGGCAGTGGCGAGGCGCAGGCGCAGCGCGTCGTTCAGCAGCGGCAACAGGGCATTGAGTCGTGGCGCACGGCGTATGGCGGCGTTGGCGAAGGTGTAGTCCGGTTGCGGAATCCCCAGTTCAATACGCAGCCCGTCGATCACCCGGTCGAGGTCGCGCAGGGCTTCCTCGCCCACGGCGTCGGCCAGTTCCGCCTGGATCCGGTTGGCGACCTGCATCCCGTCCTGCAGCAGTTGCTGGCCCTGGCCGGTGAGCGTAATCAGGCTGGAACGGCTGTCCTCGGGGTTGGCCGAGCGGCTGGTCAGCCCGAGGCTTTCCAGTTCACGAATGATCTTGCTGCAGGCCTGTTTGCTGGTATCGAGCTTTGCGGCCAGTGCGCCGGGGGTGCAGGGACCCTCGGCGAGGGCGCCCATATAACTGGCGTAGGCGAGGCTGAGCTTCTGGTATTTGCCGCTTTCCAGCAGGCTGTCCAGCGTGGATTTCTGCACAAAGTGCGCGATCACCATCAGGTGGCCCACGAGGCCCCGGCCGACGGTATCGCGGAAATTGCGAATACTCTTGTGCGTATCATCCTTCATGGGGCATATAGTAAACACTAATTGTCTATATGGTCAACTAGCATTTACTAAATGTGCGCTGGGTCACATTTGCCGGCTCCGGCATCGCGCAATGGGGGGTGGGCTGGGGGAGCGGCTCAGGGGTTGGCGACGTTGTCCCCGTGCTCCCTGAGAGTGGCGATAAAGGCCTGGGCGGCCCGGGACAGGCTGCGGCCGCGGTGGTAGATCAGGCCCAGCACGCGTTCCATGACCACGTCCGGGAGGTCGATCAGGGTGAGCGAATCGTCGCCCATGCTGCGCGGCAGGATGGTCCAGCCAAGCCCCACCGAAGCCATCATGCGGATGGTTTCGAGGTAGTTGGTGGCCAGTGTGACCTTGAGTTCGAGTCCGCGTTTATCGAACAGTTGCTTGATGATCTGCCCGGTATAGGTATTGAGGCCGGGGAGGATGGCGGGCAGGTGGCTGAGGGCATCCAGGTCGGGCCTCGGGTTGCTCGCGAACAGTTCGTGGTCGCGGGCGATCATCACCTCCAACGGGTCGTGCCAGATCGGGTCGTCGATGACGCTGGGTTCCTCCTCGGGGGACAGGGTCACCACCGCCAGTTCCACCTTGCCCTGCAGCACCAGTTCGTAGGCCTGTTCCGAATCCATGAAATCGATGTCCAGGTGCACCGCCGGGTAGTCGCGGCTGAAACTGCTCAGCACCGGCGGCAGGCGGTGCAGGCCGATATGGTGGCTGGTGGCGATCCGCAGGTCACCGCCGACGCCGCCGGCGAGGTCGCTCACCGAGCGCGCCGCCGCCTGCAGTTCCTGCTCGATGGACTTGGCGTGGGGCAGCAGGGCCAGGCCGGCCTCGGTCAGGCTGGTGGAGCGCCCGATGCGGTCGAACAGCTTGTTGCCGAGAGCATCTTCCAGCAGGGCAACCCGCTTGCTCACCGCCGGCTGGGTGAGGTGCAGTTGTTCCGCCGCCAGGGAGAAGGAGCCGGTTTCAGCTACCAGCAAAAAGGCCTGCAGGTTCTGCAGATCCAGCATAAGGCCGCCTATTAATATTCCTAAAATTCATCTATTGGATAAAAATAATAAATTTGAGTAATTGCATTGGCAAGCACATAATTCACAGCCTCAAAACCTATCCAGCACTACCGAGGTGTCCCATGGCAGGACAGACCCTGTACGACAAATTGTGGCAGAGCCACCTGGTCGAGGCGCGCGACGACGGCAGCGCCCTCATCTATATCGACCGCCAGCTGATCCACGAAGTGACCTCGCCGCAGGCCTTCGAGGGCCTGCGCCTGGCCGGGCGCCAGCCCTGGCGCCGCGACGCCAACCTCGCGGTGCCCGACCACAACGTGCCCACCGACCGCGCCGAGCGCGCCGGTGGCGTCGCGGCCATCGCCGACCCGGTGTCCCGCCTGCAGGTGCAGACCCTCGACGAGAACTGCGAGGACTTCGATATCGTCAAGTTCGACATCAACGACGTGCGCCAGGGCATCGTCCACGTGGTCGGGCCGGAGCAGGGCGCGACCCTGCCGGGCATGACCATCGTCTGCGGTGACTCCCACACCTCCACCCACGGCGCCCTGGGTGCCCTGGCCCACGGTATCGGCACCTCCGAGGTGGAGCACGTGCTCGCCACCCAGTGCCTGATCCAGAAAAAGATGAAGAACATGCTGGTCCGCGTCGACGGCAGTCTGCAGACCGGCGTCACTGCCAAGGATGTCGCGCTCGCCATCATCGGCAAGATCGGCACCGCCGGCGGCACCGGCTACGCCATCGAGTTCGGCGGTGAGGCGATCCGCGCGCTGAGCATGGAAGGGCGCATGACCCTGTGCAACATGTCCATCGAGGCCGGCGCCCGCATGGGCATGGTAGCGGTGGACGACACCACCATCGAATATGTCAAAGGCCGTCCCTATGCGCCGAAAGGCGAGCAGTGGGAACTGGCCGTCACCGCCTGGCGCGAGCTGCACTCCGACGACGACGCCGTCTTCGACGCGGTGGTGGAGCTGCGGGGCGAGGAGATCAAGCCGCAGGTCACCTGGGGCACCTCCCCGGAGATGGTGCTGCCGGTGGATGGCAACGTGCCCGACCCGGCCCGTATAGAAGATGCGACCAAGCGAGCAGCTGTCGAACGCGCGCTGGAGTACATGGGCCTCACCGCCGGCATGAAGATCGGCGATATCAAGCCCGACCGCGTGTTTATCGGTTCCTGTACCAACTCGCGCATCGAGGACCTGCGCGAAGCCGCGGCGGTGGTCAAGGGCCGCAAGGTCGCCGACTCGGTCAAGCAGGCGATGGTCGTTCCCGGCTCCGGCGAAGTGAAAAAGCAGGCCGAGGCAGAGGGCCTGGACCGCGTCTTCATCGAGGCCGGCCTCGAGTGGCGCGAACCCGGCTGTTCCATGTGCCTGGCCATGAACGCCGACAAACTGGGTGCGGGCGAACACTGCGCCTCCACCTCGAACCGTAATTTCGAAGGCCGCCAGGGCTTCGGCGGGCGCACCCACCTGGTCAGCCCGGCCATGGCAGCCGCAGCGGCGATCGCCGGTCATTTCGTCGACGTGCGCGACTGGTAGGAGAGAACGATGAAAGCATTTACCGTGGTAACCGGACTGGTCGCGCCGATGGACCGCGCCAACGTGGACACCGACCTGATCATCCCCAAGCAGTTCCTGAAATCGATCAAGCGCAGCGGCTTCGGCCCCAACCTGTTCGACGAACTGCGCTACCTCGACGAAGGCCAGCCCGGCCAGGACTGCAGTAACCGGCCGCTGAACACCGAGTTTCCGCTGAACTTCCCCCGCTACCAGGGCGCCTCCGTGCTGCTGGCGCGGGAGAACTTCGGCTGCGGTTCCAGCCGCGAACACGCCCCCTGGGCGCTGGAAGATTACGGCTTCCGCAGCATCATTGCGCCGAGCTTCGCCGACATCTTCTACAACAACTGCTTCAAGAACGGCGTGCTGCCGATCGCACTGGACACCGCGATCGTAGCCCGCCTGTTCGACGAGATGTACGCCAACGAAGGCTACCAGCTGACCATCGACCTCGAACGCAAAGTGGTTGTGACCCCCAGTGGCGAGGAGCTGCCCTTCGAGGTGGACGACTTCCGCCGCCACTGCCTGCTGGAAGGCCTGGACGACATCGGCCTGACCCTGCAGCGCGAGCCGGCCATTCGCGCCTACGAGGCGCAGTGGAAGGAAAAGTCGCCGTGGTTGTTCGGGGCGATTCAGTAAACCCGGTTTTCAAAGACCGAATAGAATGCGGTAGCCGCAGTGTGGCACCGCGAGTGTGGCGGGAATCCGGTTGCCGGAACCGTTCGGCGACAGGACGTCGCCGACCGAGCCTGCACATGGACGTGCGCTGTTTGGCGTGTTCCGGCAACCGGATTCCCGTCGCGCTCGCCACCAGAACAATGCTGTAAGCAAGGTAGAGATTAAATGAGCAAACAAATCCTGATCCTCCCGGGCGACGGTATCGGCCCGGAAATCGTCACCCAGGCCGTTGCGGTCCTGGAAGCCGTTGACAAGCAATGCGGTCTCGGCCTGCAACTGGACTACGGCCTGCTCGGCGGCGCCGCCATCGACGAACACGGCGAACCCTGCCCGCAGGTCACCCTGGACAAGGCCCGCGCCGCCGAAGCCATCCTGCTCGGCGCCGTCGGCGGCCCCAAGTGGGACACTATCGAGCGCAGCATCCGCCCCGAACGCGGCCTGCTGAAAATCCGCTCCGAGCTGCAGCTGTTCGGCAACCTGCGCCCGGCCATCCTGTATCCCCAGCTGGCGGCGGCGTCGAGCCTGAAGCCCGAGATCGTCGCCGGCCTCGACATCCTCATCGTGCGCGAGCTGACCGGCGGTATCTACTTCGGCGAGCCGCGCGGCATCCGCACCCTGGAAAACGGCGAGCGCGAGGGCTACAACACCTACAAATACAGCGAGTCGGAAATCCGCCGCATCGGCCACCTCGCCTTCGACGCCGCGCGCAAGCGCAACGGCCGGGTGTGCAGCGTGGACAAGGCCAACGTGCTGGAAGCCACCATGCTCTGGCGCGAAGTGATGGAAGAGCTGTCGAAGGACTACCCGGACGTCGAACTGTCCCACATGTACGTGGACAACGCCGCCATGCAGCTGGTGTTGCGGCCCAAGCAATTCGACGTGATCGTCACCGGCAACATGTTTGGCGACATCCTCTCCGACGCCGCCGCCATGCTCACCGGCTCCATCGGCATGCTGCCCTCGGCCTCCCTCGACAAGGACGGCCGCGGCATGTACGAACCCTGCCATGGCAGCGCGCCGGACATCGCCGGCCAGGACAAGGCCAACCCGCTGGCGACCATCCTGTCTGTCGCCATGATGCTGCGCTACACCCTGGCGGCGCCGGAAGCGGCGGACCTGGTCGAAGCCGCGGTGAGCAAGGTACTCGACGCGGGCCTGCGCACCGGTGACATCCACAGCGAAGGCATGCAACTGGTCGGCACGCGTGAAATGGGCGAAGCGGTAGTCGCCGCGCTCTGAACCTGGCAGAGCGAGCATCTGGCGCCGGAAACGGTAACGACGGAGCGTGGAAGCCGAGCCTGCACATGGATGTGCGCTTTTTGGCGTACCCGCAGAGGGCTAAACCTCCCTCGCCGGGCCGTGAAGGCACTGCCAAAACGCTGACCAAGGTAATAACCAGGTAGCGAACCATGTCGGCCTGGCGCGTTAACGCGAAAGGAATGGTTGTAAAGGAAAGAGTCCCGGGCACCGGATATGCCACCGAGCAACCGGAGCCAAACTGAAGAATTGATAAAGCAGGAGGAATGAAGCAATGAGCAAGCAATATGATGTAGCAGTCGTCGGCGCCACCGGTGCGGTAGGCGAAGTGATGATGGAAATCCTCGAGCAGCGGGATTTCCCCGTGCGCAACCTGTACCCGCTGGCCTCCAGCCGCTCCGCCGGCAAGACCGTGAAATTCAAGGGCAAATCGATCACCATCGGCGACCTCGCCGAGTTCGATTTCAGCCAGGTGCAGATCGGCCTGTTTTCCGCCGGCGGCAGCATCTCCGAAGAGTTTGCGCCCAAGGCCGCCGCAGCCGGCTGCGTGGTCATCGACAACACCTCGCATTTTCGCCGCGACGAAGACATCCCCCTGATCGTGCCGGAAGTGAACCTGCACGCGCTGGAGGGCTACAAGACCCGCAACATCATCGCCAACCCCAACTGCTCCACCATCCAGATGCTGGTGGCGCTGAAGCCGATCTACGACGCCGTCGGCATCGAACGGATCAACGTCTGTACCTACCAGGCCGTGTCCGGTACCGGCAAGGAAGCCATCGAGGAACTGGCCGGCCAGACCGCGCGACTGCTCAATGGCCAGTCCATCGAGTGCGAGGTCTACCCGAAACAGATCGCCTTCAACGCGCTGCCGCACATCGACACCTTCCAGGACAACGGCTATACCCGGGAAGAAATGAAGATGGTCTGGGAAACCCAGAAAATTTTTGGCGATGACAGCATCCAGGTCAACCCGACCTGCGTGCGCATCCCGGTATTTTTCGGCCACTCCGAGGCGGTGCACATCGAGACCCGCGAAAAGATCACCCTGGAGAAAGCCTACGAACTGCTGGCCAATGCGCCGGGCGTGACACTGCTGGACGAGCGGGCGGCCGGCGGTTACCCGACGGCGGTCACCGAAGCGGCCGGCCAGGACCCGGTATTCGTCGGCCGGGTTCGCGAGGACATTTCCCATCCGCGCGGCCTCGACCTCTGGGTGGTTTCCGATAACGTGCGCAAAGGCGCGGCCCTGAACAGCGTCCAGATCGCCGAAGCGCTGATTGAAAACTATCTGTAATTAAGTGCAGATAACGCCAGATGCTGCCTTGATTAACGCATCTGGTTCACTGATACTTGAGCCGTATATGGGGTCGCCCGCGGCGCGCCAGGCGGGTTTTTGAAACCTTCCGGGCGCGCCCTGATCACGCTCATCGGGGCAAGAAAATGAGCCTGGCAGCAGGGCGATTCCGACAGGAGCCGGGCCATCAGGGGGGTCGGTAGGGGAAATGCAGGACATAATAAGGCTTGGGTATGGCTCGTAAACTTACCGCCGTCGCTTTCTCACTGGGCTGTCTGCACGCCAGTTCGAGCTTCGCGCTCGGACTCGGCGACATCAAGCTCGATTCGTTTCTCAATGAGCCGCTGGAAGCCAGCGTGGACCTGCTCAATACCGCCGGTCTGCACGAGGACGAGATCCACATCCGGCTGGCCTCCCGGGACGATTTCGATCGCCTGGGTGTAGAGCGCGCCTATTTCCTCACCAGCATCCAGTTCGACGTCAATATCGACGCCAGCGGTCGCGGCACCATCACCATCAAATCCGAAGAGCCGGTCCTGGAACCCTATCTCGATTTCATCGTCGAGGCGCGCTGGCCATCCGGCCGCCTGCTGCGCGAATACACGGTGCTGCTCGATCCGCCGCTGTTCGAGACCGGCACCCGGGTCGTGTCAGCCAGCGAACGCGTCGAGGAAGTCGAAGGCATTCCCGCGCCGGAATCCGAAGCAAAAAAGCCCCAGGGGGCAGCGGCGACTAGCGGTACCCGGGTCGACGTACGGGAGTCGGATCTCGGCCCCGGGGAGATGCCCCAGCGCGATTTCAACGCCGAGACCTCCGGCACGCCGATGCCCGGCAGCCGTTACATGATTTCCCGCGACGACACGCTGTGGGAAATCGCATCCCGGGGCAAACCCGCTGGCGCCTCGGTACACCAGACCATGCTGGACATCCAGCGCCTGAATCCCGACGCCTTCATCAACGGCAACATCAACCAGATCAAGGCAGGTTATATCATCTACCTGCCGAAGGACGGAGACATCAGTTCCCAGGACCTGCAAACGGCCCTGGCGGAAGTGAAACAACAAAACGAAGACTGGCGCGCGGGCCGGCCCAGCGCACCGAGCAGCGGTCCGTCACTGCGTATTTCCGCTGAACCCACCGAAACGTCAGCAGCAGTTGCGGGCGAGTCGCCCTCCGCGATGAACGCCGGGGCCGCAGGCGCGAGCAACGATGGTGGGTCCGGTGCCGCCGCGGAAATTGCGGAATTGCAGGACCTGGTCAAGCTCAAGGACCAGCAGATTGCTGACCTGCAGGAAGCCCTCGCCGAGGCGCGCAGTGGCGCTGGCAGCGCAGGGGACAGCTACAGCGACGAAACCGCGCTGGATAGTGAAGACGCAATGGCGGGCGAAATCGTCGAAGGCGAAATGCTCGATGCGGCCGAACAGGGCGCTGAGTATGCCGACGAGGCAGCCCTCGACCAATCTTCGACCGGCGAAAGCGCTATGGAACCGGAGCCCGAGCCGGAAGCGGCTGAAGTGGCTCCCGCGCCCCAGCCCAAACCCCAGCCGCGTCCGGCGCCCCCGCCCGAGGATTCCGGCTGGCTGAGCTACCTGCTCTACGGCCTGGGTGCCATCGTCCTGGCGATTCTCGTATTCCTGTTCCTGCGCCGTCGCGGCGCGGATGACGAGGAAGAGACCGAACTGCCTACCAGTGCTTCGGCCAGGGATGCGTTCGCGGATGTCAAACTGAAATCCACGCCGGCCGGGTCCGCCGCGGTGACCGAAGATATCGAGGATGAACTGGACCTCGAGTCGGATATCGTTCTTGACGCCGAACCGGTAGTGCCGAATCGCGGCTATGGCGAGCGCAAGCACGACGAGTACGCCGCGGACGTCGATTCCAACGATGCCCTGGCGGAGGCCGATATCTACATCGCCTACGGGCGCTATCCCCAGGCGCGCGAACTGCTGCGCAATGCGCTGGATAACGAGCCGGACAACAGTGCCTATCGCCTGAAGCTGGTCGAGGCCGAGATCAACATGGGCAATCGGCCCGCGGCCCGTGAACAGATGTATGAACTCGAGGCGCGCGGTGACAGTGCGGCCGCAGCCCGGGCCCGCGAACTGCTGGGTGAGAGCGAGTCCCAGTCCATGCCGCCTGCCGGTCTTGCCGAGGAAGTCGGCGGCAGCCTGGAAGCGGATTTCGCCGGTCTCGAGATCGAGGATGGCATCGTTGACGTCGTTGACGACCTCGACGACGACCTCGACCTGTCCGCCGACTTCGCTGACAGCCCCCTGGGTGATGACGACGATGACGATGAAGACCTGGTCATCGCCGCGGACGCCAACGGCATGTCCACCAAGCTGGACCTCGCCCGCGCCTACCTGGATATGGGCGACGAAGACGGTGCGCGGCAGATTCTCGAGGAAGTCATCGCCGAGGGCTCCGATGAGTACCGCTCCGAGGCAGAGGCCCTGCTGGAGCGCATTGACTGATTCATTCCCGCGGCTCTCTCCGGAGCCGCTTCCCGCTGGAAGCCGCATAGCCTGTCGAGTCGAGTACAACGGCTCCCGCTTCAACGGCTGGCAAATTCAACCCGATCCGGATGTCCCCACAGTGCAGGCTGCGCTGGAAGCCGCGCTGTTCGCCGTCGCTGCGGCGCCGGTGCGGGTACACTGTGCCGGCCGCACCGATACCGGAGTCCACGGCCACGCCCAGGTCATCCATTTCGACGCGCCGGCAAGCCGCTCGCCCAAGGCCTGGGTCATGGGCGGCAACGGCAACCTGCCGCTGGACGTGCGCCTGCACTGGGCGCAGGCGGTGCCCGAAGAGTTCCACGCCCGTTTTTCCGCCCTGTCGCGCCGCTACCGCTACGTCATCGTCAACACACCAATCAGGCCGGCCCTGCTGCCCGGCCTGGTAACCTGGCAGCGCTTCCCGCTGGATGCCGCCGTCATGCACAGGGAAGCCCAGTGCATGCTGGGCGAGCGTGATTTCTCGGCCTTCCGCGCCGCCTCCTGCCAATCCACCACACCGATGCGCAACGTGCAGGAAGTGGCTGTCGAGCGCCGCGGGGATTTTGTCGTCATCGAGATTCGCGCCAACGCCTTCCTGCACCACATGGTGCGCAATATCGCCGGCTCGCTGATGGCGGTGGGCAGCGGGCGCCAGCAAGCGGGCTGGATTGCCGAATTGCTGGAAGGGCGCGATCGCACCAAGGCTGCGGATACCGCGCCGCCGGATGGTCTCTACCTGGCGGAAATCGAGTATCCCGATCACTACCAGTTGCCGCCCACACCCTACGGCCCCGCGTTGCTCTGAAAAGCTGGGCTGGATTGCTCGTGCAGAGCGGAGGTCAACTTGCCGAGCGCGAGGCGGAACCTGCCTGCCGGGACACGCCAAAAAGCGCACATCCATGTGCAGGCTCGGGAGGCGACATCCATGTCGCCACACGGTCCCGGCAGGCAGGTTCCGCCTCACACTCTACCGGTGGTGCGAGATTCAGGTTCGTAGCGTCCAGTTTGCGGGATTACAGACAGCCCGCGGCGCTTCTGCTATCATGCGCCGCCTGAATTTTCGCTGATTGCAGGGCCGTTCGTGCCGCGTACGCGTATAAAAATTTGCGGGATTACCCGGCCGGAGGATGCGCGTGCGGTAGTGGAGCAGGGCGCCGACGCGCTGGGGCTGGTGTTTTATCCGCCGAGCCCGCGGGCGGTGAGCCTTGAGCAGGCGCGCGAGATCGTTGCGGAAGTGCCGCCGTTCGTGACACTGGTGGCGCTGTTTGTCGACGCGCAGCCGGAAGAGGTCCGCCAGGTGGCTGCCGAATTGCCCATCGGGCTGCTGCAGTTTCACGGCGACGAAGCGCCCGCGTACTGCGCCAGTTTCGAGCGTCCCTGGATCAAGGCGATTCGCTGCCGGCCCGATATGGATCTTGCCGCGGAGGCCCGCCGCTACACCGCCGCGCGCGGTGTCCTGCTGGATGCCTGGCAGGAGGGGGTTCCCGGCGGTACCGGCAAGAGCTTCGACTGGCGGCTGGTGCCGGAGAACCTCGGTGCACCGCTGGTACTGGCGGGTGGCCTGAAGCCGGAAAATATTGGCACTGCGGTGGCCTCGCTGCGACCCTTCGCAGTGGATGTCAGCGGCGGTGTCGAGAGCGCGCCGGGTATAAAGGATGCGCGTAAGGTAAAAGAATTCATCGCGGCGGTGCGAGCCGCCGATGCACAGCAAGTGGACTGAGAGTAACCTTGTAATGAGTACTGATGTGAAACCGGCCGATTACGCCGCCGTTCCCGACGACCAGGGACGGTTTGGCATCTACGGTGGCCGCTTCGTGGCGGAAACCCTGATGTCCGCCCTGGACGACCTGGAAAAGCTGTACCTGAAACTGCGCAACGATCCCGAGTTCCAGCGCGAACTGGACGCGGACCTGGCCCATTACGTCGGCCGGCCCTCGCCGCTGTACGAGGCGACCCGCTGGTCGCAGAAGGTGGGTGGCGCGCGCATTTTCCTCAAGCGCGAGGACCTCAACCACACCGGTGCCCACAAGGTGAACAACACCGTGGGCCAGGCCCTGCTGGCCAAGCACATGGGCAAGAAGCGGGTGATCGCGGAAACCGGGGCAGGCCAGCACGGGGTGGCGACGGCTACCGTGGCGGCGCGTCTCGGGCTGGAGTGCCAGGTATTCATGGGCGAGGAAGATGTTCGCCGCCAGGCGCTCAACGTCTACCGCATGAAACTGCTGGGTGCCGAAGTGATTCCGGTCACTTCCGGCTCGCGCACCCTGAAGGACGCCATGAACGAGGCGATGCGCGACTGGGTGACCAACGTCGACGACACCTTTTACATCATTGGCACCGTTGCCGGCCCCCATCCCTACCCGATGCTGGTGCGCGACTTCCAGTGCGTGATCGGCCGCGAGGCCCGCGCCCAGTGCCTGGAGCAGGCCGGCGCGCTGCCCGATGCGCTGGTGGCCTGTGTCGGCGGCGGCTCCAATGCCATCGGCCTGTTCCACCCCTTCCTCGAGGATGAAGGGGTGGCCATGTACGGTGTCGAGGCCGGCGGCCACGGTATCGAGAGCGGCCAGCACGCGGCGCCCCTGTCGGCGGGTACCCCGGGTGTACTGCACGGCAACCGCACCTACCTGATGCAGGATGCCGACGGCCAGATCATGCACACCCACTCGGTTTCCGCCGGCCTGGACTACCCGGGCGTGGGTCCCGAGCACAGCTGGCTGAAGGACATCGGCCGGGTCAACTACGTGTCGATCAACGACGACGAGGCCCTGCGCGCCTTCCATTCCCTCACCCGGATCGAGGGCATCATGCCGGCGCTGGAGAGCAGCCACGCCCTGGCCTACGGCGAGAAACTGGCGGCGCAGATGCGCCCCGACCAATGCATCGTGGTCAACCTGTCAGGCCGCGGTGACAAGGACATCCACACGGTCGCCCAGATCGACGGCATCGAGTTTTAGGAGAGCAACGCAGTGAGCCGAATTGCCGGACGTTTTGAGCAACTTGCCCGTGAAGGCCGCAAAGCCGTCATTCCCTATGTCGTGGCGGGCGACCCCGTCCTCGAGGCCACCGTGCCGCTGATGCATGCACTGGTGGCGCAGGGCGCCGACATCATCGAGCTGGGCGTGCCGTTCTCCGACCCCATGTCCGAGGGGCCGGTGATCCAGCAGGCCCACGAGCGGGCGCTGGCCAATGGTACCAGCCTGCGCGATGCGCTGGCCTGTGTGCGGCAGTTCCGCGAGCGCGACAACGACACGCCGGTACTGCTGATGGGCTACGCCAACCCGGTAGAGCACATGGGCTATGCCCGTTTTGCCGATGCCGCCGCCGAGGCGGGTCTGGACGCTCTGCTCACCGTGGATATTCCGCCGGAAGAGGTGGAGCAGGTGAACCGCGAACTGCACCGGGTGGGACTGGACAACATTTTCCTGGTTGCGCCGACCACGCCGGACGCGCGTATCGGGCGTATCGCCGACCAGGCCAGTGGCTTTATCTACTACGTGTCCCTGAAAGGCGTCACCGGCGCGGGACACCTGGATACCGCCGATGTGGCGCACCATGTCGCGCGGATTCGCGAGCGCAGCAGTCTGCCGGTTGCAGTGGGCTTCGGCATCCGCGATGCGCGGTCGGCGGCACAGGTCGCCGGAATCGCCGATGGCGTGGTGGTGGGCAGCGCCCTGATTCGCGCCATGGCGGACAAACTGGCCGCCGGCGCTGACCGTGAAAGCGCTACCGCGGCGGCCTGTGAATTGTTGGCACAGATTCGCGGCGGCGTGGACAGCGTCTGCGCTTCCTAGTCCGCCTTGCACAATCTATACTGAACCCTGCAATGGTGTGGGGGAAACCATGAGTTGGATTGACAAGATCCTGCCTTCCGGAGTGAGTAAATCCGAGGGCCAAAAGCGCTCCAGTGTACCCGAGGGCTTGTGGAAGAAGTGCCTCAAGTGCGACGCGGTGCTCTACCGGCCGGACCTGGAGCGCAACAACGAAGTCTGCCCCAAGTGCGACCACCACATGCGCATTGGCGCCCGGCGGCGGCTCGACATCTTCCTGGATGCCGAGGGACGGGAGGAGATTCTCAGCGAAATCCAGCCCGTCGACCGGCTCAAGTTCAAGGACAAGCGCCGCTACCGCGACCGCCTGCTCGCCGCGCAGAAATCCACCGGCGAGAAAGACGCGCTGGTGGCCATGCAGGGGCGCCTGCTCGGCATGCCGCTGATCGCCGTGGCTTTTGAATTCGATTTCCACGGCGGTTCCATGGGCAACGCGGTGGGTGAGAAATTCACCCGCGCCGCGCAGATGGCGATGGACCGCGGCGTCCCGCTGGTCTGCTTCTCCGCTTCCGGTGGTGCGCGCATGCAGGAGGCCCTGATCTCCCTCATGCAGATGGCCAAGACCAGCGCGGTGCTGGAGCGCATGAAGATGAACGGTAATCCCTTTATCTCCGTAATGACCGACCCGGTATACGGTGGCGTCTCGGCTTCTCTGGCCATGCTCGGCGATATCAACGTTGCCGAGCCCGAGGCCCGAGCGGGTTTTGCCGGCCCCAACATCATCGAACAGACCATCCGCCAGAAACTGCCCAAGGGTTTCCAGCGCAGTGAGTTCCTGCTGGAACACGGTGCCATCGACATGATCGTGCACCGCCTGGAAATGCGCGAGACTGTCGCCCGGATCCTGGCAAAACTGGGCGGACTGGAGTCGCCCGGGTCCGACGAACTCGCCCCCGGTATCGAACCGATCGTCGAAGAGGCGGATACGGAAGGGGATGACTGACACTCCACTCGAGCAGTGGTTGTGCTATCTCGAAACGCTGCACCCCAATCCCATGGACCTGGGCCTGGCCCGGGTTGGCCAGGTGGCCCGTGCGCTCGGCCTGCTCCCGGCGCAGGCGCCGGTGGTTACCATCGCCGGCACCAACGGCAAGGGCAGTACCGTGGCGGTGCTGGAAGCCCTGCTCTGCGCCGCTGGCAAGCGCCCGGGAGCCTTTACTTCCCCCCACCTGGTCCGCTTTAACGAGCGTATCCGCGTTGGCGGGAAGGAGGTCGATGACGCCGTTATCATCGCGGCTTTCGAGGCGATCGAGGCGGTCCGCGGCACTACCACGCTGACCTATTTCGAGTTCGGCCTGCTGGCGGCCCTGTGGGTGTTTCGCCAGCAGGCTGTGGACTGCATCCTTCTCGAAGTCGGGTTGGGCGGTCGTCTCGACGCCGCCAATATCGTCGACGCCGATGTCGCGGTGATTACCAGTATCGATCTCGACCACCAGCAGTGGCTGGGCGAGACCCGCGACGTGATCGCCCGGGAAAAGGCCGGCATCCTGCGCGCAGGTCGTCCGGCGGTCCTCGCCGACCCCGCACCGCCACTGGCCCTGCTGGCGGCGGTGACCGAATACGATGCCCGTCCGGTGCTGCAGATCGGCCGCGACTTCCTCCTGCCGGAGGAGGCGCAGCGCGGCGATGTCACCCTTACTGCGGCCAGCGGGCAGCGGCGTACGCTGCACGGCGTGCGGCACGCCGAGTTGCTGCCGGCGAATATCGCCGCGGCCCTGCAGGCTGCGGAGTTGCTGGGCCTGGAATTCGATGAATCCCGGGTCCACACTGCGCTGGCGGGCCTGCAACTGCGCGGGCGCCGGCAACTGCGCTCGATGGGCGGGCGGCAATACCTGTTCGACGTGGCGCACAATCCCGCGGCTATCCTGAAGCTGCTGGAAAAACTCGACGCCAGTGATTGTAGCGGGCGGCGTATTGCATTATTTTCCGCGATGAAAGACAAGGCGGTCGTCGAGATGCTGGCGCCCTGCCGCGCCTATATGGATTACTGGCTGCTGCCGGAGCAGCCGGACAATCCCCGCGCCATGCCCGCGCCGGAAGTGGCGTCGTTACTACATGAGCTGGGCGAGTCCCGTATCGAGTTGTGCGAGGATATACCGGCGGCGGCACGTCGCTGTCGCGAACTGCTGGAGCCGGGTGATCTCGCGGTGGTGTTCGGTTCATTCTTTACCGTCGGCGGCGTGCTGGCATCACTGGAGGAAGGGCCGGAAGCGGCTGTCAGCAATGAATAACGTGATGAAACAACGTCTCGTCGGCGCGCTGATCCTGGTCGCGCTCGGCGTGGTGTTCTGGCCGATTATCTTTGTCGAACCCAACGCCCCCGTTGCGACCGATGGCCGCACCGTTCCGCCGCGGCCGCAGCTGGATACCAGTCCGCTGCCCGCGCCAGACGATAGCGCACTGCGCGAGTTGCCGGCGCCGCAGGCGGAAGCCCCGGTTCCCGAGGATGAACTGGTTGACCTGCAGCCGGAGTCGGGGGCGGGGGCGGGAAGCGAACCTTCCGCCGGGCAGGGCGACGACAGCGCAGGCGGGGCAGCGGATGTCACAGCGCCGGAACCGGCCCCAACGGTGGCAGCGGCGCCCCCGGAGGCAGGGGAGACCCGCGGCAGTGCGCCGGTCAAGCCGGAACTGGATGCGGAGGGCATTCCCATCGCCTGGGTATTGCAGGTGGCCAGCGTCAGCGAGGCGGAGCGCGCCGATGCCCTGCGCAGCGAGTTGCTCGCCATGGGCCACAAGGCCTACATCAAGAAAATCCGCAGTGGCGGTAAAACCTGGTACCGGGTCAGTGTCGGCCCGAAGGTCGAGAAAGCGCGGCTCGAGGCCGCTCGCAGCGAGATTGACGCGAAATTCGGCGTCACCTCTCTCGTGGTCCGGTACTACCCCTGATGACCGGTTCACAAACCGGTACAAATGCATTTTCGTCCCGGCCCCCGGCTTTGCTAGAATGCGCCCCCATGACCGGTGAGCATGATTGACCTGACCCTGTTGACTGCCCTGGATTGGGCAATCGTCGTCGTGCTCGGCATTTCCACGCTGCTCAGCCTGTGGCGCGGGTTTGTCCGCGAGGCCCTGTCCCTGTTGGGCTGGGTCGCCGCCTTTATTGTCGCCAACCTGTTCGTCGAGCGGTTGGCGCTGGAACTGGCGGCGGTGATCGCCAATAGTACCGGCCGTTATATCGCCGCTTATGCGATACTGTTCGTCGCCACGCTGGTGCTGTTCACCGTGCTGGTGAAAGTGGCCACCAGCCTGGTACGGGCAGCCGGACTGAGCGTGCTGGACCGTGTACTGGGCACCGTATTCGGCTTTGCCCGCGGCGCGATCATTATCCTCGTGCTGGCATGGGTGCTGCAGAAACTGGCGCCCGCGCAGTACGGGCAACTGGTGCACCAGTCGCAGTTAATGCCGCAGATCGCCATGCTGGCGGACTGGGTCGAGGCAGTCTTCTCACAACCCGGGCCTGGCGGCCAGACAGTTAGTTGAAAACAGAGGTGAACCCCGCATGTGTGGCCTGGTTGGAATTGTAGCCCAGCACGACGTCGCTCCCGATATTTACGACGCGCTCACAGTACTGCAGCACCGCGGCCAGGACGCGGCGGGCATCATGACCTGCGAAGGCGGCCGTTTCAGCCTGCGCAAGAGCGAGGGCCTGGTGCGCGACGTGTTCCGCCAGCAGCATATGCAGCGCCTGCAGGGCTCCATTGGTATCGGCCACGTGCGCTACCCGACCGCCGGCAGTTCCGGCCCGGCGCTGGCCCAGCCCTTTTACGTGAACTCGCCCTACGGTATCGCGCTGGCGCACAACGGCAACCTCACCAACGCCGACCAGCTGACCCGCGAACTGTTCCAGGACGACCTGCGCCATCTCAACACCGATTCCGATTCCGAGGTGTTGCTGAATATCTTCGCCCACGAGCTGCAGACCCTGGGCAAGCTGTCTCCCGGCGCCGACGATATTTTCAGCGCTGTGCAAGCGGTGCACGAGCGCTGCCGGGGTGGCTACGCGGCGGTCAGCCTGATCGTCAACTACGGCATTGTCGGTTTCCGCGATCCGCTGGGTATCCGCCCACTGGTAGTCGGTGAGCGGGACAACGCCGGTGGCGGCAAGGATTACATGATCGCCTCCGAGAGTGTCGCGCTGGACGTGCTGGGCTTCCGCCTGCTCGGCGATGTCGCCCCCGGCGAGGCGGTATTCATCGACATGCAGGGGCGCCTGCACCGCCGCCAGTGTGCCAGTAACCCGAAACTGCAGCCCTGTATTTTCGAGCACGTGTACTTCGCCCGGCCGGATTCCCTGATGGACGAGATATCGGTCTACAAGACGCGCATGCGCCAGGGTGCGACGCTGGCCGCGAAGATACGCCGCGAGCGCCCCGACCTGCAGATCGACGTGGTGATCCCGATTCCCGACACCAGCCGCATCGCGGCCCAGTCGATGGCCCACGAGCTCGGCGTGAAGTTCCGCGAAGGCTTCATGAAGAACCGCTATATCGGCCGCACCTTCATCATGCCCGGGCAGAGCCAGCGCAAGAAGTCCGTGCGCCAGAAGCTCAACCCGGTACCGCTGGAATTCAGCGGCAAGCACGTGATGCTGGTGGACGACTCCATCGTGCGCGGCACCACCTGCCGGCAGATCATCCAGATGGCGCGCGACGCCGGCGCGGAGAGAGTGTACTTCGCCTCCGCCGCGCCGCCGGTGCGCTACCCGAATGTCTACGGCATCGATATGCCCTCCGCTTCGGAGCTGATCGCCCACGACCGCACCGAGCAGGAAGTCTGCGAGCTGATCGGCGCCGACTGGCTGGTCTACCAGGACCTCGAGGACCTGATCGAATGCTCCCGGGAAGGCAATCCCAAGGCAGAGGCCTTCGAGTGCTCGGTGTTCTCCGGCGAGTATCCCACGGGTGACGTCGACCAGGCCTACCTCGACAATCTCGAAGCCCAGCGCAACGATGCCGCCCAGTCGGCCAACCGGGCCGCGCAGCAGGAAGAGGGCTCGGTGGTGGGCATCCACAACAATGCGTGAGTTCCAATGACCGACCACGACGATCCACTTTTCGGCGCAGCCCTCGACACGCTGGCCATCCGCGGCGGCATCCACCGCACCGCGGAGGGCGAGCACTCCGAGCCGATTTTCGCGACTTCCAGCTACGTGTTCGACAGCGCGGCGGATGCGGCTGCGCGCTTTTCCGGTGAACAGCCGGGCAATGTCTATTCCCGCTATACCAACCCCACCGTGCGCAGCTTCGAGGAGCGTATCGCCGCGCTGGAAGGCGGCGAGGCAGCGGTGGGCACAGCTTCGGGGATGTCGGCGATTCTCTCCACCGCGCTGGCGCTGCTGAAAGCCGGGGACCACATCATCTGCTCCCGCGACGTGTTCGGCACCACCACCAACCTGTTCGGCAAGTACCTCGCCAAGTTTGGTGTCGAGGTCAGCACGGTGCCGTTGCTGGACATCGCCGGCTGGAAGGCGGCGATCCGCCCCGAGACCGCGATGCTGTTTCTGGAGACCCCCAGCAATCCCCTGTGCGAGGTCGCGGACATCGCCGCGATGGCCGAACTGGCTCACGCCAACGGCGCGCTGCTGGTGGTGGACAACTGCTTCTGTACCCCGGCCCTGCAAACCCCGCTGGCGCTGGGCGCTGATATCGTGGTGCACTCGGCGACCAAGTTCCTCGACGGCCAGGGCCGCTGTGTCGGCGGCGCGGTGGTCGGCAGGCAGGAGCACATGACGGAAGTCGTGACCTTCCTGCGCACCTGCGGCCCCACCATGAGCCCCTTCAACGCCTGGGTGTTCCTCAAGGGCCTGGAAACCCTGCGCCTGCGGATGGACGCGCACAGCGCCGCGGCACTGGAAATCGCCCGCTGGCTGGATGCGCACGAGTCGATCGGGCGGGTCTATTACGCCGGCCTCGAAAGCCATCCCGGTCACGCGCTGGCGGCGCGCCAGCAGCGCGCCTTCGGCGGGGTGCTGTCCTTCGAGGTGCAGGGCGGCCAGGAGGAAGCCTGGCGCTTTATCGATGCGACGCGAATTTTCTCCCTTACCGCGAATCTCGGCGACACCAAGTCGACCATCGTGCACCCGGCGACCACCACCCACGGCCGGCTCAGCGACGAGCAGCGCGAGGCGGCGGGCATCCGGCGCAGCCTGGTGCGCCTGTCAGTGGGTCTGGAAGATGTCGCCGATCTCAAGGCCGACCTGCAGCGCGGCTGCGACGCGCTCTAGTCAATCGGGCAAAAACTGCGAAAAAAACGGGATTAAACTGCGCTAAACGCGTATTTTGGGAAGCACTCGAATCTGCCCGGCGGGTACTTCGGACAGCCATGTCCTGAGCCCGCCGGAATCATTACCGGGACGCTATACCCATGCAGTTACAGGAACGCATCGACGCCGCGGTCGACGAGATCGGCAAGGTTTTACTGGGCAAGGAACCGCAGGTGCGCCTGGCGCTGTGCTGCCTGTTCGCCCGCGGCCACCTGCTGATCGAAGACCTGCCCGGCATGGGCAAGACCACCCTGTCACACGCACTGGCGGATGTGCTCGGACTGTCCTGGAAGCGGGTGCAGTTCACCAGTGACCTGCTGCCGGCGGACATTCTCGGGGTGCAGGTCTACGATACCCGTGACGCCAGTTTCGCCTTCCGCCCCGGCCCCATCTTTACCCAGCTGCTGCTGGCCGACGAAATCAACCGCACCACCCCGCGCACCCAGAGCGCCCTGCTCGAGGCCATGGCCGAAGGCCAGGTGACCGTGGATGGGGAAACCCGCCCGCTGCCGGAACCGTTCTTTGTGATCGCCACGCAGAACCCGGTACACCAGTCCGGCACCTACCCCCTGCCGGAATCCCAGCTGGATCGCTTCCTGATGCGCCTGCACCTGGGCTACCCGGACCCGCGGGCGGAGCGCGAGATGTACCTGCGCCCGGATGCGGTGGACAGTTCCCGCACGCAATTGCGGCAGGTGATCAGCGAGTCCCAGCTGGCGGAAATTCGCGACGCGGTGAACGCGGTGCAGGCCTCGGACAACCTGCTCGACTACCTGCAGCGGCTGGTGGCCTACACCCGGGAGAGTCCCGAGTTCGAAGTCGGCCTGTCGCCGCGCGGTGCCCTGGCGCTGCTCGGCTGTGCCCGCACCTGGGCCGTGATGCACAACCGCAGCCACCTGGTCCCCGAAGACCTGCAAGCCGTGCTGCCCTCGGTGGCGGGGCACCGCCTGGTGCCCAGTGGCGATTACGCTGGTGACGGCGCCGCCCTGGTGGCATTGCTGCAGCGCAATGTCGACGTGATCCGATCCTGAGAGCCGCGGTGGATGGCAGCGTGAAAAACCCCGGATTGACGGGCCGCCTGTTCGGCGGGCTGTTGCCAAAAACCCGGTTGCGGTTCCAGGCCCGCTTCGCCCGGTGGCTCGAGCAGCGCCTGCCGCCGTCACGCAGTGTGACCCTGAACCAGCGCCGGGTGTTTATCCTGCCGACTGCCACCGGGGTATTTTTCGGCGCCTGCCTGCTGGTGATGCTGCTGGCGGCGATCAATTTCCAGAGCAACCTGAGCTATGGACTGACCTTCCTGCTCGCTACCGTCTTCATTGTCGCCACGGTGCACACCTGTTCCAACCTTACCGGGCTGACCCTGCAGGGTGTGCATGCCCGCCCGGCCTTCCCCGGCCAGCAGACCGAATTCGAGATCCTGGCGGAGTCGGCGTCGGGGCGGGAGCACGTCGGCCTGGCGTTCCACTGGCCGGGCAGTTCGGAGGTACAGGCCAGCCTGGTGGGTCAGCAGCGCCAGCGCCTCCACCTGCACCTGCCGGTGGGGCAGCGTCGCGGCTGGTATCGCCCGGGGCGGCTGGTGGTCGAATCCCGCTACCCGCTGGGGCTGCTGCGCTGCTGGAGCCAGCTCGATCTCGATCTCGCCGCGCTGGTCTATCCGCGGCCCCTGCCGTCGCCGCCGCCGGAGGGCGTCAGCACCGCCGACCCGGAGGGCAGTTCGCTGCCGCAGCCGGGCAATGACGACTTCTACGGCTTCCGCAATTACCAGCAGGGCGATCCCCTGCGGCGGGTGTACTGGAAGGGCCTTGCCCGCGGCCGCACCCTGCAGGTCACCCAGTACGTGACCCACACCGATCGCAGCGCCTGGCTCGACTGGGACATGTTCCCCGGCGCCGGTATCGAACAGCGCCTGTCCCACCTGTGCTACTGGGTACTGGAACTGGAGCGCAGCGGGGAGGAATACGGACTGCGCATTCCCGGCATCAGCATTGCCCCGGGCCACGGCGATGCCCACCGCGACCGGGTGCTGCGCGCGCTGGCCCTGTACGGCGAGGAGCAGGTGTGAAACAGGCCGAACAGATTCCCCGCAACGCGCTGGTCTGGATTATCGCCAGCCTGTTCACGCTGGTGGCTCCGCATATCGGGCGTTTGCCCTTGTGGGTGCTGGCGACCTATGTGGTCGCCGCGCTGTGGCGCCTGCAGGTCTACCGGGGGCACTGGTCGTTTCCGCGCTGGCCGGTAAAGCTGGGGCTGGTGCTCGCCGCGCTCGGTGGCATTGGCTTCTCTTTCCGTAGCATGATCGGCCTGGAGCCGATGGTGGCGCTGTTGCTGACCGCCTTTGCCCTGAAACTGCTGGAAGTCGCCACGCGCAAGGATGCCTATGTGCTGTTGTTTCTCGGCTATTTTGTCGTGCTCACCGAGTTCCTGTTTAGCCAGGACCTGCTGATCGTCCTGCTCTGCCTGGGCAATGTGATCCTGGTGACCTCCGCGCTGGTGGCACTGCACCGCCCGGGGGACGAACGCTTCAGCGCCAAACCCCTGCGCAAGGCCGGGGGACTGGTCCTGCAGGCCATGCCGCTGATGATCGTGCTGTTTTTCGTGTTCCCGCGCATCGGGCCACTGTGGACCGTGCCGATGAAGAGTCCGTCCGGCGTCACCGGCATGAGCGACACCCTGCGGCCGGGGGATGTGTCGCGCCTCAGTCGTTCCGGCGATGTCGCCTTCCGCGTCGCCTTCGAGGGTGAGATCCCGCCGCGCTCCCTGCTCTACTGGCGCGGGCTGGTCATGAACCGGCTGGAGCAGGGGACCTGGCGTGCCCTGAGCTACTACGAGATACCCGCGGACCAGCGGCGTGAACAGAAACCGGAGCTCAGCGGCCCGTCGCTGCGCTATTCGGTGATCATGGAGCCGACGCAGCAGAACTGGCTCTACGGACTGCGCTACGCGAACTCGCCGGACGGCGGCATCGTGAATACCACCGACTACCGCCTGTTCCGCTTCATGCCGATCGAGGACGATTTCTACTACCGGGCCGAGTCCTGGCCGCAGGCGCTGCTGGAACCGGAGCTCAGCGACTGGCGCCGCCGTACCGAGCTGCAATTGCCGCGGGATAATCCGCGCACCGTGGAACTGGGCCAGCGCTTTGCCCGGGAGGCGGCGTCGCCGCAGGAGATTGTGGATGCCGCGCTGGCGCTGTTCTCGCAGCAGGATTTTTTCTACACCCTGCAACCGCCGCTCCTGCCCGGACAGGATGCCATGGACAGCTTTCTGTTTGACACTCGTCGCGGCTTCTGTGAGCACTACGCCTCGGCTTTCGTCATTCTCATGCGCGCGGCCGGCGTTCCGGCGCGGATTGTCGCCGGTTACCAGGGCGGGGAGATCAACCCGGTCAATCGCACAGTCGTGGTGCGCCAGTTCGACGCCCACGCCTGGGCCGAGGTCTGGCTGGAGGGGCAGGGCTGGGTGCGGGTCGATCCAACCTCGGTGGTATCGCCGCTGCGCGTGGAACTCGGGCTCGAGCAAGCCGTGGCGGAAGAGGGGACTTTCCTCGCCGACCAGCCGCTTTCCCTACTGCGTTTTCGCGGCGTGCCGCTGGTCGATTACGTGCGCCTGCGCTACGACGCGCTGACCTACCAGTGGCAGAGCTGGGTCGCCAGCTTCAATGCCGAGCGGCAGATGGACCTGCTGACCCGCCTGCTGGGCGATGTCAGTCCGCTGCGTATCGGTTCGCTGCTTATCGGCGGCATGCTCCTCGCGCTGTTGCCCGCCGCGCTGCTGATGCTGCAGCGCCAGCGCGGCAACCAACTGCGTCGCCACGATAAACTCTACCTGGAGTTCTGTAGCCGGATGGCGCGCATGGGTGTGGTCCGCGCGCCGGGGGAGACGCCGCGGGACTTTGCCGAACGCGCCAGGAAAGCGGTGCCGCGACTGGCACCGGCCATTGAAGCGGTAACCCGCTACTATGAGCAGATTGCCTATGCGGGAGCTTCCGCCGAGGAGGTGGCCAGCCTGGCGCTTGCGGTGCGCGGCGTTCGCTGACTCATAACTCAACTGTACTGCCGACAGGCAGGCATCACATCGCATGACTGGGAGCGTGGGTATGATCAGGGCTGTTGCGGATACGGATGCCAGCGCCATCGCCGATATCTACAACCATTACATTCGCACATCCGTCGCCACCTTCGAGGAAGCGGAGATTGCGGCCGAGGAAATGTCGGCACGCATCCGCAAGGTCGTGGATGCGGGATACCCCTGGCTGGTAGCCGAGGAGGACGGCGCACTGCTGGGCTATGCCTACGCCAGTCGCTGGCGCGAGCGCGCCGCCTACCGGTTTTCGGTGGAAAGCTCGATTTATCTCGCGCCGAAGGCCCAGGGCAGGGGCTGGGGCATTCGGCTGTATTCGTCACTCTTCGAACAGCTCAGGGCCCTGGGCGTGCACGCGGTCATCGGCGGCATTACCCTGCCCAATCCCGCCAGCATCGCCCTGCACGAGAAAATGGGCATGCGCAAGGTCGCGGAGTTTCCCGAGGTCGGTTACAAGCAGGGGCGCTGGCTGGACGTGGGGTACTGGCAGGTCAACCTCTAGACCAGCGGCGCCTCGTCCACGCCGGTGATCAGGCGCTCGACAAGGCCCAGCGCCTCCTCGTGGGCGGCGGTAATATCAAATTGTGTTTCCGTGGCCAGGCTGCGCGACAGGGCGTTGAGCGTCAGTGACAGCATGGCTGGCGACAGGGTAAAGCCCGACATATCCCGGGTACTGTAGAGCTCCTCGATAATCCTGACCTGCTCCTCGCGGAAATGGCGGCTGAAGCTGGCGATTTCCTGGCGAATGCCCTGCTTGTGGTTGGCCAGCGCCTGGAACTCCGTCAGCAGTACCCCGCGCGAATCGCGCATCATCTCCCAAAGTGCCCGCAGTGGGGTGGAGGATTGCAAAACCGCTTCCTGGCGTTCGACCAGGCCTTCCACAAAGCGGTGATACAGGGCCAGGTAGAGGTCATCCATGCTGCGAAAATAGTAGTGGACGAGCTGGGGTTTCAGGCCCGCCTGCGCCGCTACCCGGCGGGAGGTGACGGCGGCGTAGCCGCATTCCAGCATCAACTGCCCCGCCGCGTCGATCAGCTTGTCGCGCGCCGAGATTTTTTGTGGGCTTACCGCTTTGGAGGACATCTTCGCTTTCGGTTTACATTATCCGGGTGGGAGTCGACCGCTCCCGGTCGTGCCGGGAGCGGTGGTTCAGGGGCTATTTTCCTACAGGCGCAGGGAGAAGCGTACCCACAATTCCCGACCGCGCTCGGCGACACAGCCCAGTTCGTCGGAACCGGCGGGGCCCTGCGCGGCGCCACCGGAAATCTGGCCACCGAAAATGGTACCGTTCTGGGTGTTGGAGTTGGAGCAGACGCCGGCGGTGATTTCATCCTCCAGGTTGTTGCCGATCAGGGCGACTTCCCACTTGTCATCCACACCGCGCAACACGACGTTGGCGCTGGTCTTGGTGTAACTGTCCTGGGTGTAATCGGACAGTTCCACCAGGTTGGTGAAGTAGTCGTCGCTGTAACGGGTGTTGGCGCCGAAACCGATGGTCATGCCGTTGTCCAGGGGTATTTCATAGTCGAAGCCGATGTTGCCGGTCCACTCCGGCGCCCTGACCAGCGGTTCCCCGCCGAGGTCCTGGGCGGTGTAGAGGCCGGTTGCCGCGTTGAATATCTGGTCGCAGCCCTGGGCGATGGTCTGGCCGTTACCGCACTGCGCATTGGGGAAATCGTCGAACTCGGAGACGTTGTAGTTCACCGCCGCGACCAGGGTCAGGTTGGGCAGCGCGGCGGGCGACCAGGTCAGGTCCATGTCCACGCCTTCCACCGTGGCTGAGGCCGCGTTGATGGTGCGCAGCAGGATGGCGCCGCTGTCGGAAAGCTCGTTGGCGCCGACCTGCAGGTCGGTGTACTCGTAGTAGTAGGCGGCGACGTTGAATGCCAGGCTGTTGTTCAACGCGAGCGCTTTCAAGCCGATCTCACCGCCCTTGGCTTCTTCGTCCTCAAAGGAGGACAGGGTGGCGGAGGTCGGTGAAATCACCGTATTGAAGGAACCCGACTTGAAGCCCTGGCGGTAGGCCGCGAAGAGAGTCAGGGTATCGCTCGCCGTCCAGGTCAGCGTGACCTCCGGCGAGACGTCGTCGGCGTCGAGATCCGGGTCGGCCAGGGGGATTTCGATGCCGCCCTGCAGGTTGTCCCAGAAGCGGTGTTCCCGCTGTTCATCCGTCCAGCGCGCACCGGCGGCCAGTTCCAGGTCGTCGGTCATTTGCCAGAGCAACTGGCCGAAGGCTGAAATCGTCTCGATATCGATGGTGTGCAGGCCGGACTGCAGCAGCGGCGGCAGGCCGTAGAAAGTATTGGCGCGCAGGCGGTTGCGGACCTTCTGTTCAGCGTCCTGGTAGAACGCGCCGACCATGAAGTTGAGCGCGCTGTCGCTGTAATTCGAGGTCAGGCGAATTTCCTGGGTGAACTGGGTGGTGTCGAAGGTGAAGTCCGCGGCGATGGTCGGGTTACTGCTGCCGCTGCCGCGAATCAGGTTGTCCTGGTGGAGATCGTAATACCCGGTCACCGAAGTCAGCGTCAGTTCAGGGCTGAAACCGAAGTTCTGCTCCCAGGTGCCGAAGGACTGGTTGGAATCCATGAACGGTACGCCGTTGTTGCGCACGCCGGGCCAGTAGGCCGGGTCAAAATCGCCCAGCTGGGTCTTGTCGTCGAGCTTGCAGTCGGCGTCGCCGATAAAGGGGATGCCGATGCCTTCCACCGGACCGGTGCCATCCGGGCACAGCACCAGCTGGCCATCGCCGCCGCTGCCGTCCATCCGGTCGTTGGAGAGGTTGTACTTCAGGCGGGTGTCGTACCAGTCGACGGGGTTGGCGACCAGGGTGCCGCGGAACATGAAGGTTTCCCGCGGGGCAAAATCACGGTATTTCGGCGCGACGTTGCCGAGCCCCGGAATCGGTTCACCGGTGTTCTTGAAATAGCCGTCCATGTCGGAATAGCTCAGGCCCATGCGCACGCCGGACCAGTCGTTGATCGGGCCGGAAAAAATCAGCTCGCCCGTGTACTGCTCGGCCTCGGTTTCGTAGCCGGCGCGGGCGATGAGTTCCGGCTCGTCGCCGGGATCGTTGGAGCGCAGGGAAATAACCCCGGCGGTACTGTTTTTGCCGAAGAACAGGGCCTGGGGCCCCTTCAGTACCTCCACCTGTGCGACGTCGAACATGCCGATGGCGTAGGCATAGCCCTGGGTGAGCGACATGCCGTCGATGTTCAGGGATACGGACTGGTCCACGGTGGCGGTCTGGGAGGTGGGGCCCACGCCGCGCAGGGAGGTCTGGATGCCGACGGTGCCGACGGATTCACCCATCACGAATCCCGGGACCCGCTCGGCGACGCCGTACATGTCCTGGATCTGGTAGCGCTCCATGGCGTTACCGGTAAGTACCGAGGCCACGACCGGCACCGTGAGCAGGGATTCCTCCCGTTTCCGGGCGGTGACGACGACCTCTTCCAGCACCTGGGCCATGCCAATGGCCGGTTCCAGGGCGAGTGCGGCGCCGATGGCGGTTACCAGTATTTTCTTATTCATTTTGGCTTCCCTTATGCGTGTTGTAGTGTGAGTGCCGATGGTTATTGCTGTTATTCCCGAGACGTTTTGTCAGTTGTCTTTTTGCCAGGCGCGTTTGCTCAGGCCGGTGTGGTCGATGGTTGGCGCGTCCAGCGGCGGCATCTGCGGCGGCGGTCCGAAATCCGGGTTCTGGTACAGCGGGCCGGTAATATCCGCAGGACCCAGGTAGTGGGTCTGGAACAGCCGCCACTTGAAACGCAACTGGTAGTCTTCCTCGACGAAACGTTCGTAGTAGATGCCGATGGAACTGCCCGGTTTGCCATTGGCGAAAATGTTGTTTTCCGTGACGTAGGTGCGGGAACTGAGGTCGCCGTCCTCATCCATATCGACCAGGGGCGTGCGAAAGGTCATCAGTACCCGCTCGAAATTCGGCAGCAGGCGGGCGAGGTTTTCGACAATCGCGCTGCGCCCGCGCAGTATCTTCCCGCCTATGCGCCATTCGGCATCGCCGGTAAAGCAATTGCCGAAGGCTTCCAGGTCCTTGCGCCAGACCGCGTCGGCGTAGCGGGCGTGCAACTGGCGGATTTCAAATTCTGCGACATACAGGGGTTTCAACGGGATGGCTCCTCCGGTCCGGGTGCATGGACATGGACAACATGATCAGGCCGCAGCCGCCATCCTTCATGCGCGCTGCGTTGTAGTGGATGTAATCGTCCGAGGGTTTGCTGCCCACGGTCATCGGGACCGCGTGGGGCGGCGAATAGAAACGGTTGCGTAGTTCAACCGGGCCCAGCCGGGTGGGGCTGAAGACCCTGGGGTACTTCGGGTGCGCTGTCATTCTTGTTATGTCCTGACGTCGGCGCGCGCGGCGCGATGTCTGAGCGATTGCTCAGGAAATTACGCGGGGACGCGAGGCTTGTCAAGCCGCTACCGATCCGTGTTGCAACCCGCTATTGGTCCCGCCCTGGATGTGCTGCGGCCGCGCGCTATGCACCACTAAGGCTGTTGTGCGCCGTCAGGCTGACTTGACAGTGGCGGGGGCTGCGCGTAAATTCCTGAGCGATCGCTCAGGAATTGCCGGAAAGGGCACGCCCCGGGAGATTGCCCGAACAACAATAAAAACTGCCAGGTGCGGGGCCGAAAACAGTCTCATCCCGCGCGGAGGTCGCCATGACAGCATTTGACACCCTGATTCGAGGCGGGCGCGTTATCGACGGTACCGGCTGCCCCGCCTACTACGCCGACATCGGCATTCGCGATGGCCGCATCGCCGCGATCGGCGATCTCACCGCCTGTACGGCGGATACCGACATCGACGCCCACGGGAAGACCGTCGCTCCCGGCCACGTGGCGCAGCACGCCCATTACGACGTCGCTTTGTTCTGGGATCCCTACCTGTCCAACTCCGGGGAGAACGGCGTCACCACGGTGGTCAACGCCAACTGCGGATTCGGCGTGGCCCCGGCGAAACCCGAAGACCGCGAGCGCACCATGCAGATGCTGGAGACCACCGAGCAGATTCCGGTGGCCCACCAGCGCAGCGCGCTGCCCTGGGACTGGGAGAGTTTTCCCGACTACCTCACCCGTATCCGCACCCTCGACAAGGGGGTCAATATCCTCAGCTACCTGCCGCTGAACCCGCTGCTGGTCTACGTGATGGGCGTGGAGGCAGCGAAGACGCGCAGGCCCGACGCGCGCGAAATGCAGGAAATCCACCGGCTGATCAACGAGGCGATGGATGCCGGCGCCATCGGCATTTCCATGTCCTCCATGGGCGCCGAGGGTAATACCCACCTCGACAACGACGGCACGCCCATGCCCACGGACACCCTGGATCACGATGCCATCCTGGAAATTTGCGAAGCCCTGGTGGCGCGGGGGGAAGGGGTCATCCAGTTGCTCTCACACCTGGTGATCTACGGCGACCGGGGGCTGACCGAGCGGGTCCTGGCGCGCTGCAAGGGCACCGGGGTGACGGTGATCCACAACGCCTTCATCACCTCCGACCTGATGCCCGACATGCTCGATCGCGACCTCGGCTGGCTGGATGCGATGCGCGCCTGTGGCTATGACCTCACCGCCAACTGTTTCCTGCACCGGGGCTGGATCGAAGCGGGCATGAGCCAGCTGGACGTGGCCTGCGGCATGCTCAACGCGGTGCGCAAAATCGTCGCCTGCAAAAGCGACGAGGCGCTCCTTTCCCTGTTGGACGATTCACATTTCGTCGAGGAATTCGCGGCGGAATATGCGGCGAAGGGCTCCACCAATGGCGCCAACGGGCTGGAGGGGCAGATTGTTATTGCCGTGGGTGATGCGCCGGAACTGCAGAAGTACCTCGATCGCACGATTGCGGAGATCGCCGCGGAACTCGGCAAGGGCGCAGTGGCCACCATGCTGGAACTTGCCACCCGCTCCAGCCTCGCGCTGCAGTTGCGCTCCCCCGAGGTGGCCTCGAAGGACCCGCGCAAGGCCGCGCGGATGCTGTCGCACACCGCGACGGTGGTCGGCGGCTCCGACGGCGGCGCCCACACCAAGTCCTTCGGCATGGGCCACGTGCCGACCGACCTGCTGATCTGGCTGGGACGCGAGGAGCAACTGCTCTCCCAGGAGGAACTGCATTTCCACCTGGCCCTGAAACCCGCGCGCAGCGTGCAGATCCGCGACCGCGGCGCGCTGCTCCCGGGCTATTGGGCGGATATCCTGGTCTACGACCTCGAGGCGCTGTACTTCGATACCCGCCGCTACGAGATCGTCCACGACATGCCCGGTGGCGACTGGCGGCGCAAGGGCCGCGCCGGGGGCTACGAGTACATCCTGGTCAACGGTCAGGTCACTCACCGGATGGACGTGCCGACCGGCAAGACACCGGGCCAGCTGGCCTGTGCCGGTAGCCGCCGCCAGAGCCGTCTGGCCGCGGTCTAGATACACTGCTACAGGGAGCCTGAGGCATGAGTCTCGCAAGCCAGGATGATTTTTACTTCGACCCGTTTTCCGCGGAGGTCATCGCCAACCCGGACAGCTGGTACCGGGAGCTGCGCGACCACCACCCGGTGTATTACAACCCGGACTACGACACGTTTTTCTTCTCCCGCTTCGAGGATGTCTGGAACGTGTTGCGGATCGGCAAGAATGTCCTGCTCGCCACCGAGACCAACCTCCCCACCTCCGATTACCTGCGCAACAGGCACAACAGCGAAGCGCCGCCGCTGGCCTCCACCAATCCCATGGCGCCGGGTCCGCAGCTGCATTCGCCCTACTACGAGGCGATGCACCAGTTGCACATCGGCCCGCTGCGGCCGCGGGCGGTGGCACAGTTGCAGCAGTTCGTCCGCCAACTGGCGCGCGAACAGCTGGATAAAATGCTGCCCCGGGGCCAGTTCGACCTGACCTCCGAGTACACCGCCATCGTGCCCGCGCGGGTGATCTGCCATCTTTTCGGCCTGCCGCTCAGCGTCGCCGACGAGGTCATCGCCAGCGTCAACAGCATCGGCCGCTTCAAGTCAGGCAGGAACGGCGTCGACCTCACCAGCTTTTTCACCGAGCTGCAGAAATACATTGTGCCGGCGATACAGGCACGCCGGGAGGCGGGCGCGGATGGCAGCAATGCCCTGGTCGACGGCCTGGTCAACTACCGCCAGGCGCCGGATAACCGCCCCATGAGCGACGCGGAAATCGCCGACCAGTTGGTCTGTGCGATGGTCGGCGGCATGGAGTCGGTGCCCAAGGTCTCCGGCGGCGGCATTCTCGAACTCTGGCGGCACCCGGAACAACTGGCGGCGGTGCGGGCGGACCTCGACAAAAACCTCCCGATTGCAGCCGGGGAGATGATCCGCTACTGCGCCCCGGCCCAGTACACGTTTCGCACGGCACACCGGGATGTAGTGGTGGCGGGGCAGAAAATCCGCGCCGGCCAGCGGGTCGCCAGCATGCTGTACTCGGCGGCGCGGGACGAGCGCGAATTTGACAACCCCGACGACTTCGTCTGGAACCGCGAGATCCCGCGGGTGATCTCCTTCGGCGCCGGGCAGCACCACTGCATCGGCAAGTACCTGGCGATCATGGAGGTACAGACCCTGGTCCACGAGTTCCTCTCCCGCGTGGCGGACTTCGACATCGATCTTTCCGGGGCTGGGGGCAACGTCGGTTACTTCCAGCGCGGCTGGATCAGCCTGCCGGTACGTATAACGAGCCTGCGCGACTAGGCGGAACCCGCTTCAGTTCAGTTCCAGATGGAGTTCAGCAGGGCGACGAACACGAGCGCGCCGAATACCAGCAGGGAGAGGAAGCCCAGCAGGAAAATCGTCGGTGAGTAGGGGAGGACCACGCCCAGCCCGCTCAGCAGAGAGAGCACCTGGAGCCCGCCCGCGAGAACCAGCACGGGTATGGAAATCCAGGGAAAGTGCAGCTTGAATCGGCCACTGCGCGCGACCAGTGCCCAGTGCACGAGCAGGCCGAGGCACAGGGTGCTGAATAGCACCATGGGCAGGCCCCAGACCAGCCCCGCTGCGTCGCTGATCCCGGCCAGTGCGTAGGGCAGCAGGGCGCATACGATCATGCCGAAGGACATCACGATCAGCAACACGATGCGCGCCTTCTGGTCCTCCCGCCAGGGATCGCCAGCGTGCTGCACAAATGCGGCCACCAGGCCGGAAAAGCCGGCCAGCCCGATACCAATTTCCGCGAAGGCGGCGAGCGCGTCCTCCGGCACCATCTGCAGGCTCCTGCAAGGCGAATACAGCATGCAGTATAAAAGAGATTCGGCGGGTCAGCCGCCCGCCGGGAGCGGGCTCCTTCCCGATGCAGCCAGGCAGCGGTGCCAAGGCAGGCCCTGGCGCAGGACCCGGGCTTTGCGGGAACTACCGGGAGGGTATTTCACCAGCGGCGTTGTCGACCTGGGACACCGCTGTCGCGGCGGGCGGGTGGTAGTAGAGCGAGTACAGCACGCGATCCAGCACCGCCTGGCCGTTCCAGGCCGGGTCGTTGTTGACGATCGCCACCACCGCCCAGGTGGTGTTGTTGTTGTCGCGGGTAAAGCCGGCGATGGAGCGCACGTGGTCCAGGGAACCGGTCTTGATCCTGCCGCGGCCCTCCAGCTCGGTATTTTTCAGGCGTTTCCGCATGGTGCCGTCGATCGCGATGATCGGCATCGAGGACATCAGGTCCGGGGCGTAGGGGCTGTCCCAGGCGTGCTGCAGCAGGGCCACGCCCTGTTGCGCGCTCATGCGTCCCTCCCGGGACAGGCCGGAGCCGTTTTCCAGTACCAGGCCCGCGGTATCGATGCCCTTGCCCTGCATCCAGTCGAGGATCTCGCGGACGCCGGTACGGCGGTCGTCCTGCTCGTCGTCCGCGCGTTTTGCGGCGCCGATGGAGAGCAGCAATTGCCGGGCCATCACGTTGCTGCTCCACTTGTTGATATCCCGCACCATGGTGACGAGGTCCGGTGACGTGGTGCGCAATAATTCCTCGGCGTTTTCCGGGGTTGTGGCGAAGCGGTCAGCACCCGCGACAGCAATCCCGAGTTCCGCCAGTAGCGTGCGCAGCAGTGCGGCTGAAAACTGCTCCGGCGGCAGCAGGGAGAGATAGGTGCTCACCCGGCAGTCGCGGGGCATCTGGCCGCTGACCGTCAGGGTGACCGCGCCGTCGCCGGCGAAGGCCGGTTTCCAGACCAGATCGTCCGCCCGGGGGCAGGGGGCGCTTGCTGCAGTTTTGACCTGGTTGTCGAGGCTGACCTGTGGCAGGTCGGGGAAAGCCCATGCCCGGATACCGCGCTGGTCTGCCTGCAGGTGGATCTGCTGCAGGTTGAAATTACTCAGGTAGGCAGAGGGCTCGACGAGGAAGGGAGCCCAGGGGTTGTCGCCGTTGTCGTCGAAGCGGGGCTGTCCCGCCGGCAGGCGGAAGTAGCTCCCGTCCAGTACCAGGTCCCCCGCCACTTTGCTGATGCCCATGCCGCGCAGTTCGCTGAGCAGGGCCCAGAGCCTCTCGATAGAGAGCTTCGGGTCGCCGCCGAAGCGGACGTAGAGGTTGCCCTTGAGGGTCTCGCCCTCGAGTTTGCCGTCGGTGAGGATGTCGGTATCCCAGGTATAGCCGGGGCCGAGTAATTCGAGGGCCGCGTAGGTCGTCACCAGTTTCATGATGGAACCGGGTTTCATCGGGAAATCCGCGTTGACGTACTGCGCCGTACCGGGGCCGTCGAGGGGGACCGCCGCGAGGCTCAGTGCCTGGGGGTTCTCCAGGGATTTGGTCGCATAGTCGATGATGTCGTCGGACCAGTTGCCGGCGTAAAGGGCGGGCGCCCCCGATAGCAACAGAATAAATCCTGCAGCGCGGACTAACCCGCTCAGGCGACAATGGCGGCGGATAGCGTACATACTCGCGACGCTCTGTGGTGAAAGACTTTAGCCTACGATAGCAGGACACGGGCTCCGGCGCACCGGGTGTTTTTCACCCGGGCGCGGGCACCGGAATCGTCCGCACCGGCTACTTTTTCACCCCGTGATCCACCTGCGACGGCGGAGAGAGTGGCGCGAAGGGCGGTGAGAAAACAGTCGATTGCGGCTGACGGTGACGGCACAATAGGCACACAAATCATGGGGGCGGACGCGGTCGATGTATCAAATCCATTATCTCGATTCACTGGCATTGCCCATCGTCCTGGTTCTGACCATTGCGTTTATCGCGCTGTCTGCGGAAATTGGCTTTCGCGTCGGCAGGAAGCGACTGGAGCGGCTCCCGGAGGGGGAAACTTCGCACATGGGCGCCGCGGTGGCATCCACCCTCGGCCTGTTGGCCTTCATGCTGGCCTTCACGTTCGGGTCGGGAACCACGCGGTTGGATGAGCGTCGCGCGTTGGTGCTCGAATCATCCAACGCGGTCAATACGGCCTACCTGCGCACGGCCCTGCTCAGCGAACCCTACCGGGGGGAGTCCAGGGTGCTGCTCGCGGACTACGTCGGGTTGCTGGTGGAAGGGGCTACCGTGGATCGCAACGCGGGTGACGCCCAGGCATACGCGACACTGCTGAGCAAGCGAGAGGCGCTGACCCAACTGCAGCAGCAGCTGTGGTCGGTGGCGGTGACTGCGGCCCGCGAAGACCCGCGGCCCACCAACAGCCTGTACCTCGCCGCGTTGAATACGATTTTCGACCTGCTGCAAAAGCGCTTTACCGTTTCCGTGCAACAGCGTATGCCCGGTGTATTCTGGCTGATGCTGTTTTGCCTGGCGGGACTGGCAATCGGCCTGGCCGGCTATGACTCCGGGGTGAGTCGCTCCCAGCGCAACAGCTCCATCTGGGCAATGACACTGGCGTTTGCCTTCGTTATCGTACTGGTTGTGGCGATAGACCGGCCGCGGGCGTTTCCGGTATCGCAGATGCCCTTGCAGGAGTTGCAGGCCAGGATCGGGTCTGCAGTGAATGCCGGGGACTAGACCGCAGGGACCGCTACCGAACTCGAGGTCACCCGCAGGGCCGGGCGTCGGGGCGTAGCGCGCCCATCGCTTGCACTGCCGCTACTGACGTGAACCCACCAATTTTCGGGAACCGCATGTACAGAATGATTCCTGGCATCAGGGCGCTGACACTGATCACCGCCATTGCCGTCACGGGGAATACAGCAGCCGCTCCGCGCATTGAGCAGGGCATCCAGTTTGGCGATGTCAGCGACGGCCGTGCCATCGTCTGGAGCCGTTCCAGCGAGGCCTCGCGCATGTGGGTCGAATACGCCTATAGCAGCGATTTTTCCGCTGCGCGTAAAGTACGCGGCCCTTACGCCACCCCGGAAACGGACTACACGGCAAAACTCGACCTGACCGGCTTGGCGCCCGGGCGCGAGGTATTCGTAAAGGTCTGGTTCGAGGGCCTGGATCACCGGCGTGAACGCAGCGAGCCGGTGAGCGGCAGCTTTCACACCATCGGTGAACAGGAAGATATCCGCTTTGTCTGGGGTGGCGATATCGCCGGCCAGGGGTGGGGGATCAACGAGGCCTTCGGTGGCATGAAAATATTTGCAACCATGCGCGAGGCGAGCCCGCAGTTCTTTATTCTCAGCGGCGACAATATCTACGCTGACGTGCCGATCCCGGTATCCGCACCGGCCGAGGATGGCGCCACCTGGACCAATATCGTGACACCCGAGGTGAGCAAGGCCGCCGAAACCCTCGACGAATTTCGCGGCCGTTACAAGTACAACCTGATGGATGACAACGTCCGCCGCTTCTACGCGCAGGTGCCGGTGATTTCCCAGTGGGACGACCACGAGGTGGTCAACAACTGGTCCGACGCCAAGAGCCTCGCCGCGGACCCGCGCTATACCGAGAAAAATGTCCCCCTGCTGATCGCCCGCGCCTCCCAGGCCTTCTTCGAGTACTCGCCGCTGCGCCGGCACGACGAGGAGGAAGCGGAGCGCATCTACCGCAAACTCTCCTATGGCAGCCTGCTGGACGTGTTCGTGCTGGACATGCGCAGCTACCGCGGCCCCAACACCGGTAACCGGCAGACGCAGGAGGGGCCGGAGACGGCGTTCCTGGGCGACCCGCAGATCGACTGGCTGCTGGATGCGCTGAGCAGTTCCGACGCCGTGTGGAAAGTCATCGCCGCCGACATGCCCATCGGGCTCAACATCGACGACGACTTCGGCCACAACCCGCCGCGGCGCTGGGAAGGCATTGCCAATGGCGACGACGGCCCGGCGGCCGGACGCGAACTCGAGATCGCCCGCCTGTTGCGCGGCATCAAGCAACGGCAGGTGCACAACCTCGTATGGCTGACGGCGGACGTGCACTACGCCGCCGCGCACTTCTACAACCCGGCGCGGGCTGCGACCGCGGACTTCCTGCCTTTCTGGGAGTTCGTTGCGGGCCCCCTCAACGCGGGTTCCTTTGGCCCGAAAACCAAGGACGGGACATTCGGTGTCGAGGCGGATTTTGAAATGGCACCGGGTACCGAGGGCTTGGCCCAGGGGCGTTCACCCATCGCCGGCCTGCAGTTCTTCGGCGAGGTGAATATCGACCATGAGAGCGGCCAGCTGAATGTCGCACTCAGGGATATCGATGGCGCGGTGGTCTACAGGCGGTCACTCGTCCCGGTCACCGCGAACCCCGGCGGTGGCTGAGCGACAAGTTGCGGCCCTGCTCGCGCCGGGACGCGCCGCGCAATCAGTGCAAAAGCGATCTTAACAGGGTGATTTACCGGTCTTTCGCCGGGCGGTACAGACTCGCGCGCACTGCCGTTGCACTGCCGATCAACCTGCCCGACCGGCAATGCTACTCTCAAGCGCACCCTGCCTGCCGATGTGCCCGGGCTACCTGACCGATATCGTGACCGAATCGATCGTGCCGGTAAATCTGAAGGGCGGCTCATAGTCGTGGTGTTGAATTGCACCGAATATTGATCCACTTCTAATAGATTTTTGCATTTGCCGTTGTCCCACCTGTGTCCAGGAAATGAGCTCCATAACAATCAGTTGGATGCTTTGGCCTGGGTGATTATTCAGTACAAATGGCGGGTCAAATTTCAGTCCAAATCAACACTTCCAGGATTACGGGCTTCCCGATGCCATACGCACTGACAATGGCATTCCCTTCGCGTCACCCAACGCGTTCTTCGGCCTCAGTCGGCTCTCGATCTGGTGGCTCAAACTCGGCATCAACATCGAACGCATCCAGCCGGGCCACCCGGAACAGAACGGGCGCCATGAGCGCATGCATCTGACCCTGAAGAAGGAAGCGACCAAGCCGGCGTCCTTCAACTTCCTGCAGCAGCAGGGGCGCTTCGATGCCTTCCAGCAGGTTTACAACCAGGAGCGTCCGCACCAGGCATTGGGCGGGCAGTATCCCGCGGAAGTGTTTACACCTTCCGCTCGTCAATACCGGCCGGCTGAAGAGCCTGAGTATCCGTTCCACGACAAGGCAGTGAAGGTCACCAAGTGCGGCAGGATCTGTATGGGACGACGCAAGATCAACCTCAGCACCGTGTTTGGGGGTCAGGTGGTAGGCATACGGGAAGTCGCTGACAAGATCTGGCTGGTCAGCTTCATGGACTATGATCTAGGCTTCTTTGATGAGGAGTGCGGACGGGTCGAGCCCGCCCTCAATCCCTGGCTACCGGAGAAACTGTAAACCATGTCTCCGGTATGATCTGTAAAGGATGTCTCCAGTACGGACCGGAGGGAGGTGGTAGCTACGGATGGACTTGAACCATCGACCCCAGCATTATGAATGCCAATCGGTACCCCATACCCTTGTTTACTCGGCGTTACTATTCCAAATTAATCTAATAAAATACAGTTACTTACCCATATTCTGAGTGCTAAGCTCAAACTCTGAGTTGTGTTGACTTGTTGACTATGTGTTGACTCGTTGACCCTAGCACTGGAGGGCGGATGGCTAAGCACGAGGGGAAAATTACGAAGCGGGTAGCTGAGGCCTGGGCTTACAAACCGGGTGACGCGATCCTCTGGGATGGCAAGCTAACCGGGTTCGGGGTGAAGGCCAACAAGGGCGGCTCAAAGTCCTACATCATCACCTACCGGAACCGCTACAACACACTGCGCCAGTACACCATCGGCAAGCATGGCGGGAAACTGACCACCGAGGAATGCCGAAAGAAGGCTGAAGACCTGCTAGCGGATATCCGGCTGAATGGTGCCGACCCGCTTGAGGATCGTAAGGAGCGCCGTAAAGCCGCTACAGTGGACGAACTGCTAGACGTATACCTTGAGTCGTCCAAGTTCGCTGAGAAGGCTGAGAGCACCCGCTACGTGGACAAGGGGCGCATAGAACGCCACCTGAGGCCCACGCTAGGACAAATCCGGCTGGAGAAACTCACTCCCGATGATGTGCGCCGAGCCTATGCGGATATACGGGACGGTAAAACCAGTGTGGTGAAGAAATCCGGCAACGCGCGGGGTAGGGTGAATGTGCGCGGGGGCGATGGTGCTGCGCGTATGGCAATCCGGGTATTCCGGGCGATCCTGAATTGGGCCATTGCAGAGGGGAGGGCGACAGACAACCCGGCAACACACTTAGACCTTGCAGGCGATGGCAAGCGGGATTTGATATTGGAAACGCCGGAGCAGTACGCAGCACTATTTGACGCACTGGACAAGCTGGAGACTCTACGGAAGATTCCCGACTCTGCCGCCGATGCTATCCGGGTACTGGCGTTTACTGGAGCAAGGCGCAACGAAGTGGCTGGGCTGCGCTGGGAATGGGTAGACCTTGAAGCCGGGATATTCACCTTGCCGCCCAAGTCGCACAAGACAGGCCACAAATCAGGGCAGGGCAAAACCATTGCCTTGAATTCGACAGCCCTCGCAATCGTGAAGGCCCGCCAGGGCAACAAAAGCGAGCATGTCTTTCCATCGTCGCGGGGTGATACGCATGTATCGCTTACCTCGAAACTCTGGAAGGAAATACGGAAAGAGTCGGGACTTCCTGAGGGACTGTCTAATCACTCTCTCCGGCACTCCCTGGGGACGATGATGGCCATGCAGGGGGCGCAGGCTGCGGAGATTATGGCGACCCTGGGGCATAGCCAGCTATCCACCGCACAGCGATACATTCACGCCAGCCGGGACGCGAAGGCCGCACTTGCCGAGAAGTACACCGGGACTATTTCAGGCGCGATGAAGAAGGGCAAGGCAAAAGTTGTGAAAATTAAACGGAAGGCAAGCAAGTGAACGAATTTGAGAGAGCCATTCGCGATCAATTGAATGGCAGCCGTGACTATGGTGAGTCTAATCCGGCTTACACAGGTTTTGTCAAAGACCTGTCAAGCACCTTAGCTCAACTCAATTCAACACTTGGGAGTTTGCAGGGGCTTTGGCCTGAAGGTGCCAAACAAAGATATGAAATGGCCGCTAGGTCAATCAAAGACCTACACAGAAGTCTGTCACGTATGGGGGATAGTGAGCACCTCAATCTCATTCCGCCGAGCGAGGAAACGATGCAGGCACTTGGGCTGGATGACGACTGCACCATGTTGGATTGCCGCCAAGCGATTGGCAGTTGGGTAAAGATTACCATTGCAATTGGTCAGGCGCTTGAACAAAAAAGTACCGTACAAAAGCGAGAATCAAAAACCGATAGGGCTGAGGGGGCTGTGCTTGTCATTGCGCAGGCGTGGCACAAAGCATTTGGAAAATGGCCTGCCGATAAGTCCACTGTGTTTGAGGGGCTGGTTAACAAACTTCTCGAGCTATGCCCCTGCGAGGAAGATAGTTTATCCCCTAACTCTATAAGCGGAATTTTAAAGGCTAATGTGTCAAAAAGACGCGATTGATAGTTTCTGTTTTTGACTGTTAGCCATTCACTCGCACTCTTAGTATCACCACCTGAAGCATGACGTTACTTAAGAATTCTCTTGTAACGAAATTTCAGTTACTACAGGTGATGCTATGGAAACCTACAGCAAAGAGAAGCCCCGGCTGACTCGCAAAGAGGCGGCAGAATTTCTTAACGAAAACGGATTCCCTGGGACCGCAAAGACACTGCAAAAGCTTGCCAGTGTTGGTGGCGGTCCTGAATACCAAATCTTTGGCAATAAAGCGCTCTACCAGCCGCAGAGTCTTCTGGAGTGGGCACAGTCTCGTTTGTCTGCGCCGCGCCGCCATGCAGGGGAGGCCAGCGCATGAGTCTCCGCAAAGCAATCAACGACAAGTGCAAAGAATGCATTTTCGACCCTGGTGCAGAGGGGAACTGGCGACAACAGGTTAGCGCCTGTACCAGCCCTAATTGCCCGCTGTTCCCTGTCCGACCCCAGAGTACAGCCCCAATATCTAATCGCACTGATACACCACAAAAAACGGGCAATTTGGCCCCGGAATTGGAGGGCGCAGCATGAGCACCACCGCCTGCACTATTCCGTCTGTCCGACCTGGGACTAAAACCACCGCCGTTATTGAGCGCACAACCTGGACGCTGACTGTTGTTATCGACGGACAGCCGATTGTGAGCAAGTTCAAGGGGCGCGGCTTCACTTGCCTGGTGGAAAACCCGGCAATGCTGGCTGATGCCTTTCGCGCTCTGGTGGAAGTGGATTGATTAGATTGCCCCGCCGCGATTCTTGACGGGAGCGCGAACGGGGCATGACTGAGGAAGTCGAGAATGAGTTTACCACAAGATATTTCCGAACTCGCGTATGAAGCATTACGTGAGACGAAATCAAAGCAGGCTCACAGGCTGGTTGAATATCTACTGGTGAACCCCTGCGCTTTTACCCATGAAATCGCTAGAGATTGCGCCATCGGCAATCTAAGCAGCGCCGCCTCTTATGTGCGCCCTGCGCTCCAAAAGCGCGGCCTGAGCATTGTTGCGAGTCTACCTAAGCACAGGGTACGGAATCGCTTTGGCGAGCCCTCACAAGTGCATGAATGGCGACTGGTGAGGCTTCGGTAATGGCGAGGGCCAATTCCAAAAGAATGCTTCCCAATGGTCGAGCGAAGGGCTCAGAGGGCTTTTTTAAAGCCCTTCACGCGATTTTCGACCACCCCGAGTACATAGCCCTGTCCAAGCAAACGAGAGCATTTATCTGGGATTTGGCGCGGCAATACAACCTGAGAAACAACGGTGATTTGTCTGCGGCACTTGGAGCAATGGAGCAATGGGGCTGGACTCAATCTGAATTGAAGCGGGCCAGGAAAGAAGCCCTAGAAGCCGGATGGATTGAGGTTACACGGTATCCACGTTTTCCACGCGATCCAACGTTGTACCGACTGGCATGGTTGCCAACCAGTCCCGAATTGAAGGACCGCGAGAAATTGGAACCCGCAGCATTCCGGCAACAAGTAAAGAGGCTCAAATGATTAACAGAATTGAGGGGTCGCACAGAACCAATAAAACCCGGTTATTGGTTTTCCGTGACCAACAAACAGGTGAAACAGGGTCGAATTTGCCCCCTTGTTGGTTTCACACAACCAATAAACGCCACTTTTTGCCCAATTTATTGGTCGCTGAGCACCCACCTCTTAAGAGTCTTACCAGGGGGTTCTCTGAAAAGTGGCTATCTAAGGTGGTTAAACACAATTTGGGTCGGAAACTGGCATGAAACATTACGCAGTCATCAACCGCAACCTCAGGTATCAAAAACGTCGAGTTCTACTCCAACTGGATACCGTGCCACTTACCTTGCCTAACTCGTTTTGTCACGAGCGCTTTGAAATCCTGCCAGCTAATTTCCCCAGGACGCCTGTGCCGGTGCCGGTTACAGAATTCACACGCGGCAACAATGTTCGTGCCTGTGCATGGCCCACCTTGAGAAAACGGAACGAGATGTTCTCCGGTGCATTTGAGAGCCAGGCACTTCTTTTGACTGATTCGATATTTGCTTGTCAGTTCTTCTGGGGATTCCCGCCACATTGGCGCACCACAGTAAAAACATCGGCCTTTCTGTTTGAAAAAGGCTCTCTTGCGTGGGGATTTAAGGTTCTTTGTGCGTTTCACAGCGTTCTCCAAGTAATAGAAGACAGACCACACGAGTGCGGTTGTTCAGTTACCAGTCGAATGCTATGCGCGACATGGAAGGGTTGTTACTGGGCAAGTGTCGTCGCTAGTCGTAACAGTGTCAAGGCTAAGGCTTCAAGTGCCTTGCGAGAAAGAAATCAGAAAGCAACTACAGAGGACAGCCGATGAACAGATTTCCTAGAAAGTGGGCAAGGCGAATGCGCAGGCGGTTGATGGAATGCGACATTCGACACGGCAAAAAACAGCGAAAGCAGGCAGCACGCAATCAACTCAAAGGAGAATCACCATGAAACGCAAACCACAACCCGAAACGACCAGGGCCGATGGCGGAAACTACGAACTTGCTGTGATGCAAGCCGCTGTAAATTCAGTAGTGACGTTATTTAACACCCTGACTCAATTCCAGTGGAGCCAGGGACACAAGCGGGAGATAGAGGCGCTAGTCACACGAATACAAACCAGGCAGCACGACATTCGCGCAGTATTGGATTTTGATACTGACGGGGCGCTGACATTCAAATTCTATGAATTGCGCAATGGAAAAACCGGGCGCGAAATCATGGATGCCACGCCTACCCGGAAGGTAAATTAATGCTGTATATACATACAGCTTGTGTTAAACTGGCCTTGTGCTTGGGTGTTCGCCGGACATCTTGCACGATACCCCCCGAGATACGAGCGCAGTTCGGATTCTCCAGGGAGAGGCTTTATGCCCCTGACTTGGAGAATTTCAAATGACTGCACGGCTCACGCCCCTAATCCACGAAATCAAGCGCGGCTCCCTCACCGAGGAAGGCGTATTTTCCGGCTACGCCTCTACCTGGGGCGGGCCACCTGATGCCCACGGTGACATTATCGAGCGCGGCGCATTCCTGAACGCCATATCTAAACACATAGACGCGGGCACCATGCCTGCAATGCTCTGGAGTCACGACCTTAAAGAGCCTGTTGGCACATGGTTAAGCATTCGGGAGGATGACAAGGGCTTACTGGTAGAGGGCAAGCTATCCCTGGGGACCACACGAGGGGCGGAAGCGTACAGCCTGATGAAAGATGGTGCTCTGTCTATGTCGATTGGCTTTGTCGTCGCCCCAGACGGTACGGAAAAGCGCGGCTCTACCCGGTATATCACCGATATTTTTCGACTGGCAGAGGTTTCCCTTGTGGCGATCCCTGCCAACCACTACGCACAGATAACGGAAGTCAAAAACCGTCCGGTTACTGTTCAAGAATTCAAAGATGCCCTGCGCAGCATGGGCTTCTCTAACAGCGAAAGTAAGTTTGTCACCACAAACGGCTTTCGTGAATTTCTCGCTCCGCGGGAGCGTTCCCCCATCGACCTGCTAACGCAGAAGGTTGATGCAGTGTTACGCATCCTGGAGAACGGAAATGAACACCGAAACTAAACTTATCGCCGCCCTGAGCGGTATTGTCGATATTCAGAAATGTATTCTGTATGGCGTTAAACCCACCATGCAGACCAAAGCCGAAAGGCTATTGGAAACTGCCACCCTGTCGGAAGTGGTAGGCGGGAACAGTTGCTTTAATCTGGAGTTGGGCCGCAGGGAGGTTAAGTCTGCCATCCTGTCCACAGGGGCCATTAACGACCCGCTGGTGCCTTCTGGTACGCCTACGCTGGACTATGGGGCGCGTAGATCGCTGTTCCTGCAAGACCTGTTGCCGACCTTCCCGACTAACAACGGGGCAATCGAGATCCCGGTACTGTCGAGCAAGACGAACAACGCAGGCCCGCAGGTAGGGAATTCACCTGAACAACGGGAGAACGTCGAGGTTGGGGAATCCGCCTATGCCTTCACTAACAGCTTTGTTCCGGTTGAGACCATAGGCCACACCCTCCCTGTATCCAAACAGATATTTGAGGATTCCGGTCAACTGGACGGTTTTATCAGCACTGAAATGCTGTACGGGCTGGCAGAGGCCATAGAGGATCAGTTACTCAATGGAGCCGGGACGACTGGCACCTTGGACGGACTGCTGAACAACGCAACCGCCTGGGCTAATGAGTCACCGAATATTACCAATGAGGTTGATGTTATCCGCTCTGCGATCAAGCAGGTACGGCTGGCTAACTTCGCGCCCAATGGTGTCATTCTCAATGAGTCCGACTGGTACGACATTGAGACCCGCAAGCAGGAAAGCGCCTCAGACGCCTATGTAGCGGGCGCACCGCGCTTAGGTGGTGAACCCCGCATCTGGGGCATCCCTGTCTACGTTAGCAACGTGATGGCCTCTGGCAGCTTCCTAGTGGCTGACTTCAACCGCTGCGGGATTGTGTTTGAGAATCAGGCCGCATTGCTTGAGGTCTCAGCGAATCACGGGACCAACTTCACCCGAGGCATGTTGCAGTTTATGGCCTCCTCCCGGCTGGCACTGGTGAATACCAACCCGCTGGCTATGGTCACAGGGAGCCTGTAATGCAATACATGCTCTATGCCAGGGATGGCTCTATCAAACACCACACGGAAGCCGGTAGTGATGCAGAAGCCTATGAGCGACTTGCCAGAAGCCTGAACTATGAATCCTTTCAGGCAATGGCCGACGATCTGGGGTACAGCTTCAACGACTTCATGTTGACCCGCCTTGAGAACGAAACCAGAGACCACGGCGAGCAGGATATGTCGGGGCTATGGGATAGCCAGAAGCGATCAATGCAAGGCGCGTTCAAGTTGCTGCGCAGGGGTGGTGGGTGATGGACCCGGTACGGGGGGGATATTTAGTGCTCGACCTTCGCCAACGATACCGCAGGGGGACAGTCACGCACACGTCCACAATTCAATTTAATTTGGAGGCTCGATATGCCACGACCCAAAAAGCCCAAACATTTAGCCCTGCTTGACGGTTCTGCAAGGAAAAATCCCCAACGATACCGGAATGAGGACAGGTTTCACTCTGATGGGCTGGGAGAGCCGCCAGAACACCTCACAGAGGCGCAGGAAGCGACATGGCGGGAGATCGAGGCAAAGGCTTTGCCGGGGCTTCTGATGGCTTCTGACAGGTTTATGGTAGAGATTGCGGCTTGCCTGCTGGCTGAATATCGGAGCGCGCCTGGGGACTTCCGGAGTGGCAAGCTGACGACTCTGAACAGCCTGCTCTACAAGTTGGGGCTTACCCCTGGCTCTGCTCAGAGGTTCGGGATTGAGACTGCTAAAAAGGACTTGGCAGACAACCCGTTCGCTCAGTTTTAGGACTGAACTTCCCTCAGGTCTACGCCTGACTTGCCCGCCACGGCGGGCTTTTTTTGGTTATTCCCAGCGATACAACTAAACTTGATTCTCTACTTGTAACCGGATGGTTTACAACATCTCACGAGGAGACCGATCATGGACGAATGCTTAACCATAACAGGAACTATACTCACCACGTTAGGCTCAATGCTTGTAGCTTACAGGGCGTTCAAATTGACCGGAGCAATCGAGAAGGTTCTAAAGCTTCACGAAGGCTGGCTTATTAGCGTCAGCGAATTTGTGACCTCCTCTCAGGAGAATCAGGCACTAGTTACTATCAGGCCAGGGAAAGACTCGTTAGAGTTCGAATTCAAGGCATGGCTGTTTTTGTTGGGGTTTACGCTGATTGGATTAGGGCTGCTTTGTCACGCCGCGAGATATGTCTTTTAGCCGAAAGCGCCCAATTGCCTAGACCTTTGTCCCCGAGCATTCAGGATAGATGATCTTCACTCGCTCAATGCTCATATCAGCCACGACAAGTCCCGCACCGAACCCAATCAACAGACCGAGAACGACACTGTAGAACACCAGGCGCTTGGCGGATTGGCGGGCTTCTCTTTTGATTGTTTCGTGCTTGTCCATGCAGAGAGCATAAACCATTGCTTTTAAAAAACGTCCCCTTTTGGGGACTCCTGAGCTATATTTGCCTTTATGAAATTAAATTTCGGAATGTTACTTTAAATGAATCAAGGAATTGACCGATGGCCCTAATTAACTGCCCAGAGTGCAACAAGGAAGTTTCCGACAAAGCCCCTGCGTGTCCAGGCTGCGGAGCGCCGATTGTTGCTGCAAAGGAATCATCCGGGAGCGGCGTTGCTGAACTGACCACGGTTCAGGAGACTAGCAAGAAGTTCAAACTGCAAAGCCTGATATCTGTCTCCCTGTTCCTCCTAGGGGTGTTCATCCTCATGCTGAACGCTGGCCCGCAAGACCCTAAGATGGCCGCAGCCGGATCGTGGTCCCTGCTGATCGGCGTTATCTGGTATTGCGTCAACCGCTTCCGTATCTGGTGGCACCACAAATAGGCGAATGCGCTATTCAATACCTCGAGGGCTTCGACTTGATTGTGGGATTGAATGCCTTTTCGACAATTGGCCGTAGAGCCTGATCTACCGTTTCTCTAAAAGCCAAAACCAGTCTTCCCGCCTCACAGCAGGGTCTAGTTTCTCAAGCATGTCTAAGGCTTTGTAGATTGCGCTGATCAGATTGTCGGTATCGTTATCCATTGGACAAGAATAGCTCCATTCGTAGACCGGCGAAGCCTGGTGGTTGGATATGACGGAACGTCACCTTTTGAGCGGATACATTGGCTGTCTTTGGGATAGTGGATAAGTTGGGTAATTTGCACTTAGAAAAGATCTCAATCAATTGCGATACGGCGCTAGTCACTCGTCGGGCCACCTATTTGCATAAGTTAGAAATTGCCATGCTCATTAAAATAGTATCGCATTGACTTTAAAGACAATTGTTATACATTTCTCTGAAATTCGGATACTTTTGATCTGCCAATTTAGTGCAATTGTCCAAAATGTTCGAATTGTTAGTTTCAGTCAATTGTTGGACCATGCATGAAATGTGAAAGTCATCCCATCTTTTTTTAAGTTCGTAATATTCATTTCCACATTTCTGTATTGTTTTTGCCTTGTTGTATTCTGCGTAAGCCACGTTTTCAAAATCTAGGCCGTATAATTCTAGCTCCTCTGCGGACAATATTTTGATATTGTCGGAGGTAACTACGTTCATAACGTCAACAATAGTGGGGGAAACTCCAAATTTTCCGTAATATTTTTTTAACACTGGGGTCAAATTTTCATACTGCTCTAGATACTGGGAAAAGCTCAGAGATTCGGTAGATATTTCGGTAGAAAATGGACGGTGAATCCCTATTTTTCCACCAGGAATTCGTTGCCAACCTGCAGCATAAATTAATACGCAAGCGCTAAAACATCTCTCGGCATGATGAACTGAAGTTGGCATTTTTCGCTGAGCAACAAATTCGCCGATTTTCATTGCCTCTGAGATCAACCCACCGGGACTATCGAGCTCCAAGTAAGGCGTCTCCCAAGGCTCCAGTGTATTGTCTGTCACAGCCACGATAAACTTTAGTTGGGGCAGTGTCCTTTGCGTAATCTCACCGCGAAGATAGATACCTGTAATTTTACAATTACTGCCATATTTTTCTGGTATATCCAACCGAATACTTTCAGGTGAAACGCCACTGTCGAATTGCGGCAATCCAGTAATAATTGAAGTAGAACAGCCAAGCTGAGATAGAGAAATATCTATAGACGAATTGTCAGACACGGCAGAAGCTGTCTCACTTCTGTTTAGAAAAAATGTGGCAATCAGTAGAAGTAGTACCCGTGTGAAAATCATTTCAGAACTCTCCCGCGTACGACAATCTTCCCAGAGTCTTTACATTTTAAACAATGATTCTATATGCAAATAAAAGGCACATTGGACTGCACTACACAAACAGGTGTCAACATGGGTGTCGGTCAAAACCTGACATTCTCGTTAGGCCAAGGAAGCCCTCTGGCTATTTTTGATGTTTACTAGTGCTTGCTTGTACTAGAGGTAAGTATGTGTAGTGTTGATGGAATTAGAGTTCAAAGGTTGCAAACGCGTTCACCGCTGGCAGTCTAATTCCTGTACCTCCTGAATTGAGGAAATCAAAGATGATCTACAGGATTACACCCAAGGGTAAGAGCGCCAACCCACGAGGAGAGCACAATGTGAGGTCCTGGGGCAAAATCAAGGCGTTTATTGAGATGGGAGGGGGAGAGGAGATCACTGAAAATCAATTTCTTTTTGTGGCCGCCGAACACGACCACCCTGATGGTCCAGAAGGCTACCTCTACCACGTCGTGAATCGAAACCAGTGGCTGGAACCAATTTAGTGATAAAGGAAAGCACACGAAGCCACAACCCCTGTTAGTTGGGGCTGTTGACTCGGTGCTGACTCGGAATGTCTGACTTAGCGTCGCAATGTCGTAAGTCATTGATTTAGTGGTAGCTACGGATGGACTTGAACCATCGACCCCAGCATTATGAATGCTGTGCTCTAACCAGCTGAGCTACGTAGCCACAATCAAGTGTTCGGGAAACGGGTCTTCCCGAGAGGCGCGAATTTTCCAGAAATACCGCAGGCAAGTCAAGTCTCTCAGGTGGATCTGTTGCTGTGACTTTTCCCCAGTCGGGCTATGGCGTGAAGCCGGCGGCTGGGCTATTTTTGCCCAATGCTCCCGCGCCTGAAACTTCGTCTCCTCCTGGTCCTGCTGATTCCGCTGGTACCGGGGCGCTACTGCGTCGCCCAGGAATTGACCCCGCGTGCATACTGGCCGGCCCCCCAGGGCACCGAGGTCCTGACACTCGGGCTGTCCTACACAGATGGCGACACGGTGCCCGATCCCTCACTCCCGGTATCCGGCATCGACTCGCAGATAACCACCGCCTTTGCCTCCTACCTGCGCACCTTCAGCCTCTGGGGGCGCACCGCCTCGGTCGTGCTGCAGCAACCCTATTCCACGGGCACGACCACGGCCAACCACGAGGTGTTGGGCAAACTGGAGCGCGATTACCAGGGGGTAGGGGACTTCTCCGCCACCCTGGGCGTAAACCTGCTCGGTGCACCGGCCATGTCGCGGGAGGAATTCGCCGAGCTGCGGCGCAATCCCCATCCGATTCTCGGCGCCAGTGTGCGCGTGCTCGCGCCCACCGGCCGCTACCAGGAGGATCGCCTGATCAATGTCGGGGCCAACCGCTGGGCGGTCAAGGCGGAGCTGGGCTATATGACCGCGCTGCGGCCCCAGTGGCTGCTGGAATTTGAACTCGGTGCCTGGATATTCGGTGACAACGACGACTTTGTGGGCATGAAGCGTGAACAGGACCCGATCTACGCACTGCAGACCCACCTCATCCGCCGCTTTTCCGCCGGTTTCTGGGTATCCCTGGACGCGAATATCTACCGTGGAGGCCGTGGCAAACTGGATGGCCGCAAGCTGGACGACCTGCAGCGCGATTCCCGTTTCGGTATCAACCTCGCCGTGCCCTTCGCCGGCAGGAACGTGGTCAAGCTCAGCTATGCCATGGGCTCGGTAAACGATTCAGACGAGAACTTTGATATCTACCAGCTGACCTACCAGCGCCTGTTGTAGCCAGCGGCGGGACTCAGTCAGCAGTCGCTGTCAGCGTTTCCACCTTTTGCAACGCGCTTCGATGGCAGTTCCTCCGCCAGTAACAGCCCGACGTTTTGCCCCGCTTCGGCGCGCTCGATTATTTTGCGGTAGCGTTCAATGGCGGCAACCGTGAAGGGCTGGGGTGCGCTGTCCACCAGTGGCACACACACGGTTTCCCCTGCGCTGATCGCGCCGCTCTCGACGATACCCACCATGATGGTGCCGCGTCCGGTGATAGCGAAGGCGTCCTGCACCTTCATCGAGAAGCCGCTGTCGTCCTCCGCTGCGGCGAACTGGCAGGGCAGGGCTGCCAGGAGCAGTGTGAAAACGGCCGCTGCGCCGCCGTTCAGGCGCCAGGGATGGCGCTGATTGCAGACCTGGATTTTATCGATCATTGGTTTTCTCCTCGGTCAGTGTCAGATAGCGTCGGCGAGTACTGCTTCATTCGCCTTGTAGAGCGCGTAATTGTGCTCGATGGCGTCGGATCCGGTGCCCTGCTGCAGGCGTGCGGTCCGCAGTTGCCCCTTGACCCAGGTGTGTTCCGCCCAGTTGCCGCCGCCGGACTTGAGCACCTCCATCTCGATGTTGTTCATACTGACCACCTTGCCCATGGTCCGGTACATCGCGATGAGGTCGGCGGTGGATTTGGTTTCCTTGCCCTGTAATTCCGCCTCTGCTTTCTTCACCTGGGCCGCCTGTTCCGCCATCGCCGCGCGGCTTTTCTCGATCACCGACACCAGCTCGCGCACCTGCTGTTTGCTGACCTTGCCGTTGGCGGGCGGCTCGAATTCGTCTTCGCCGGCCGCCTGCATCAGCGCTGCCTGGCGCTGGGCCTCGGCGAGCATGCCGCCACCGGAGGAAATTTCCACGGGTTTACCGCTGCGGCTACCGTAGCCCGAGTCCACGTCGGGACGCAGGCCGATGACCGTCAGTATGCCGGCGACGATCATGTTGGCTACCAGCGTGACCACCAGCGTGGCGACAAAGTGCAGTGTGCGCTTTTCGCCGGGGACACCCAGCGCCAGCGGCACGATCCGGTACAGCAGCACCAGCGACCAGATGCCGCCGGCCAGCGACACCAGGAAGCCGAGCCAGGGAATCAGGGCGCCGGCGATGCCGCCCAGGCAGGCGGGTATGGCGCTCAGAGAGACCGCGGCGAAGGCGCGGTCAAAGTTCGGCTGGCCGCCAAAGGTACCGGCCAGGAAATTGATGATAAACACCAGCAGGGTGAAGCCGGCCGCCGCTGCAACCAGGCTGTAGACCCAGGCCATCAGCAGGCTGCCCCCCAGCAGGTAGGCGGAGAAGCCGCCCATCATCCAGGTGAAGAGCACGCTGAGGATGATGTTGGCCAGCAGCAGCGGGCCGGTCAGCAAGGCCAGCGTCTTCTGCCAGGCGGGCGTTGCGGCCAGGTAGGTATTCCAGGTGGGCTCCGGCGCCAGCAGGCCGCCCTTGACCAGTTCCACAGTTTTGCGGACGTCGAACTCCATTACAGCACTCCTTTGATCCCCGAGGGTTTAATCCAGTTTCAGTTCTACTGCGCTCTCGCCGGGAATTTCGACCTGGTCGAAGGTCCGCGGCGGCTCTGTCGCCACTACCACATCGTAATAGCCCGCCTCGAGCTCTACCGGCGGGCCGCCCACCTGTCCCGAGGCGACCTCATTGCCGTTGCCGTCGAGCACCCTGTAGGGCACCCGCAGGGCCTGCTCCAGCGCGTCCTGCAGTCCCTCGCGGTTGTCAGCCGCGTAGTAGCGTCCATTGCCCAGCGCGGCCCATGACTCGAACTGTGAGGCCAGTTCCGGGTCGCCGATGGCGAAACCGACGATGTTCAGGTTGACGTCGAAGCCCTTGTCGCGCAGTGCTTCGATGACCGCGGCGGGATCGCCTTCACAGGTTTCCTCGCCATCGGTGACCAGGATGACGACGCTGGACTTGCGTCCCTGCAGGTCCGTCTCCACGGCCGCCAGGGAATCGGCGATTGGCGTACGCGCCAGGTTCATGGCCTGGATGCCGCCGATGGTGTTGGCGGCGGCCGCCGGGTCGAGCGGGGCGAGGGGAATCTCCAGGTCGGTGCGGCAGGAATCGATCTCGCGGTGGCCGAAGACCCGCAGGGCCAGCGGCGTGCCCGCCGGGATTTGTTTGCGCACCGCGTCGGTGAGCACCTCCCGGGCGATGGCGATGCGCCGTTTGCCGTCCACCCGTTGCAGCATCGAGCCGGAGGCATCGAGGATCAGTTCGATGGCGGTGCCACCACTCGCCGTGTTGCCCGCGTCACCCGGCAGCACGAGTAGCTGCCCGGGCCCGGGAGCTTCGCGGAATTCACTGGAAGGCTGCAGGGTATACCCGGCGGGGCGGCGCATCAGTGTCGCGGCGCGGTCGAAGGCAATTTCCATTTCCCCCTCGTAGCGCAACTGGTTGAAATGACCCGCATCGATGCTCGCCCAGTCGCGCATCACGTCGAGGTGCCAGCGTTTGTTGCCCGCTACCTGCACCGCGAAGACGCGCGGCCGGGCCTTGCGCAGTTCCGTCCAGGCCTTGCCGTCGGCGGTGGTTTCGCCGTCGGTGATCACCATGATCGCCTTGGTGCCGGGGCGCGGGGCGAGTTCCGCGGAGGCCTTTTTCAGGGTGGTCATGGCGGCGCTCGAACCCAGGCCGCGGTCGAACTCGTTGAGCACCGTCTGCAGCATGTAGGGCTCACCCAGCCAGTCCCGCAGCAGCGGTCCGTGGGGGAAGGGCATCAGGTTCACCGCCTCGCGGCCGGGCACCACCTGGCTGCTGAAGGCGACCAGGGCATTGCGGATACGCGGAATCATGCTGGCCACACTGGGGCTGGTGTCCCAGGAAAACACCACGTTGCGCGGCGGCTCGGAGACCCGCAGCCAGGCTTCGCTGCCGGGGGCCAGCGCGGCCTCGTAGCGGTGCTGGTCCAGGGTCTTGCCGTCGTCGACACGCCGCAGGGGGACCTGGAGTCCCTCGGCGTCCTCCATTGCCAGCACGGTGCGCACGGTCGGGCTCCCGCCCAGTGCGAGGGTCAGGGTATTGTGCCCTGCGGGTAACTGCAGCCGGTACCAGTGTTCGAGCTTCCTGTTCAGTGACACCTCGCCGCCCACGCTGTCGCCGGGCGCCAGTGCCGCTGCCCGCGCCCGCGAGTCATTGCCCGAGACCGGTTCGGCGGGGGCTTCGGGCAGACCGGCCTGCCACTCGTAGAAGGCGCGGTAATTGGTGTCGCCCCATTCCGTCAGTACCGAGCGATAGTCGGCGGCGGTGGGGCGCTCGTGGATGCGGATGACATCCGGCTGGAAGCCGCCCCGGGCCCCCTCGACGAAGCGGGCCGACAGGCGGACGAAACGCGCCCAGGCCGGCTGTGCGAGGTCGATCACGGCGCCCTCGCGCCCCGGGGCCAGTGCGGATTCTCCCAGTACTACCCAGGGACCTGCCGGCGATTCCAGGCTGGCCGATACGGTGAGGTGGTCGAAGTGGTGGTCGCTTGCCGGCTGCCCCTCGCGATTCAGCCATTCGATCCGGCTCACCTGGGCTGCGCGATTGCGGTTGAAGCCAATCACGAAATCCTTGACGCCACCGGCATCGGCCTTGATGTTGCGAGCCTTGCCGTCGTCCAGCAGGATGTCCTCCGGCCCCGAGCTCTCCGGGTTTTCCCAGACCACATGTCCGCCCAGTTCCGGGCGGGCGATATCAAAACCCGCGCCGGCGGAAAGGTCGAAGCCGGGTTCGAGGATGACTTTCCATTCGGAGAGTTCGATGGCCTCGCAGCGGCTGGCTTCCTCCCAGTTGGCGTCGATGCGCAGGCGGGCGAAGCGCGCGTTTACCGTGCGGCCTATAGCGAAGGACTGCTCGGTCAGGACCGGTTGCGCCGCAAAGCTCATCACTTCCTCGTAGTTCTCGCCGTCCATGGACAGCAGCAGGGTGGCGCGACGAATGAACAGGAAAGGCCGGTGCCCGCCGAAGAAGTTGAGGCCCACCCCGGCCACCGGCAGCGGGTCCGTGCCCGGCAGTTCGAGGGTCAGGAGCGGCGAATCGTCGCCGCCGTCACAGCGGCCTTTGCTGCGCAGTGCCGCGCTGGTGCCGTCGAACACCAGGTCGTCGCGCAGGAATTCGGGCCGGACCAGGTGGGCGATATCCCCGGACCAGTCGCCGCCGAAGGGCGTCCAGGCCGCATTGAAACCACCGCGCAGGGAATCCGCAATCGGCCAGCTGTATTCCGGGGCGAGGGGCGGCGCAGCGCGCTGCGGTTCGATCTCCTGCCAGGTTTCCACCTGGCGCCCGGACGCGTCGCGGACCGCGGCGCTGATGCGCACCGGTCGCCCGGCCCAGGCATCGGCGGGGACGCGCACCGTCACCGGAATGGCACGCGTCTCGCCCGGCTGCAGGGTCACTGCCTGCTCCTGCGGATTCACCTGCCAGCGGTGATCGCTGGTGGCTACCTCGAGCACGCTGTCGATGGCTTCGCTGCCGGTATTGCTGATGGTCAGCTCGGCCGCAAGGCGCTGCCCCGTCCACTGGTAGGCGGAGACGGGCTCGGCGGGCAGTGACAGTGCGATGTCGAGCGTCGGCTCGCCGCCGGTCGGTACCAGTTCACCGCCGGGAAAGACCAGTTGCAGCCGGTAGTCCTTGTTGCGCGAGTCCAGCATCAGGCGGTTGGCTTCGCCCGCCGGCAGCGTGGCGCGATAACCCGGCAGTTCGCGGTCGAAGCGCAACGGTTTGCGCTGTGCGTAATAGGGGCCCAGTGCCACACCGCCCAATTCTTCAGCGGTCTGCATCTGCAGTTCCACGTCCGTATCGAATACCGGCAACTGGTAGTAGTCCCAGTCCCGCCAGTCGCCGCTGCGTCCCTGCAGCAGCAAATCCGCCGGTAGCGGGGCGGCCATGTGCACCTTGCCGATGCCGTTCGGTTCGCAGTCCGTCGGACAGGAAAAGCGCGGTTGGCGCTGCAGGGAAAGCGAGTACTCGGCGTCGCTGGGTTGCACTGCGGTGATCTTGAGCTGGTAGTCTCCCGGCGGGAACAGCCCGTCGATGACCAGGGGCTCGCCCGCTGCGAGGGGCCGGCCGTTGCCTACGGTTTCACCGTACCAGTAGAGGTCCATCCACAGGTGGCCGTCGGCGGGCGGTTGCAGCTCCAGTTTGATGTGGTCGTCGTTGGCGAGGAAAAAGCGGTAGTTGTCGCTGTCCGACTTGTTGGTCACCAGGCCCTTGCGGGTCTGGTCGAAGGCCAGGCGCTGCCGGTTGTTGTTGTCGTTTTCCTCCAGTTCCCCATCCGGGTCGGGTGGCCCGAGGGGGCGCGCCAGCACGGTGTACTCGCCGCCCTCGTCACCGCGCCTGGCGCTGACCTGCAGGTGGTGGGTGCCGGGCAGCAGGAAAAGGTCGTCCAGGCGCACGCGCCGCTGGCCGGCCTCGGTGCGCACCCCGCCGCGCTTTTCGCCGGCGCCGTTGTAATAGTTCACCTCGTGGATATTGTCGCCGATGACCTGGAAGCGCCACATCTGCGCCTTGTCGGGAATCTGGAAGCGGTAGTAATCGCGGTCCTGCCCGGTAAAGCGGCCCTTGATGCGCTGTCCCTCCGGTACCGCGGCGGCGTTATCGATATTGTCGTTGGGCTCGGCTTCGCGGCCCGGGGTGATCGGCCCCTGGCCGTGCAGGCTCAACGTCCAGTTGGTTTCGTCGGCGCGCTGCAGGCCGACGCCCCAGTCCCCCGGCGGCAATACCAGGTCGGGCAATTCCAGCGGCGTCGTCCCGTCCCGGCACTGCAGCGTGGTCCACTGGTCATCGTAGATGCAGATCTGCATGCGCGCGGCGGGCGTTCCGTCCACGCGCAGGGCGAGCACCTGGTCGGCGCTGGCTTCGTCGAGGGTAAAGCGGAAGATGTCCGCGGAATCGCTGCGGTCGATACGGCCGGTCACCGGCTGTGCGACCAGGTCGACGCGGTTGGCCAGCGCGCCCTGGTTGTTGGGTTCGGCTTCCTCGCCCTCGATGCGCTGCCCCGCTGCGCGGCTGCTGACGGCGTGGATGAAGCCGGGTTCCGCGGCTACCAGTTCCAGGTACCAGGTGCCCGGCGGCGGGGCCAGGTCGGAAAACAGCACGCGGCCGTGGCTGTCGGCGCTGTCCTGCAGCAATTCCTTGCCCTCGCTGTCCACCAGGCGCACGCGGAGCTTGCGCCCCAGCGGCGCGCGGACCTCGATGTCCCAGCGCTGGGTCGCTTTCTGTTCGTCGAAGGTGAAGGCGTACCAGGTGCGCTCCAGCGATTCAAAGGTGGAAAACCTGCGCCCGGGAATGATCGACTGGGCGCTTTCCTGGGTTTCCCGCGGGCCGGGATTGCGGCTGACGGGAAAGGAATCGCCCTCGCTGATCAGGAACTGCCAGGCGCCGTTTTCCTCTGCAGCTGCTTCCCCGTCCCCCGCAGCCGCCTCCAGCGCCTCTCCCTCTGGGGAGCCCTCGCTGCCGAAGGACAGGCCGATGGCCGGTGGACGGTAAGCACCGCCACCCTTGGCGGGGCCGCCCGCATGGGCGAGACCGATCAGGTATTCGCCGGGTTCGAACAGCTGGTTGCGGTGGATGGACGGGGTGACGCCGTCGCGGGTGCCCATTTTCATGATCCGCTCGACGCTGGCGACGCCAGTGCCATCCTCGGTATTTTCTACCCGCACCACCTCGACGATGGTCAACGCGCCGGGAATACCGTGCAGTTCAAAGTCCCAGTGTTTGCGGGCGTCGTTGTCGGAGACCGTCCACAGGAAACCGTCCTGGTCCTTGCCGACCATGCTGCCATAGAGTTTCACCGCGCCGCTGATCGGCTGGGCCTCGGCGGGGGTGTTGTTGGGCTCGGTTTCGACGACGGTGGGCTGGGCGAGCGTGGTGGAGCCCAGTGATAGCGCTACCATCGAACCAAGGAGAGTGCCCAAACCCCGGGAAAAAGCCTGATACCTCCGGGCATGCGCCAGATCAAAAATCATGGTTATCTTGCCCAGGACGGTTCACATAACAACGTCGGGTCAAACAGGAAAGTTCCCGCTGTATCCCAGCCCGCCCCAGTGCTCACGCCTGCCCTTGCAGCGATGCTGGCATAGTTGCTATTAACGCCGAGTTGACCCAGCAGCTTGAGCCCGGCCAAGCCCTCAGCGACTGCGCTCAGGGCCATTCCAAATGCAAACATTGCTCCTGACATCAGACTGCAACAGCTCAGGGAAACCAGTTCCCGCACGTCCTCGGCCGAGCTTTTCGGGTTGTAACGGGAAACACAATTCCCGAGTGAAATGGTGAGCGAAAGCATCGATATTCCGAGGCCCATGACTTTCAGGTATTCGACGGATTCACTGCCTCGGCCGTCGGCAATCTGTCCCACGGTATCCCCGGTCAACGGATCAACCCGCCACCAGCCGGCCGGTCCTTCCTGGGCATAGTCGGCAACGACGAGCACCGCCCCGCGTTCGAGGTCGCTTTGCATGCTCGCGCGAGTATTGTCGTCAACCCGGAGGGCCCTGAGATCGCTTTCATCTCGCACCACCCGTTTTTTGGCCCCTGCAGCAACCGCGTCGGCCATAGCTTGCATGGTGTTGAATCGGGAGGTCGCCGGGGGTAACTGGTCGCCCTCGACGAAGGTATCCCAGACACCGGCCTTCATGACATCAGCAGGATCGAGCGCAGCTTTGCCGTTTTCTATTGCGGCTATTGAGCGGCGGGGGTTCTGCACGATGTCGACGGCGCTGATCATTCCCCCGCCGGATGTAAGGCCCTCGCGTTGCACGACCAGGGTAGGGGCGGGGCGGTAGAGCAAATGCTTCCTGTTGAGTGTTTCCGCCTGGTCCAGGTGCAGGAACATGGACAGGTGTCCGGCCCAGGCACTGGGAACTTCACTCAGCAGCTTTTCGAATTGCTCTGGCTTTAGCGGATTATTTTCTGATTGGCGGATTAGCGCGTCGACCACGGGACGCGAATCCAGTAGCTGCTGCAATGCATAGTCCAGAACCAGTTCATTGGGTATGGAGCCGTTTGCCAGCATGAACGAATGTCGCTGGACCAGGGGGGCGAGTTCGTCAGGAGACAGCGAAACATCTTTATCGCCAACCTTTCCTGAACGGCGGGCCGCGGGGCCGATACGGTCGATGGTGGTACGGCGATAGATTTTTTCGCTGCCGTCGGGGGCGATCAGGGTAAATTCCAGCCATTGGCCGGTCAGTACCGGCAGGGCTTTCTGGTCGAACTGGCCGAGTGCATCACCAAACAGGTCGCCCACCGTTGCGAATATCCCGGCAGACGCCGAACTGGCCGCCATTGGATCAATCAGCGTGCCACGGGTGTCAAAAAAACTGGCCTGCTCGGGCAGGGCATTGTTGAACAAGGGTACGAACCAACGTGCATTTTCCAGGAATGAGGTTGACTGAAATGTAGCCGTCGGGTTTGCCAGCATATTATCGGGCGCGTTGGCAAACTCAATGGGAACGGCGTTGAGATTGGCGGTGGGTCTTTCCCAGGGCGCCATCACCGGCATACTGGTAAGCACGCCGTTTTGCAGTTTCTCGATGAATACCTGGAAGCGAAATCGATGCAGTAGTTCCTCGGGGACTTGCTCTGCGAAATAGGCGTTGGCTGTAACCTCGATAGTGTTGCCTTCCTGCAGGACTGGATGAATATCCCGCCAGTCCTCGCTGCTGAGTTCGCGGGCCTGTACCCAGAAGTAATCGCGGGCTTCTTCCACGACGGTTTCGGTCAGCGCGGAACTCGACTTGCCGGTTGAGATCTCCAGCATTTCTCCGAGTTCTGCCGATACAGCGAGTAACTCGCTGTAGTTGGCGTACTCCGCCGGATCGAAGTTGTCTGTGTGACTGGTGCTCAGGGCTTCCTTAGCGGCAGGGTCGAGGCGATCATAGTTGCCGGTATTCTTCAGCAGGCTGACAATCACGCTGGCGACATTTGCAGTGTCTGCAGCGGGACGGGGAGTGATATTTTCATCCAGCAAGGTCTGTGCTTGCTGGGTAGTCAGGGTGGTACGCGCGATCCGCGCATCAAAACCCGCATCGCGCAGCAGTTTCGCCAGCAGTACGGCCTGGTCCGCGGCATTGCCGGCGCGGCTCATCAGGGTACCTTGCGGGCCGCGCAGTACACCCAGGTAGGGTTCAAAGATCACTTCGTTGCGCACGAACTCGACCAGGTTCTCCGCGTCGTAATCCGCAGCGTCCAATACGGCATCGAGGTCGAAGGCCGTACGGTCGATCTCGCTCCTGGCCACTTCGGCAGCGTTGAACAGGCGATCCATTTCCGTGTGAACATCATTACCGCCAGGGCTCTGGCCGCCTGGAAGTGAAGCCCTCAAGGGGGCTGCGGGAAGCCAGACCAATAGCGCCGACAGACCAATCGACACAACTTTGCGAAAACTCATTTTGCCCCAACCCCCTGTTGAGAAGCGCAGATGCGCTTTTGCCGGCTAACGTTTGATGCACCGGACCGGTCCCCACTTGCCGGCTAACCTTAACCCTGGTGCTATGTTGTTATTTCGCTGCAGCATGTCCAGCGTACAGACAATGTAGTCCAAATTCGCGGTCCCATTGGGTTTTGTCCCCGCTACGGAGCGGTTTCCGCCTGTAAGTGCCAGGCTCGCCGTAGTGCTTGACTGCCGGGACCGTGGAGCTGGAAACCTGTCAGTCAAAAATACTGAAGACCTTGTCCAGCGCCTTATCGACGGCCTTGTCGGTTGCGCTGTCTATCGCGTTGTCGGCGCGGTTTTCCTGCCGGTCCTGTTGGCGCTCGGCTTTGTCGCCGAAGATCTTGCCCAGGAACCCGGATTTTTCCTCGCCTTCCGCGCCGCTATCTGCCGGGGCCTGGCTGCCGGAGGAGCCGGAGCTGGCAACATTACCGCCGCCGAAGTTGATGCCGAAATCGGGCAGCTCGGTCGGCTTGGCCGGCAGTTCAAAGCGCGCGGCGGATGGTGTGCCGTCGCCGAAGGAAACAACCTGGAAGGAGTCGCCGTAACGCAGCATGCCCTGGTCATCCATGACCGACTCGAATTTCTCGCGTCCCTCGGGTTGCGGAGTCTGCATGGCCTCCATCATGGTGGTGCTCATCTGCATGAAGGCGCGGGTCATTTCACGGGCGCGTTTGTCCCTGCTCAGGACCAGGGTCTCGGTACGTTGTTTGCCCCCGTTGTCGATATAGGTCAGCCGGTAGACCTTGCCGCTAATGCCGGCTACCTGTTCCGAGCTGCCGGTGGGTGCAAGGCTGACGAATTTGTGCAGGTCATCGTCACCCAGCATGTTCTGCTGCCCGGCCATCCCGCCGATCTTGCGCATCATGCTGTTCATGGCGATTACCATCGGCTTGCCGTCCTGGCTAATGACACTGTACATCTGCCCATCGCGCAGGATCATGTAGTTGTCAGCCTGCCCCGGCATGCCCATGCGCACGAGGGATTCGTCATACTCCAGCCGCATCTGCTCCGTTCCCCCTCTCCCGGAGTCGATGATTGCGCTGCCGCCTGCGTTGGCCGCGAATGGCACCAGCACTGCCAGTAAAAAGGTGAAAAAGGCCCGTATTTTCATTGTTTTCCTCCACTGGCAGACTATTCAGACTTGCCTGTTACCCATTATTTGAAACGCCGTAATGCTGTGAGCCAGTTCAATTCACAGTGTCTATCCAGGTACTGAGTACACCGGGCGAACAGCCGTACTTCGAGTGCCCCTGGCCAAGAGAGAGCGCGTCGATAATCTGTTCGCAGGAACAACCGGCGGTATCGGCAGTCGAGATCGGCGTTTGGTTACTGCTTTCAAATACCAGCGGATCAGCCACGTTGACGGTCGTCAGGGCGTAGTGATTGGGGCGAAGGACTTCTGTTGGCACGGATTCGGGTATACGCGTCCCGGGGCATGCGTCCAGTGCATCGCTGACGCCGTCGTTGTCTGCATCCTGCTGCCGGGCGCTACAGCCCTCGCTGTCGACCGGTTCTCCCGCCGGGGTATCCGGGCAGCGGTCAGCAGCGTCTGGTACGTTGTCGCCGTCCGTATCGGCGGGCTCGAAGCCTGCGCAGTTGGTATCTTCAGGCTCATCGACACAGAAGCGCTCGATCACCGGCTGTGTATCGAACACCGCGAGTTCCCGCGGCGGGTCCGTTTGCTGGTCCAGCAGTACGACGTGGTTGATGCGATGATCAAAGGGCACCTGGAAAAAGCCGACGGCCTCTGGCAGGCGAATAACAGTCTCGCCCACCTCGGTCTGCTGGTACTCGTACAACGGGTCCCAGATATTCTGTTCGCCAAGGGTCTGGCCTTCCCGGTCGACCAGCCTGAACATCAGCATGGGCGGGTCGTCGTCAGTGGCGGGAGGTGGCACGTCGGTAACTCCGACATCCAGCAGGGTGGCGGTGCCGTCTGCCAGCAGGGAGAACTCCAGGTACAGGGCGCGCCGGGTATCCGCGAGTAACGCATCGAGGTCCGGTATCGGCGCGGTGGCGGGGTCGTTGTCCTGGGCGTGCGCCCGGGGTAATGCAATGCATGCCAGCAGCGCGACGAGAAATGCGGTCATGGAGAGGGTCCGGCTCATGTTTAGCACCTCCCCGCGCGGCATTTGCCGACTTTCCAGTTCATCCGGGTTATCTCTGAATCGCCCACGTGGTAACGGGCCTCACACACAGTCAGACCTCCCGTTGTCGAGGGACATTCCCCCTCGCCACCGGTCTGTTGCATCAGGTCGCGCACCGCGGTCCAGGGGGCCTCGTCATTCCTGTAGTTGGGCTCGAAGATCCAGAGTCCGCCGAGGAAGAAGCCGGAGGCTCCATCGGAAATCAGGGAGCGGCACTGGTCCGGATCGAATCCACGCTCGGTTGCAGCGCTGCGGCACTTGCTGTGCGTGGGCAAAAGGTTCGGCACGTCCGGGACGGTGAAGTACAGGCTGGCGGCGCCAGTGTATTCATCCGACAGGGTGAACGCGGCATGGCCAATCTCGTGGGCCACGACCTGTAACCTGGAGGGATCGAAGCGGGTTGTGAACAGGCTCAGCGCGGCGTTGTCGCGGCAGTCCTGGTCGTGTATCAGGCCCGCAGCGTCGGCAAAGCCATAGCCTTTCCTGTAGCCGTCGGGTTTTTCCTTCTTGCACTTGCTGGAGGAGTCATCCGGGTCACCGGGGGTGACCTTGCCCATGTCGCGGCCCAGCCAGAAGTTGATCTCGCGCTGGTTGGCGACGAACCACGGAATACTGTAGATGCCCTCGTGGATGACCCGGTAGATATCCTCCTGGAACCTGTCCCACGCGCCGGCGCCGAGGCCGTGGCGGTTGACCTCCGGGATGAACACGATATCGATTTTTTCATCCATGGGGCCGTTGTAGATAACCGGTACCGCGCGGATATCGGTGAATTCGGGGGTGCCGATATCCACTTCGCGCCAGCCGCTGAACGCCACTTCGCTGCCGAATTCGGCGCGGCAACCGTAGCGCATCCGGCCGCCGTCGGGGTAGACGGTCAGCTGCATCGAGGAATTGACCTTGGCATCGCCGACGGGGTTTTCCGGATCTGTCCGGTAGATCTCGATGGTGTCGGCGATCAGTTCGTTGCCCTCGGCGTCGATGGTCTCCGCGCGAATGGAGACTGGCTCGCCCTCTGCGGGCCACAGGGGGCGGTGGATACAGCGCACCAGCAGGCCGGCCTCGGGCGTGACCACCGCGCATTCGGGGTCGGCGTCATCGAGCAGACCGTCGCTGTCATCGTCGATGCCGTTACCGCAGACCTCGGCAATGGTATCGCTGATGTCGCCCGACATAACCGGCAGCGTGAAATGCGGGTAGTGCTTGGAGCGGTAGCTCTGCTCGAGCGTGCCGACGTGCATTTCGTAGGCGAAGACGTAGGGGTTGAACCATGCCTCCTCGCGGTACCAGTAGCTCGACGGGGCGAAATTGGTGAAAGGTTCAGAGGCATACCATTTCAAGCCGTATACATTGAACAGGTAGCCCATTTCGCTGCCAGTGCAGCCTTCGCCGATGCTGACCACGCCCCAGATGAGGTCGAGTCCGCGGACTTCGTGTTGCACCGAGCAGCTCGCATCCGGCTGCATGACTTTGGGCAGGCGCCAGGAGGATGAACCGAGATAATTCGCCGCGTTCATCGCGTCGATCCAGTGCAGGGCCGCCGTCCAGGCCATCGCCCCCGACGCACTGTCTATCTGGCCATCGCTGTACTGGGGGCCATTCTCGAGGGCGCTGTCCAGCGGGTGCGGTCCCAGCCAGGTGTCGGTGGGCAAGCCGAAGGTGTTGGTATGTGCCAGCTTTCCGTCCGCGACCCAGGTGATGTCCTGTTCATCGTCATAGTAGGCCTGGTAATCAGTGCCGCCCGGCGTCATCGGGGCCCGTCCGTGCAGGTCGGCAAATGCGCTTGAACTACCCCACAGCAAGCCCGGTAACACCAGGCTGTAGAGACTGAATGTGTGCAGTACGGTTTTCCTGGTCATCACGCTGCGAAGCCTGTGAGCAGCACTGCGATGCATATCCGGATATTCATATTCTTGTTCCTCTGCCGATGGCACAGCCAGATTTGCCGGGATTACCTGACTGTAGCCCAGGACCGGGAGATACAGACATGCGTGCATATACCTATTTTTAAACCCACTACCTATTTTTTGCCGATTTCGCGGAGTTCCGGCCTCCCGGGTTGAGAGCGAAAAGGAATGCCCCTTAGAATGAAACGACGCAACTTTCCGCGACAGTCCGCGGTGTGGCGATAAAAAACGGGAACGCTATTCATGCTGATCGAGCGGGACGAACCACTGCAGCGCCTGTTGGCGCTGACCGAATCTGCCAGCCGTGGGCGGGGCGCAATTGCCCTGCTCTACGGTGAGGCCGGTATCGGCAAGACCTCGCTGCTGGAGGCATTCCGGGAGCAGCTGAACCTGCAGGTAAAAGTCGTCTGGGGGGGCTGTGACGACCTGTATACCCCGCGCCTGTTCGGGCCCCTGCACGATATGGCCAGGGACCTCGGCGGCGAACTCGAATCGATGCTGGAGAATAAAACGGCGCCGGCTGAAGTCCTCAACGCGGTGCTACAGCGTTTCGGCAACGGCCACGGCCCGATCGTGTTTGTGTTCGAGGACGTTCACTGGGCCGACCACGCCACGCTCGATTTTCTCAAGGCTTTTGGCCGGCGTATCTCCCTGTTGAACGCGCTGCTGGTGATGAGCTTCCGCGACGATGAGGTCGATCACGGCCACCCGCTCAGCCGGGTGCTCGGCGATCTGCCACAGGCAAATATCCACAGAATCCCGCTGGCCTCGCTTTCTTCCGGGGCGGTGGCGCGACTGGACGTGGACGGCCGCTTTGAAGCCGCCGAGCTGCACGCCATCACCAACGGCAATCCGTTTTTTGTTACCGAATTGCTGGCGGCGCAGCAGGCCGCCAACGGCCCGGTGCCCGCTTCCGTGCAGGATACGGTCAACGCGCGCCTGAACCGCCTGAGCCAGGCCGAGAGCCAGTTCCTGGAGGCGGTCAGCGTGACCCCGGCGGCGATCGATCGCAACCTGGTCAAGGCCCTGTTCGGCGGCGAAGGTGAAGTGCTGGCAATGGCCTGTGTCGGGCGCAAGCTGCTGGTGGAGGACAACCGCGGCATGCTCAGGTTCCGGCACGAGCTGGCGCGCCTGGCGACGCTGTCGCGCCTCACCGCACTGGAGGAGCAGGCCTGCCACGGGCGCATGTTCGATGTGCTTTCGGCGCAGGATCGCAGTTACCCCGTCGACCTGCTGGTGCACCACGCGGCGGGCGCCCTGAAGTCGGGCAAGGTGCTGGAACTCGCGCCGATTGCCGCGCGCAATGCGGCCGCAGCCGGAGCCCACCGGGAGGCGACCGACCACTTTGCGACTGCCCTGAGGTTTGCGGAGGAGGCCGAACCGCAGCTCGCGGCGCAGCTCTACGAGGAGTGGGCCTACGAGGCCGGCCTGGCGCTGCAGATCGACGATGAGGTGCTGGACGCGCGCCGCCACGCCATCACCCTGTGGCGGGCGCTGAACCGGCCGGACAAGGTCGGTGAAAACCTGCGCTGGATCTCCCGCCTGCACTGGTACCGCGGCGAGGCGGCGAAGGCCAATCACTTCGCCAACGAGGCGGTGCGGGTGCTGGAGACCACCGAGCCCTCGGCCGAGCGCGCCATGGCCTACAGTTTCCGCTCGCAGCTGCACATGCTGCACGACCGTATGGACGAGGCCATCGAGTGGGGCGAGAAGGCGCTGGCGCTGGCGGAGGAGGTCGACTGTGTCGAGGTGAAAGTCCACGCGCTGAACAACATCGGCACCGCCAAGGCCTACCGGGCCGACGCCGAGGGCGTGGCCATGCTGAAGGACAGCCTCGCCCTGGCGCTGCAGCACGGTTTTCATGAACACGCCGCCCGGGTGTACACCAACCTGTCCTGCTACGCCGTGGATTTTCGTGAGTTCGAGTTGGCCGACAGGACGCTCAGCGATGGCGTCGCCTTCGATACCCGGCACGATCTCGATGCCTGGACCCATTACCTGGTGGGCGTGCACGCCCAGTTGCGGCTGGAACAGGGCAGGTTCAGTGACGCGGAAACCATCGCCCGGGGGGTGCTCAAACTGGAACACCTGACCCTGCTGATGCGCCTGCCGGCGGCGTTGGTACTGGCCCGTGTCCTGCTGCGTTCCGGCGCAGCGGAGGCCGGCGAGCACCTGAAACTGGCGCTGGCGGACGCCGTCGCGACGGACGAAGCACAGTACATCATACCGGCGCGCCTGGCGCTGATTGAAAAGGCCTGGCTGGAGGGGGCGACCTGGGAGGCCCATGCCCAGATCGCCGCGCTCGAGGAACTGGCAACGGATGTCTTTCACCCCTGGAGCGCCGGTGAATTGCAGGTCTGGGCCCATCGCACCGGCTATTCCCTGGCCAGGCCCGCCGCAGATTCCATTCCCCGGCCCTTCGCCCTGGAACTCGCCGGTCGCGGCGGGGAGGCCGCGGCGCTCTGGGAGGCGCTCGATTCACCCTATGCGGCGGCGCTGGCCTACATTGCCTGCGCGGCGGAGAATCCTGCCGACTACCTGAAGGCGGCGCTCAGGACCCTGAATTCACTGGGTGCTCTGGCAGCGATGGGCAGGGCCCGCGACCTGGCGGTGGAATACCGGGTCAGCAGGATGATGCCGCGGCCCCGGCGCGGTCCCTACCGCGCGGCGCGCGCCCATCCCCTGGGATTGACGAAGCGCGAGCAGGATATTCTCGAGTTACTGCTCAGTGGCGCGAGCAACCGTGAAATGTCGGAGAAACTGAAGCGCTCGCAGCGCACGGTGGAACACCACGTGTCCTCGGTGCTGTCCAAGCTGAACGTTGCAAACCGGATGGAAGCGCTTCTGCGGGTGCAGGGCGAGCCGTGGATCGGCAAGCAGGAGGAGAACTGAGCCGGCAGTAGGGTTGCCGGCTCGGGAGCGACACGCAGGAAGGGCTGGTTTCCTGCCGGGCTCAGACGTTAAAGCGGAAGTGAATCACATCGCCATCCTGCACGATGTAATCCTTGCCTTCCAGGCGCCAGCGGCCGGCGTCCTTCGCGCCCTGTTCGCCGTTGAACTGGACAAAATCCTCGTAGGAGATCACCTCGGCGCGGATAAAGCCTTTCTGGAAGTCGGTGTGGATCACGCCCGCGGCTTCCGGCGCGGTGGCGCCGACTTTCACGGTCCAGGCGCGGACTTCCTTCACCCCGGCGGTGAAGTAGGTCTGCAGGTTGAGTAGCTGGTAACCGGCGCGGATCACCCGGTTGAGGCCAGGTTCTTCCATGCCGAGGTCGGCGAGGAATTCGTCGCGCTCGTCGTCATCCAGCTCGATGATCTCCGATTCCAGCTTGTTGCAGATCGGTACCACCACGGCGTTCTCGGCGGCGGCGATCTCGCGCACCTTGTCCAGGTGGGGATTGTTCTCGAAACCGTCCTCGCTGACATTGGCGATGTACATGGTGGGTTTGACGGTCAGCAGGAACAGCTGTTTCACCAGTGCCTTTTCATTGGCGTCCAGTTCCAGCGCACGCACCGGCTGCGCCTCGTTCAGCTGCGGCAGCAGTTTGTTTTCCAGCAGGGCCTTCATGGCCACCGCTTCCTTGTCGCCGCCCTTGGCGGTGCGGGTCACTTTCTGCAGCTGTTTCTCACAGCTTTCAAGATCCGCCAGTGCCAGTTCCGTGTTGATGACCTCGATGTCCGACTGTGGGTTCACGGTGTTCGCGACGTGAATGACATTGTCATCCTCGAAGCAGCGCACTACGTGGGCGATAGCGTCGGTCTCGCGGATGTTGGCCAGGAACTGGTTGCCGAGGCCCTCGCCCTTGGAGGCGCCGGCGACCAGGCCGGCGATGTCGACGAACTCCATGGTGGTGGCAATTTCCCGCTGCGGTTTGACGATCTCGGCGATCTTCGCCTGGCGCGGGTCGGGCACCGGCACGATGCCGGCGTTGGGCTCGATGGTGCAGAAGGGAAAGTTCTCGGCATCGATGCCGGCCTTGGTCAGGGCGTTGAACAGGGTCGATTTACCGACATTCGGCAGGCCGACGATTCCGCATTTGATTCCCATAGCTGTTTCCTGGTCTGTCTGTGCGCGGTCAGGCCGCGCTGAAACTGTGTAAACGGTTCATCGCCCGGGTGAGGTCGCCATCCAGCAGCAGGGGCAGGGCGGCGATGGCCTCGTCGATGCTGGCGTCGATACGCTCCCGGTCCTGCGTGGAGGGTCGGCCGAGCACATGCCCGGTGACCTTCGAGGCGTGGCCGGGGTGATCGATGCCGATGCGCAGGCGATAGAAGTCCTTGTTGTTGCCCAACGCCGGTATGATATCGCGCAGGCCATTGTGGCCGCCGTGGCCACCGCCCTGCTTGAAGCGCGCGGTGCCGGCGGGAATATCCAGTTCATCGTGGGCGATGAGAATTTCTTCGGGCGCCACCTTGAAGAACGCGGCCATGGCGGCAACAGCCCTGCCGGAGCGGTTCATGAAGGTGGTGGGGATCAGCAGCCGCAGGTCGTGTCCCGCGAGTCGAATCCGGCCGGTGTAGCCGAAGAATTTTGCTTCTTCCTGCAGGGTGCAGGCGTTGTCGCGGGCCAGGGCCTCGACAAAGTCGGCCCCCGCGTTGTGGCGGGTACCCCGGTAGTCGCTACCGGGGTTACCCAATCCTGCTATCAGCTTGATGGCTGGCAACGCGGGTGCCTCGTAGGGGAGGGATTATTCCTCGCTGTCGCCTTCGCCAGCTTCTTCAGCGGCGTCGGCAGCTGCACCGCCTTTCGGCGCGATGACGGAGGAGATCGCCAGGTCGTGGTCCTCACCCAGGGCCAGGGCCACGGAGGTGACGCCAGCGGGCAGGGCGATGTCGGACAGGTGGATGATCTGGCCGGTTTCCACGTTCAGCATATCCACTTCGATGTACTCGGGGATATCGCCCGGCAGGCAGGAAACTTCGATATCGGTTTCCAGGTGCTGGATGATGCCGCCCTGCATTTTCACGCCGTGGCAGGCTTCTTCATTGGTGAAGTGGATCGGCACGTGTACCTTGATCGCCACCTTGTCGGATACGCGCAGGAAGTCCGCGTGCATGACCAGGTCCTTGGCGGGGTGGCGCTGCAGGTCCTTGAGGATCGCTTTCTGCACGTCACCGCCAACATTGACGCTGAGGACGTGGCTGAAGAAGGCCTCGTTTTCGAGGGACTTTTCCAGGTCCTTGCGCACCAGGGTCAGGGACTGGGGCTCTTTGTCGCCACCGTAGATGATGGCGGGGATTTTGTCGGCGTGACGACGCAGGCGGCGGCTCGCACCTTTCCCCAGGTCCTCACGCAGTTCTGCTTGTACTTCAAATTGGTCTGACATGGTCAAACTCCTTTGATATTCACTACAACGCTTGCGACCGGCGCGGCAGTGGTTTTTTTAAAACTGATCCTTCCGGACCAGCACCATTTTGCCCGGCCTCGCTATTCCGGAGGGAACAGAAAGCCCGGGGTTCTGACAGGCGTTGCCCTATTACTGGAACAGCGCGCTGATCGATTCCTCGTTGGCGACCCGGCGCATGGACTCGGCCAGCAGGTCCGCCGTAGTGAGCTGGCGGATCTTGTCGAGTTGCTTCGCGTCCTCGCGCAGAGGAATCGTATCGGTAACCACCAGCTCGTCTAGGTTGGAGTTACGCAGATTTTCCAGGGCCTTGCCCGACAGTACCGCGTGGGTACAGTAGGCGACGACCCGGGTGGCGCCGCGGTCTTTCAGCGCATTGGCCGCCTGGCACAGGGTGCCGGCGGTATCGACCAGGTCGTCCACCAGCAGGCAGGTGCGGCCTTCGACGTCGCCGATCAGGTTCATCACCTGGGCTTCGTTGGCGCGCGGGCGGCGCTTGTCGATGATCGCCAGCTCGGCCTCGTTGAGCTGCTTGGCGATGGCGCGTGCCCTTACCACGCCGCCGATGTCCGGCGACACGACAATCAAATTTTCATAATTCTGGGCGACGATATCGTCGTTCAGGATCGGTGACCCGTACACGTTGTCCACGGGGCAGGAAAAGAAGCCCTGAATCTGTTCCGCGTGCAGGTCCATGGTCAGCAGGCGATCGACGCCCACCGCTGCCAGCATATCGGCGACCACGCGGGCGGTGATCGGTACCCGTGCGGAACGCACCCGGCGGTCCTGCCTGGCGTAGCCGAAGTAGGGGACAACCGCGGTGATGCGATCCGCCGACGCGCGGCGCAGCGCGTCGATCATCACCAGCAACTCCATCAGGTTGTCGTTGGTGGGCGCGCATGTGGACTGCAGCACGAAGACGTCCTTGCCGCGGACGTTTTCATTCAGTTCGACGCAGATCTCGCCGTCGCTGAATTTGCCGACATCGGCATTGCCGAGCGAGAGGTACAGTCTGCTGGCGACTTTCTGCGCCAGTTCCGGATTGGCATTACCCGTGAAAACCATCATTTTCGATGACACGCTGCGCTACCCCTGTCTGAAGTTCGACAATTCCGCCCGCCGATAAAAATAATGCCATACACCATAGGATGCATGGCATCGCGGATATGGCTGGGGTGGTAGGATTCGAACCTACGAATGCCGGGATCAAAACCCGGTGCCTTGCCGCTTGGCGACACCCCAATCAATCTTTGCGTGAGGACAGTTGCTGCAGCGCTGGTGACCGGTTCAGGCCCCGGGCGACAAAGCCGCTGAGGTCTGCCGGTGCACGCTGCAGGACGGACCGTGCTGATTGCTCATCCGGGAAGCTGCAGAATACGCAGGCGCCCGTGCCGGTCAGTCGTGCATCCCCGAAATTTCCAAGCCAATTCAGTGCTTTATCTACCTCGGGGTAGAGTTTTCGCACCAGGTTCTGGCAGTCGTTCCGGGAGTGCCCCTCGAAAAAGGTCGCCATTTTGATGGCCCTTGAGTCGCGTGTCAATTGCCGATGGGAAAAAATTTCTGCGGTCGCTACATGGCACTGTGGCACCAGCACCAGATACCAGGCTTCGGGCAGCTCCACGGCGCTGAGTTTCTCGCCGATTCCCTCCGCCCAGGCCGTGTGCCCGGCCACGAAAACCGGGACGTCGGCGCCCAGCTGGCGGCCCAGCGCCTGCAGCTCGGTGTTGGGAAGGCCCAGCTGCCACAGCTGGTTGAGGGCCAGCAGGGTAGTGGCGGCATCGGAACTGCCGCCGCCGAGCCCGCCGCCGGCGGGTATGCGTTTTTCCAGCGCGATATCCACGCCCAGCTGGTCCCGCTGCAGGAGCCGGGCGGCGCGCACCACCAGGTTGTCCGCGTACGGAATATCCGCCGGCGCGCCGGCCAGGCGTATGGCACCGCTGTGATTGGCGCTGAAGGTGAGGGTGTCACCCCAGTCCAGCAGCCGGAACAGGGTCTGCAATTCGTGGTAGCCGTCTTCCCGCCGCCCGGTAATGTGCAGGAACAGGTTCAGTTTGGCCGGTGCGCTGAGGGTCAGTGAGCTCATGGCGTTGCCGGGAATGCCCATTGCCGCAGGATAATCCGCGCCCGGGTATCAGCGCGCTGGAGCTGCAGGCGGGTGGGCAGCCACAGTCCGCCAAACTGCCCGTAGTCCTGGTAGTCGACGGTCCAGCCCTGCTGTTGCAGCTGCGCCGGCAGGCGGGTCAGCGGGTCCGATTGCAGTGCGTCCACCGGCGCGTCCGGGGCGGGTATCCCCTTGAGCCAGTAGTGCAGCGAGGCCAGCGGCAATTGCCAGGGGTTGTGTGCATCGAGCGCGGAATCCTCCAGCGACCAGCGCTGGACCTCGTCGCCCTGGCGAACACTGAGGTAGCGGCCGTCGCTGTCGACGGTAGTTGCGCTCAGGCCCATCGGTCCGCTCAGTTGCAGGTGGGTGTGAGCGCCGTCCTGGCGCCAGTCGAGGTTGCCGGATTCCGAATGTTCCGCACTGCGCAGGGCGATCTTGCCCTGGGCCTGCCACTGCGCCAGGGCGAGCAGGTGGGCCTGCCGCTGCACGTCCATGGCGGCGGATACTTCGGGGCCGCGCGTCATGCTGCAGGCACTCAGCAGGACCAGGCCGGCCAATAGCGGCCACTGCAACAGGGGGCGAATCATTGGGCGGCGGAGGAGCTCGGTGGCAGCGGCGGCGGCAGGTCGAGTTCGACGCCCAGGCGCTGCAAGGTGGCGCGCAGCACCTGGTGCTGCGGGTCGGCGAGCAGGCCGCCCTGCCAGACCTGTCTGGCCTTGTCCTGTTCGCCGCTGGCCCACAGCACTTCGCCGAGGTGCGCGGCGACCTCCGGGTCGGGGAAGCTGGCGTAGGCGCGGGTCAGGTAGCGCAGGGCCCCGGGCAGGTCGCCCTTGCGGTAGAGCAGCCAGCCCATGCTGTCGAGAATGGCCGGTTCGCCCGGCTGCAGCTCCAGGGCGCGCGAGATCAGCGCCTCCGCCTCGTCGAGCCGGTCGGTCTGGTCGGCGAGGGTGTAGCCCAGCGCGTTGAGGGCGGTGGCGTTGTCCGGGTTTTGCGCGATGATGTCGCGCAGGTCGGCCTCCATGCTGGCGAGGTCGGCCTGCTGCTGGTTGAGCATGGAACGCGCGTAGCGCAGGGACTCGGAATCCGGGTAGGTGGCGAGACCCTCGTTGAGGATTTGCATTGCGGCGGTAGTGGCGCCCTTGCCGCGCAGGACTTCGGCCTCGATGCCGTACAGTTGCTCGGCCCATTGCGGCTGTGCCGCGCGCTGCTGCGCGAACCATTCGCGCAGTCCCTGCACATCGCCCTGTTCCAGCAGCAACTCCCCGATGCGCTGGTTGGCGGGCAGGTACTGGCGACTGTCATCGATACTGCGGTAATGCTCCAGGGCTGCCTGTTCGTCGCCGGCCTTTTCCGCAATCAGGCCGAGGTAGAAATGGGCTTCGTTGGTGCGGTCCCCGGTGTCCAGCACCTGCATCAGGTAGGCGCGGGCGACCAGGTCGTCACCGGTTTCCCGGTTGAGCAGCGCCAGCGACAGCAGCAGGTCGGCGTCATCCGGGGATTGCGCCGAGAGAATTTCAAACTGCCTGCGGGCCGCCGCGGTATCGGTGGCGGTAAGCAGGCGCGCGTATTCCAGCCGCAGCCGGCTGTTGCCCGGGTCTTTTTCCAGTACCTGCTCGATGCGGGCAAAGGGATGCTCGGCACCCTGCTGCAGTTGCATGCGCGCTTCCAGTTGCAGGGCCTGTGGCTGCGCCGGTTCGATGGCGAACAGGGCGTCGAGTTTGGCCTGGGCGACGGCGTACTCGTGGTTTTCCGCGTGTACCAGCGCCTGGGTCAGCAGCAGGGCAGGGTCGTCCGGGAATTCGCCGGAGAGTGCGTCCAGCGCGGTGACCAGTTGTTGCTGGTCCTCGGGGGAGAGGCTGGCATAGCTCTGCAGCAGCATCGGGAAGTTGGCCTGGTGCGCGGAGCGCGCTACCACCGACAGGTGGGGAATCGCCTCCAGCGGCCGACCCTGGCGGGAGAGCAGGGTGGCGGCGGTATTGTTGGCCTCCAGCTCCTCCGGCTGTTTGCGCAGCCACAACTGGACCGCCTCCAGGGTCAGCTCGTCGTTGTCGAGGAACTGGGCGAGGTGGGTGGTGTGGCGCGCGACACCGGCGTCGTCGAGGACCCGGGCCTGTTCGATGTAGTTGTTCATCGCGGTGTCGTAATCGCCGCGGCGCAGGGCGAATTCGGCCACCAGCAGCGGATAGACGCTGGCTTCCGGGAAGGGGCGCTCCAGCGGCTCCGGTTCAGGCGCGGGCGGCGCGGCCTCAACCTGTGCCGGGGATTCGGCAGCGGGCTGCTCCGGGGTGGCCGCGCAGGCGGCGAGCAGGGCGAGAGCCGGCAGTAGGACGATCAGGCGGAACATAGACCAGGGGCGAGGTGCCAATGCAACTGTGAGTGCCAATCATGACACAAGGGGCGGCCTAAACCCAATTGCCAGCCGGGTCTTATCAGGCAAGATATTTGCCCGCCAACTTGTTAAAATTTCAGATGATTTTCACCCAATATGATAATGTGCGCCGGTTTTGACAGCCGCCGGACCGAGGAGGCCCGCTTTTCCATGAACCTGATCGCCCTGGGCATCAACCACAATTCCGCCGCCGTCGAGGTGCGCGAGAAAGTGGCGTTCGCCCCGGAACAGGTCAGCGAGGCCATGGCGGACTGTTGCGGCAGCGCCGGCGTCGATGAAGTGGTGATCCTCTCCACCTGCAACCGCACGGAGATCTATGCCCTGGCGCCGGCCGGCGCGGTGCTCGCGGAGAAGGCAGTACAGCTGATCGAGTGGATGTCCGGCTACCATCACCTGCCCAGCGAGGACATGCGCCGCTGTGCCTACCACTACGAGGGCGAGCAGGCGCTGCGGCACATCGTGCAGGTCGCCAGCGGCCTGGATTCCATGGTGCTGGGCGAGCCGCAGATTTTCGGCCAGCTGAAGTCGGCCTTTGCCGTGGCCGCGGAATCGGGCGCCGCGGGCGCGGAGCTCGGCAGGCTGTTCCAGCGGGTGTTCGCAATCGCCAAGCGGGTGCGCACCGATACCGCGATCGGCGAGAACCCGGTGTCCGTGGCCTACGCAGCGGTGGACCTCGCCGGACACATTTTCTCCAACCTGAATGAGTGCCGCGCCCTGCTGGTAGGCGCCGGCGAGACCATCGAACTGGTCGCCCGCCACCTGGTGGACGCCGGGGTGGCGAGCATCGTTATCGCCAACCGCACCCTCGGCCGGGCGCGGGAACTGGCGGATCAGTTCGGCGCCGAGGCGGTGCTGCTGGCGGAGATTCCCGAACAGCTGCCGAAGGCGGACATCGTAATCACCTCCACCGCCAGCCAGCTGCCGATTCTCGGCAAGGGCGCGGTGGAACAGGCGATCAAGGCGCGCAAGCACCGCCCGATGCTGATGGTCGATATCGCCGTGCCCCGGGATATCGAGCCGCAGGTGAACGAACTGCGCGACGTCTATCTATACAGCGTCGACGACCTCCGCGAGATCGTCGACGAAAACATGCGCAGCCGCCGCAACGAGGCGCGCAAGGCTGACCAGATCATTGCCCTGGGCATCGCGGAGTACCGCGAGGACCTGCGCCGTCTCGGCGCCGTCGACCTGGTCAAGGAGTTCCGCGGTATGGCGGATCGCACCCGCGAGGAGGAGCTGGAAAAGGCCCTGCGCAACCTCGCCCGCGGCCAGGACCCGGAACGGGTCGTCTCCCAGCTGGCCCGCGCCCTGACCAACAAGCTGATCCACGCACCCACCACCGGGCTGAAGGACATCTGCGCCGGCGGCCAGCGCGAACACCTGGTCCAGGCCCGGCGCCTGCTGGGTATGGCCGAGGACGGCGACAGCGCTGCCCGGGACGCCCGTGGCGCCTGTGAGGGCGACGCCGATCCACTGGACATTTCCACCGACGATACCGATCACTCGAGACACACACTGCAATGAAAGCTTCTCTCCTGTCCAAGCTGGAAACGTTGACTGACCGGCACGAGGAGGTATCGGCCCTGCTCGGCGACAGCGAAACCATCGCCAACCAGGAGAAGTTCCGCGATCTGTCCCGGGAGTACTCTGAACTGGAGGACGTGGTGAAGTGCTACGCGGACTACCGCCGCGTGCAGCAGGACCTGGAGGCCGCCCGGCAGATGCTGGAAGAGTCGGACCCGGAGCTGCGGGAAATGGCCCAGGAGGAACTCGATAGCGGGGGCGAGCGCCTGGCGGAACTGGAGACCGAGCTGCAAACCCTGTTGCTGCCCCGCGATCCCAACGACTCCCACAACGTGTTTCTCGAAATCCGCGCCGGCACCGGCGGCGACGAGGCGGCGATTTTCTCCGGCGACCTGTTCCGCATGTATTCCCGCTACGCCGAACAGATGGGCTGGAAAGTGGAAGTGCTGTCAGAGCGTCCCGGTGAACACGGCGGCTACAAGGAAATCATCACCCGGATGGAAGGCCGCGATGTCTACGCCCACCTGAAATTCGAATCCGGCGCGCACCGGGTGCAGCGGGTGCCGGAAACCGAATCCCAGGGCCGCATCCACACTTCCGCCTGTACCGTGGCGGTCATGCCCGAGGCCGAAGAAGTCGACGCGGTGGAGATCAACAAGGCTGACCTGCGCATCGATACCTACCGTTCCTCGGGCGCCGGCGGCCAGCACGTCAACAAGACCGACTCCGCTGTGCGCATCACCCACATTCCCAGCGGTATTGTGGTGGAGTGCCAGGACGAGCGCTCGCAGCACAAGAACCGCGCCCGGGCGATGTCGCTGCTGCAGTCCAAGTTGCTGTCCAGCGCCCAGGACAAGCAGGCCGCGGAGCAGGCTTCCCTGCGCCGCGACCTGGTCGGTACCGGTGATCGCTCCGACCGTATCCGCACCTACAATTTTCCCCAGGGACGCCTCACCGACCACCGCATCAACCTCACCCTGTACAAGTTGCTCGAAGTGATGGAAGGTGACCTCGGCGCCGTGGTCGGCCCCCTGCGGCAGGAATACCAGGCCGACCAGCTGGCGGCGCTGGCGGAAGGCTCGGGCGGGCACTGATGAGCACGGTGCAGGAGCTGCTGCGCAGCGCCAGCGACCTGCCCGGCGACAGCCCGCGGCGGGACGTGGAAATCCTGCTCTGCCACTGCCTCGGCAAGAGCCGCGCCTGGTTGTACGCCTGGCCCGAGGCCCGGCTCGATGCAGATGCGCTGGCGCAATTCCGGGAACTGTTCAGGCGCCGCCGCGCCGGCGAGCCGGTGGCCTACCTCACCGGCCAGCGCGAGTTCTGGTCGCTGCCCCTGGCGGTCGCGCCGACTACCCTCATTCCGCGTCCCGATACCGAGACCCTGGTGGAGTGGGCGCTGGAGCTGCCGCTTCCGGGCGCTGCGGCGGTGCTGGACCTCGGCACCGGCACCGGCGCGATCGCCCTGGCCCTGGCCAGCGAGCGCCCGCACTGGCAGGTGCAGGGCGTGGATGTCAGCCCGGAGGCGGTGGCGCTGGCCCGTCACAACGCGCAGCGCTGCGATCTTCCCCAGGTACAGTTTTCCTGTTCCGACTGGTTTGCCGCCGTGCGGGGCAGCTTCGACCTGATAGTTGCCAACCCGCCCTACATTGCCGGTGACGACCCCCACCTCGCCGAGGGTGATGTGCGATTTGAACCGCGCTCCGCCCTGGTGGCCGACGACTCCGGGCTCGCCGACCTGCATGCGATCGTGCGGGCAGCGCCGGATTTCCTGAACGGCGCCGGCTGGCTGTTGCTGGAGCATGGCTTCGAGCAGGCGGACGCCGTGCGCGAAGCGCTGGTCGCCGCGGGTTTCGAGCGCATTGCGACCCGCGTGGACCTCGCGGGGAACCCGCGCATCAGCGGGGGATGCCGGCGTGCTCAGTGACGAGGAACTGCTGCGCTACAACCGGCAGTTGCTGCTGCCGGAGTTCGACATCGCCGGGCAGGAAGCGCTGCAGCGCAGCCGGGTGCTGATTGTCGGCATGGGTGGCCTCGGTTGTCCCGCGGCACTCTACCTCGCCGCGGCGGGGGTGGGTGAACTGCACCTTGCCGACGGCGACAGCGTCGAACTGTCCAACCTGCAGCGGCAGATCGCCCACGGCGACGCCGACATCGGGCGCAACAAGGCGCTCTCGGTCGCCGGGAGTATCGGGGCAATCAACCCCGCCGTGACCACCCGCGTGATTCCGCAGCATCTCGACGCGGCGGCGATGGCGGCGGCGGTCGCATCTGTCGACCTGGTGCTCGATGCCACCGATAACTACCCGGCGCGCTTCGACCTCAACCGCGCCTGTATTGCCGCCGGGGTGCCCCTGGTTTCGGCGGCGGCGGTGCGCGCGGAGGGGCAGCTCGCTTTATTTGACCCCCACCGGGGCGGCCCCTGCTACCGCTGTGTCTATCCCGTGGAAGGGGATGAGACCGCCCTGAGTTGTAGCGAAAGCGGGGTGCTGGCGCCGGTGGTCGGGGTGCTCGGGACCCTGCAGGCCATGGAAGCCCTGAAAGTCCTCAGCGGTTACGGCCGCACCCTGCGCGGCCACCTTTTGCTGGTGGACCTGCGCGACATGCAGTTCCAGCGCCTCGCTATCACGCCGCGTCCCGGGTGTCCGGACTGCGCTCATCTTCTTCACTGACGGCGTCAGCGGCGGGCAGCGGGCGGCGCAGGGTCGCCCGCAGGCGCCACATCACCAGCATCATGGCGACACAGATTCCGGCGATCAGCGCACCCCAGATCGCCGCGGTGCCCTCCGCGGGAGGCAGTTGCGCCTTGATCCCCAGCCACCAGGCCAGCGGCAGGGACAGGCACCAGTAGGACAGGCAGGTCACCACGAAGGGGAAGCGCGTGTCGCGGAAGGCGCGCAGGCAGAAGGAGCCGCCGATCTGCAGCGAATCGATGATGATGAACAGGGCGGCGAGCCGGATCAGTTTTTCCGCGATCGCGTGGATGCCCGCATCGGCGGTGTAGAGGCTGACCAGCGGCCCCGGCAGTGACAGCAACAGCAGGGTAGCGCTGAGCGCGACCAGGACGACCAGGGACATCCCCGTGCGCACCGCCACCTGGACAGCGGCCCCGCTGCCGCTGCCAATGGCATGGCCGACCCGCGTCGCCATGGCGGAACCCACCGCGGCCATGGGCATGTACATGGTGTCCCAGAGGTTGATGGCTACCTGGTGCGCTGCCATCGCGTTATTGCCCAGGGTGGCGATCATCAGGCCCATGGTGGAAAACACCCCGATTTCGAGGAAAAAGGACAGGCCGATGGGCAGTCCCAGCCGGGCGATGCCCCCGAGCAGGGGCCAGTTCGGTGCAACCGGGCGCAGCGGCGGCAGGTATTTACGGATCGCCGGCACGGTTGCACTGTATGCCCCCAGCAGCACGAGGCCGAGCCACATGCACACCGCGGTGGCGACGCCACAGCCCGCGGCGCCGAGCTCCGGCGCCCCCCAGCGACCGAACATGAAGGCGTAGTTGAGGGGGATGTTGGCGATGAAGCCGATGATACTGGCCACCATGTAAGGCTTCATCAGCCCGAGGCCCTGGTTGTGGCAGCGCAGGGCCTGGAAAATCGCGGTGGCCGGAAGTCCCCAGGCGACCGCCTGCAGGTAGTCCAGGCTCTTGTCGCGGGTGCTGCCCTCGAGGCTCAGGGCGTCGAGCAGGGGGCCGGCCAGGTAACAGGCCGGGCCGATGACCGCGCCCAGCAGCAACGCCAGCCACACTGCCTGTGGCAGGCTGTCGCGAATTTCCTGCACCCGCCTGGCGCCGAAAGCCTGGGCCACGGTCACCGAGGTCGCCATCATCAGGCCGAGCCCGAACAGGAACAGCGGCAGCCAGATGTTGTAGCCGATGGCGACTGCGGCGAGCTCCTCGGCGCCATAGCGGCCGGCCATGATGGTGTCCACCACGCCGGTGCCGACCTGCGCCAGCTGGGCGATGGCCGTCGGCCAGGCGATGGCGAACAGGGCCCGCGCCTCGCCGCGGTAAGCCTGCCAGGACGTCAGCACGGGGATTTTTTCCGCACCGGAGCGGTACAAACCTTGCTCCGCGGAAACCTTTTAAGCGAATCTAGTGTCACAGGAAAAACTTGCCTTCAGGAAAGCGAAAGATGGAGACGATCGCCCGCTGCTATTACACCATACAAAATGCGCTGTTTTCGCGCTTGCGTCACGTGGATGGCCTGCCGGCGCTGGCGATGCGATTGTACCTCGTCCCGGTGTTCTGGATGGCGGGTACCCGGAAAATTGCCGGAATGGAGAACACCATCGAATGGTTCGGTAACAGCGAGTGGGGGCTGGGCCTGCCCGCGCCCTCGCTGTTGGCCCACCTCGCCGCCTATTCCGAGGCCATCGGTGCCCTGCTGTTGCTGGTGGGCTTCGCCACCCGCTGGGTCTGCCTCCCGCTCATGGTGACCATGCTGGTGGCGGTCTTCGCGGTCCACTGGGGCAACGGCTGGGCGGCAATCGCCGATTCCAGTGCCCAGGAAGTGGCGGTGCGCCTGGGTGCCGCCAAAGACATTCTCAGGGAGAACGGCAACTACAGCTGGCTGACCGAGAAGGGCAACTTCGTCATCCTCAACAACGGCATCGAGTTCGCCGTGACCTACCTGATCATGCTGTTCGCCTTGTTTTTCACCGGCGGTGGCCGCTATGTCAGCCTCGACTATTACCTGTCGCGCTTGTTCCCCAGCGGCCGCTGAGGCCGACGCCGAACGTAATCACTGAGCCTGAATCCCGCTTCACAGGTAGAGTGTGAAGCGGGGCCTGCCTGCTGGAACCGTGTGGCGACAGGACGTCGCCACCCGAGCCTGCACAGGGATGTGCGCTCTTTGGCGTGTTCCAGCAGGCAGGCCCCGTTTCACGCTCGGAAAAGTGACCACGGGATGAATCCCGGTGGACTCACAACCACCGTTCTATACAGGGCGACAATCGGCCACTTTACGGCTACACTAGCGCGTTTTTCGAGCAGTCACAGGATTCCATTTTGATCAAGAGCCTCGTCGGGCGCCTGACTGGCAAATCCAGTCCGGCCCCCGAGACCGCGCCGACCCCGGCACCCCGCAAGGAAAAGAGCGCGCCCCAGCTACAGCGCGCCGAAGCCGCACCGGCAACCAAATCCCAGAACGCTGGCAGTGGCGGCAAGCGCCGTACCCGCAAGCGGAAATCTCCCGTGGAGAGCACGCCCTGGAGCATCGAGCAGTTCGCGGTCGAGCCGGAGGAGGGCAAGACCCGGTTTCACGATCTTGGCCTGCGCGACGAGTTGATGCGCGGTATCGCCGATATCGGCTTCAAGTACTGCTCGCCGATCCAGGGCGCAGTACTGCCCCACACCCTGCAGGGCAACGACGCCATCGGCAAGGCGCAGACCGGTACCGGCAAGACGGCGGCTTTCCTGATTACCATTTTCAATGACCTGCTCTGCCACCCGGTGGAGGGCGAGCGCTTTGTCGGCGAGCCGCGGGCACTGGTGATCGCACCGACCCGGGAACTGGTGATGCAGATCGCCGCCGACGCCAAGGATCTCGGCAAGTACACGGGGCTCAAGGTCGCCACACTGATCGGCGGCATGGATTACCAGAAGCAGCTCAACCGCCTGCAGAACGACATCGTCGACCTGGTGGTGGCTACCCCGGGCCGGCTGCTCGACTTCATGGGGCGCCGCGACCTGTTCCTCGACCACGTGGAAGTGCTGGTGCTGGACGAGGCCGACCGCATGCTGGACATGGGCTTTATCCCCCAGGTGAAGCGTATCGTGCGCGCGGTGCCGCGCAAGGAAGACCGCCAGACCCTGCTGTTCTCGGCGACCTTTACCCAGGACATCATCAACCTCTCGGCCCAGTGGACCTACGAACCGGTCACCGTGGAAATCGAACCGGAACACGTGGCCACGGATACCGTCGACCAGAAGGTCTACATGGTCAGCTCGCAGGATCGCTTCAAGGTGCTTACCAACCTCCTGCGCCAGGAGGAAGTCAGCAGTGTGATCGTGTTCGCCAACCGCCGCGACCAGGTGCGGCGCCTGCACGAGCGGCTGCGCAAGGCGGGTATTACCTGCGGCATTCTCTCCGGGGAAATACCCCAGGCCAAGCGCACGCGCACGCTGGAGCAGTTCAAGAGCGGGGAGATCCGGGTGCTGGTGGCCACCGATGTGGCGGGCCGCGGTATTCACGTCGACGGCGTCAGCCACGTGGTGAACTACAACCTCCCGGAAGACCCGGAAGACTACGTACACCGCATCGGGCGCACCGGCCGTGCCGGCGCCAGCGGCACCTCGATCAGCTTTGCCAGCGAGGACGACGCCTTCCTGCTGCCGGACCTGGAGGCCCTGCTGGGCGCGCCACTGACCTGCACCCACCCGCCGGCAGCGCTGTTATCTGACGGCTGAGCGCACCGGGGCCAGTTCCCGGCTCCAGAGTAACGTGGCGCCGACCACCGCGGCCGGCACCACGAAGAAGTTCACCACCGGGATGCCGGTGCACAGCGCCACCGCGCCGCCGAAGCCGAGGCTCGACAGGCGCCGGCTGCGCACCGCCTCCTTCACCTCGCCGAAACCCAACTGGTGGTTGTCCATCGGGTAGTCGACAAACTGGATCGACATCATCCACGCCCCGAGCAGGAACCAGAGCAGGGGCGCCACCGCGTTGAGCACCGGGATAAAGCTCACCAGCAATACGAAGATCGCCATCGGCAGGTAGTAGAGCAGTTTCAGCAGTTCCCGCACGATACCCCGCGGCACCATCAGCAGCGCGGCGCCGAGGCCCTCCAGGGCCGGCACTTCGCGCCCGGTCTCCAGTTCCTCGGCTTTCTCTGCCAGCAGGCCGTTGAAAGGCGAGGCGATCACCAGCGCCACCGCAGTGAAAAGGTAGCCCGTGGCGAGGCTCAGGGTGACGCTGATCAGGGGCCACAAAATCCACCGGATAAAATTCAGCCAGTCGGGTATTGCCGCCAGCCAGCGGTCCAGCAGTTCGGTCACATAGCCCACGGTGAAGTAGATCAGGGTGGCGAAAATAACGATGTTGACCGCCAGGGGAACCAGGACAAACAGGCGCAGCGAGGGGTGGTTGAGCAGTTTGGCGCCCTCGATGAGGTAGCCCACACCGCCGATGACATTACCTTTCAAATCACAGGCCCTCGGTAACCCCGGCGCAGTCCGGGCAGATACAGCGTGCCATGCGCTCCTCGCCGGGCAGCCGGCCGAGGGCTTCGCGGCTCACCGGGCTGGAAAAACACCAGCAGGATTCCGCCGGCTCACCCGCCGCGATCGCGCAGCGGTTTGCCGCCGCGCACAGCGGGCAGCGTTCTGCGGAGGGGCGGGAACTGTTTTTCTGCAAGTCACTCATAGCAATGCGTATAATAGCGCAGGTTGGAGGATGTGCACCCGTGAACGACGAGGAAGAAAAGCTGTTTCTGGACGCGATGTCCGATGTCGCGCCGCTGAAACGCGAGGCCCGGGTGCGGCGATCAAACCACCAGCGGGACCGCGACGGCTCCCTGGACGAGCGCCGCGAGGCCGCCCAGCGCGAGCAGGGCAGGGACGGCAATCCGCTGAGTGACGAGGTCCGGGAGATCGAACCCCTCGACCCCTGGTACGTCCTCGACTACAAGCGCCCCGGCGTGCAGAACGGCGTCTACCGCAAGCTGCGCCAGGGCCGCTACCCCGCCGAGGCCCGCCTCGACCTGCACCGCATGACCGTCGCGGTGGCCCGCAAGGAACTTTACGACTTCATCGCCGAATGCTTCCGCTTCGGCCTGCGCAGCGTGATGATCATTCACGGCAAGGGCGAGAGCCGGGCCGACCGCGAGCGCAGCTCCATCCTGAAAGCCTGCGTCAACCAGTGGCTGCCCGAACTCGACCCCGTGCAGGCCTTCCACAGCGCACAGCCCCAGCACGGCGGCACCGGGGCCGTTTACATTCTGCTGCGCAAGAGTGAGGAGAAAAAGCAATTGACGCGGGAGAAGTTCGCCAAGGGACGGATTCCCTACGATGGTAAATGAAAGGAAAAAAATGGGGAAAAGGGGTCAGAGTCATGACTCTGACCCCTTTTCCCCATTTTTTTCCTTTTTCCTTCTGCCTCCTGTCACCAGGAAAAGTTGATCCCCGATCCCCGATCCCTGTGCCACGGCCAGAGCGTGAAACGGCACCTGCCTGCTGGAACCGTGTGGCGACAGGGACGTCGCCACCCGAGTCTGCACATGGATGTGCGCTTTTTGACGTGTTCCAGCAGGCAGGTGCCGTTTCACGCTCGGTGGGCGGAGCTAACAGCCCTGGGATCGGAAAACCTGAATCAGGTATACGGTTCTGCCCTCAGGCCACCAGCGAAGTCTCCCCCGCCTTGCGCTCCCACACCGGCTTCAGGCTCGGCAGCGGCTGCTCGGTGACAATCCACTTGCACATGCGCCGCAGCGGCTCGATGCCGTCCTGCGGACCCACCAGTCCCGGCCCGTTGAAGGCGTAACCCAGCGAGACAAAGCGTTGCCCGCCATAGAGCGCCGCCTTGTGGCGCACCTGTTCCATCAGCGAGTCCGGGAAGACGCCCACCGTCTGGGTGTAGGCATCGACCGCGCCGAGCACCTCGTCGAGAGTGTCGACCGGCACCAGGTTCACCGTGCGGTCCGCGAGGTAGTCGCGAAAATCCACCGCCTCCGGCATGTGCGAGACAATCACCGCGCCTTCACCGCGCTCCCCGCCGATGATGTCGTACCAGTCGTCCATCAGGCGCAGGCCGTCCACGTGGGACTTCAGCTCGGGGTCGTAGGCCTTGGGCGTGGTGCTGAAATCCTCGGGCAGTTCCAGCAGTGCTGCGTAGACGTCCTCGCCGAGCTGCTTCAGCGCAGCGATGCCGGCGTCGTCGGTGCCGCACATCACGTAGACCACCCGGCAGCTGGAGCAGGCGGTCTGGTTGACCGCGCCGACATCCGCGGCGATACGGCTGGCGGTTTCGCTGCGCAGGGCGGGGGAGGAGAGCGCGTCCGCGCCGACGATGCTGGCACTGTTTTTCGGGTCCAGGGAAATCAGCTCCAGTCCCGGCTGGATGTATTTCGTCACGTGTTTTACCGAGGCGAAACCGCCCCAGGCGACGATCTTCTCGATATTGTGGGGCTGGTAGAGTTTCTTCTCCAGGGCCTCGTCGCCGCCGCGCCAGTAGGCCACCGCCAGGTGCTTCGTGATCGGGTGGTCCGGCGCGAAGTCGCACATGGTGCGGGCGATGGCCGCGGTGGTGAAAGGGTCGTTGGAGGGCACCTTGATGATGGTGTCGCTGCGCGTTATAGCGCCGCGGATCAGGGTCAGGGCGCCCAGCACCGGGCCGTTGCCGGCGATGATGTGCAGCGCGCGCGAGCCGTAGGCGCGAATTGCCACCTGGGTCTGTTCCACCTGTTTTTCCACCCAGCCCTCGAGATACTCGATGGGGATGCTCATGTTGCACCAGCGGCGGATGCGCTCCTTGTCGAACATCGCCGGCATGTGCGTGTAGAAGCCGCGCATGATCGGCTCGGTGGTCGGCGCGGTCTGCAGGCTCTGCTCGAAAGCCTGCTGGATCCAGGGATTTTTGTCGAAGGCCAGCTGGCCGCCGAGTTCCTGCAGGAAGTCGAGGATGTCCTCGAAGCTCAGTTCGTAGAGGTCCTGCATCTGCCCGGGACTGGCCAGCGGCAGGCGGTCGATCAACTGCGCCGGGTCCGGCGCGAGGAAACTGATGTCGCCGCCGCGCCCGCCGAATTCCAGCAGGTTGCTTTCGATGACTTCGCCGCGAATGATCGCGGGGGAAATGAATGTGTTGCCCATGCCGTGTGTCTCCGCGTGCTCAGATATCGAGTGAAACCAGGAAATCCAGTGCTTCCGCCTGGGCGTCCGGGGTCGAGGCACAGGTGATCTTGTCGTCGCCGCCCTCGTCGGAGAAACGCGACACCGCGCCTTCGATATAGTGGCTGCTGCGGCCGCAGGGGCAGGGCGTATCGAAGTTCACGGTGAACTTGTCGCCGGTGACGATGCCGCCCCATGTGCCGTCGTGGGTCATGTCGAAGAAGGCGGCGCGTCCGGTCTGTACACCGCTGCGCGGCAGCGGCTTGCCGCTGTCGCGGTCGAGGACAAAGGGAACTACCCAGGGGGTGAAGTGGTAGCGGTTGTGCTCGCAGGAGACGAAGAAGGTGTTCAGCTCGGTCATGCCGTAGCTTGCGCACATCTTGCTGGCGCCGAAGAACTCGAGGATCACCTCGTTGACGTTATCCGGGAGTACCATGCCCTTGGCGCCACCGCCGCCCATCACCATGGAATCCGGGGAGAACACGTGGCTGACGCCGGACTCCAGGCCCGCCCTGGCGATCTGGTAGAACATCGGGGTGGTACCCATGGCGAAGACCTTCTGGCCCTTTAGCTGTTCCACCATTTCCTGGATGAACGCGGCCTGGCGGGCCGGCGCATCGCGCTGCATGGCTTCCAGCTCGGCGCGCCGGGCGAGCAGGTTCTCGGGCACGTCGAGCCGCGACATGTCGCCGCGGGCCTGGGCCTGGCGCAGGCGGCCTGCGAGCCACATGAGGTCGCTGCTGATCTTGTGGGAAAAGGCGGTGTGCAGGTAACTTTCATCGCCCTGGCAGAACTCCACGCCGAGGTACTTGGCGAAGCCGCCGGCGGAACTGTGCCCGTCGCGGTACATCGGCGTCATGACGTGCAGTTTCTCCTGCAGGTTGTCCGCGCCGGGCTCGGAGCCGAAATCCTGCACTAGTTGTACCCGCAATGCGCGCGCGGACAGCCCGTAGTCGCGCTTGGTCTTGGGGAAGACCGACAGGGTGCCGCTGGTGCCGGAAGAAGTGGCCGCATCCAGTGGCGTCGAGTCGCGCAGGCGGGTGAGCCAGCCGTCGATAGACGTACAGTCGCTGACATCCACTGTGCTCAGGTCGTAGGGCGTCAGTTTGTCCAGCCACTTCGTCAACTGGTCGAAACGCTGTTTCGCCAGCAGGGTAACCGGGTAGGACTTGTAGACGTTGTGCTCGAAAAGCAGGGCGGCGGCGTCGTTGAGGTTTTCCACCCGGTCGATACCCTGGGCGTCGGCGAGCTTCGCCAGCACCGGGATCTGCTCCCGCCGCTGCGCCAGCCGCTGGTTGATCGCGGCCAGTTGCACGGCCTCGAATTCCTCCCGCGGGGTGGAGTGAATGAGGGTGGTGGAGTTGCGGAAATATCCGTAGGGGTCGTTCATCCACTGGTCGGCCTGGCGTTCGATATCCGCACCGGTGGCGAGGGAATTGCTTGCAGTCATGCGATGACTCCTCCTGAAGGCGTGCGGGGCGATTATTGTGATGGTCTGGCCCCGGGGAATTGAGCTTAGACAACTCTCATGATAGATTCAACCAAGTGGTTAGTTTTATTTGGATGGTGTGCGAGAGCGGGCACTAGCCTTTGCTCATATGGAGTGGTAAATCAGGGAAAGAGGAGAAAACATGGATATAAAAACCGACAAGAAAGCGCCTAAACCCGCTGACACCAGCGCCGAACCGCGCCCGCGCAGGGCCTATCTGCCCGCGGAGGAGCGGCGCCGGCAAATTCTCGACGCCGCGCGGGAAGTGTTCAGCCAGACCTCGCTGCAGGGCGCGCGCACCCGCGACCTGGCCCGGGCAGCCGGGGTCAACCAGGCAACGATCTACGGGCACTTCGAATCCAAGGAGGCGCTGTTCGCCGAAGCGGTGATCGAGCCACTGCTGGAAGTCATGCGCGGCATGCACGAGCGCGCCGGCAGTTACCGCGAGGCGACGACGCCCGAGGAACTGCTGTCGCTTACCGAGGCGTCCTGCCGCCGGCACCTGGAGAACATGGAGGCGATCTACCCGCTGCTGGCCTCGGCCCTGTTCGCCGACCCGAAGCAGGGCCGCGAACTGTACCGCGAGCATCTCGCGCCCCTGTTCCAGCAGCGCGGTGAAGCGATGAGCAGCGTTGTCCGCGAGGACATCCCGCCGGATTTCTTCTCGTTGGCGGCCTTCGGCATGTTTTTCGCGGTTGCCATGCACCGCACATTCTCCGACGATGTTACGCCGCTGGAGGAGCAGGCCGAGCAACTGGCTAAACTCGCGGCCTTCGGTTTCGCCAGTTTCCCGGAAAAAAACCAACAATAACGATCAACAGGAGTTTCGAGAATGCACAATAACGATCGCATGGGCGTGGTGCACACCACCAATCTCTACGCCACCGCGGTGGATACCCTGCAGTGGGCACTATTCGACCAGGTGTTCACCCCGGACATCAGTATCGATTTCGGCGGTGGCGCCGTGTGGAGCGGCCTGGAGCCGCTGCGCGAGGCCTTCGCGGCGATTCACGCGCCGTTTACCGCGACCCAGCACATCACCACCAACCATACCGTAACCATCGAGGGCGACCGCGCGCACTGCTTCAGTTACGTACTCGGCCGCTTTATCCGCGATGTCGGCGAGGGCGGCAACATGTTCGAGTCCGGCGGCTGGTATGACGATACCCTGGTCCGGGACGGCCAAAACTGGCTGATCGCCCGGCGTATCTGCCGCTCCATCTGGGTCAATGGTAATCCCCAGGTGCTGGCAACCGGGCCGGAGACCGGTATCCCCGAGTTGTTTTCCCCCGCCGCCGAGGCCGCGGCGGGCCGGGTGGAAACCGTGCGCGCGCTGCTCAGCTGATTTCGAGGCCGGCGGGCCAGCGCAATCCCGCCCAGCCCTCGGGGCTGGCGCAGATGTATTCCAGGTAGTGGCCGAGGTCGGCCCGCGCATCGAGGTAGAGAAAGTCGATGCCGGGCACGCTGCCTTCGAGGGCGACAGGCCAGTGTTTTTCCGCGGCAGCCAGCCGCACCGGCGCGAGGTCGGCACAGCGCATGCCGAAGTGATGAAAGCGCAGGGTCGCCCCGCTCGGGAGGTAATCCCGGTACAGGTCCACCAGCCCGTCCCCCGGCTGGATCAGTTCGAGGTGGTGGTGGCCGGTCCAGGCGAGGGCGACGCGAAATTCCGCCACGCCCGCGCCGCTGGGCGTGCGCACCGGAATCGCGACGTCGTCGAAGTCAAAGTGCTCGATGGCGCAGCGTGCGCCCATGATCTCCACAGCCCGTTCGAGGTTGCCGGTGACGTAACCGTTCTGGAATTGCCCGTTGAAAAACATGCTTGATTACCACTCCGTAATTATGGGTTTCGTGGTGCGGCGTCTATTCTGGTTGCCATCATACACCAGGCAGGCCCGGCCGGAGCGCGCTCGCATGCAATCGCCCCGTACAGCGGGGGAACGCCGATGGGCGCGTTTTTTTCAGCGTTTTTTCCAAGCTGTGGCGCGTGCGAGGTCTGGTGTACCATGGCTCGCTCAGGTGGGCGCGATCAAACAATAAGGAGAGCCGGTGACAGCATTCGATGAAACCTTCGATTTTGTGGTGGTGGGCAGCGGCGGCGGGTCCATGTCCGCGGCGCTGTACCTGCGCTCCCTCGGCAAGCGAGTCCTGATTCTCGAAAAACTGCCTATCGTCGGCGGTACCACCGGGCGTTCCGGCGGTGTCATGTGGATTCCCAACAACCGTTTCATGGCCCGCGACGGCGTGCCCGACAGCCCCGGGCAGGCCCTGGCCTATCTCGAGGCGACCACCGCCGACCAGCCGGATTCCCCGGCAGCCACGCCGGAGCGGCGGCAGATGTACGTCGCCGAGGCGCCGCGCATGCTGGAGTTCCTGATCAGCCAGGGTATCAGGCTCGATCGGGCGAAGTACTGGCCCGACTATTACGATGAAGCGCCCGGCGGTTCAGAGCAGGGCCGTACCGTGCGGGCGGAAGTATTCGATCTTCGCGAACTGGGCGAATGGGCCGACAAACTGTTTCCCGGTTTCACCGAACTTCCAGCCTACATGGACGAGATGATGCTGCTGGGCTATTACCGCACGTCCTGGCAGGCGCGCAAAATCATGTTGCGCGTCGCCTTGCGCACGATACTCGCCAGGCTTACCGGCAAACGCCTGGTCACCGCGGGCGCCGCGCTGCAGGGGCGCATGCTGCAGGCATCACTGCGCGCCGGGGTCGAAATCCGCACCGAGACACCTGTCAGCGAGCTGGTATTCGAAGACGGCGCCGTCAAGGGCGTGATCGTCAACCGCGAGGGCCAGCCCTGGCGTATCGGCGCCACCCTCGGCGTTCTCATGAACGCCGGCGGTTTCTCCCACAATGCGACCATGCGCGAGCACTACATTCCCAATACCGAAGTCGCCTGGAGCAATGCCTCCGTCGGCAACACCGGGGAGATGATCGAGACCATGGCGCGCCACGGCGCGGCCACCGCCAACATGGGCGAGATGGTCGGCTTCCAGAGCACTTTCCAGCCCGGCTGGGAAAACGACGAGGTGAAAAGCCCCGCCCAGCGCCTCACCGCCGCGCCCCACGCCATCCTCGTCGACCAGGGCGGCCAGCGCTACATGAACGAGGGCGGCTCCTATATGGCCTATTGCAAGGGCATGTTGGAGCGCCACAAGGACGTGCCTGCGGTCCCCAGCTGGGCCGTCTTTGACAGCAGGGTCCTGCAGAACTACATGATCGCCGGCACCATGCCCGGCAGCAAAAAGCCGCAGAGCTGGTACGACGAGGACTTCCTCAAGCAGGCGGACAGCATCGAGGCGCTGGCAGAGAGACTCGGCATTGCGCCCGAGGCCCTGGCCGCGACAGTGCAGCGCTTTAACGGGTTCGTCGACGCCGGCCGCGACGAGGATTTCGGCCGCGGCGCCCGCGCCTACGACCGCTGGCTCGGCGATCCCGCCCACCAACCCAACGGCACCCTCGGCCGCATCGAGGAAGGCCCGTTCTACGCTGTACCGGTGAATCCCGGTGACGTCGGCACCTATGGCGGCGTCGTGACCGACGAGTACGCCCGTGTGCTGAAGGAGGACGGCAGCGTGATTCCCGGACTCTACGCGGTGGGCATCTGTGCGGCCTCGATGAACGGCGGTGTGTACCCCGGTGCCGGTTGCAGTATCGGACCGGCGTTTACCTTTGGCTACGTAGCGGCGAGGCACGCGACGGGGGAGTTTGGCGCCTGATTCGGCTTTGTCCCTGAATGGGGATGCCGGCGGGTTCTGGATGTCATTTGCTCCTTCGGGGGGCGGCGTGGTTGCCTTGCGGCCTTGCGGCCTTGCGGCCGCGGCATTGGCGCCGGGCGGTGCATGTCTTTTGCTCCATTGCGGGCGCTTGCGGCGCGTTGGCCTGTGGGTGCCCGGAATTGCTGCGTGGCTGCCGGGTTTTGAATGAGGTTTGAGATTACATGCTACCTGGCTGCACGGTAGCCGGTGTGGTGGGTTGGCGCATCGCGTTGCGGTGGCGGTTCCGCTTGGGGATCGAGTTCGCACCGACGCCCTCCAAGTCCGCAAAAGACATGCACCACCCGACGCCAATGCGGGTGCCAAACGACGACAGGCGAACTTCGCCCTGCGCTGAACACCGGGTCTGGTATGGCGTGGAGTCAGGAGTCAGGAGTCAGGAGTCAGGAGTCAGGAGTCAGGAGTCAGGAGTCAGGAGTCAGGAGTCAGCGGGCAGACGCAAGACGTCAAAGACAGGTGATCGGCAGTGCGCGAAAGCTTGAATTCACTCCCGCGTTGCCAGTGGGTGGGAAGGCACTTTTACGGACTTGGAGGGCGTCGGTGCGAGCTCGATCCCCAAGCGGAACCACCTCACCATCGCGATGCGCCAGCCCACGACACCGGCTTCCGTGGACTTCAGTAGCATGTAATCTCCAAGCTCATTCAAAACCCGGCAGCCACGCGGCAATTCCGGGCTCCAACAGGCCAACGCGCCGCAAGCGCCCGCAATGGAGTAAAAGAGCCTTCCCGCCCGCAGGCCACGCAGCGGCCGCCAGGCCGCCCTACGCCAGGCCGCCCCACGCCAGGCCGCCCCACGCCAGGCCGCCCCACGCCAGGCCGCCCCACGCCAGGCCGCCCCACGCCAGGCCGCCCCACG